>NZ_CP140772.1:4800000-5440833 GCF_037893185.1 Chitinophaga sp. 180180018-3 | reverse complement strand
CCATTACAGACGTGCTTCCTTCAAACCTGTTGTATACCAGCTGGACAGCGGTAGCCAACGGTACAGGCGCCAGTGTCAGCGCATCTGCCGGAACAGGCAATGTCAACGTCACCGGCAACATTCCTGCGGGAGCTGCTAATAATATAAGTATCACCATCCATGGTACGGTAGACTCGTCTTTCTCCGGAACGCTCACCAATACAGCAACGGCCGGCGTAACCGGTAAAACACCGGTATCGGCTTCTAAGGCAACAGCTATTACCAATGATCCTAACGTGGCAATAGTGAAGAGCGGACCGGCTACTATCTCAGCAGGACAGCCTGTTGTATATACACTCGACGTTACCAACAGCGGACCATCCAATGCTAATGATGTTGCCATCAGCGATAATTTACCAGCCGGTTTACAGCAGGTTTCGTGGACAGCGGCCGTTACAGGCGCTGGTACTACGGTGAGCGCTGCTTCCGGAAATGGCAATATTGCAGTAACCGGTAATATTCCCGCAGGAGCTGGCAATAAAATTACATTTACCATAAATGCGGTAGTTGATCCGGCCTATACGTCGGCATCCATTGCCAATAGCGCTACTGCAGCAGTACCGGGCAAAACGCCATCTGTCAGCACCGTTACTACCCAGGTGAATAACATCACCGACCTGAATATTGTAAAGAGCGGTCCTCAGCAGGTGACTGCCGGTCAGCAGGTGACTTATACCATTGTGGTTACTAATGCAGGTCCGGCTAACGCCGCCGGCAGTCATATCACTGATGTAATTCCTGCAGGTTTGCAAAATGTCACCTGGACCGCCACTGCTAATGGAACGGGCACTTCTGTAAGTGCTGCCGCAGGCGCTGGTAATGTGGACCTCACTGCTAATATACCAGTTGGCACAGGAAACAATGTTACTATTGTTGTAAATGGTAAAGTAGATCCTGCTACCACCGTGACAACGCTGAAAAATACAGCTACTGCCACACCTCCGCCGGGCGCCACTGATCCAACACCTGCTACCAGTACGGTAACTACTTCCGTAGACAGGAAAGCAGACCTGGTTATTATCAAGACAGGCCCGGCTGATAAAGCTGCTGGTCAGCCAATCAGTTACCAGCTGCTTATTACCAATAACGGCCCTTCAGATGTGCCGGGAGCTGTAATACAGGATGCAATACCAGCCCAGATAACCAATATCACGTTTACAGCTACTGCGAGTGGTACAGCCCAGGTGGTTACTACCGGCCTGGCAGGCAGTAACCTGACTGTTACCGGTAACATTCCGGCTGGTGCGGGCAATAGCATAACGGTAAATATCAATGGCGTTGTAAATGCAGGCGCTGCGCCGGGTACCATCAGTAATACCGCTACTGTAACACCGCCTGCAGGTATTACAGAAACGGTACCGGCAACCAATACCAGCACTATTAATACGAACATCAATACGGATGTTGGATTACAGATCAGTAAGAGTGGCCCTGCAGAAGCCAATGTAGGGGATAAGATTGTGTATAAGGTGACTGTCAGCAACACCGGCACATCTAATATTACACCTGTAACTATTACAGATGCGGTGCCGGCGGTGATCACTAATGTGACATGGACAGCCACCGCTACAGGTAACGGTGGTACTACTGTAAATGCAACAAGCGGAAGTGGCAATAATATTAATCTGCAGGCTGCGATCGAAGGTACTACCGATGGTCCGGGCCAGATTCTGATTACTATTACCGGCACCATCTCTCCGGCAGCTGGTTCTTCTATCACCAATACGGCAACGGCTACATCAGGAACTATTAAAACAAGTTCATTTACTACGTCTGTCAACAAGTCGGCTGATCTTAATATCATCAAAACCGGCCCGGCCAACATCAATGCAGGACAACAGATCAGCTATACATTTGAAGTAACGAACGCTGGTCCGGCAGATGTTACCGGTGCAACCATTGCAGATAATATACCGGCTGGTATCAGTAATGTGACCTGGAATGCTGCCGTATCCGGCGGAGCCACTGTGAATGCGGCATCCGGTACAGGTAATACCATCAATATTACTGCTGGTATGCCAGCAGGCACTGGTAAAGTTGTTGTTACGGTGACCGGTATGGTAGATGCAGCATTTACCGGTACATTGACCAATACAGCCTCCGCTGTACCGCCGGCAGGAGTTATTGATCCTACCCCGGCTATCAGTACGGTATCTACAATTGTCAATAAGCAAACCGGGTTGCAGGTAATTAAGAGTGGCCCTGCTGCTGTTGCGGCGGGCAACCAGATAACATACAGTATCACGGTAGTCAATAACGGTCCTTCAGATGCCGTGAACCTGAGCATTGATGATGCGGTGCCTGCTGCAGTGCAAAATGTAAGCTGGACGGCTACTTCAGCTGGCAGGGGCGCAGTGTTGACTGGTGGTGCCGGCAGTGGTAATACTGTTCATATTACAGGCAACCTGCCTGCCGGAACAGGTAATAAGATGGTGATCAGCGTGACAGGCACCGTGAGCCCATCGTTCAGCGGCACGCTGGTGAATACGGCTACGGCTACACCAAATGGAGGCACTACAGTTACCGGACCGCCGGTAAGCACCAATGTGGTCAGCCAGGCAGCATTACAAATTACGAAGAGTGGCCCGACTACTGTTTTCGCAGGAGCGCCGGTTACCTACAACATAGATATCGTTAACAACGGGCCTTCCAATGCCGGCAATATCAGCATCACTGACGTTGTGCCTTCACAGATCCAACAAGTGGCATGGACAGCAGTAACTACAGGTACAGGTACCAGTGTGAGCCAAAATAGTGGTACTGGTAACAACATCAGTTTAACCGGTAATATAACAGCTGGTACTGGTAACAAGATCAGTATTACTGTTACAGGCATTGTTGCTTCCTCTTCCACCGGAGTAATAACCAATACTGCTTCAGCTACGTTGCCGGGTGGAACGCCTGCTACCAGTTCTGTAAATACAACCATCAGTAATAAACAGGGATTGAGTGTCATTAAGAGTGGACCGTCAGGTGTGATTGCCGGACAGGCCATTGTGTACACTGTTGTGATCGCGAATGCAGGCCCATCTGATGCCATCAATACAAGTATCACTGACCTCGTGCCTGCACAGGTGCAAAAGGTTACCTGGACAGCCGCGGCAACGGGTACTAATACTACCATCACTGGCAGCAATAGTGGCAGTGGTAATAATATACAGTTACAGGCTAATATCCCTGCCGGCGCCGGAAATGAAATAACTATCACTATCAATGGCGTGGTTGATCCAACGTTTACAGGCGCCATTACGAATACTGCCACTGCTGTACCTCCAGGTGGAACACCGGTTAACAGTGTGCCTGTAACAACCCAGGTAACCAATCAGCCAGGACTGCATATCACTAAAGCTGCGCCATCTGCTGCCCAGGGCGGGGATGCTGTAACATATGTTGTAACAGTGACGAACGCCGGGCCAAGTAAAGCTATAGGTGCAGTGATTACAGATAATGTGCCGGCAGGTATTAATAATGTTACCTGGACAGCGACTGCCTCCGGAAACGCCACCGTTACTACGGGCGCTATTGGTTCAGGTACGGCGGTAACGGTAACAGGTGATATCGGGGCAGGGGCAGGCAATCAAATCGTAGTAACCGTCAATGGAAAACTGGATCCGAATTTCAGTGGCCAGGTGAAGAACGTCGCTAAAGTAGCTACTCCTGGTAATCCGCCGGTAACTACAGATACAACAGTGACGAATGTGCAGCGTAAAGCCAATGTATTGATAGCTAAGAGTGGACCGGCCCAATTGGCAGCAGGCGGTGATATTACCTACACCGTAGATGTAACCAATAATGGTCCATCTGATCTTGATACCCTGATAGTCACTGATGTTGTACCATCGCTCATTACTGTTAAGAGCTGGCAGGCAGTGCGTGTAGCCGGTAACGTTACATTTACCGGTCCGGCTGGTGGTACGGGCAATAATATCAGCATCCAGGCAGCTGCCACCAGCGGTAGTCAGTTGCGTATCACTATTACCGGAACGCTGCAGCAAACCACCGCAACTACGGTTACCAATACAGCCCATGTAAAAGTACCGTCTAGCGTGGTGACAACTACGCCTGATAGCAATACGGTGATAACGAAGATTATACAGCAGCCAGGTGTAACCCTGCAAAAAACAGGACCTACCATTGCCCGCACAGGCGACCAGGTGATCTACCAGATTACAGCCGGTAATAGTGGCCCGAGTGATGCCACAGGGGTTGTTATCACTGATACGGTGCCTGCTGTATTGAAAAATGTTAACTGGACAACTTCCGTTGCAGGTAGTGGTAATGTTACCGCCGGTAGCAGCGGTACCGGTAATAACATCAATGTAACTGCCAATATTGGCGCGGGTGCCGGCAATCGCATCCTGATAACAGTGACCGGAACAGTTCCTGCCGACTATGGCGGACAACTGGTAAATACCGCTACAGCTAACGTTCCTGGTCAACCGGCTGTTGTTACACCTCCTGTTATAACAACGGTAAGTAAAGTAGCAGACCTGCAAATTACCAAAACAGGACCGGCTACAGTGGTGCAGGGAAGCGCTATCAGCTATTTGGTAACAATAACCAATGCCGGTCCGTCTGGTGTAAGCGGCGCTACCTTCAGCGATGCAGTGCCTGCAGGGGTGACAGGAGTAACTGCTACCGTTCAGGGCCAGTCAAACGGCGCGGCAGGTACTGTTGTCAGTGCAAGCGGTAATAATGTGACCGGCACGATGGCTACTTTGCCTGCCAATGGCAGCGTAAGTATCCTTATCTCCGGTACAGCAGCCACCATCGGTGCATTGAATAATACAGCCATGGTGACTCCTCCGTCGGGAGTGACAGATAACGTACCGGACAATAATACTACGCCTCCGGTTATCACAACAGTGGTAGCGAAACCCCAGCTGCATATCACTAAGACAGTAACGCCAGGCCCATATAAGGCAGGAGATAAAGTAACGTATACATTGACCGTTAATAACGGTGGTGCTGTTACAGTTAAAGATGTGGTAGTAACGGATGTGCTTACAGGTGATAACCTGCCAGCACCGGTGTTTGGCAAGCCTGGTCTTGGAACAGTAAGTTATAATGCAGCATCACATACAGCTACCTGGTCAATAGATTCATTAACGAGCGGCCAAAGCACTACCCTCACATACGACATGGTATTGCTTGATCAGGGTACCATCAGCAATACTGCTATCATTACCGGCCCACCTGCAACGTCGGTACCAGACACTGCTAAGGTGGACATCAATTCAGTGAGATCGGCCGACCTGGTAGTTAGTAAGACGGTAGTGATACCGCAGCCATATGTAATTGCAAAACGTATCGGATATAAGATCGAAGTAAGTAATCATGGGCCAAATGCTGCTACTGGCGTTGTTGTTACAGATGTACTGCCGGTTGCATTGGGTATGCCTGCCGATATAATAGTAACGAAAGGAGAGGCGCACTATGACCCGGCAAGCCGCAGCATTATATGGAGCATCGGGGATGTGAGCACCACAGATGCGCTTACACTCACTTATACCGTGCAGATAATAAGCGGTGGTAGTATCCAGAACACGGCAACCATACAGGGCAACGAAAATGATCCGGCGCCAGGTTCCAATACATCGGTAGTAACGATAACGGCGAGTGATGAGATATTTATTCCAAATGTTATTACCCCGAATGGAGATGGTAAGAACGATCGCTTTGTGATCCTGGGATTAGGCAAATATCCTGGTAGTGGTTTGTTCATCTATAACAGGTGGGGTAATATGGTATACCAGAGCAAGGACTATGATAACAAATGGGATGGAAATGGTTTGAATGAGGGCACCTACTACTATATATTGAAACTGAGGACACCGGAAGGAGAACGTGTATATAAAGGCTGGATAGAATTATTGAGATAATTACGTAAACGAAAAAAAATTGTTATGTATAATATATCAAGATGGAACCGGGCGTTGTTACAGTGTATAGGAGGATTAATGCTCTTTCCTGCTTTGGCAGGAGGGCAGCAGAATCTGCAGTTTAGTCAATATGTGTTTAACATGTTGAGTGTAAATCCCGCTTACGCCGGCTATAAGGAAGATCTCTATCTGAATACTATTTACAGAAAGCAATGGGTTGGCTTTCCCGGGGCGCCGGTCACTGCAGCTGTTTCGGTGGATGGAGTAGTTAAATCAAAAGACGAAAGGGTGGGGTTGGGGCTACAGGTAACATACGATAAGCTGGGGCCGCAGGATGCTACTGCATTTTACGGAATGTATTCTTACCGTATTCCATTGGATGAAGATGGTACCAGGCGTTTATGTTTAGGCATAGGCGCCGGAGCTACACAGTATTCTATTGATGGAACTACGCTGCAGTTCAACGATGACGGAGATCCCACCATCCCAGCTGCGAGGGTGTCAACGCTTATTCCGGATGCGCGTTTCGGGATTTATTATTTTACCCCCCGGTTTTATGCCAGTGCATCGGTCATGGACCTGTTTTCATTGTATACCGACCCTACCCGGTATTATTGGAAAGGGTATCAATACAAAACGATCCGCAAAACACAACACCTGTATCTTACAACAGGAACAGTGTTTGATCTGGGTGAGAACTTCAAACTCAAACCTTCAATTTTGATAAAGGAAGATTTCAAAGGCCCTACTAATGTGGATCTGACGGCATTTTTACTGATCGCAGAAAAACTGTGGGTAGGGGGCTCGTACAGAACAGGCGTGCGTTTGTGGAACAAGTCAAATCTGCCTTCCTACCTTGACCCGCTCGATGCTGCCAGTGCAGTGGTTGAATTTTATGCTAATGACCGGTTCCGGATAGGGTATGCCTATGATCTTACGATCAGTAAACTGGCTTCTGCCCAGAACGGGTCCCATGAAATATCCCTGGGTATTACCTTTCCCGGGAAAAGAACACGTATACTCAGTCCAAGATATTTCTGATCACCATGAAAGCTTTCCACTTAGTTAATAACCACATGATGAAAACGGTTGGAATTATATTTTGCTGTTTGATGGCCCGGTATGTATGCGCCCAGGAACAAAGATCTGTAGTACAACAGGCAACCATATATTACCTGCAGCAAGATTATGCCAAAGCAGCTAATCTCTATAAGAGAATGGCAAAAAAGAAGAAGGTCAGTATAAAAAACCTGGAGCGTTTGGCGGAGTGTTACCGGAAAATAAATGACTATGCCAATGCAGCTGAGTGGTATGGGAAATTAATAGCAATGCAGGGTGCAGACCCCACCGATGAATTGTATTATGGCGATATGTTGAAAAGCCTGGGCAAATATGATGCTGCCAAAACAGCCTTTCAGCAATATGCCCAAAAGACCAACCAGGCCCGCCAGGTGGAAAACAGGATCGCTGGTTGTGATGCTGCTGTTCAATGGATGCAGCAACCAACGATGGATGATATCCGGAATGTGACCAGGCTCAATACAGCAAAATCTGACTGGGGAGCTACCTGGTACCCTAATGGTATTGTATTTATGTCGGATTCCCTGTTGCGGGACCAGCTGGCTTATGGTAGCAAAGTGAATAAGAACAACTATGGCCGTACAAACGACCCTTATTATAAATTGTATCTCGCAGATAGCAGTAGGTATGGAAACGTTTACCTGAGCGATCTTTCTTCAGCGTTTAACCAGTACCGGTACCACGTAGGGCCTGTAGCCTTTGATAATGGATACCAGACGGCCTGGTTCACTGTAACAGAACCAGATCGCCGCATTGTTACGGTGAAAGAAAAAATAGAAAAGGTGACGATATCGGGTAACAGGCGTTTGGAATTGTATGTCAGTAAGAAAGATGGTAATGGGAAATGGGCACAGCCAACGGCATTTGCCTATAATAAACCAGGCGAATATTCAGTGGGGCATGCTGCTTTGAGCAAAGATGGCAACATCCTGTATTTTGCCTCAGATATGCCCGGTGGACAAGGCGCCACCGATATCTGGTATAGCGAACGGCAGGCAGATGGTTCCTGGGGAACGCCCCGGAACTGCGGCCCAATCATTAACACAACAGATGAAGAAGAATTTCCTACTATAGGAGCTGATGGAAATCTCTATTATTCCAGCAAAGGCTTTGTTGGTATGGGCGGTTTCGATATCTTCAAATCTAACGGCAGCAAGGCACAGTGGACAACTCCGGAAAATATGCGATATCCCATGAATACGTCCGGGGACGATTTTTATTTTGTGAGCCGGGAAGATGGGAGCGGATATCTTTCGTCCAACAGAGCTGGTGGGAAGGGCGACGATGATATTTATAGCTGGCATGCGCCGCAAAGAAGGGATATAATACCCCTGGCGCGACCGGCCTTAGAGATTCCTTTTGAAGGTACGGTATGCCCACGCTATTATAATGCCTGCATATATCTGTACAACCGGCAGCGTAACATTGGCTGGTGCTTCATAGCAACCCCCGGAAGAACCATTACTATGACGTTGGAGAAGGAAACAGATTATGTTATCCGTATTACGCCTGCCGGCAATCAGCCCAAAGACAGCATCGAGTTTAATACACGTGGCCTTAAAGGGCCCGATGTTTTGAAGAAAGAGATTTGTCGGGAGAGTAAAATAAAGACGGGACGGTTTTTATACTGAAGAATCTCTACCATGTCCATGATAAATCAACTATCCGTCCGGATGCAGCGTTAGTACATAGTTCATCGACGGTAGCTGCTGTAGAAAAGGCAAGTCCCGAAAAAGCCGTGTTATCATTGACACTAACATGGCTTTTTTAGGACTTAACGACAATTAAGATAAAACTTTAGAAAAATAGCCCCCCTATAGGGGGATACCCTATATGTTGGCAGGTAAGGCTCATTGGTACTTTGATAAACATCAAATCAGATAATGTTTTTTAGGACTCCTGTTTGAAAAACTCTGCTCACCATTTCAGAATAATTCCCACGTTTATAATATGAGTTTTTGGAATACTGCTTTTGTAATATAAATATTTTATTAATTAATTATATTGAAAGTAATAAAATATAGATAGATGGATATGGTTCTGGTTGATCTAAAAAGATTAGAAGAGATATAAGATGTTCGACTGGACGTCCTTCCATCCCGCATAAAAAGCCTTCGAATATTATTTGAAGGCTTTTTATTTAGAGCGCATTTCATCATTCAAATCCTTTTCCAAGGGCATCGAGCCGTCGCATTTGCAGATTCATATGGTGCAATACGACCTTTTCGTAATCATTAGACCGGTCTCCCATCTTACTAAATAGTACCAGCATCTCTATAAACAAAAAAAACAAAATCCACAGGAACCAGAAACCTAATGCAACGTAAGACGAGGATAACATGTGCGTCATGATTGTTAACTCATCCAAAAATCCTGTACTTGCTTTCATTTCCTTTTCAAGTGCAGGTTTAATGTGAAGCAGTTCGTTTTCCTTTTGGGCTTTTTGTTGCCGCATAGCGCCAATGGTAGAGTCAATGGACGGCAACAAAGCTATTTTGGGATTGGGCACCAGCATAGATGCAACAGTATTCTCATGTATCGTTTTCCAAATAGTGGTATCCTTGCCTGAAGCTGTTACTGTTTTCTCAGGTACCCGTTTGGTTGCTGTTTGCGTTGTTGTGGCAGTTGTCGTTGAATGTTTACTGATATCCTCGATGTAATTGTCTCTTTCCAGTTCTTTTTTCCCAATCGTCGTATCCAGCGTGGCGATTTGCTTTCTTAATTCTTCCGTTTTTGATGGTAATATCCTGTCTACTTTTTCCGAGACGTATGAAATCTTCTCGATTTCAATATCTTTTTCGAACAATATCTGATCAATAATCACAGCGCCCAGAATAGACATCATGAAAGCCAGGCAGCCTCTGAAAAAAAGCAGCAGCCGGCTTGGATTGATGGACAAGACAATCTGCTTTTCAACCTGTACAATGATTACAGTGGCGAGCACTCCCGCAAATATGCAACCGGGCAGGCTGAGTGACAAGTAACGATGCGCAAAAGTAAAGCCGATAAAAAACCACAGAATGCAAACGATCAGCATGGCTGCAGTATACTTTTTCACGGATTTAAAAGCGGCTTCGCTGCAATTTCGCAGTATGTTGTAATTGTATCCGGTCATGAAGCAGCCGAAACGGATCCATAGATGTTTCATAACATTCGATTTTAAAAGTTTTTGTTCAGAATGATATGACTGGAAATTGCCGCCAGACCATTCCTGAATCCGCGGGTATAGCTGATAATGATACCATGACCAACACCCTCGTTAATTTTTGCCTGCTCCTCGATTTCTTTGACCTGTTTGATATGGCTCTCTGCAATTTCCTTCTTGATGGTCAGCTCTTCTACAGTATCTATCATGCCACTTCTGCTCCTGCTCGAGATGTGAAAATTGATTTGCCGGATAAAGTCTTCATAAAACGTTTTTACTTTTCGGATAGATCTTTCCAGGTCATTCTTTAACGCGATCACATTTTGGTCCAGGTGAGTGGCGTCCGGATTAATCAATGCATCATTGTACCCTTTGGATTCATAATTTTTGTCAAGGAAATCGTATAAAAGATGTATTCCACCATTGAGCGGCGCAACAGATTTTCCTTCAGGCGGCTCCTTTTCCGGTAACTCCTTCTCAATGAAAGTAGATTCCGGAATATCAGGTATTGCATTTTCAATTGCGATCGTGTGGGAGTGTCCGTTTTGGCGCTGCCGGTTGAAAATATCAAATAAGCTCATACATATTTTATTAAATAGTGATTGTCGGCACTTTATATTTATTATGCCCTTTGTTATGACAGGATTCGCAAAGCGTAATGAGTAAATGGCCGGGATAATCCCAGGGAGGGCTGAATTTTTGCTCGCTCGCTATAAAGTGGTATTGCCGGTGATGTACCTGTAAGTCTTTATCGCTACGGCAGTGTACACAGCGATACATATCGCGGTGAAGTATTTCCTTTCGTTTTGCTTTCCAGTTAGGGTGAAATAAAAGTGCACCATAACTGCCGTGAGATCTGACGTTCAGAGAATCCAGCTCCTGAGGTTGTGCCGGAGGAGATTTTGCCGGAATATCTTCCTGGATATATCTGCGATAAAATTGGTCTCCCTTAAACTGCAAATATTTATACGGCGCATCGTTTGGAGTTGTCATAATAACATCGTTTGGAGTTTATTGAAACATATTTTCAGTTGCTGCCAGTTTATTGCTCCCACTTACAAAGGGTTCTGGTTTCCAACGCTTTCTCAAGTGGAATGCTGATGATGTTATGCTTGCAATTGCTCAACCCACGGCAATTCGAGTTATAATGGTACTTCGTAGCGCCTCTGCTGTCACAGATATACACTGTTATTGGTTTGCAATGGACATAGCTTATAAGCAACCAGACATATAGGAGTTTCATAGCTCGATCGATTCGGAGAAAAGGGTTTATATGAGAACCGGCTTGGTTGTTTAGCTTGTATGGCAGGGCTTAGAGCAATCTTTACAGCCATTCGACTTTGGATAAAATTTCTTTGCTTCGCGGACGGCTTCCTGGCAGGTTTCAAATTCTCCCAGATAAGTCCGGTTAAACATCATAGAAAAGTAGCGACAGGTAATGGCGTGAACTTCATGATCGCCATTGTGCTGTGCATTGTTGTTTACATAGTACTTCTGTTTCATAGTGCTATTTTAAATTTATGAAACAAAAGTATATTTCACTCACCTCCTTTTTTTACGGGAAACCGTAATCCGATATTTTTCAGAAGATGTTTATATAGCGCCTGAGTCTTTGCAATAAGCCACCAGTTGCTCATTTTTGGTAAAGCCAAGTGCCTCTTTCATTTGATTGAGTTTTTTTTCTATGCTACTTAAGCCAGATGGTGTTATCCCGTTGCGTTGAAGATATGCAGGTATGTCTTTCTGCAGCATTCCCTGCGAAAGCAGTGTTATGATCCTGAGATCGAATTCCGAAAAGGAGTAGGCATTCTTTTTATCGATCAACTGTCTGATATAACGTGAAAAGTAACGTCGGTGTTGGGCTATTTCATGGATGGCCTCTTTAAGATCCCGGGCATCGTTCCTGGCTTTGCGTACAAAGCCGTCGATGCCATACTTGTTATAAAGCTGGTCAATAACAGCGGGTCTGCTTTCTAATGAAAAAATCAGGATATTCAGGTCAGGCTGTACTTCTCTGGCGGCAGCAATCAGATCGATACCACCAGATAATACCTGCTTATGATCATCCGGATCGAAAGATAAATCTGTGATAAGGAGATCGAAAGAGCTTTCGGATTTAACTGCCTGTTTTATTTTATACAAAGCATCATCGCAATAATAGGCATATGCTACATCCTTGATGGCAAGTTCTTCCAGCGTTTTTTGTACAGAAATATTGGCGCTTTCGTGATCTTCAGCAATTAGTACTTTTGTAATCATGAGGATTGAGCTATTGGGAAGGAAATGTGAATTTTTAATCCTTTAGCAGGATGTTCAAATGTATATTGCCCGCCAATTCTTTTAATACGGGAAACCGTATTCCGTAATCCGTTCCCATACTTAACTTGCGGGGGAATGCCGACACCATTATCGGTATAAAGCAGCTGAACATGGCCGTTTTGAGTTTCGAATTTTATCATCACGGAATTGGCCTGGCTATGCTTTTTCATATTAATCATTAATTCCTGCAGAATATGTTCAACTTCATGTTGTACCTGCGTATTGCTCCGGCTCCAGAGCATAGAGTCGTTGCCTACGATCAGGACTTTGATATGCTCGGATCCAAAGGACTTCAGCAAATCATTAATTTTAACATCAAAAGGAATATTTGGAATTATGGGATTTTCGTACGAGATATCGCGGGATCGCTCATACAGTACCTCAATCTTATCTATCAATTCCTCCCTGTCTACAGACGATTTATACTCAAGGTCTGTCATGATGCGGTACAAGCCATTTGCTACCACGTCATGCACTTTCTGCGAGGTTTTAAGTTGATGTTCCTGTATCGCCTGCCGGGATGCAAATTCTATCTGTTGCCGGCGTCTGCGGTACCGAAGAGTTAAAACAACTCCGGCACTAATGAAGAATAGGATGGTTAGCGCTAATATGAATCGCTGCAGCATCAGTTGGTTTTTCTTTTGTGCATTATCCTTTTGCAACTGAAGATTGTCGGCTTTACTTTTTGCGGCTTCGTACCGGATTAATGCGAATTGGTTCTTAGCTGCGTTCTTTGCAGTTTGGATACTATCCGTTAGGTATTGGTAACGGGTAAAATAAGGTTTCAGCAGATTGGTGGGGCTAAGAGTAATGAGTTTTGATAGTGCTTCGACTTCGTCATCCGGACTTTTCATTTCCCTGGCGATTTCATATCTCTTCCCGGCATAATAAAGCGCCGAATCAGGTAAGGATAGCGAATAATAGTCCGACAGGTGCGCGTAACTGGCATTGAGCCCCCTGATATCGTTTGAATCCTTACGGATTTGCAATGCGAGTTGCAGCTCAGGTCCCGCGGGATAAGCTGAATCTTTCAGCCATTTAGTTTTAGCGTAGTTGGAAAGTACCCGGGCATATTCTTTTTTGTCCTTACTCCTGTTCAGCAGGGATTTATATAGATCAATAGCCTGATCATAATCTCTTTTCTTTTGGTAAGTAAGGGCTATACTGTTTAAGGCAATGGTCTCGTAGTCCGAATGTTTTATATATTTGAGTGCTTTTTGATAGTAGTCAATAGCTGCTTCATAATTTTTGAGATTAAGACAGATATTGCCCAACTCATGGTAATCTGAGCTCAGGCATTTCTGGTCTTCTCTTTTGTGTTCATCGAGATAAGCGAGGGATTTCAACAGGCTTTCCTGTCCCCCATAATGGTCGCCCTCATATGCCTGGATGATACCCATATAAGTATAGGCCATTGCAATTTCCAAACTGTCTGTAGCGCCCGTTGCAACCAGATTGAAATAATAAAAGGCAGAGTCGTTATTTTTATTGAAAAATGATTCACCTTTTTCCAATGTGGGTATGGAAATCGGCTGTGGGGGCTCCCGGTTGGATGTGCAGGCTACAAGACCGCTGAGGAGTATGGACAGAATGATGTTTGAGGGGCGCACCAGGGATTATTTCTCTTAAAAGTATCGAATTTCTCAATTTTGAGGAATTATTATTGACGGGGAACTAAAAAAAGTGAGGCAAGAACTTTCCTGCCTCACAGACATTATAAATCAGGGTATCCTTCTTGGAGGAATTGTTCCGGTTTCGCCACCGGTATCCTCAAGAGTAGTGACCTGTTCGCCATTATTATGATTGCCGTTAACGGAATGGCTGGGGCTGAAGAATGAAAGCAAAAGGTTTAATATGATGTAAAACATTGGTTTAATTTTTTGAATGTTGAGGAAATAGACCGCCGGTTGCCGGGCAACCGGCAGCGGAGTTTCGAGTCAGTGAAGAAGCGCTTCTTGTTTTTTGGGAAGTGTGGGTGTGGATTACGGAAGCTGATGATCGTTTCCCAAGCCGGTTACCGGCCTCCGCTTTCTTTACCCGGGTTGAATCAGTCTGTACAGAGAGCCTCTTAGCAAGGGAGGCATTACCTGATTGCAAAACGAAGATAGTTCGAGGTAAGTGGTTGATTTGCAGGTAATTCCAGTAATTCCGGTAATTCCTGATATTCCATTGATAATTCCGGGAATGTGAGTTTAACTCCGATTATTCAGTTCTATATTTTCATTTATGGCTACATATTTTCCTGACTACCAACAACTGGTCATGCAGGCGTATGAACGAAAGAAGGTAAACAATACGCTACCCTATGGCCTGATGTACCTCACACCTGCGAAACTCAGAGATGAATGTGTGAAGAGATGCACAAAAGATGTAACCAGGCAGGATGAAAAGGTCATTAGAGATTTCTGTGGGGATTTGAATGAATCGAGAAACTGTCATGTTATCATTCAGCGATGTGACACGGATAAGTTCAGACCGTTGGTGAATTACCTGAAAGGGAAGTCTGAAAATACAGATGTGAAGAATATAGAGCTCCTGGCCTGGCTAATTGACTTTCCCGGCAGGCCCTGGGAACTGGGGAAAAATTTTCCCGCCGATGAGGGTATAAATGAAGCTTCGGTGTTAAATGATGCCAGTCTGGCAGCAGGTGATCAGGTGACGGCATCAGATTTCCTGGTCAACCCACCCGAAGCTGAAAGCGATAAACCAGCCGCAAATCCTGTAATTCCTGAAAATCCAATAATTCCAGGCTGGATTGATGACTCAATGGGAAAAGAAAGGCTGGGTATTAGAACCGTTGGACCCAATAATCAGAAAAAAATAGGGGGGAAATCCACAAAAACACTGGCTGCCGTAGTTATGTTATCGCTGGCACTAGGAACAGGTACCATGTGGTTGTGGAAAGATAAAAATCAGATGCTGAACTCCAGAGATTGTATGTATTGGCATGAAGATCATTACGAACCCATACCCTGTAACCAGAAAGTACCTGATGCGATGCTTATAGCGTTAGATACAATGAAGTTGAAAAATTTCAGGAAGATAACCAGGCCGGACACCATCACCTACCAGGCCATAGGAAAGGTTTGGTATTCTAAAATTAACGGGAAAATTGAATACTATACATCCGGTGGAGCACACCCAGTAGTCTTTGGCCGCCAGTTAAAGCCAATTACCGCCTATATTATCGATAAGTATATCCTCACGGGTATGATCACGAACTAGTAACACTAAAACCGATCAAATGAGAAAAGTAATCTATGGTATCAATCTGACTCCAGATGGCTGCTGCGACCATACCAAATTTGGTGGCAGCGAAGAGACCGTCGAGTATTTCACGGATCTCATGCAGGACGTTGACCTGATCATCTACGGACGTAAGACCTATCAGTTGATGGTGCCTTACTGGCCTGACGTCGCAAAAAAACAATCCGGAACAAAAGTGGAGAACGAATTTGCACAAACATTTGACGCCATTGACAAAGTGGTTTGTTCCAGATCGTTAACCAACGTTGAAGGTAATACGAGGATTATTCGTGAGAACCTCGCAGAAGAAATCTTAAAGCTGAAACAGCAATCAGGCAAAAATATTTCCATTGGTGGTGTAAGCCTGCCTTCGGAATTGATAAAGCTTGGTCTGGTTGATGAATATTATTTTCTCGTTCATCCTGTCCTGGTGGGTCAGGGAAGACGGTTGTTAGATGGCGCCAGCCTTCAGGGTCGGCTAAATTTAACACTGGCAGATTCGAGGACGCTTCCATCCGGGTGTATAGCACTTCATTACCTGCAACAACAAAAAAATAAATAATAAAGGCCTATTTTTCAGTATGAAAAAGAAGTTATGAAGAAAATAGGATTCTTATCGTTTGGACATTGGTCTGACCATCCTGCTTATAAGACCCGCACAGCGAGTGACACATTGCTTCAATCTATTGACCTGGCTGTTGCAGCGGAAGAAATTGGTTTAGATGGGGCCTATTTTCGCGTGCATCATTTTGCTGCTCAGTTGGCATCACCATTTCCTTTGCTTTCGGCTATCGGGGCCAAAACCAGCAAAATAGAGATGGGAACAGGCGTAATCGATATGCGTTATGAAAATCCACTGTACATGGTGGAAGATGCGGGAGCTGCAGATTTAATTTCGGAGGGGCGGTTGCAGTTGGGAATCAGCAGAGGTTCGCCGGAGCAGGTAATCGATGGATGGCGTTATTTCGGATATGAGTTAACCGAAGGAGAAACTGATGCAGAAATGGGACGCCGTAAAGCGCTGGAATTCCTGGATAAGTTAAAAGGTGTTGGCTTTGCCCAGCCTAATCCATATCCGATGTTTCCGAATCCTCCGGGCTTACTACGCCTGGAACCGTACTCGGAAGGACTGCGGGAACGCATTTGGTGGGGCGCTGCTTCTAATGCTACTGCTGTTTGGGCCGCTGAAAATGGAATGTACCTTCAAAGTTCTACCCTGAAGTACGATGAAAGTGGCAAACCTTTTCATATACAGCAGGCCGAGCAGATCAGATTGTACAAAGATGCATGGAAAAAAGCCGGGCACAATCGTGAACCGAGGGTGTCGGTGAGCCGGTCTATTTTCGCATTGGTAAACGACCAGGATCGCCATTTCTTTGGACGTGAAACCAATCGGGTTGATCAAATCGGAATGATTGAAGCGAATAAGCGGGCCATTTTCGGAAGAAGCTATGCTGCAGAGCCGGATCAACTCATAAAAGAATTGGCAGAGGACGAAGCGATTCAGGAGGCAGATACCATCCTTTTGACAATACCCAATACATTAGGAGTTGATTACAATCTACATGTATTGTCTTCTATTTTAGAGCATGTGGCGCCCGGATTGGGTTGGCGCTAATTTTCAATAATGATATTCAAAAACGTTAGTCGATTATGAGGAGTTTATAAAGCAGTAACCACGCAGAAAAGATTATCGGGATGGTGGTCTCCTGAAACAACGACAAAGCCCGAAATCGGCAGTATTACCCGGTTTGTCTTTGGCCCGAAATATTATAAGGAGATGGAAGTCACTGCGTTGGAGCCTTCCAAGCATGTGTAATGGAAGTGCATTAAAGCTTTGAACTCTTAGTAATAAATATTTCGTAAATGGATTTTGAGATTGACGGGAAGAATGAAACAATCCGAAGCCTGATATGGTACCTTCTTGTTATTTGATGCGTATTTACAACCATGGCATGTTTTTGTAAGTGCAAAGATGGGGCATTGAATGTTTCATTCATAATGCAAAGCTAAGCTGAAGAGGAATATGATACTTCAGCAAACACTTAAGGACACGTGTAATGTGTTATTTAATAAAGAGAGCTTCTCAGTTGAGAATTAAATATGCTGGGTGAAAATAAAGATAAGATGAGATTAAGAATAACATGATAAACCGGGGAAAACCCCGTTTGCTAAATCAAAAAAAATAGTTTTCTTTACTGCCAGGCATCTGGCCAATTAATTATTCGGAGATTTTTGACCCGGCTTGTTGTACTAAAACCTAGTTTGATTATGCGGTTCATGTTGATGCTTCGAGGGAAGACGTCAAAACCTATTATACCATGATTTATGATACAATCTAGAAGACTATATACTACTCAGAGGCATTAGTTATTGCTGAGTGCCTTAAAAAGGATGGTTGGAAAATACCTAGCCCAGAGAAATTAAAAGCGATACATGTCAGGACGTTTAATCAAATTACTTGGAGAGGACTTTTACCTGGTACAATTTATTTTACATCGGCATCTGAGTATGATTCATCAGTAAAAAAAATACGTCCTTATGCGGGTCGATTATTAGGTGAGTTTAAACTTGTATATCCTGAACAGGATAGCAGATATGATGGCAATTATTATAGCAGCCTTTGTTTTATAAAACCATTTTGATAATTCATTTATGATTTTCCGAACACCCTTCCCCCAATTAATGTATTTTATTATTCCTTTTATTTTTCTTGGCTGTGGGCCTTCTAAAGACCCTAAAGACAATGCTATTAGAAGCGTAAAAAAATCTTTGATCCCATATAAATTAATGGGACCAGGAATTCCACGTTATGATGATGCTCCAACATATATAGTCTGCATAAAAGAATATTCTTATGGCCCAGGATTGGTCGATACTATTAAATCATTAATAAACGACTTTGCAATAGAGAGGGAGACCAAAAAGTTTTCTTTAGATGTATATGATGATACAGCTGTTGCCAATACCGTGATTCATACAATAGTGAATCAGCAGAGATTATATACAAAGAAAGAAGGCTTGGAAATGAACAAGCATTGGGTGGCGTCTTATTGCGGTGAATTGATGCATAATGGAAAGGCTGAGACACTGTCTGGATTCAAACACGAACTATCATTCTTCCCGGATATCAAACATGCGGTAAAGACCGGTCCCAAAGTTGCTCTTCAGCAAGACATGGAGTATGAGCCATTGAATGATTAAAATAATGCATATGAAACCTGCATTTGATTATTTGAAAATAGAAAAAGGCAGCTATGTTGAGAGTAGTACGTATGGCCTTATTCAGCAATTGGTAAAAGGAGTTAGATTTGTTAGATCACAGATACCAGCGGAAAAGATCGATGAGTATATGCCAAACTTACGATCAATCGAACGCAAGATACAGGAATTGGAAATGGCTATAGGCGAACCAAGAATTTGGTATATTGAAGAGATAATCAAAGCGTTAAAGAGGGAGTGAATTGATCATGTTTTGACTATGTCGGCATTTGCCGGTTTTTTATCGTGATAATCGGACTAAATAGAATTAAAATCCATTATGTTCCGACCTTTCCCGGAAGAAAATGATAATCAAACTAACCAGAATTGAAATTTGCTTCGCAGGCTGCGGCCACTCTCAGCCTATAATAATCGGACTATATAGAACTAAGATTCTTCCCCAACTTGCAGCCCTTTCCCATGATAGTAATTGGGTCTCTAGCATTATCTAGTCAAATAATAAAATCATATACGTTTAATTTTTAATTTATGTAAAACCACTACGCAGCCGCTAACCCAACCCCTCTGTAAAATCCACCTCATTCTCCCCGGGAATTTTCCCGTACCTTATCTCCCCAATTCTCCCTTTCTTTACTCCCGATTTACCGAATCTGCCCGATGCGCTTTGTCCTTAAACTTCATACCGCAGCCGCAAAACCGGTTATACCGGCGAACTATGCCTATCCGCTGTCCGCTTCCATATACCGGATACTATCCCATGCAGATAGTAGCTACGCTGCTTATCTTGATGAAGAAGGATACGGAAATGGATTCAAACTGTTCAGCTTCTCGCAGATCAATTGTCCGTTTCAGGAAAACGGCGATCGCCTGCGACTCCTGAACCGCGAGCTGTCCTTTTTTATCTCTTTTCACCTGCCCGACACTGCGGAAACATTTATCAAAGATCTTTTCCACTCAGAAATGATTGGTATTTCCGACAAAAAGTCGAAAACAGGCTTTGTGGTGCGTGAAATAGAAATCCTGCCTAATCCCGTGCAGGATTATAAAGAACGAACAATCGTACAACTGGTACTGAAACCCTTATCCCCGATCGTTGCCGGCATGCCGGATAAAGCTGGTTATGATTTCCTCTCTCCGGTCGATGTCAGATTTATCCCTAACCTATTACACAACTGGAAATGCAAAATCGCTTCCTGCTATGATGAAGCCACTGCAAGCAGCGCGTTATTGCAATTGGAACCAGTTTTCCTGGAAACTCCTCCTAAACCAAGAGTGATCATCCTCAACGGCGGAACTACAACTGAAAAAAGAATGACGGGCTGGATGAACTTTGAACTACAGGCTACAGCTGAAAGAAGATTTGTAGAGCTGTTACTGAATGCAGGCATGGGACTATATAACGGGCAGGGGATGGGGTATGTAAGCGAATAAGTCTCTTTTTCTTTCCTTGCTTAGAATATCGCCAGATTTTCTTCTACCTGAAAATAAGTTAGCTAAATAACAGGTGTGATTTATCTCTCCTTCACTAATTGCAACAATTGCCCGTATGATTCGTATAGCCGTTTGCGTTCTTCTTCCAGATAGTCGGACGAAAAAGGAGCCCCACAATCTTCGCTGTTGAGCTGATGTGCCAGATGATCGTTACTGAAGTACGACCGCGTGGTTATTATCTCAGCTCCTGCTGTATCAAAAGGTTGCTGGTAGCGCATTTCCGTTTCATATACAAAAGAGAGTTTACCATGCAGCAGGTAGTATTCGGAAAGCAATTGGCTCATTTCTCCGAATTGCCGGGCGGCAATTTTCTGTAGACCACTGCCTGCATAGTAAAACCTGGCAGTACCACCTTCTCCTTTTTCTATGTTCACCGATTTGACCTGCTTCCATTGTTTGGTGGCATTGATCTTTTTGAAATTTTCTCTTATAGGAGCCAAACTTGTATTCAGGTATTCATTTACAGGATCATCAGCTTCGCCGAAATGCTCTTTCAATGCAGGAGGCTGTGATTGTTGTTGGGCATACAAACCGGGTAATGCTGTTATCAGTAATATCATTGCGGCAATAAATCTCATCGAACGCATATTTTCATGTATAAATATACGGATATTCAAAGGTAATCCGAGCCCGGCAGATAAGTGACCGTCGATGAGATTATAAAATTTATTTGTCCATTGAAAATTAGTATTTAAATTTGCCGAACGGTGTTCGGAAATTAAAATACATCAGAAAAACAGCTTCGGCTGCTTTTTTTATCGGCATTTATCGAACAGTGTTCGGCATAGTTATCTATGTTAGACAGAAGTGAGATTAGCGAATTATAAAAAATTATCAAGATGGAATTCCATTACAACTGCTGCATATACCGGCTCCATGGCAGGGGATGCTATTAACAGGAACTTTCATCGTAAGGTCTGTATAAATTCTTTAAAACAACATAAACATGACAGCAATTATCATAAAAACAGTGCTGATAGGAGTAGGGGCAACTATTGTAATGGATATATGGGCGTTATTCTTAAAATATATTTTTCAGATTCCATCGCTCAATTATGCCTTTGTAGGCCGATGGATAGGACATTGTTCATCCGGAAAATTTATGCATAATAGTATTGCTGCGGCTGCTCCGATTTCCGGAGAAACGGCCATAGGCTGGTGCGCGCATTATATGATAGGGATTACCTTTTCATTTCTGCTGGTGATAATAGAGGGGCCGCAATGGATACAGGCGCCTACGTTTTGGCCTGCACTACTGGTAGGAGTGATTACGATCGTTGCACCTTTCTTTATTATGCAGCCGGGAATGGGCATGGGCATGGCGGCATCTAAAACGCCAAAGCCAATGGTAGCCCGGTTCAGAAGCCTGCTGGCACACTCCGTATATGGGATAGGGTTATACCTCGCAGCAAAACTGCTGATGGTTATTGCCTGACATTATTCTTTATAGATATTAAACCGGTCGAACCGGATCTTTCCGAAATCCTTTGTAGTATGTACTTTTTCGGTAGTATGTTCGGGGTCAGAAGCATGGAAGCTCACGCCGCCATCTTTATGAAGGTACCAGTTTTTATCTGCAGCGGAATACCGGAAGGTAATGATCCTCGTCCAACGCCAGGAGCTGCCACCATAATGCTCGATAGAGAAATAACCTTTTTTGATGACAACATTTTCGAAAGGATCGCCCATCATCCCGCCACCGTCTACGCAGTATACGGCGTTGTCGTTGCGTGCTGCCAGTTTATACCCATGATTGGCCTGCCCCAGCAGGATCAGCAACGGCCGCTTTTCCGGGTGCTCAACCACATCGGAGGTGCTGTCTTCTCCTGGCTTGTACAATACCAGGATGACGTCCGGATACGGATCAAGGTTCAGGTCGCCGGTAGCAGTATCAAGGATATTATATCCAGCCGGAACAAAGGCATTCAGGGTACTGTCTGCAATATCTTTTTTAGGTTTTGTTTGTTCCGGTGCATGCCACAGGTGTAATGCGGAAAGAACGGAAAATATGGTGGTTAACGTTATTTTCAACATAATGCAAACTTACATCTATATTGATAAAACAACTATTTCAATCCCAAAAAAAACAGTGGGAATGTACAAGGAAGCATTAGCCGGTTAAAAAACGGGTTTCGCCGCTTTTTTAATTTCGCTTACCTGTAAAGGGTTGATGACGGCTGTTTCGTGATGCAATTTTGAATTATAAAACTTAGTTCTTATGATTCCATTCTCAACTTCTCATCACGTAATTATAGCCGGTGGCGGTATAGGCGGACTGACACTGGCACTTTTTCTGAAAAAAGCAGGCATTTCCTGCGACATCTTCGAAGCATACACTTATAAAGCATCTGCCGGTGGAGGCTTTAATATTGCGCCCAACGGGATGAATGTACTGGATAGCCTTGGGTTGGCTCAGCAGGTAATAGCAGCGGGAGCTGTTGCCAGTGAATTTCATATGCGGAATGGCCAGGGTAAAATGATTGCCCGTATGGCTAACGGGGCCGTAAAGAAATATGGCCAGCCGGCTGTCAGCCTCTCCCGGGCAGCACTATACGATATTCTTTTGCAGGAATTGGATGAACAGGGGCTGACCGTACAATACGGCCGCCGGTTGACTAACATCCGGCAGGATCCATGGGGAGTGACCGCTGTTTTTGCAGATGGCACCGAGGCATTCGGCGATATCCTTATAGGAGCTGATGGTGTACATTCGGTTACCCGTAGAATATTGTTCCCCGATGGGCCGGTACCGGCATTTACAGGCTCCAAAAACTATGGTGGGTTTGTACCACTGGCAGCAGTGCCGGAAATGACATCTGACGAAATCAACAGTTTAACTTTTACATTCGGCAACAATGGCTTCTTTGGTTATTGTGCGGCAGGAGATGGAAAGGCCATGTGGTGGTCGAACCTGCCATCCGATACACCTTTTACTAAGGAGGAGCTGGAAGATACCACATTAGAAGGCGTGAAGGCAGAAATGCTGGCCAGATACCAGGATTATCATACTCCGATAGGATCGCTGATTGCCAACACAGAAAAAGTACTGAAAGTAAATGTTTCAGACATCGCTTCCCTGCCGGCCTGGTTTAAGGGCAGAGTATTGCTGATAGGAGATGCTGCACATGCGGTAAGTCCGAATGCAGGTCAGGGCGCTTCCATGGCGCTGGAAGATGCGATGTATCTTGCCATGCTGCTGCGTGATGCCGGCGTAGGCGCTTATACGGGTGTGTTCCGGAAATTTGAGGCAGAACGTAAACCCCGGGTGGAAAAAATTGTGGCTGAAGGAAGGAGAAGAGGAAAATCCAAAGCCATTCTTTCCCCGTGGCAGGCGAAGATCCGGGAATGGATGATGGCGATATTCATACCACTGTTTGCACAACGCAGTTTCGACTGGTTATACCGCTACCGTTTAAACTGGCGGGAAAAAGCCTGGAAGGTGCTGAAGCCCGAGCTGATATAATCCGTATTTTTCCCCTATGAAATATCAGGAAGCGCTCATTGCCAAACTACTTACTGTTGCCTTTCGGGAGGAAGAAATACGCAACGCCTATTATGAGGTAGCTACAGAAAAAATATTCAGGAAAGGCGAACTGCTGCTGGAGCAGGGGAAGATATGCCGCTACAGCTACAATATTATCTCGGGCCTCGTCAGGGGATACTATCTGAAAAACGGACGGGAAGTTACCACTGCATTCTGCTTTGCGGATGATACGGTGCTTTCGCTGGAGAGTGCCACCCGGCAAACACCCAGCCCGGAAACATTTGAGGTACTGGAAGACTCGGTGATAGAAGTAATATCCATTGAAGGATTGCAACAGTTGCGGGAACGATTTCCGGTGATAGAAAAAGTATGGACGCTCAGTATGGAAGCATACGCGATCTGGCTGGAGGAAAGGATTTACAGCCTGCAGTTTTCGACTGCAAAAGAACGTTATCAGCGGCTGCTGGAGCGGTATCCGGAGATCGTACAGCAAGCCCGGCTTACACATATTGCCTCTTACCTGGGCATCACCCTGGAAACACTTAGCCGCATACGAGCACAGGAAGACTGATTATTTGACATATATCAAATGCCGTCCGGGCATACTAAAGCAACTTTGCTGCACAGAAAATATGATTTATGCAGTTAGTTGCTCCGGTTCCGGCTCCGATGGTACAAGCCGGTCGTATTCATGAGTTGGATGCCATCAGGGGAGTGGCACTTGCTGGTATCCTGCTGGTTAATATGGGTCTGTTCTCCTTTCCCGCACTATACCTGGATCCGCTGGAATACTGGCCCGGAACCTGGAACAAAATAAGTGTATTGTTTGTGAACCTGGTGGGGGAAGGGAAATTCATTTCCATGTTTTCCTTTTTGTTTGGCCTGGGATTTACCATCTTTTTACAAAGTGCGGAAAAGAAAGGTCATTCGCCGGTAAAGCTGTTTTTACGCCGCCTCCTGGTGCTGCTGGGCATCGGGATGATCCATGCCAATTTCATCTGGTTCGGGGATGTATTATGTTTTTACAGCACACTGGGCGCGTTGCTGCTTTTTTTCAGGCACTGCAAACCTGAAACACTGGTGAAATGGGCCATGGGCCTGCTGTTAATACCGGTGTTGTTATATATGCTGGGAGGGATGATCGTTGGGTCAGCCTGGTTTGCCGACGGAGGCGCTACCACCACTGCTGGAACCGCGGCAATAGATGCTTACCGGAACGGCACATGGCAGCAGCTATATGCGCAGAATGCAAATGACCTGATCGTAACAAGAATAGGATACCTGATAGAAGCTCCTGTGATCTTTGCGATGTTCCTGCTGGGGGCATATGCAGGAAAAAGGCGCATTTTCCATGATCCGGAGCAGCACATCGTATTTATCCGGAGGGTACAGCTGGGCAGTGCTATGATAGGATGGCCTATTGCATTGCTTTCGCTGCTATATATCAGTGCCGGCCATTCCACTGCAGTGTATAGCTATGCACAGGTATTCAGCAGCTATATCGCCGGACCTGCCATCGGAATTTTCTACATTGCCACTATCATCCGGCTGTTACGGTGTACTACCTGGCAACGGATATTGCTGCCGTTTCAGGCAGCCGGACGGATGGCTGCTACCAATTATCTCCTGCAATCTGTTATTTGCGTATCTGTTTATTACAGCTTTGGCGGCGGGTTGTATGCGGGGATAGGACCATTGGCGATTCTCTGGATATGGGCCACCATTTTCGTTGTGCAGCTGGCCGTCAGCTCCTGGTGGATGTCGCACTTCCGGTTTGGACCTGTGGAGTGGTTGTGGCGGAGCCTGACCTATGGCAAAATGATATAGCCGGCACAGGAAGATGGTTGTTTCCATCTTCCTGTAATTTTATTTTATATCACCAACTTTTTAATCCGGCGTATTAATTTTCTTTTAGTTCATGCAACGCGTAAGAAAGGAAAGATTGTTGCTCCAGTTCTTTTAATGCCGCATCGTATTTCTCTTTATCAATGATGCGCGAGAGGGATGCCCTCAATGCCTTCGCTATTGTCAGACAGTCGGTTAGTTTTGATTCATCGGACTGTCCGAACATGTGCGCATCCTTAAAGGTATAGATGAGCATTTCAGCGTGTATGCGTGGGGGTAGGACAGTATGGTTCCTGTATATGCGATATAATTTTTCCCTTCCCAGGTACATATTTTTCATAAAGTAATCTTCGTATACCCGTGAGAGTAACTCTTTATACCTGGCGTACCAGGCTGCCAGTTGTTTATCTTCCACGTTGTCCGGAATCTGGGGTAAGTCCGGGAAATACATCGTGTTGGTAATCTGGCGCATAATCTCTACGGTATCATAATCACCGGGTTTCAGCTGTACAATTTGCTCCAGCATTTCCACACTCACGGAAGTATACGGGTTATCCTCGTTGAATTTGCGCAGTGTTACAAACTGTGGATGGTTCCATATCGGTTCCAGATCTCTGTCGGGCCACAGGTTGTTTATCTTTTCATAACCATAAACCAGTGCTTTGCGCACTTCTGCAACGGCTACTTCCGGGTTACCGAGCTTCACATAAGTGCAGGCGGTATGATGGAAAATATAAGGATTAATCCAGGCGTAATCCTTTATTTTATCGTATATGTCAGTTATCGCTTCGTACTGCTGTTCCTGGAAACAGGCATACATGTAATTATTGATGCTACGGTAAAATGCAATTGTTAGTTTGTTAAGTGGATAATAGCTGTCGAAATGTGCATGCATCCATTTGCGGAACGAATCACAATACTCCTGGTTATTTTCTGTGGCTTTGGGTGGATCGTTTTTTTCTTCGCGCTTGTTGTTCAGTGCGGCCGCTGTTTTTTCAATAAAGGCTTCCGGATCTTCGTTGCGTATGATCTGCACCGGATTGGTAAAGGGAGACGGCTTATAGAGGATCATAGTACCGTTTTTGTCGGCCGCTACCGCCAGCAGGCAATAGTTATAATGGATGTTGCGGGGGAACTGCAGTATTTTAAAAGTAGCCGCATCAACATCTATTTTTTCATCCCCTACATATACCGCTCTCTCTCCATGAAGAATGATACATTTCCAGTAGTAGCCCCTGGCATCGAATTTATATACCCCGATTTCTTTTTTTGAGATGATAAGATGATTGAAGTAGATGTTATTGGCGTCTACTGCATGATGACCATCAATCACTTTAAATGTAGCGGGGTCGGCTTCGGGTATTAATTGTAGTTTATCGTCGTATACGCCTGTGGCCGATTTATAGCAGATATACTCAGTGTTTTGCATTCTTTTGAAAGAAGCTACATCCGTTTCGAGCATGTGTCCGTCTGTAACCAGATACCGTCCATCGGTTCCACCATAGGGCGTTTGCCGGAACTGTGCAGGATCAGGGTCTTTGTATATTTGCGCGTTGCCTTCAGGACAATAGATGTATTGCCCGTTGAAGAAATATTTATCGAAGAAGAATAGCGGCTTCAGAAAACTGGCGGAATCCAGGTTGTTCAGCACCTCTTCCTGCCGGCGTTTTTCCATAAGCGCCTTACATTTTTTGACAATAGCGCTGTCTACTATCCTGCCTTTGTAAAATTCATCGGCGAAATCGGCTTTTACCTTTTTGAAAAATTGCTGTTCTATATCCTTTGTAAGCTGCTGCCAGTAGGTATCGGGGATATCCTTTTCCGCCGTGCACTGTTGATTGTTCACCCGAAGTATTCCCTCGAGGTCTTCCTGATCGAAATTGAGGGCATCGTGTGTTCCTGCTATATAGCCGGTGTCTGGCAGGTCGGAAAAAGTAGCAGCCGTCTGCAACGCGGCCATTACCGGGGAATCCAATAAACCTGATAGTGAACCGTAATTAAAGTAGAAGTAGGCAAACAGGACTTCTTCTTTTTTCAGGTGTCTGAAAACATAAAAATTCTTGTCGGGCTGGTTCAAAGTTTCAAATATAAATGTGGCCAGCCGGTTAACAGGAGCTGTTTTCAGATATGACTTGAAAGATTTTTCGGTGATGGGTATTTTTGCAAATATGGCTACGGGTTGCGACATAAATGAAATATGGATAAAACAATGAAGAGCAAAAGTATTGAATATTTCAATTTATTCCGCAAATGAAAAAGACCGGACAATTGATGTTGCCCGGTCTGCACACCACAAAAGAGAGCGCTACCAGGTATCCAGCAGCTTCATTCCTTTTATATTAACGAGTCCCTGCAGGAAGCAGATATTCATCTCCCGGCTTACTCGTTTGGTGGGAACGCCCTCCACACACAGTTCTTCCAGTAGTAATTGCAACTGGGTCAGGTACAACTGCACAACGATTGCTTTGTCGGCATTGCTGCGATAGATTTCTTCCTTAATACCTCTGCTGATATTTATCTGCAGGTATGCTCCCAATGTTTCTTCCCTGAACCTCAGCAATGTTTTCCAGGTCGGCGTGTAACGTTTTCGTAAATCGAGCAGGAAGGAGGAATTGGTGGCGGATACTACTTTGTCTGTTGCCTGCAGAAAGTTTTGCAGCTCATCAATGGCGTTGGCTGAGATCTGCCGGTTGAGCAACAGGTACCGTTCCATTTTTTCCGTCCACGTAGTAACGATGCAATTAAGGAGGTTTTCCTTGCTTTCAAAATGTTCATAGAACCTCCTTTTTGTTAAACCGCAACACTGGCTGATATCTTCCGTACTGATAGCTGTAACGCCATGCCGTGCGAACAGCACTGCGCCAGTCTGAAGGAGTTGTTTCCATTCTTCTTTCATACAACATTTTTTATCAGATGAGCAGGATAATTATTTCAGTTCACCTATTGCCTTTCTGTATGCCGCTTCATTGATCTTGTATTCTACCTTGCTGTCTATGATACTACTATATGCCTGTTGCCATATGGCTTGTGCCTCCAGCACATCTTTGCCGGTGATGGTACCGGCTTTAAGACGATCGTTGGCCAATTTGAGATTTTCTTCCGCCTGGGTGAGCGATAGCCTGGATTTGTCTATTTTCTTCACCGACTGGTTCAGTGCCAGATAAGACTGTTGCACTTCGAGGTTGATGAGTTCCCGGGTATCTTCCAGCTGTTGCTGTTGAGCAGCCATTTTTGCAGATTGCTCATGGACTTTGTTGGCCCGTTTGCCCCAGTCGAAGATAGGAATGCTGATGCTGGCAAGCCCGTAGTAGGAGCTCATGAAATCCTTACCGTTGCTGATGTTGATGTGTTTGCCTGCGTTGGCGAAGCCACCGGCGCTGACACCAATCACAGGTAACAGGTCAGCTTTCAGCATCTTTCTTTGTAATTCTTCCGCATCGAGCGCATTTTTCAGCATTTTTATTTCCGGACGCTTATCTGCAGCGGTAGAAAGATCTTCTGCTGCCTGCTCGCTGAAGTTGCCACTAACGGAATCGGCTACACTGAATCCGGTATTACCAGGCATGCCTGTGATTTGTGCAAGATTGAGTTTGGCCATTACAAGACCATCTTCAGCCTGTGTGATGTTGAGTGCAGCTTCATTCAGATTCACTTCCACACGCAGCAGATCGTTCTTATAAGTGAGACCCGCATCATAAGCGTTTTTAAGTTCTTTTTGCAGGCCCTGCAACATGTTGTGGTACTTATGTGCCAGTACGATTTTTTCTTTTACCTGTACCACCTGCCAGTAAGCTTTGTTCACATTGAGAAGTACTTCAGTGGAGGTAAGCATTTTTTGATCCTCGCGTATATGCACGCCTTTTTCGGCGGCCGCTTTGCCAAGACGTATTTTGCCACCTGCATAAATGGGCTGACTGGCGGTAACGGAGGCCGCGCCGAAATATTCGGGTATTGCGCCGTTGAGGGCGCCGCCGAGCGGTTTGCCGAGGTATACCCCCATCACTGATCCATCGATGGAAGGATAAGCGTTGGCAGCAGCTGATCTGACAGCTGCATTCGCCGCTTCCACCTGATATTGCGCCGCTTTGATCTTTTTGTTCTGTTCCAGCGCCATACGCTGGCATTCTTCCACAGTCAGCACCGGCGTTTGCGCGCCGGACTGATAAACGGCCAGTGTTGCAACGAAGAATAATATTAATCTGAAATTCATATTTAATATTTTATATAGACAGGCGGCGCCAACGCCACCTGTGTTATTCATTGAATTAATGCACCGGTTTGTACATAATGTTTGCTTCGGCATCTGGTGCTTCCGCTACTACCGGTACCGGACGTACGAAAAGGTAGTACATCACCGGCACCACAAAAAGCGTCAGGATCATGGAAACAATGAGGCCCGAAGCCAGTACGCTGCCAAGCGGTGCCCACAGTGGCGATTTGCCGATGATCATGGGCAATACGCCAATGGCGGCAGCGGCGGAGGTCAGGAAGATGGGGCGCATACGGCGTTTGGCAGCAGCCCGTGCAGCTGCTTTTACGGTATAGTGATGATCCCTGATCAGTTCATCGGCATAATCTACCAGTATGATACCATTACGCACCACTATACCAATGAGGCTGATAATGCCCATGAATGCAGTCATACCCATTGGATTGCCGGTGATATACAGGCCGAGGAAAGCGCCGAGCAGGCTCAGTGGGAAAGTGGCCAGGATGATCAGCGTTTTACCGAAGGTTTTAAACTGAAACAGCAGGGTGAGCAGAATCAGGATCAGGCTGGTACCCAATGCCATACCCATTCCCGGTGCGTTTTCCGCAGAAGATTCTGCATCTCCGCCGTATTGAATGGTAATACCCGGAGGCAGTTGCAGCTTTTCAATAGCAGGTTGCACATTTTTCAGCATCTCTGATGCCATGATGCCCATCTGCGCTTCGGAAAGTACCGTCAGTGTACGAATCCCATTCTTATGTGCGATGACGCCTGTATGCCAGGAAGGTGTCAGCTCTGCCACTTCTTTTAGCGGCACTTTACTGCCGTACATACTGTTTACATGCAGATTGCCCAGATCGCTGAAATCCTTGCGGTTACTGGCATCCATGCGTAGTAATATATCCACGGGTTTATCTCCTTCCCAGATCTGCGATACGGCATAACCTTTCAGGCCTGCGCCGATGGTTTGCGTAATCAGCTGATTGGGCACGCCCAGCCTGGCTGCAGCATCTTCTTTAATTTTCAGACTGATGCCGAGGTAATCATCTTCGTAGTCGGACCGTACCCAGTTGGTGCCAGGAGTATTACGCAGGATATCGATTACCTGCGCAGCTACTTTTTTCTGGTCTGCAAGATTTTCTCCCATAATTCTTACAGCCAGCGGAGAGCCCTCCTGCATACTCAGCTGCCGCAAGCGTATGTAGCCATTGGGAATGAAACCCTCAAACCTGGGCAGGAATTCCTTTACCAGTTCGTTAGTGGCGTCGCTGCCGGATGTAGTGATGAATATCTGGGCGAAGTTGCGGCGAGGCATTTCGGGGGCGTAGGTAACGTTGAAACGGGGCGAGCTGGTGCCCACAAAACTGGCAATGCCCAGTACGCGCTTGTCTTTCTTCAGTTCCTGTTCCACCAGTTTCACCACCCTTTCTGTTTCTTCCAGGGAAGTACCATTCGCCATCCAGATTTCCGCATTGAACTGTTTGCTTTCGCTTAACGGGAAGAACTCCTGTTTTACTTTTCCTGCAAGCACCAAAGCAAGTACTACGGCTCCTATTGCCATGGCGACGGTTGTTTTGGGAAAATTGAAGGCCAGTTCCACTCCTTTGTTGAAGGTATTTTGTAGCCTGTCGAGCAAACTTTTCCGTTTTTTAGCGGAGCTTACTTTGTGCTTTAATCCTTTCTTGATAAACACATAGCAGGTATAGGGTGTAAGCAGTAATGCCACCGCCATGGAAGTGATCAGCGCTACTGCAATGGTTACGGGTAAAGCTGCAATAAAATCTTTCGAGATACCATTCATGAACAACGCCAGCGGTGCAAATGCGAAGATGATAGCCAGTGTGGCGGTGAAGATAGGCAGCGATAGCTGTCGGGCTGCCTGCCAGGCTGCCGTCCATGGCGTAATACCTTCATCGAGTTTTTCGATGTAGTTATCCACTACCACAATGGCATTGTCTACCACCATGCCCAGCACAATGATCAATGCGGCCAGCGTCACCTGGTGCAGCTCTATCCCCATGATATTGATAAGGCCAAAGGTAATAAGGATGGAGATCGGTGCTGCCAGCGAGGATACGGCGGCTACACGGAAAGGTAATAACAGCATTACCACAATGATCACGGAGGCGATGGCCAGGCCAAACTCTTTCATAAAATGGCGGATGCTTTCATCCACTACTTCCGGCTGATTAACGATGGTGTTTATTTTGATGTCGTCCGGAAAATCGTTTTTGAGTTCTTTCAGCCGCTCTTCCACGATATGTCCAAATTGCACGATATTATTTCCCGGCTGCATTTCAATAGCCAGCATCATTACTTTATCCTCACCTATACGGATAAACGAAGATGGCTCCTCATAGCGGCGTTCAATTTTAGCCACATCCCGAAGCCTTACCACGGTGCCTTGTGGTGTGGTATAAATGATCTGCGATCCGAGATCGGCTTCTGTTTTAAACTGGCTGTTCGTAAAAACAGGGAAAGTGTTGGAGCTGATGGTCATTTCACCGGAATAGCCGGTGATATTCTGCATCTGCAGGGTACGGATAATAGTTGACAGGTCAAAACCATACTGCTGCATCTTCTGATCATCTATTGTAACATACAGTTGCTGCTTCTGACCGCCGGATCTGTTGATTTTTGAAACTTCCGGTATAGTTTTGAGCCCGTCTTCTATTTTATCAAGATATTTTTCTATTTCTGCGTAACTCCGCTGATCAGACGATACGGTGATGATCTGCGCAGTTACATCTCCGAAGTTGCTGTTGACAACAGGGCCAATGACACCCTGTGGCAGGTTTTGCCTGGCAACGGTGTTGAGCCCGTGTTGCAGTGTGCTCCAGAATTTCTTCCTGTCTTTGACACTGGTATGCAATTCTACGGTAATGAAAACCTGTCCGTCTTTGGTTTGTGATTTGGTTTTCTTCTTATTTACTTCTTCAAAAGAAAACAGGTATTGTTCAATCTTGTTGGTTACCTGTTTTTCCATTTGCAGTTCATCGGCGCCCGGGTAAAAAGCGTATACCATGGCAACAGGCATATCTATTTTCGGGTTCTCCGACCTGGGCATATTCATCAGCGAATAAAGCCCCAGCAGCAATAGCAGCGCGGTTACCACAATGGTAACCTGTTTGTGCTTCATGGCTGCTTCTATGAAACTTATCTTTCTTTTTTTCATTCTTCCGGTGTTGTCAGACATAATAAAAATGGCTCGTACGAACGAATTACAGGCTGATGGCGGAGCCGTCTTTCAGGTTGGAAAGGCCGGCAACAATTAATTGTTCACCTTCTTTCAGTCCATCGGTTACCACCACTTCGTTCTTTCCTGTAAGTCCGCCAACGGTGATGCGTTTCCGCACAGCTTTCTGCTGGGGATTGGTAACAAATACGTAGGTGATGTCATCGGCATCCCGGATAACAGCGGTTGCGGGGATGGTGATGTTGTTCACAACAGTGCCGGTATTTACTTTGATTTCCGTTAACATGCCGGGAAGAAGCCTGCCATTATTATTATTTAGTTTTATTTTGACATTATATGTGCGGGAAGTTGCATCCGCCTGGGGATTGATGATAGTGACCTTTCCGTTGACACTGTCGGCCAGTGTTGGGATATAAACCGTAGCAATACCCCCATGTGATAAAGCACCCACTTCACTTTCCGGAACGGCCGCTTTGGCGTATACCATATCTGTTTTTACGATGGTAAATGCAGGCATGCCCGGAGCCGCAGCGCTGCCCCGTTCAATTTTCCGCGCGGTGATAATGCCGGAGATAGGAGCGTACAGGCGGCTATCGGCGATACGCTTGGCGTTGATTTGTTTGTTGGCTCTGGCCTGCGCAAGTTTAGTCTTGATATCAATATAATCCTTTGCCGGCAGGCTATTCTTCTGATAAAGTTCATTAAGGCGGTTGTACATATCCTCCGCCTGTTCGAGACCCGCGTTGGCGATGGCGAGGGCATTGCTGTATTCAGTAGCATCGAGAGATGCAAGTAATTGTCCCTGTTTAACAGTCTGACCTTCTTCTACTGCTATACTATTTACAACACCAGGTACGGCGAATCCAATTTCAGCAGTATTATCCGGTTCTATAGATCCGGAATAGGACAATTCCCGGGGGAGCTGGCTGGCGCTTACTTTTAGCACGCTCACTTTCACTGCTGCCTGTTGCGTTTTTTGGGTTTCCCTGCTGCCACAGGATGCAAGCAGTGCAGCCATCAATAAAAAGGGAACTGGTTTGAATGTCATTGACATAAACAGAATTTGTTACGATGATTAATACAAAATTGCTCCGCAAAATTAGTGGTGAGTAATGCGCGGGAAAAGGTTGATAAATCGGTGATTCTGGTCTGAAAGTCGGTTTCTTTTAGATTACTACGGTAATGTATATACGAAAAAAGGCCAGAGCATGATTGCTTCGGCCTGTTTTGTTAAACCTACAACTGTTACACTGTGAGTAACAATATCATTTATTGACGAGGCGAAACTCGCGTGGAGATACGCCGGAATGTCTTTTAAAATATTTTCCGAAGAAAGACTGGTCACTGAAGTGCAGCATTTCCGCCACTTCTGCAATGCTAAGGCGGGTATCTTCCAGTAATACTTTGGCTTCGAGCATGACGATGTCATCTATCACCTCACCCGCACTTTTCCCGGTTATTTCCTTTACTGTTTCCGTAAGATACTTGGGTGTTACGAACAGTTGTTCAGCATATTGCTGTACATTCCGCTGATGGCGGAACTCCAGATGTACGAGGTTGGAGAAGCTGATTACCAGGCTTTCCTTCCGTGAAATATTCGGGTTTTTCAATTCCGTATATTTCGTGCTCATAGCAGCGAGCTCGTAAAGAAAAAGAAAGAACGTGTGATGCAGCAATTCTCTTGAGAACGGCTGCTCATCCAGCAGGTTGTCTGACCTGATGGAAAGCCGCTGAAAGTGCGCCGTCAGTATAGCTGCATCTTCTTTTGTCAGTTTCCAGTGAGGCGAATATTTGGAAGTAAAGTAGTCATACAGCTCCATTTTATTCGTTGGCACGCCTATCTCCACGAGAAAGTCGAGTGTAAAATTAAGACCTGAAACCACCGAATTTTTATCCACGTATATCAGCTTTTTCAGGGTATTAGGAGATACCAGCAGCAATTCATTTTCCTTTACGGTGAACGCTGTTCTGTTGAGCATCCCTTTTATTTCTCCTTTTTGCACCAATATTATACTGGTGAAGTCTGATCTGAAATTTGTTCTGATGTTATCGTAATCTGAAAGTTGTATATCCGATAAAATGGCCAGCCCTATTTTGGCGCGTTTGTCATGGAAGCCGTTTTCCAGAAGGAAGTCGGCCTGCGTGAAAATTCTTTCATGCCCCTTTTTGTGTGCCATGGATCGTTTTCTGTTTATCTAATTTACAACCATTTCGCCTTATAGGAGTCTATGCTGGTTTGGACAGTGCAAATGTCTGCTGATATTGACTGGGATCAAAGGTTAATAAGTCGGTAATATTGGTCAGAAAGTCGGTTGAGAGTTATTGTTAATGTGAGAAGTTTTTTTTACCTGAGTATTTTGATATGAAATTTATTATTGTATATTTATACCACAATAATAGAACCTTTATACACTATGAATTCGTTAACCACGAAATAAAAGAGTCAAATAATTTCTGTACAATAAATCCTATATCATGAAAATGAACCATAATGTTTGTATGTATTCCGCAGGTTTTCGCTGAAAGCTTTATTGAACCAGCAGCGATGTTATTTCTGAGCATTTAGATAATAAGCAAAATGTCTTGTGAATTTAGCTATAAGTGTGTTTAGCCCTGATAATTACTCCTGTTGATTAAGATTGCTGATATTTTGTGATGGCAGCCAACTGCAGCTGTTAATTACCCGTGCCTGTGTTGAATTTACCGGTAGAGTACCGGGCGGATTTCCTATGCGCTGGCGGTAGCAATGGCAGCAGACAGGCCCCTAATACCTTTGATACTATGTTAAAAAGAATTTTACCAATTACCATTGTCTTGTTCCTCCCCATATCGCTTTGGGGGCAGCAGGCAGGGAAAGCTAAACAGTCCCGGCAGTATTATAATACGTTGCTCAGGAGCAACCCGGTATTGCAGACGGTTCTGATAGATTCCCTGAACAGCAGAGTACAGCCAGTACTTCCAAACGGGAAAGTATTGCATAGCCCATACCTGAAAGATACTGTACAACAACTCTTTTATCAGCATGTAGCTGAACTTTACGGCAGTAAACATTTGCAGGAAATAAACAAAGGGCTTCGGTTGTTGAAAGATACTTCCAGGATTTCTTCTTATATGGCCGAAAAGCTGAGAGGCTTTTATGCCCTGAGAAATGAAACAGCAGCACTGTCGTTTATGAAGAAAGACGCCTACAGTAACCGGGTGAAAGTACTTTCCGGAAGTGCGTTTTATGATAATACCCCCGGTGCCGTGCTGCAATCCGGCTTTGGCGCACAGATAGAAGATAACCTGGTGATAGGAAATATCCCCGTGAATATAGTCTATAATAATATGGCGGCCACCTCGCCGATAGACAGAAGTTTGATTGATCAGCATCTCAAAAAGTTTTCGTTCGACAAAGACGCTTATATGCAACGAATGAACGGGTATCTCAATAAGGCTTATGATCTGAGGAAATACTTTTTGGGTGATATAGATGTTTCGGCAGCTGTAAAGTCATTTGCAGCACAACAGATTGATGAGCTGAAAGAGCAGATGAATGCGATGGTAGATCCGGGACAGGCCGGAATCTTTAATGGGCTGGTATCTCCGGAGCAGCTGATATACCTCGATAGTAGTCAACTGAAACGCCTGATGCTCGATGACAAGCGCCTTCAGCTTACGGAAGAGGACTTGAATGGAAAATGGGCTGACAGTTCACTCTATTCATCTCCTCATGGTAAAACGATTATGGCAGCACGTCAATATCTCAATAAGGTTAGCTCCCTTAAACAGTCCGTGAACCAGGGATTGCAGGCCCGGGAGCTGATGACAGCCCAGCGGGCAACCGGGCAGCATGTACAAACATTGCTGGATGATCGGGAGTCTTCTAAACGCAATATACGTGAGCTGCTTCCCCTGAATTTCCTGCAACGATTGTTGTTGCAGACCAAGAGCCTGAATATAGGAAATATTGCAGCCAGTGGCAGTAAGGGAGGTGTACAGGATCTGTTCATGTCGGGTTTCCAGGGTGCGTTCCTGAATAATAATAAGTTCCTTCAGCTGGGCTTCGGTGGTACCCGGCAGGGCGGCGATATAAAGGATCTGAACTTTGCATCTTCCCTGGATCCGGGCGCTTATGCAATACAGTTCCTGCAGATGGGTAAGGGAGATGTTGATGGTGCGCACAGCCATATTTCTATGGTGAATGCGAATACGAGAAACAAACAATTTGGTCCTTTCAATGCCAATAGCCTGAAGAGAAACATTTTTGTAGGTGCATTCTCGGAGCAAATCAGTTTAGGTGAATACGGTACTATTACCGCTGATATATCAAAATCAAACAACGAATTCAATAACGCCGCCGTGGGCAACAGCTACGCGCTTACTTCCAAAACAGCTGCCTTTACCCTGTTGAATGATTTCTGGCAGACGTTTTCCGCCGGAATGGATTACAATGGCGAATGGAAGGCGGCGAATATGTCGCAACGTGTTTATTTCAACTACTCCGGTCTCGCCTATACGAATCCCGCATCGCCGGGAGGAAGCCGGGGAACAATACGCTATGGGCTGAATATAAGGCGCCATTGGAACAAACGCAGACTAACCCTGGGTTTCCGCACTGATATGATGGATATGAAAACGGCAGCGATAAGCGCCGGAGGATGGAGAAACAGGCAGTATGCCATCGATGCGCGCATAAGGGTAAAGAAGAATTTCTCACTGACTACCCGCATGAGCCAGTCGGTTATGAAGCATACTGGTGATGGTCTGGCACAGCCCGGATACCTGAACAGGCAGATAAATGTGTCTTCCCAACTCAGCGGAAAATTATTCTCACTCCTGCAAACAAACAACAGCACCTTTGGCCTGCAGCAGATGAATATACTGCCATTAAAAAGCCTGTTGCTAAACCTGAATGTTAACCACAGTATTGTGATAAATACGCATGTGCTGACAGTTGGCCTGTTTTACAACAAAGACATAAAAGACAATGCCCTGTATGGCAATCTATTCACCGCGGAAACAGGATGGAGTTATCAGCTGGGGAAGATACTGAATTGTACAAGTGGAATTAATTACCTGGATAATAAAGATGTGGTACGACAGGTGGGATTGAGGCAAACGATCAACACCAGTTTAGCCGGCCGGTTGAATGTAAGCCTGTTTGCAGACTGCAGGAAGAATCTGATGAACACCGCGCAGAATTATCTTTTTGGAAACTTCAGCACGCAGCTGGCATTAAATTATCAATTGAACAGATAGTATATGAAGAGGTTTAAACATTGGATAATGGTAGTACTGCTGTTATCCGCTATGGCGGCCCGGGCGCAGGTATCATTTGTGTTTCTGCCAGAAGTGCACGGAAGAACTGTTGATGGCCTTTTTCAGGCAAGAGTGGTTTCTACGGCAACACAGCAACGGGATGTAAAATTGCAGATCACTGTAACATCGCCACAGGCAGGAAAGATTGTTACCATTAAAACGGCATCATTTAAAATAAATCCCGGAACCAATCCTTTGCCAGGAGGCATATTAGCCGGCGCCAGTATCAATTTTGGCAACAACAAAATAGCAGATGTATGCCGGCAGTCGGGCTATTTTACAGAAGCAGAGTATGAATATTGTTTTGAATTGCAGGACGGCGCCAGTCATGGTGGCGAGCCATTAGGCGTTCAATGCTTTGATTACTACCTGCAGCCGTTTTCTCCATTGATCCTGGCGTCGCCGGTGGATGGAGACAACATCTGCGACAAACGGCCGCCATTTTACTGGCAACCGGTGCTGCCGGCGATACCCGGAATGCAGTACCGGCTGTTGCTGACAGAATTGAAGCCTGGTCAGGCAAAAGCAGAAGCACTGAGATATAATTTTCCGCTGATCAATCAGCAATATATCAATCTGCCCATGCTGTTCTTCCCTCCGGGAGCAAAAGAATTACAGGAAGGCCATGAGTATATATGGCAGGTGAGCGCCTACCGGGGAGAAATGCTGTTGGTAAATTCGGAGATGTGGACCTTCAAAGTGAATTGTACCGACAGCTCCCGCACCACAACCCCTGAAAGTTTTCGCAATATCGATGACCTGGTGAAAGGGAACTTTTACCTGGCAAGAGGCCGCGTATTATTTGCGGTGCAAAACGTGTATGCCAAAACGAAGCTACAGTATAATATCAGCTGCATCACTAAACCGGAACAAGTCGTAAAGCATCTGCCGGAAGTGACACTGGAGCGCGGTTGGAATCACCTGATCATAGATATCTCTGATAACAGATCCTTTACTGATGGTTATTACTATCAGCTGACAGTGAAGCTGCCCGATGGAGAAATGAAACAATTAAGATTCCTATATAAAAACGACGCAGAATGATAAGTAAGGCAATGACGTTGGTAGCGCCTGTGGTGTTAATGATGGCGGCTTGTACATCAGGAAACAAAAACAGCCTGAAGGCGGCCATGAATGATCCGAAGAACGGCCTGGTACAGGAAAAACGTATAGGCGGCACAGTAGTAAAGCTTACCTATCTGCCTGAATGCTGGGAACGTATGAATGGCAGGATGCAGGAAGCTGATCATGATGAAATGTGTTTTAAGATAAATGTCTTTCCCGTTAACGAGGAAGGAGAGAAGAAAAAGCAGGACGATAAGCGGGCCAGTTTCGGACTGGACACTGTTTTCCAGCTTGTGTTGAACCATGATACCCTGAAGCCGCTGCAGGCGGACAGGGTGGCGAATGGTAATGCACGGGGAATAGAATACCTGGTGATTTTTGAAAGAAAGCCGTTGGAGGCAGTTCAACAGGCAGTTGTGATTTATAAAGACTGGCTGTTTACTTCTACCAGGCTGGTGTTCCCCATGCAGAAGAAATATATCCAATTAACTGATTCTTTAAGCTGCAGGTTATGATTATCCAGAATATAAAAATAAAGAAGGCGCTGGCATTGTTTTTTTTGTCGTTGTTGACAACAGAAACGCTTATCCCGTTTCGTTCGTTTGCCCTGACCTCAGGGCCAAGTCAGCCCGAGCATAAGCAGTTTGCTGCCTATAACGCGAATGATATGGTAGATCTCTTTTCGGGATCATTTAAATATAATATTCCCTTATTAGACGTAGATGGTTATCCCGTTAATCTGAATTACGCTTCCGGTGCCGGTATAGATGATGAGGCCAGCTGGGTGGGGCTGGGCTGGAACCTGAATGTGGGGGCTGTGAACCGCCAGCTCAGGGGAGTTCCGGACGATTTTTCCGGTGACAATCTCCTGACGAAACAAACGCTTGCAGACAGGATAACCTATGGAGGAAAAGGAATGATAAGAGCAGAGCTGTTTGGCAGCAATGCGATAAAGCTTGGTGGGGGCCTTTCATTAGGCGTTTTCAGCGATAACTATACAGGTATTGGTGCAGAGGTTGGCGCAAATGCCGGCCTGACCCTGGGCAATATTGCCGGAGGATTCATGGAGGCAGGGTTAAAAGGTGAAGTGAAATCCAATACCAGCAATGGTGTGACAGTAAGCGGGGGCCTGCAACTAATGGCTTATACCGCGGAAGGCCAGCCAGGTCTTTCGGCAAATCTTGGTTATAATACCAGGGAAGGACTGAAGGATCTGACACTGGGTGCCACCTTCTCCCGTCGCAGCGATCTCGCCGAATATACCTATAGCTATAATACGCCTCCCTTTACTCCAAGAATCAACTTTGGCTTTAAGAATACCTATCAGGAATACAGCATCACACTCGGTGGGCATGCCATGGGTATTTTCGGTGGTAGCGGCCTCACGGGCTATATGGCCAAACAAACAGTGTTATCTGAAAATCATAATAACCCCGAGTACGGTTACCTGTATGCGGATAGGGGTACCAATTTACCGCTGGCAGTAATGGATTTTATGAGGGAGAAGGAGAATCCTATTATCCCCAAATTGCCGAACCTGCCGGTGCCTGTTAGTACGCCGGATGTTTTTTCTTATACCAGCCAGATGGGGAGCGGTCAGTTCAGACTGCAAAGAGGTAATACCGGTGTAGTGTTTGACCCTACAGCTGAAGATCAGGCCGACAATACTACCCTCGGTGCAGAGTTTGGATTTGGAGGCTATTTCCATGGAGGGGTAAACTATTATAAGCAGACAGTTTCCAATGTAACCCGCAAATGGCGTTCCAGTAATGCTTTCCTGTCACAGGCAGATTACAGCTCTGACAGTACTAAAGTACAGGAAGAACAGGCATACTTCAAATTAATGGGAGAGCAGACAGCAGAAGACCCGGATTTTGTGAACAATATACAGGGAGAAAAAGTAGTAGCCGTTAGTCTCGATGGTAGGTCCTCCACCAGGCAATTGCATGATAAATACGGTAACGTATATACGCCGGCTACGCCGTTCAAAAAAAGCGGGCGGCAATTGAGGGGTACTACTGTAAGTTACCTGACTGCGCAGGAAGCAGCCAGGGTTCCTTCCAAGGCTATTTCCTCCTACTTGTTCTATGGACCGTCGATCCCCGCAGTTCCACCATGTGGGCCGCAGGTATCGCAAACCATATCAAGAACAGATGGTGCGCTGAGAAAACCTCATCATATATCAGAGATCACTGTAACGGAAAATGATGGAAAACGCGCTGTTTACGGCTTGCCTGTTTATAATACCCGCCAGGATGAGTACACCTTTGCGGTGAATCCTGCGTATAAAAATGCAGAGGCATTGTCGAAGAATCTGATACAAATGGATGTGGATACCAATGAAGAGATCCTGCATAATTATGGGAAAGATAATTACTATAAGCACGAAACACAGCCTCCATATGCCTCTTCTTACCTGTTAACTGCAATATTGAGTCCTGATTATGTGGATGTAACCAATGATGGCATTACTGATGATGACCTGGGAACCGCAGTGAAATTTAATTATTCAAAGGTTACCGGTAACTTCAAATGGCGTAGCCCGATGACTCCGGGAAAAGCTTTATACAATCGCATGCTGAATGCAGATCCGACTGACGATAAAGGCGCTGTAATTTATGGAGAGAAAGAACTCTGGTATCTCAATTCTATCGAAACAAAAACAAAGATTGCTTATTTCCTTACAGAAGACAGGGACGATGCACTCGGAGTGACCGGGGTAGCAGGAACAGTCAATACCGGGGTGAAACAGCGGCGGCTAAAGGAGATCAGGTTATATTCCAAAAGTGATCCGATACATCCGATCAAGACGGTAGTACTTAACTATGATTATTCATTATGTCCTGGTATACCAAACAGCATCAATGGCGGCGGTAAGAACACGTTAAAGAGTCTTTACTTCACCTATGGTACTTCAAAGAAAGGAGCACATCATCCTTATGTATTCGATTATAAGTACAATACCGGGTATTCAACGCTTTCTTCCGACAGGTGGGGTATTTTCAAATCCTCTACTAACAATGCCACCGGAGGGTTCGGGCAGCTCAGGAATGATGAATTCCCATACACCATACAGGACTCGAGTCTCGCCAACAGCAATGTCAGGCAGTGGAATCTTACCAATATAACATTGCCAACAGGAGGCACTATCAATGTGGAATATGAATCGGGCGATTATGCGTATGTGCAGGACCGTAAGGCAATGCAAATGATGGGCATAAAGGCATTGGTAACTGATAGTACAGGTACAGCAACTAACAGCCTGCGTGATGCGCACGGTTTTAAAATAGCTGCACCAGGCCCGTTACGTGGCGCTAATGATGCCGCAATTCTGCAGAATTTTGTGAATGACTATCTCAATGGAAGGAATGATTGCTATGCCAAATTGAATGTAAATTTTACGGACAATGCAACAAGCCAGGACGATGGAAGTTTCGATAATGTTATTTGTTATGGAGAAGTGACCAAGGTGCGGAATAATGGCGACGGTACTTATAATATCCTTTTTAAGGATGTTTCGGAAGGAAGTGTAACAGCAAACCCGTTCATCATGGCGGCCTGGCAGCGAATGCGGCTGGAATATCCGATGTATGCATATCCCGGATATGAAGACAGGATCAAGTCGGCTACGGGAATAGAAAGGGCATTGAACGCAATTGTAAACGCCATTGGTAACTTGTCGGAATTAAAGAAGAATTTCAACGAAAGAGCGCGTGATAATGATTTCTGTATAAATGTGAATCTGGGTAAAAGCTTTACCCGTATGGTAAAAGCCGATGGTATCAAACTCGGTGGACCGGCCCGTGTAAGGAAGATCTATATGTCGGACGGATGGGATCAGATGAGTAGCAGTACCGCTCCTGGCGCAACATACGGACAGCAGTACGAGTACCGGACTACCAATGCAAATGGAACGCTTATCAGTAGCGGGGTGGCTTCCTATGAACCAGCTATTGGCGGAGATGAAAATCCCATGCGCATGCCGGTGCCTTATAGCCAGGAGTCGAGAGGTACACTGACGAATTTTTTCTATGTCGAAGAACCTTTCGGGGAGAGCTTGTTCCCTGCGCCACAGATAGGATACAGCAAGGTAATTGTAAAGGATCTCGATGCCTCTGGTAATGCGGACCCGCTGAAAACTACAGGTTGGATACAACACGAATTTTATACCGCCAGGGATTATCCTGTTATTGTAGAAGTACAGCAGCGGCCGGATGTACAGAAAAGAGGACCTTCCGGACGGGGCGATTTCTTTGGAGGCACTATGGTATATGAACTGGCGATGTCGCAGGGATATGTGATAAAGCTGAACGATATGCATGGGAAGCCAAAGGCTGATAGGGTATTTAACCAGGGTGGATCGGAGGTGTCTTCTACAGTATATTATTATAAATCGGATCCATTAGATGGTGATAAAAGGAAACTGAATAATACGGTTACAACGATAGATGAAAACGGCCAGATCTGGCAATCGGAAACACTGGGACGTGAAATAGAACTGGTGACAGATATGCGCGAAGTGGAAAATGCTAACAGGGGAACTTCTGTGCAGTCAGGAGTGGATGTGCTTGCCTTTGGTCCATGGTCGATACCCATTCCTCACTGGCCTTTCAGACCAAATGATGACTATAAGCTTCTCCGCACGGCTTCGGTTTTAAAAACGGTACAGCAGACGGGTATCCTGGAAAAGGTGGTGAAAACCGTTAATGGCTCCACGGCTACTACAAATAACCTGATATTTGACCGCAATACAGGCCAGGTGGTGGTGTCCAGTACTAACAATGAATTCAATGATCCTGTATTTGCAGTCACCCTGCCGGCATACTGGAAGTACGGAAAAATGTCGGGCGCGTACAAAAACGCGAATACCGTGCTGAAAGGAATTACGACTGATGCCAGTGGTATCGTAGCAAATAAATATGCAGGCATGCTCACCGGTGGGGACGAGTTGATTGACATACGTGCCAGCAGGAGATGCTGGATACTTAATTCTCCGACATCTTCAGACCCTGTTAGCAGGATCCGGCTGGTGGATGATCAGGGAAAGGTATATACCAATTTTTCCGGCGATCTGAAGGTATACAGATCCGGTTACCGCAATCAGCTGAATGCGGCCGCTGCCACCGTGGTATGTTTGAAGAATCCGGTAGATGGAAACCGCCTGGGTGTGTTCTCTGCCTCAGATGCAAGCGCGTTTAAAGTGATAGATACAAAAGCCGTACTGTATGAAGAAGAGTGGGGAGCGCCTGTTTGCTTCAGTTGCCCTGCTGGATACGTGGTAAGCCAGGATGGAAGCCGCTGTGAATTGTATGCAGTAGAAAATACCAATGACACCCTGCAGGTAGTAAGGTCGACAGTTAAACCAGACGCAGGAATCAATGGTGCAATATTCCAGCGTGCCGACGGTACTAAATTAGTTAAGAAGAGCTGGTTCTGGGGAGGGGATTGTACTACGCCGCCTACGCAGACATTCAGTGTAGCCGGCACCGGTACCAATAGTAATGCAAAAGCCGCAAGTGTATCAACCTTAAGTTCATCTTCATCTGTTAGTACATGTGGCAGACTGAATTCGACTAGTGTATGGCTTAAAAATTCGCAGGGAGTAACAGGGGTATGGATGGGCATGGAAGGTTGCTTTAATATGGCTACCGGAGGTTCCTGTTCACTTGGCTACGCGGCGGATGACCTGGTAAAAGTTTATATAGACGACGTACTCCGGGTTTCTACGCCTTATATAAACAACAGTATAAGTTATTGGGGAGAATGGTACGTTATACCGATTAGCCTGACCGCCGGAAAGCATACCATACGTATTGAGTTCTATAATTTTGTTATCCCGGGTTCGAGTCCTACAGATAATCCTGGTGGAATAGGAGTGGAGGTATATAGCAAATCGCCGGACGACCTCTCTGTGATGGCCGATTCGCAGGTACCTGGTTATACAGCGTTCAGTACATTAAATATGGTGTCACCCAATCCTGCAGTGAATACCTATATCCTCGACGGAAATAACAGACGAGTATCCCGGTATCCCTGTGTTACAGGCAGTATCGAAAGCCTGTGCAACTTTCCGTTTGTTTGTGACGCCACGCCGCTTTCGGGCGTTGTTAATCCTTACGTGCTGGGCTTCCTGGGAAACTGGAGAGTATCGGAGGAAAAGGTTTACGAAGTGAACCGGACGGATCAGCAGATCTTCAAAAATAAAGGCGCTGGCCTGAATCTGCGCAACAGTGGCTATCTGACAAATTACAAACCATATTGGTATTTCGATGCTATTAACCTCAAATGGGTAGCAGCACCGGACAGCGATAAATGGGTCACCAGCCGCTATGTAACATTATACGACAAATACGGTCAGGAGCAGGAAAATAAAGATGCATTGCTCCGCTATTCGAGTGCGGCATTTGGTTACCGTGGGGCCATGCCTGTAGCAGTGGCAGCGAATGCCATGAACAGGGAGATTTATTATGATGGATTTGAAGACTACGGATTCAACAGTATTTGCGGGGCAGGAGGATGCAGCATGAATGAATTCGACCTGCATAAATTCTTCGGAAGCGATTACAGTACTTATCTGAAATCAGATGATGCGCATAGTGGAAACTATTCCCTGAAGCTGACAAAAACGCTGGAGCTGAAAACGACTGTGCACGCATTGGAACACAAACCGTACGATGGCGCGTACCTCGACAAAGACGCCTTGGGGCAGTACAGGACCAGGACTACAAACGGATTGTATCCCCGCGGATTTCAGCCGAAGCCCAACGGTAAATACATTTTCTCCGCCTGGGTGAAAGACGGTTCTGCAGGTGCAACAGTGCCGAACATAGAAGTCCGCGCAAATGGAACACTGGTGCCGCTCGATTTCAAAGCAATCGTAGAAGGATGGAAGCTGGTAGAAGGCGTATTGGATATGAGCACAATACCCCTGGGTGCTAACAATGCGCTTACGTTACAGATCCCGGCATCGCCTGCCGCTGCGATAGACGATATCCGGATCTTCCCGTACGACGGTAACATCAAAACATACGCGTATGATGATAAAACACTGCGGGTAATGGCGGAGATGGATGAAAATAATTTCGCTACCTACTATGAGTATGACGATGAAGGCATATTGATACGGGTGAAGAAAGAAACGGAAAGAGGTATAGTGACGCTGAAGGAAAGCCGTTCAGTATACAAGAAAATGAATTAATTAAACTGATTGAATCCTTATACATATGAAAAAGATTGTTTGGTCCTGGAAGATATTGATCTCTTTATTACTGCTGGGAGGCGTGATCATAGCATCTGCCGGTATACCCCGGTGGTTACACCTCGGAAAGCCGCCGGTCGTGAACAAGACGCCGGCTGCTGCCACGCCGGTTTTTGGTAAGAAAGAAGAAGGCCTGGTGAGACAGCTGATTGCAGTGACCGCACATATGGAATCGTGCCCCGAGATGTTTATCTCCGGTACATTCAATATCAAAGATCCATCCGATGGTACAGCGGACACCCGGCAGCCGTTCCGGCTCTGCAGAAAAGGGAATGCGCTTTATTATCAGAACGGCGACATGGAAACAGTGGCGCTGGAGGATGTATATATCAACATCAGTAAAGACGCACAAAAAATGATCGTGGGGCCCACCCGGAAAATAGTATCTCCTTTCCAGTTCCCATCAGATACAGTAGTACAGTTCTGGAAGAGCGAGGGATATACCATATCTGGTGAAACACATGCGGAGGTATCCACCATCAGGATGTTGCGTGAGAATCATGTTTCCTGCAAAGAATACCGCTACGATTACGATAGCAGTGCGATGGTGATGAAGCGGATATATATGCGGCTGACTAACCTGCGTGATCCGCTGAACAGCAGTATGGATAAGGAAATGACAATCATGATAGATCAGTGGAAAGAGAAAGATATCCCCACATCGCTGCTTCGCAGAAATACCTATCTCGTGAAGAAGGCGGATGGATGGGAACCGGCAGGTGAGTATACCGGCTACACCGTTGTCAGTTTATAATGTTAACCCTATTAATGAAATTGGAAATGGCTTTGTTCAAATATATAATCAGAATATCCACAGTGTTGCTGCTGATCTGCATGACAGCAGGCAGAAGTCTTGCTGCGATAGAGCCCTACCTGCAAAAGATACAGGGCAGCCTGAAAAAGGGGGATACACTTATTGTAAAAGATGAGAAATTTGAAAACCCCGCCTATAACTGGAATGCTATCCGTAATAATTCAGTGCTGAATACAATTGTATTTAAACTCAACAATGAATCGTTACAGGATATCAAACAATCTTTTTCCTGTAAGGCCGATCTGAAAGTAGAATACTGGAGTCAGCCGAATCAGGATCAGCCGATTACGATAGAACATGTGAAGCTTGAAATTAATTACGATACTGCTGTGGGGGCTGTGTTTCAGCCGGCAGCACAGTACGATTTCAGCAATGCATATAAAGTAAAGATAACTATCAATGATATCAGCAGCCAGGAGTTAAAAGAATTGCCGGCGATATTTACACTACAGGCACAGGTGGTAGTGAACCGGGATTATTTGCCACAGGGCAGCCAGGCGCTGATTCCTACGGTATCCCTGGTACAGGATCCCGCCCCAGGCAGTGGTAGTGCTGTGCGCGCTATGGCGGCCATTGTGCCGGGAGCGAATGCAGTGAACGTTAATTGGGATCTGGTGCCCGGTGCGCAGAAATATGATCTTGAGTGGACTTTTGTTGATGAAGAATCTGCCAATGGCGCTATACTTGCCCAATCAGGAACGGGAACAACGGCCGCAGTACTGGCAACGATGTTTCGTAATAATTCCACCCGTATAACGGTGGATGGGCATAGTTATACCATATCGCTGGTGAATAATAATAAATACCTGTTACTGCGTATACGTACAGTGGATCAAAGCACTGGTCTGCGTACAGAAGGACCGTGGAGTTACCAGATTCAGTCCGATGGTATTGTATCTTCCGGGGTGGTTACTCTACCGGTTTCCTGGCATCAACCAGGATTAAACTGGCAATATGATGCCACTTATGCAGAAGACGGGAAGAAGAAAGAGGTAGTGAGTTATTTTGATGGAACATTGCGCAACAGGCAAACAGTAACAGCGAGCAACACAGACACTGTTTCTATTGTACAGGAAAACATCTATGATCAGTTTGGACGACCGGTAGCCAATATTCTGCCTGCTCCTGCCGGATCGGGGATACTGACTTTTTTCCCGGCATTTAATAGAAATGCTAACGGTACCGCATATACGTATAACAATATATTCAGGAATCTCACGGGAGCTTGTATTGGATTACCGGATAGCCTGCGATCAGATACCGGTGCGGCCAATTATTACTCTCCCCGTAGCCGTTTCCTGGCAACTAGTCCATTCAGTAAATATACTCCGGATGCAGAAGGATATCCGTTTGCAGTTACTTCATATACACCGGATAACACCGGGAGGGTTGCAGTAAAAGGTGGTGTGGGAGCGGCTATGCAGCCAAACGTCACAACATCAGATAATCACACTACCCGTTATTATTATGGAAAGCCGGAGCAGTGGGAGCTGGATAGAATGTTCGGCAGCGATGCCGGGTTTGCAGATCATTATCTGAAAAACATGGTAATAGATCCGAACGGGCAGATCAGCATCAGTTATGTGAATTCTTCGGGAAAAACTATCGCCACGGCCCTGACCGGCAACCCGCCGGATACATCTCTGCTGGCGTTGCCTTCGAAGCCTGCACCGGTGAAGAAAAGCGTGGTGCTGCTGCAGCCGGACAGGTTTGTATTTGATCCGGTTACGCTGAAGTTAACAGCTACCACCACTTACCTGGCATCTGTGCCGGATGCTTCGGCTTCGTTTACTTTCAGCATAGACAGGCTGATAAAGAAGTACGTTCAGAATGGCGTTACCATCTGTAGTAATTGTTATTATGATGTAAAGGTTTCCATGAGTAATGATTGTAACCAGAAAATACTGGATATCTCGAATATAAAGCGGGGTAGTACATTGTCGGACTGCAATCTCACTACTAACATCGATACCACTTTTACAGCGCCGTTGAATAAGATAGGAGAGTATTATATCACTTTTGAACTGGCCCTTAACAAGGACGTAATAGAGAATTACACCAGCGATTTCATCTCCCGTAATACTAACCTGAAAACGCAATTCCAGTTTGTGATGGAGCAACTGAAGAAAGAAAATTTTTCCAGTTGTTTTGCAGAATGCACGACCTGTAGGGAGACATTAGGTGCAAGGCCGGATTTTATGAAAAGTCTGAAAACCAGGATGCAGGCTGATGGAGTGGATACGCTGGCGAATTGGGCGACGATAGATAGCTGGACGGGAGGTTTATATGATGCGTTGTACAGTAACTGTCTTGTGTTGAGAGCATCGTGTTTATCCTCTCCGTGCGACAGGCTGAAAGCAGTATTAGTGCAGGATGTAAGTCCCGGCGGACAGTTTGCGTTGTTCGCTGCAGATGGTACTCCCCTGGAAGCAAACATCAACGTGATCAACCAATACTGGCGTACAGTGTTTCCTGCCAGTACGCCAACAACAGCACAATACGAAGCCAATAAAGTAATGCTGCCGGATGGAAACTATGTAACGCCTTATGATCCGTCGTTTACATTAAAAGATTTGCTTACGTACTGGCAGCCTCAATGGGGAGAATTATTCCTGGCATATCATCCGGAAAGGTGCGCCCTGGATTTCTGTAATAACAATGCTTCGTATAAAACATGGGACCAGCGGGTGGCTGAGCTGTGGACATCTACGGCTGATATTCCGCTGATTAAGGCGGGGCTGGCCTATGATGTGAATAATGGTTCCTGGTTGTTGAATGCAGACCCGTTCTTCCTGGCTGGTGGTGCGGGAGCCGGGTATCAGGCAGAATTTAAATCGGAGCTGGATAATTACTCAACACGAGTAATGGGAAGCCGCAGCGGGATGAACGTTAAGCATCTTTCCCAGTATGTGGATTATCGTTTGTATTGTGCCAATGCTTCAGGCAGTACTAATACCGGTGGCGGGGCAGATGATATTGCCAGATGGAACCAGTGTGCTCCGGTTGCCAGCTGCCGCGTACCGGACAGGGAGTGGAAAGCTTATGTGGATCTGTATCTGCAGGCGAAAGAGAAGTATTATCAGCGGTTGATGGATGCAACGACCTGTAACGGGAAGTGTAAAGTAGGTGCTGCGACGGTGATAGATCCGACGAATACGCCGCAGCCGCCGGTGCCGTATAGGACATGTGCGGATTTTAATGTGTCGATGTTTAGTAGAACGGGTAATCGGTTCCCGGTTACCTTCTATCCACCAGCGAATATTCCTATTCCTCCCGGGTTAGATATTCAGCTTGTGTTGACACTAAAGAATGATCCGGGATACCCAATACCAAATGAATGGTTCGTCGATTTTACAGCCCAAAACCCCGGACCTCAAACTATTGATTTGGGACCGGGATATGCTATCACGAAAGTTCAACTTTTTTGTTCCGGTACCCCTACCAATCCACCACCTGCCTGTCCGGTAGAATACTTCAACAAACAAAGCCGCGTTAACAACACTAACTACAGCGAAACGGTATCCTCCAACGCAGCGCCCTGGGTGGCACAGGGAGGAGATTCGTTAAAAACGCAAATACAACGGAGCTGCGATGCCGTAATAGATAACTGGATTGCGAAACTGGCGGGTTGCAGCATGTATACAAGTTTGCCCGCGGCCACGCAGCAAACTTTCCGGACCAGGCTTACAGAGATCTGTACACTGGGTGGTGATACCACGCATATATACGGTTCCAGAACTACCCTGAACGGAAGAACCAATACTGACGGTGATGCCTCCTTTGACCAGGTATTCCGCCGTTATCTGGGTGTGTCGTATACGCTAACCTGTAATCCATGGATCATGGATGCACCCTATCCGGCTAACGTGAAAGCACAAACGGTTTCACGGGAGGTAGGTGCCACAGACCCTGACATATGTACGAAATTGAATGCCCTGAAGCAGGAACAGCAAAGCACACAACCGGGAGTTACCTTCTATAACTTCCTGGCCAGCAAGTTCGGAAGCGGTATGAATATCAGTACTGTTGAGCTGGATGCATTGCTGAAAGGCTGCAACAATTGCCGCTACCTGCTGGACAGAGATATAAAACTCCCGGCATTCCTGGACGGAACGGCCAAGGGAAGTATTACCGGTGCTGAGTTTCAGGCTGCAAAAAGTGATTTCACTGCAGCATTGGGAGCTGTTAATACGCAGGATCGCAATTATAAAAACGTATTCCGGAATTTCATGAATCTGCGGTTTGGATTTACGTTGTCGTACGTAGACTATGACAACTACGGCAAAATATTGCAAAGTAATCCATCTGCCACCTTATGCAATGATCCGGTATATACAAGCGCACCGCAGGATCCCTATGCCTGTGTGTATAGCCTCGTAGATGGGACCATCAGTGCAGCGAACAGGATGTACAGCCAGTATATTGATTCCGTGAAGCAGGACTTCCGCCAGCAGTACGTGAATGTTTGCAGTGGTGCGCATCCGAAAGTTACGCTCAATACCTCGCAGCAGATCTATCATTACACCCTGTATTATTACGATCAGGCCGGTAACCTCCTAAGAACAGTGCCTCCGGAAGGAGTATCCCTGATCGAGGATACGGACAAACTGGATCAGATAGACCGTGCACGCCGGGCAGATTTCAGCCAGTGTTCGTATAACGGACCGCTGAACAATACTGATCCTGTTGCTACGATGGATAAGCTGGGTACCGCGCTCACAGGGCCTAATCAGTCGGTAGAAATGTGGCTGTATAATCCGGATGGAGGATCAACGCAGGTACTCGCTAATGCTGGCGGAAAGGCTTATGTGAATGTTTGTATAAATGGTAGTTATCTGAATGCAGATATCTATAAACTCAGTATGCTGGGTGCAGGTACCGTGGATATTCCTGCTTCCAATGGAATAACAGTTAATATTGCCAGCTTATTGCCACTGGACCAATGGACTCATGTTGTGCTGCAGGGCCCGGATCTTGACAGCAGTGGAATTGTCAGTGTATTTGTCAATGGGGTAAACTGTCCGGTAGTTAATAACGTAATTGTCGGCGATTGCGGCTGGGATATTACTTCATCCCCCACTAGCGTAACTTTTGGCCAGAATCAGGCATATGTGAAGCAATTGAGGATGTACAAGCGCCTGCTCACCAGCAATGAGATTGCCGCTAATGCGAAGGAAATGTGTTTGGGCCTGGCGCCAGCCTATAGTGCAGGCCTACTTCGGGATACCATCGGATGGGGAAGGTTTAATACGCCGGCACCGGGATCAGCTACAACGGTGCCCGATCAGGGAACTATAGAAGTAAAAGCATCATCGATATACCCTCAGCACCGGCTTACTACGGATTATGCCTATAACTCTTTAGGACAGGTGGTGCAGCAGAACAGCCCGGATGCTAATACCAGCTATTTCTGGTATGATCAGAAAGGTCGTTTGGTGGCGTCAGTAAATGCTAATCAATATACTGAGCCTAACAGGTATAGTTATACGAAATACGATAACCAGGGCCGCATTGTAGAGGTAGGCGAAAAAAGAAATACTACTAATATCGGTAACCCTGGATTTGTACCCGATGCAACACTGCAGCTGTTTAACAATAATGGTACAAAGAGCCAGATTACCAAAACTACGTATGATGTACCGATCGCTGGAATAACTCCTCAGCGGAATCTCCGCAAGCGGGTATCTGCCAGCGAATACATGGAAACAGATGGCACTGTGGAAGAAGGCACTTACTACAGTTATGATTTGCCTGGAAATGTGGAAACGATATGGCAGAAGTTGTACGGCCTGTACGAAATGAAGAAGATCGATTACAATTACGATCTTGTAAGCGGCAAGGTCAATGCATTGCGTTATCAGTACGCCCGGCCGGACCAGTTCTTTTATAATTACGACTATGATGCTGAGAACCGGATCACTAAAGCCAGCAGCGGTATAGCCCATGCCGGCGATGGCTGGAAGATCAATATCCCGGCTACAGATGCCATGTATTATTACTACAAGCATGGCCCGCTGGCCCGTACTCGTATAGGCGATAACGTAGTACAGGGAGTAGACTATGCCTACACCCTGCAAGGATGGTTGAAAGCAATCAATGGTACTCACTTGTCGCCATTAAATGAAATCGGTCAGGATGGACAGCCCGGTACCCGTAACAGTACATTCGCCAAAGATGCCATGGCCTATACGCTGGATTATTATACGGGAGATTACAAACCGATAGGTGGAACCAATGCCAACGCGCTGGGCATGAAGTATGCCTCCAACACATCGGATATCACGGGTCAAAACCTGTTCAATGGCAATATCAGTCGTACTACGGTTGCCTTATCTAAATTTAACTCAGGCAACCCCGTTGGATACAGTTACCGTTATGATCAGCTTAACCGCCTGGTACGCATGCGTCAGCATCAGCCAGCCGGAAGCGCCACCACCTGGGGCCTGAGCGATCGCAAAGAAGTGTTTGGAGAAGATATCAGCTACGATGGTAACGGGAATATACTAGGCTATCTCAGAAGAGGCGATAACACTGCCCGGCCGGTAATGGATAGTCTTTCTTACTACTACCCCCGGGATGCAGCAGGTAACCTCATATCCAACAGGTTGCGTCATATCCGGGATACAGTGAGTGCCGATGCTTATCAGTCGGATATCGATAATATGGTGGTAGATAATTATGGTTATGATCAGATAGGCAACCTGGTGCGGGATAACGATGCCAACATCGGAAATATTACCTGGTCGATATACGGTAAGATCAAAAGTATTAACTTTAACGACAATAGTTCTTTGTTATATAAGTATGATGCTGGTGGCAATCGTATCTATAAGGAATATACGAAAAGTGGTGTAATTACCAGGACCTGGTATGTGAGGGATGCTCAGGGGAATACCCTGGCGGTTTACGGCAACAAAAACGGAGATAACGGTACCTACTGGAAGGAGCAGCATTTGTATGGCAGTTCCAGGCTGGGAATGTGGCTTCCGGAGATGTCGGTAACCGGTGCGGTAGGGAATGCGTCGGTGCTATGGAACCAGGGAAATCTTAAGCGGTATGAGCTGAGTAATCATCTGGGGAATGAAATGGCGGTGATTTCCGATCAGCAGGCGAGCGGGAATGCGACGGTGTATAATATGACGGATTATGCGCCATTTGGGATGCAGATGGTGGGGAGGAAGTGGAGTGCTGCGGGGGGGTATCGCTATGGGTTTAATGGGAAGGAGAATGACAATGAGGTGAAGGGAGAAGGGAATCAGCAGGACTATGGATTTAGAATCTATGATCCACGTGTAGGCCGCTTCCTGAGTGTAGATCCGTTATCAAAGAAATATCCGTGGTATACACCGTATCAGTTCGCCGGAAATACACCAATACAAGCAATAGATCTTGATGGCGCTGAAGAATGGATGATGCAGCAGGCATTTGCGACAAAGCGAAAAGCTGAATTGAAGATTGCGCAAGCAGAGCAGATTGCAAGAGATAAAACAAGGATTCTTACAACGATCCCCGAGAACCACATAATGATGAAAATCGATGGGGTTATACAAATGGGTCCAGAATCAGTTGTTTTAAGAAATGCAGCAATTGCGAAGCAACGATATGATGAGGCATTGGCCTCGAGTATTACTGGACCATTCGGGGCAGCAGGATATTTAATTGGAGGTGATGAGAGCGCATTTAAATGGTCTACGGTAGATCATATTATGATGTCATTTGGTGGAATTCCTGCAGGAAATTCGAGTGTATTTCCTCATGAGTCAGAAATAGGACCAGCGAGATTTACACCATATACAGAGGCACGAGCGAATAGATTTTTCGGGAAATTAGATCCTTTGGTTAGAACCGTTGCTGAGGCTATAGAAAACAGTATGCCAAATTCTGTTTTGGCTGTAGAAAGGGAAATAAAGGACCAAAGGACAGGGAGAACTTTAACTGATTTTGATATTGAGTTGAATAACTATATAATTGAAGTTAATAATGGAAGTGCAACGGGTAAGTTTGCTCAAATTCGAGATAGAATTCAACCTCATACCAATAAGGAAGTTATTTTATTTAGCCCAAAGATGGGAGGATCTGTAGAGAAGAGTATGAAAGCAAATAATATCAGGGCCTTTAGAGATCTTAAGAGTTTAATAGAATATGTAACTCCTAAACAGAAATAAGAAATATATGAACGATGCGTTTTTAATAACTGACTCAACATTTAAATTGTCAGATTTTAAGTTTTATACGGAGGGGGCCATTAAGTTTGATGATCTAAGTGAATTTGAAATAGAATATAATATTCCGTATCAGCATAAAACTTATTTTTCTGTTTCAAAGGATAACAGCATTTTTGATATGATGGATCCCTCCGAACAAGAAAAGGTTATTTCTGAATTTAATGAGTTTAATATATTTACTTGCCTTTTTTATGATTTTCGTTATCTACAAACCTTAGTAGCCTCTATTCCTCCTGATAGAAAGGTCATTATTGATAATGATCATGGAAAACTATTGAAGCGGGAAGAGTTTTTAAAGCTTAACTCATATGAGGAGTTTGCTAAGTGGCCATAGGTATTTACTAGTAGGTTTTCAAAAATGATTTATCTATAAGCAATAAACCCAGCCATTGGCTGGGTTTATTGCTTATAGATAAATCATTTTTGATTTGCCCCGGGGCTAGAGCTCTGGTTGCCGCCGCAGCGGCCCTGGGGGAATGGCGGAGGGGGCGGCAGTGTGGCTACTGATTAACGATCATAAAAATAGTGTATGCGTTAGGGTTGTATCCTCAAAACGAAGACTATCGGGGAGAATAAGACTGCGCGAACACCAGCTTTAGAACCCTGATCAGCTGCTGTACTATCTTGCTTCCGTGTGGAGAACAGATGAGGGGATCAGCGGTAGAACAAGTACTGGACAGTGGAACAACACCCGGCGGTAGAATATACCATCAGCATTAGTAACCTCTCATCTGTTCTCCACACGGTTGCCTACCTTATCTGATAGAATAGAATTTTTTATCAGATGAAAGAAACAAGTTTAGGGGATGATATTTTTTTTTCAATTGAAAAAAATAACTGAGAAAAACAGATGAAAGAAAAAGATATATATTTACGAGAGTTCTTTGAGTGGGTGCCAGGTGTGGAAGGGTGTAAAAAGCCGTGGTGTTGGATGTGAGGTTATACCGTTGGGGTTTTAATGGGAAGGAGAATGATAATGAAGTGAAGGGGGAGGGGAATCAGCAGGATTATGGATTTAGAATATACGATCCACGTGTTGCAAGATTCCTAAATGTTGACCCCTTGTCGAAGAAATTTCCCTTTTACACTCCTTATCAGTTTGCAGGAAACAAACCTGTTGTTGCCATTGACCTTGACGGCTTAGAGGACGTTATTTATTATGACAGAATCAATTATCATGAGACAAAACTTACATTGGAAACAGCGTTTAATTTAAGAAATGCTTTTCAAAATGTAATGTACTTTGCTGCGGATGTTGTATTCTCAACAAGTGGTGGTTATAAATGGAGATCTGTTGTAGAAAGAGATGAAAATGATATGCCGATTGGACTCAAAACTGTTTGGGCTGGAGAGCGAACTAATACAGAACAGGCGGTTGCAACAGTGGGTGATGTATTAGGAGTAGGGTCTTTATATATGGGAGGACATACAGGGGAGCTACAGGGAGTTACTATGTTGGCAAAAAGTCCCAATGCTACTGTTGCCGGACAAATTAGCCACATGTTGGGCGAAATTCCTAAAAATATTGTTACACATGAATTGAACGAAGTTGTTAAAGATTTTAAAAATGTAGCCTTCCAAGTTGGAAAAAATCGGAAGTTGATGCTAGATAAAGCTGGATTAACTCATATTTTGGGTCGTCATCATCCTAATTATAGACAAGGATTAGATGCAACAATTCAATCAAATTTTTCGAACAAAACAACTGTTGACAATATTGTGGGTACGATTCGACAGATAGTAAGAAATAATAAGGATAGGATCGAGCAAATGATGAGTGGTAAAGGGGGCACACAAGGAGTTTTTGAGGTGAATGGCAAAACATATCAACTGGGTATAGATCCCAAGAATAAAAGTCGTATAGGTCAATTTTTTGAAAAACAATGATGTTGGTAATTTTTAAATAAAATATATGCTGATAATTGAAAATTATCTTAGACTGTTGCAAATACAAGGAGGAGTTCATCAGAAGAAACCCGTGCCAGAATTTTTTTTTTCGTTGGATAATGATGAGTTAGTTAAAGCGAATGCAGGATGGTTTGAGGGGCATTTAATGTATATTCAAGGGGCAATAATTATAACTATCAATGGCAAAAAGATATTAGACTTCAAAGACTGGGATTATCCGTATTGGTTATATGGGCAATTTGTCGGTTTCCTTGATGATATAAAAGCAGGAAAAGGATTCGAGATGCCCTACTTGGAATCAGATACCTTGATTAAGGTGGAGTCTATTAGTAAGAGTATTGTATTATTAAAGCATATTGTTCAGGGCAAAACAGTAAATCATGTTAATTATGATAAAAAAGAATTATTTATTTCATTTTTGGAAGCTGCATTGAAAGCGTTCAAAGTTTCCGACAAGTATGACGGCGAAGATTGTGGTAATGACATTTTAGACTTGGAAGATTGTTTAAAATATTGGATGAGCAGGTAGCCTTCAAGTATATGTCTAAAACGCGTCAGTGGATACAATGTCCTTTCAAAATCTTACAATCAACATTTGACCCGGGTCGGCTACAATAATCATTTGGGAGATTTGTAGCTGACCAAAAGGTAGGTCAATAAGACAAATATATTTTCTTGTGCGTTAACTCTAGTGAATTGAATTTGAAGATATCGTTATGGGTTTAATGGGAAGGAGAATGATAATGAGGTGAAGGGAGAGGGGAATGAGCAGGATTATGGGATGAGGGTTTATGATCCGTGTGTAGGCCGCTTCCTGAGTGTGGATCCATTGTTTCCGAAATATCCGATGTTAACACCTTATCAGTTTGCGAGTAATAGACCAATAGATAGAATAGATGTGGATGGGTTAGAATTTGGAAATTCTTTTGATGCGAAGAGCTCATTGTATATTGGGAATCTATTTCTTTCTGAAGACAAAAAGTTAAATAGAGAGGAGTTAGAAGCACGTGGTAATGCTTATAATAATGGTTTGCGAACAGGGTATGCTATAGGGGCTCTAATTTCAATTGATTTATATACAGGAGGAAGACTATCTCAGTTATCATTAGCAGGGGCGGTTTTGGGCATAAAGCAGCTCCAACCGCTGAGGGGAGAGCTGCTCAGGTTGAGTCTTCAAGAGATGCTGTTATGGCGTTGGAAGCTGGATATGTAGCGGGGAAGATTATAGGAGGTTCAATACGCTTAGGTAGAAGCCTTATGGGATTTTCCAAAGATGCTGTAGAGGAAGCGAAGTATTTATTTAGAGGATCAACTGAAGGATATGAAGGATCACCAGGGGCCCAAAAGACAGCTAGCACTCCTACGAGTACGGATCCAGCCGTAGCAACAATGTTTGCAATAAAAGCCAAAAGATATGGTGACGGAATACTGCAGATAGCGTTGCCTAAAGATTTACAGGATGTTTCAGTGGGTGTAACTACAAATGTTCTGCAAACTTTGGAAAGAGACGTGGTAGTAGATTTAAAGCCTGCCGAATTTACAAAGAGAGCGAGTGTTACAATTGCAGTCGATCAGGCAAGAGGCATTTTAAAGAATATGGGGGTGAACTTGCCAGCAAGAATAAATGAAGGAGATATGAACGCTCTTCTGGAAAGTACTCCTAAACTTACAAATGAGCAGATAAATAGCTTTTATAAGCAAGCTGCCGCATTAAAACCTAAGGAATAGCTATGGAAAAAATAAGGATAAAAATAATAGGTAGACTTAAAAAAGAGCTGGAGATTAATTTTGTTGAAGCATTGGATTGTCGGGATCTAAATAGTAATCAGATGATTTTTTTTTGTGATTATTCAGAATTTGATATTCCTGTGGGTTACTGTTTTACGGAAGTTGTTAAAAGCGATAATACGATATTAAATTGTAAAGTACTTCTAGAGAAAATAAGCCAGCAATTTTTTAAGCCATTTGATGAGATTCCCCATGGATGGAAGACTGTCAGTAAGTTTGAATTTATTGACGGTGTTATACCAGATGCAGTTCAGAAGTTACCTTTATTAGATGGTTGGATTTATTCTGGAGAACATTTATTTTTTCAATAAGTAAAACCCATAAATAGTAAAACCTGGTCGCAGACCGGATTTTACTATTTATGGGTTTTACTATTTATAAGAATGAGGTTTATTAGTGAGTGTATGTTTGTTTAGTTTTAACGTCCCTTATAAAAGCAGCGATGACGCGCAGTAGTGATGCTTTATCTTCACTTGGGAGTGCACAAGGATTGGATAATGTCGGAGTGACAGATTACAAGGAGAGGGTAGGAGCAGGGGTAAATACATTATCAGGCATTATGATCCTTATTATAGGGGAGGAAGTAAACGCAATAATGAAGCTTCCACAGGGGCTTAGTAGGGGCAGTTTTAGTGAGATGTCATCGTACCTGAAACAAAGCGTGGGAGAAATTAGTAATGATATTGTTGTTCAGGGGAGCAGGGCTTCAGGAACAGCTAAGGCTACATCAGATATTGATATTGCTATCAAGGTTGGAGCAGAGCGGTTTGATGAATTAATAACCAAAGCATTTGGTAATCCTAATGCAGGTAGTGCTAGATGGAGAACAATGGAACATGCTATTAAAACGGGGGAAATTACTACTGGTGACGCTGGTCTTCGTGGAGTTGAAAAAAATCTGCAAGAGCTTCTTGATATGAAAGTTGATCTTTCTATAATAAAGAAAGGAGGCGCATTTGATAATGGGGCGCAAATTCCAATTAAAAAGTAAACTATAAAAATACAAATGTTAAATTGTTCAATATACGTTACCGGAAGTGTATCAAAAGAGGAATTACTAAGTGGATTATGTAGACTGCTTAATGGAAAAATTACCTCAATATCATTTATCAATACAAGTAATTACGAATTATTTGTACAGAAAAATGATGAATTTGATGAAGATGAACAAAAGAGTTTCCCTGATGGATTTTTATATTTTAGGTATATTGTTTATGTTGAGTTTAATGATAAGAATACTCAACAGTATTGTGTAGAAGAAATAGCAAAATTACTACGTTGGTTATGGGAGAAAAATATGGCTGCTGTTGCCTCGTGCGATTATGAAGACTTATTACCGGAGAATGGTGGGTATAAGAGTCGAAACATTCCCTGGATAGATTAGGGAGTTCTACTGTAAAGTCGGATTGAAATTTAGCTAACCCCGCCACTAGCGGGGTTTAGTGTTTTATATGTTAATGCGTATAAGTCTGTTTAGTTCAATATCACTGCTATAAGTAAAATGGATTATATTAAATCAGGAGACTACAATTTAAAAATTATCGAATAATGCAATAGGTAGAACAGTATATTTACCAGTTTTTACAGTATGTCAGATTGTTTAATAGTTATTTGAACAGAGAGTATAACGTGGGCGGTTTCCCTTCCTATAATGAGGCAGGAGAGCTCTTTCCCAGAAACGGTGTATTTAGTTTTGATGGAAAGAAATTTAAGTATCAATATCATGGCAGTGGGTGTACATTGGAAGTTGACGATATTATAGTAGACTATGATATTGATATTTTAAAAGAAAATAAAATTAGAATATCGGATTGGAAATTTAATCGATTTATAGAGAGTTATACAAAAGGGAAACCTGATGTACAAATAGATGACCTTGATTCTATATTTTTAGAACTTGTTGATAAGGGCGTATTGGAGCGTAAAGAACCAGATCGCTTTGTTTTTTTGATCAATGAGAATTATTATGCTTCATAGAATAAAGCCGGGTATGCAGTCCGGATTTATTTTTATAGAATATTACTTATTTATACGCGGCTCTGATTTTGGCATCGCGCAGGAGTCCATCGAGAGAATAGAGGATATATTTCTATCTTCTTCCGGCGCGCGCTGGCATCGTTAAGTCTTTTATGCGTTCCAGAGACCGGCTTAGAGGAATTAAATTAACTTGAAGTTAGAGATAGATTGGCTGTGAATGATCCGAAATTTGATTCTGGTATTAACGCATTCAGAACAACAGGGAATACGGTAAGAGAGATTTTATCACAGATTTCAGCCCAGGAACATCAGTGATGTAAATTAAGGTAAATAGGAATGTTTTAGTCAAATGAAAAGCAACATCCACTGTTAGTTTTTTAGTGGAGCAGGCTTTATATCAAGGAGTAAACGCAAGAGAGCTGATTTGGAATAGTTGTATTTATGCAATACCTTCTAATGCTGAATTGAAGAGAAAGTTCACTGTTACAAGAAATTATTGCCATGAAATATAGTAATGAAGAGCTTATTGCCAAGCTTGAAAGTGACGATATTGAAGATGTAATTTTATCACTTGACATTTTCATCGTACAGACAACTTTGCTGTTAAATAAATCTTTAGCTTCTTTAAAGAAGCATAAAGAATGGCGGTCATATATAGCGGAGCGAATTTTTTCGATAATTAGCAAACCTAAAGTTGAAATGAGCAGCCTCTATGCTCATAATTCAGATGATGATGATTTAGTATTTTGGCTGAGTACCTTATTGATAGAATATGACGAGAACCACTATGAGAACATTCTTATGGATTATGCAAGGAATCATAAGGACGGAAAGGAAATGTTGGCCTTAACTATTTTAGCCAAGAAAGAAATTATCGGACTAGATAAAATTATTATTAATAAGATTGGGATGCTTGAATTTAATAAAGAAACCTTTGATTTGCTGAATTTTTATTTAGATAGACTAAAGATGTTGGATGTGGTTTTGCCATCAGATATTGCAGAAAGAATAAGCTGCTACAATGAAGGGGTTCAGGAGGAATGGCAAAAATTAAGTTATTAGATTTAAATGATTGGAAGGAAGTATTGCATTGCTATCTTTGGCCCGCCAAAGGTTAGTTATATGGCATTTGTATAAAGATCCTATGACAAGGACAAATGGCGATACCTAATAGAGATGATGGAGAATGTACGGTCTTCTTAATGATAGCTTTTGTTACTTAGGTTCTTACCAAAGGGCGTAAGATTCTTATTCGGAAAGATGGAGGATTGACTATAGGAAAAGGAAAACAGGGTAAATTATTCTTGAACAGTCAGGTAAATAAAATAATATGGAGGTCGATAAATATAGACTTAAAGAATTTATCAATACATTGTTCCCTACTCATAGGGTTGAAGTTACAGAATTTGATTCTGGAGCCTTTGTAATAGATATATTCAGATTAAAAGATTTTATTACTATTCAATATGGTTTAAACTATATCGGAGTATCTGTTGTTCCCAATGATGATCCAGCTGCAGGGTTTGGGCTGTCAGATGAGATCTTTTATACAATAAATGATTTTGAAGATTATGTTGAAAAGACATATAAATAAAAGAGCCAATGAAAGGCGGTTCTATATGATGTCGTTTCAAGATGCTGTAAAGTTTTATAGGAGCAAATTTGAAGGCACTCAAAAGGGAATACTTAAAACTAAAATAAGTGAATGAACAATCTACTTAGTACAGAAGAGGCTCTCTTTTTGTTAGTTGACTATATTAAGGACTTCCATGAATCGTTAATACATGCATATAATTTGGATGATATACCGTATAATTTATCTGGTAAGGTTTTTCCAAAGAAGGGAGTAATCGCAATAAAGGGGGCAAAAATTAATTATCATTTTCATGGTAATGGTTGTACTCTTGTTTGGAATAATATTGAGATTGAATACGCTATAGACCCCATAAGTAAGCATGAGATTAAGATTGGGGCATATAGTATAAGTCAGTTTTTGGCTACATTACCAGGTGAAGGAGATGGGCGTTTTTCGTTTGAAGAAATATCGACCATTTTGCAACAATTGGAATCAAAAGGGATACTGATGAAAAGGAAACCAGAAGATTTGGAAAGTTGGCATGTAAATGATGAGTGGTATCAATCACGCAAAGAAGGTAAGGCATTTAGAGGCGAAAATAAGAATGAAATTGACTGGTAATAAGGCTGTTATCAAATAGAACGATCAGGCGCGGCAATGACCGAAAACCACCTCACCCCCCAAACCCATTCATCACCTCAACCACCTCCCTGATATCCTCCTCACTATGTATCCCCGAACATGGCAAACTCAACGTCTGCTGATGTATCCCCGCAGAAACAGGATAGTCGTACCCATTCAGAAACCCCTTCAGCGCCGGCTGATCATGTGGTGCAATCGGATAGTGAATTTCCGTAGTAATATGATGATCCCTCAAATACTTCCGCAACGCTTCCCGTTGCGGATGCAATACATTGTAGATATGAAACACATGATAGTAGTCAGCATCCGTTACCGGCTTTATAAACTGATCACCTAAACCATCCCGGTAAATAGCCGCCAGTTTCCTTTTATGCTCGTTAATAGCATCCAGGGCAGGGAGTTTAATTCTCAGAAATGCGGCCTGCAATTCATCCAGTCGCGAGTTGTACCCGATAATGCCATTATGATATTTCTTTTCTGAACCATAGTTCCGGAGCTGTTTTAGCTTAATATAGTCGGCATGCGATTTACAGATTACCGCGCCGGCATCGCCAAGAGCCCCCAGGTTTTTAGTAGGATAGAAACTAAAGGCGCCGAAATCTCCAAAGGTGCCGGCAAGCTGACCTTTATACCGGGCGCCATGAGCCTGTGCACAATCTTCAATAACCTTTAAACCATACCGCGTAGCCATTTCTATAACTGCTCCCATATTACAGCATTGCCCATATAAATGCACAACCATGATGGCTTTGGTTTTACCATTGACCAATGGCGCAATAGCAGCGGGATCGATATTATAGGTGCGCGGATCCGGCTCTGCCAGCACAGGCACCATCCCGCAGTGTATAATAGAAAGGATGGTAGCGATATACGTATTGGAAGGTACAATCACCTCACTGCCTTTTTCAAAGCCACAGCATTGCAATGAGAGCATGAGCGCATCAAGACCGTTTGCAACACCCACCACATATTTTTCGTTGTGATAATCGGCAAACTCCCGCTCAAAGAAACTTACCTCTTCTCCTAATATGTACCAGCCTTTTTCCAGGAAATAAGAAAGCCGCTTTTTGAATTGTTCTTCAAAAGGTTGATTCAGCTGCTTCAGATCTTCATACGGAATGATATGGCTCATAAATGTAGTCTTTGGGATCAAAGGTGGTTGATGCCAGCACCAGGAGTATAGCATTGGTAGTAAAATCATGCATCATGTGCCAGTCTTCCGGCTCCAATAACAGGCATTTATCAGGACTATCCAGCACAAATTGTTCTGTGATTTGGTTGTCGTTGTTGGTAATCACACAGGAGCCCTGAATGCAGATGGCTGCCTGGTAAGTTTTATGATGCCTGTGTCCTCCCCGGGTAGAGTTGTCAACCGAGTAAATATAGAACAGTCGTTTTATTTCAAAAGGTACCACATCGTCCAGTACGGACAATGATCCTCTCTCATCTTTGAATGTTTGTATCTGAATTAACTTCGCCATTGGTGGTTATATATTCATCTATGATATCAAGAATCTCAGGATTCGTGTTTATGTTAAATTTTCGCGCAAAAAGCATGTCCGACTGCAGCAGTTTTTCAGCATCATCAGTGTTCAGTATCTTAGGATTGGCTCCACCCATCGACCAGTCGATATAACGGTAGTTATCATTAATAACGTTATTCTTGTAGGTTGAGTTCATCAGGATGGTTTGAAAAACTACTTCATCGCTGCCCCAGCAGAACGAAAAAAAGCGCCGGAGCTTTTTATCCTCTTTCATTCTATCGGCAACATGTAGTGCCGCGTCCATACTCAGCATCCAGAACATAGAGCCACCATAAGGATGCAGTCCGTACGGGATCTTTCTCTTAGGAAGAATTTTGTTAATCAGCTTCTCCACCAGGTATTTTCCCCTGAAATCGAATGTGGTCAGGTAATATCCTTGCAGTCTGATAAGTCCTTCCTGCCACTCGTTGATAATATCCCGGCAGTAAAGGAATTGTTTCCCCGGATGTCTTGCTAGAAAATCGTTGATATATCCGGCTGATTTAATTGGATAATCCTGCCCGCTGAGGAAGTTAATGAAATCATATCGGATACCCGTTGCAGCAATTTCCCGGATACAACTGATAGTAGCCATTACAGTGCTAAAACCTGCCCAGTCGACCTTTGTCCGGTTCTTGATGAAGTATACATTAGGGAGTTCACTTAGAAACAGGTGAGGTTGGATATCGAATTTTTTATCTACATGGATATAGAAGTCAAAATTTTCACGGGATAATCTTTTGATCATCCTTTCCGTTTGATGGGGGTCCGTATAAGTGAGTATCAAATGGGCAATACGCATAGTCTCCTGGCAGCAGTGATAGTTTATAGGTGAATAATGGGTACCAATTAATATCGCCTGAGCTGATTACCGTTCTCTGGCGCCTTTACCGTACATTTAAATTAAATATAAGTATTAAATTCATTACTCCCCATTATGTTAGCTGATACTATATAATAATATTTAAATCATTGCCTGCCTTGGTTTAATGAATTTGCTTGACGACAAATTAATACGTATGGCTACAATTTAAATAGATATATATTTGTTATGAATGAAAGCGTAGCTGATGTTACTAAGTTACCGTTATTCCTTATTTTCAATGCAACAAATACAAACCATGCATCTTACCATTATCGAAGCTCCCTCCAATCTCGGATTAAAACAACTTACCCCCAACCTTGAACCAGGTGTAAGAAAACTTCCCGAATGGCTCCGTGCCCACGGGCTTCACCAGCAACTCTCTCCATCCGCTGTTTCAACAGTCAATCCTCCTCCTTACAGCATGTACCTCGATCCCGAATCCGGTGTTCGTAATGCTGATGCCATTGCCGGCTACTCAAAAGAGCTTGCTTCCGCCATCAATCAGGCCCTGGATACCGCAGCCTGGCCACTTGTTCTGGGCGGAGATTGCAGCATACTGATTGGCTGCACATTGGCACTTAAAAAAAGAGGAAAATTCGGATTGTTCTTTTTAGATGGCCACACAGATTACCTGTTGCCGGATGCTTCACGTACCCAGGGGGCTGCAGGTATGGATCTTGCCATCGTAACTGGTAAAGGGCACGACAAACTCGTTAACATCAGCGGCCAAAAGCCTTATATCCAGGGCATACATGCCTGGGCGGCAGGAAACCGCTACCTCTCTGATGCTTTCTATGTTAATGAAATTATTCAGTCCGATCTGCATTATTCCGACCTCTATATGATGCGGGAAAAAGGAATGAACAAAGTAGTTGCCGAATTCCTGGCTATGGTAGATAAGGAACAGCTGGATGGTTTCTGGATACATCTGGATGCAGATGTACTAAATAATGAATTGATGCCCTGTGTAGATTCTCCGCAGCCGGATGGGTTGAGTTATCAGGAAGCAGGAGAGCTCCTGAAAGCCTTGTTGAATTCAGGTAAAGCGGCAGGCATGGATATAACAATATTGGACCCGGACCTCGATCCGAAAGGACATTATGCGCAACAGTTTATTAATTGGTTGACGGAAACATTATCTTAATGACTTCCACCCAGGGTTACCTTTCCAACCCCTTCAGTATTAACAGCAAAATCATTGTTATGGATACCCAGGCTGCCAGCCCGCCCAACATACTAAAACATTGCCTTATCCGTCTTGCTGTACTCGTTCTCGTACCATGCGCCACCTACTGGTATTTCTCGCTTTCTATTTCCACGGAAAACGACCGGCATCCATGCGATCCTTTTATGGGGGTATACATCCTCATGGTAATGGAAATCTTCGTCTGGCTCTTCTTCATCCTCACCGAAGCCCTGCGATACTGGTTTATCAGGCAATGGCATAAAATGAAAGCCGATTTCATCATGCTCGGTATCGTCGCATTAGCCCTCTTCTTCCTCTGGCTCAGTAATCGGTAACTAAGCCCCCATCTGGAAAAGCAGGTGCTGATGCACACTGGCACTGCCCTTATCCAGGTATTCCGGATGCTGGGCTCCGCCTATGATGAGCGCAGGCTTGAAAAAATAGATATCCGGATGACTCAGCGGCCCCAGTTGTTTAACCGCCGCTTCGAAAAGTGGTTTCTTCAACAGCTCGTCCGACAGGTCAGGGTCTACGATATAACTATCGAAGAATGCTTCAAGACTGTATTCGCAAACCTCAATGTTCCGGTAATGGATATCCAGCAGGCATACGTCCTCGTCTGTATCCGCTAGTTTGCGGTAGTAGAAAATATCACCGAAAGCGGTAACCAGTATGGGTAACTTGGAATGATCCTCTTTTCCGAGCCAGGTATACAAACTATTCATATACGTGGATGGCTCCACCACTTTTATCATACCTTCGCCATAATCACCAAAGCCATAGCTGATCCAGAAATCGAGTAATGCCTGGGGTAATTTGTCTTTGTACCAGTCGAGCATCTCCTGGGTGGGGTAGGTCAGGCTGGCGCCCGGCGGATACATGCTCAGAAATTTCTCAAACATATAGAGAACGGGTTTTGAAAACTAAAATACGCTATTCCATTGAGCTGCTGGTGGATTTTTTTAGCGTATAATATTTTTAATAGGAAGATAATAATTCAACCGGCCTCTGACGCAAATTTAGTCAGCCAGACAGCTGTATCGACTGGCCTCAGGTGCATCGAAAATTAATTATGCGGATTGCTGTTGAGTGGCTAATTTGCATCCCTTCTTTTTAAGTCATCTTTTATGGATAAACACATGCAGCGCTTCCTGGAATATGTGCACTCACTAACCGGTTTCTCCGATGAGAGCTGGCAAACACTCGCTCCGGCCCTGACGGAAATGTCGTTCCCAAAAGAAGAATACCTGCTGCAGGCCGGTAAAATATGCGATGCACTCTTCTTCATTACCAGCGGGTATTGCAGGGCCTTCTATAACAAAGATGGCCAGGATATCAACACTGCTTTTTTCTTTGAACGCGATATCGCCACTAACATCAACAGCTTTGCCACCGGCGAAAAGTCTGAGTTTTCTATCCAGGCATTGGAACCCGTTACGGCTATACGTCTCGATAAAAAATTACTACGCGAAGTATCCGCGAAAGATCCTCAAATAGAAGTCCTGGGACGCAAATGTCTGCAGCTTATCGCAGCGAAACAGGAAAAGCACGTTGCCTTGTATAAACTCATGACGGCACAGGAACGATACGAATATCTCGAAGAAAATGAACCCGTTCTCTTACAGCGGGTGTCGCTTACCCAGCTGTCGTCGTTCCTGGGCGTTGCCCGCGAAACCCTTAGCCGTATCCGCAGCCGCCGCCTCTAAGCGATTGTGACGATCGTCACAGGTTCGGATGCAGGAATAGGCCGACCTTTACATCGTCAACATAAAAACTTTAAAAAATGGCTAAGGAAACTGTATTACGGTTTATCAACGCACTCAATGAGGAAGACTTCACCACTGTCAGAAGCCTGCTGAATGACGATTTTACATTTACAGGCGTTTTAGGCACACGGAATGGCGCGGATGTATATACTGAAGAGATCAAGCAAATGAAGCTGAAATATGATGTTAAAAAGGCTTTTGAAGATGAGAATGATGTATGCCTGTGGTACAACATACTTATCGGCAATCAATCTGTTTTCAGCAGTGGCTGGTACCAGCTGAAAAATGGAAAAATCAGCAGCTTCAAAGTGCTGTTCGACCCGCGCCCGCTGTTTGAAAAAGCTGCAGGAAACTGATCTATAGGCTGGCTTGTGGCGCTATGATATCAAAAACAGGATGTGCTGATTTCAGGAATGCTTTTATCACTTTTACCGGCGCACCGCGGCTATCGAGCCTGCACAATACTGCATTGGCCGGTATAACAAAGGTCTCCGCATAGCGGAAAACAACACGATGCCCGTTGGCTGTAATCACTTCCACCCCGGTGCCTTCTACCACCATCATCACGAGGCAGCTGTTGCCGGTGGATATTTCCATGCTGCCGGTAAATTCCAGCCGGTGTACGTCGTAGAAATGTGCGGTATGTGTAGGAAGATGTATAACCTGCCAGTCATTCCCCTGATCAATCGTTGCCGGACAACTGATCAGGGAGGCTTTAACTGCTGCTCCCTGCCGGCTGAAATCGAGGTTATGGAAGGCATGTTCAATATTGATGGCCCTGGGCTTTCCATCGAGCCCGGGCCGGAGCCAGTCGTACATTTTGAACGTGAATATATACGGAGTTGCGCTGATTTCCAGTACCAGGTTGCCCGCGCCGGCACTGTGCACGGTACCGTTCGGGATCAGAAAAAGATCGTGCTTCCCGGCCGGATGCTGTTGCACAAAATCGGTGACGGCTACCGGCAATCCGAGGTCGCGGCTGTTTTCCAGCTTCGTCCGGAATGTGGCCGGGTCCGTTCCTTCGCGGAAGCCCAGGTATACAGTGGCATCTTCCTTACAGTCCAGTATATAGTAGGTTTCGTCCTGGGTAAATGTCTCCCCGAAAACTTTTCGGATATACGTTAACGTTGGATGGCATTGTACCGACAGATTCCCGCCATCGAAAGTATCCAGGAAATCGAAGCGGACAGGAAATTCATAACCAAATACCGGAGCATGTTTACCCAGTATCGCGTCACCGGCTGCATACATCATCCATTCAAAGGGAATCTCCATCAGCCATCCGTCGCTCTCCAGGATCACGCCGTTTTCAGGTACTATCAGTTCAAACGACCAGGCATAATTAACCTCCTGCCGGTCGATCCCCTCTATATGTTGCTTCAGCCATTGCCCGCCCCAGGCACCTGCTTCAAACCAGGGCCGCACCCGGAAAACAGATTGCGTCATTTCCCGGATTCCCTGCAGTATATCCGGGTGGTATGCCCAGGCAATGCTTTCCGGCCATTGGGTGTCGGCCAGGATGTGGATGCGGGGCAGCAGCGTGCGCTTATAGTGATTCAGCACGAGGCGGTCCACGAAATAAAAACGTTTATACATTGCCGTGGTACCTGAGGGTTCCATATCGCCGAAGTTGGTGGCTGTACCTGCCCTCATGCGGTATTGCAGCTCGTTTTTAGGCAGTTCCAGGTAAACAAGGGGAGCGGTATCACTGGCCAGCGCTGCGCCGGTGCCAAGTACGATATGTAAATCGAAAGGCTCGTTAAATGAAAAAGCTGTAGATGGGTTTTGTTCAAAGAAATCCTGCAACTGCAGGGTGGTACAGGTACCCCATACATCATCCGCTGCACCGGTGAATGGGCGCACCATTTCTTCTATACTGTATGCATCTTTCATGAGCGACACCATGAAATGCCATTTTACGCGGATGCCCATTTGCTCAAACTCCGCTTCCAGCCTGGTTTGCACAATGCTCCAGAATACGCCGGTATAGCCGTCGATCAGCACTGTTTGTTGGGCCGCCATCCATTTGGCGAGCGACTGATAACCGTTGTTGATTTTTCCATTGCCAAGCGGGTGAACCGGGTACCGGTTGTAGGAATCCCGCCCCGTTGATGCTGCGGCCATACGTTCCGGCAACAGCGCCTGCGTAGTTTCTCGCCAGATCATTTCCCAGAGGTTTTGTCCCGGCCGGGGGCATTACCGCGAATGCCCGCCGGGATATAATTTTCATTGATCAGTTCTCTATAAGCAATCCTTTTAAAATAAATATGTACAAACATACATACATGAAACAGGATAAACAAAAAATCCAGGGTATTAAGGCTGATTTTGTTAAAAAAAGAAGCCCGCCACAATAAGTGCGGCGGGCGGTTCTCCTCTTGTTTTATCCGGCTATATCAACTCACGCTCTTTATCAAAGCCATCAATATTACACATTAGCCGGCGTCAGAAACCAGGGTTATTAGGCAAGAGATTTGGATTCACGTCAGATTCCTGTTTAGGCACAGGCATCAGCAGATTCTTTTGTGCGAATGCTGATCCCCACACGGTTACGTGCGACAGGAAGTCGTCCCAGTTACCAGTTACATCGTTATGCACTTTCCGGGTACGCAGCATATCGAACCACATTTTGTTTTCGAAGCAAAGCTCAAAGTAACGTTGCAGCCAAACTTCGTGTTCGAAGTCGGCCTGCGACATACCCGCTGCAACCGGCGGCAGGGTAGCCCTTGCACGAATGGCATTCACGCAGGCAATCGCCTGTGGATTAGGACCAGCGCCGGCACGGTTGGATGCTTCTGCATACATGAGGTATACATCTGCCAGGCGGTAGATCGTGTAGTTCAGATCTGACTTGGCAGTGCTGGTTACTGCGTTTGCATCAAAGAACTTGTAGATGTAAGGTGATTTAAAAGTTTTGATGCCAGAGCCATCGATCTTTGGATACTGACTGTAGAAGAATTGCTTCTCCTGTATACGTTTGTCGCCCGGATTAAATGAGGCAAGGAACTGCGTGGTTGGATATACAGAACCATATTCATCAGAGTATTTGGAGATACCTGCATAGTTCGGAATAGTCAGGGCTGTCAGTGGATTGGTAAATGGCACTGAAGCGGCGTATTGCACCTGCATGATGAATTCGCCGGAGTTTTTGTTGGCCGGGTTAATCATGTCGGTGTAATTCGGGAAAAGCGTATAACCACCATTGTCGATCACCGCCTTTGATGCCTGCGCGGAAAGTCCGTAGTACTGTGCTCCGCCGTTAATGGCTGCGCCGGCGTAAGTGAGGTAAACGTCGGCCAGCAGTGCCTGTACAGCTCCCATTGATACTTTCCCGGTCGCATCCTTCCAGGGCAGCGTGGATTTTGCAGCTGTCTGCAGGTCGGGGATGATGATCTGATCATAGATGGTTTTAGCATCTGTGCGGGGCAGATTCAGGTTCAGGTCTGTTGGTACAACGGTCACGTTAGGTACTGCGCCGTACATACGCACCAGGTAAAAATAATAGAGTGCGCGCAGCGTATGTGCTTCTGCCAGCATATTGGTTTTATCAGCATCCGGGATTTTTGCCAACGGAAGCTTCTGTATCGCCAGGTTACAGGTACCTATACCTCTATACATGTATTGCCACCAGGTATCGAAATAAAAGGAGGTAGCATTGTATGTATTGGTCTGAAAGGTGAGGAATCCTGTTTGGCCCAGGTCACTGTTGGCCTTTCCGGTCAGGAACTCCATAAGGTTATAAGTATTACCACCATAGGAAGAAGGCTGACCTGTCAATAATCCCTGCAGGTTCTGATAACATCCGTTTGCAAAGGCGCGTGCTGCTTTAGCGGTGGTAAGGTCCGCATCCGGCGGAAGAAAGTTAGAAGGTTGCTGCTCCAGGAATTTCTTACAGGAACAACTCAACAGTATCAGCAGCGCTATGAAGATTTTATTGATCGTTTTCATTTTCAAAATTTTTAAGTCACTAAATAGAAATCGGCAATGACACCATCGGCTAGAAATTGAGATTTACACCCAGGTTCCACACGCGGGGGCGGGGATAGGGGAAAAAGTCAATGTTCTGGGAGAATCCGGGGTTGTTGCCATACGTTGTCAGGAACGTATCCACCTCCGGATCATAGCCGGTGTATTTAGTGCTCAGGAAAAGATTCTGTACGCTGGCGTAAATACGGAAACGGGTAATATGGCTTCTCTGAAGGAAGGCATCAGGGAAGGTATAACCCAGTGTAAAGTTCTGGCCGCGAATGAAGGAGCCATCTTCCACCCACCAGGTATCGAAGTGCGAATCCTGCGTGAATTTATAACTTCTTACCTGCGCAATGTAAGTGTTCTGGTTCTGCGGAGTCCATCCATTCAACACGGTAGCAAGACTGTTAGCAAGTGTTTGCCTGTCTTCAGAAGAGTGTTTGAATGTGGCAGCGGTGTTAACACCTTGTACAAAGCGAATATCGAATGAAAAGTCCCATCCTTTATATTTAAAGGTACTGCTGAACAAGCCTGTCCATTTTGGATAAGCACGACCAATAATACCATATACCGGGTTGCCGTTGGCATCGTACAGGTATTTCCTGTCGCCGGGATACAGCCCGTGTTTCGCTGCGTCAGCAGCTTCGTTGGTGCTGTAAGTGCCCAGGCGGTACATGCCATAAAAAGAACCTATCGGCTGGCCTACACGCAGTACGTTCGTTTGTCCGAGGAAGTTAGGACCCGGGAAGATATCTGCATTACCCTGGTTAAGGTTGAGTATTTTGTTTTTGTTCGTAGCAAAGATGAAATTGGTGCTCCATGTGAAATTCGGTGTAGTGATGTTAACCGTATTCAGATTCACTTCCAAACCCACGTTTCTTACGGAGCCCACATTCCTGTTAACATTGGAGCTGTACATTCCGGCCGACCACGGAATAGGCGCCTGTAGCAACAGGTCGGATGTAGTACGGTTATAGAAATCAACATTCAGATTAATACGGTTATTGATCATTCCTAATTCTATACCCGCATCTACCTGTTTGGATTTTTCCCATTTCAGGCCGGGGTTACCGATATATCCAGGCCCTAACATGGGCTGATTGGCGCCATTCAACACGGTCTGATCGGGTCTGTATTGGGCAAGGTTCAGAAACTGCCCGATTTCCTGGTTGCCCGAAAGGCCATAACTGGCGCGGATCTTCAGGTTATTAATCACTTTACTGTGTTTCAGGAATTCTTCTTCAGATACACGCCATGCTGCTGCTACAGACGGGAAGAAGGCGAACTGATTGTCCTTACTGAATTTAGATGAGCCATCATACCTCGCGGTTGCCGTAAACAGGTACTTGTTATGCAGGTTGTAATTAACACGTGCATAGTAAGAGTTCATCGCCCATGGAGTGGTGACTGAGGTGGCGTTGTTTCTTACAGAACCTGCAGCCAGGTTTTGCCATTGGAAGTAGTCCGACAGGAAGTTCTGTGTTTCCACCAGGTCATTTTCTGCAACATACTTGAGGAACGAGAAACCGGCTACTGCATTCAGGCTGTTGTTGTTTTTAAACTGCTTGTTGTAAGTGAAGTAGTTTTCTGACTGCCAGTATTTGTTATAGTCATTGGTGATCCTGGCGATGCCTCCCTGATCCTGTGACAGGTGAGGAAGATCAGAGCCACTGAAGAAATTGGCTTTGTTGCTTACGAGGTCGTAACCGAAGTCGGTCTTGAAATCGAGGTCCTTGGTGATATGGAATAAGAGGTACATATTACCCAGGGTATGCTGCTGGTTATTGAGCGTATACCTGCTTTGTGAAATATGCACCGGGTTAGGACCGCCTTCCAGACCGGCAATATCGTTGTTACCAGCCCAACTGCCATCGGGATATTTAACAGGCACAATCGGCACTTCTTCTGTCACCATCCTGGGTACGTTCAGCGAACCGTTACCATCTGATACCAGGCGCTGCTTGCCGGAAATAATATTGATGCTACCGCCTATTTTCAGCCATTTTTTTACATCATCGTCGAAAGTAGCCCTGGCGGAATATCTTTTGTACCAGGAGTTGATCATCAGACCATTCTGGTCGAGATAACCGACAGAGGCGCTGTAAACGAGTTTGTCATTACCTCCCTGGAAGTTCAGCTGGTGGCTGGTGGAAACGGCTGGTTTATAAACTTCTTTTTCCCAGTTGGTATTATATAAGGGCTTGTCGTTGGCATCGAACAGTAATGGGAAGTTCTGGTGATTCAATGCGGCAGGAGGCGCCCAGGTACCATGATTGGGATCAAATTTAGTAGCGTTCGCGAAGGCGTCGTTGTATACTTTTATGAACTGGTCTGAATTAAGTGTTTTAAGATGCCGGGCCAGGGTGCTTACGTTTACGTCACCCTGGTAGCTTACCTGCGTAGGGCCGGATTTACCGCGTTTGGTAGTGATCATGATCACACCATTTGCACCACGGGCACCGTAGATCGCAGTAGAGGAAGCGTCCTTGAGGATTTCGATAGAGGCGATATCGTTCGGGTTGATGGCATTTCCGTCAACACCCGCCACTCCGTCTACCACGTACAACGGGTCTACGTTGGAGTTGATGGAACCGATACCACGTATACGCACTTTGGCTGGCTGGCCAGGAGCGCTGGTGTTGACGTTTACGTCTACCCCCGGTATTTTACCCTGCAGGGCCTGCGACACGTTGGCGACCGGCATGTCCATTAACCGGTCAGATTTGATGGTTGATACGGCACCTGTGAGGTCCGATTTTTTCACACTACCATAACCGATAACTACCAGGTCGTTGAGGGTACTCACCTGTACATCCAGGGCTACACTGATCGACGTCTGATTGCCTACTTTTACTTCTTTGGGAGCGAACCCGGTAAAAGTAAATACGAGTACGGCATCTTTGTTTGGTACCTGAATGGAATAAACCCCGTCTACATTGGCGATGGTGCCGTTGGCCGTACCTTTTATCTGGACGGTAGTATTTGGAATTGGTGTGCCGTCGGCGGAACTCGTGATCTTTCCGCTTACTTTAATCTGGGCTATGGCCTGCATGGAGAGGAATAGGCATGCAAGCACATACATGAATGTTGCTTTCATAACAAGTCTTTAGTGATGATGGAATAATAGCCGGTAAATTCTACATTGATTACGATAGTAACGCGGGACTATTTTTACGTGGATCCCGCAGATAACAAGTTAGATTTAGGTTTTTAAAGATGATAGTATGGGTTTCGTTCCCGATCCGGTTGATCGATTTAAATAACAAGTTTGCTGTTGTTTTGTTTACTCGTCTGTTGCTGTTGATTAGTTGCCCATTTTTTTAGCAGAAAGATGACATCAGGCAATACCCCTGCTTCTCCCCGGAAATCGCCGGAGCCTTTCGGAGTGCCTGATTTCACCTCATACCATTCGAAGAAGCCGTTGTGAGCAATGACGCGTTTAATCATTGGGTTTACCTCTTCAACTGCCTCCTGTATAAATCCGTTTTTAATTAGTGCCTGTATCATCCTTCCAGCTCCATGCGCTGCAAAATCGTTTTATCACTAAGGGCAAAAAAAAGGATACCCTTATCGCCGGTAGCCAAAACATATTTATGAACTGCCTGTATCAATGAAGATTCCAAGTCAGTTTCCACAGTGTTTTTATGAGCTGCCCATCCTGGAGCCAGTTGGTTGCGATGGTACTGATAACCTCCATGGGCCTTGTTTTCGCGGATAACGCCATCAGGTATATTGCCATCATCACCCTGCATCCGGAAAAACAGCAGGAGCATATCTTTTATAGTGTCCTGCGGTAATACCTGTAAAGAACCATTGATAAATGACCACACACCCTTTCCGTACGTAAAACAGACAAGGTAAAACCTGCAATAACGGGAATGATGGAAAAAAGTGTTTTCATAACGTGTTCCCCCTGAATGTTCATGTACAAACATATAAACATAAATTTATTATTGCAAGAAAAGTTTTTAACAATAAATTTTTCTAGCCAATATTTTATAATCTATACATTCAAATACAATTACATAGATATGAATTGATGAATGTGAAAAACTTCCATCGATTGCGCCATGTACAGAAACCATACATACTCCCGGGAAAATATTGGTTTTGTTATTAATTTCCAGTTGTTTTGCACGCATGAACCTGAGTATAGATCATAAGAACCCCTTACCACTTCACATTCAGGCAGAGAACCTGCTGAGGAACATGATAAAAGATCCGCAATACGCCGGCGGAAAATTTCTGCCCAATGAAGTGCAGATGGCTAAACAACTGGCTATTTCCAGATCTACACTCAGGCATGCACTGAATAAACTGGTTTATGAAGGATTACTGACCCGCAAGAAAGGGGTGGGCACTAAAGTGGCCGAAACGGCCATCAGCTCCAAATCTAAGAACTGGCTCAGCTTCACCCAGGAAATGACCGCCAGGGGCATTACGATACGTAACTTCGAACTACATGTTACCTGGGTTTTGCCGGACGAAGCCATCGCTAATTTTTTCGAGATCAGCCACGACAAAAAAGTACTGAAGCTGGAACGCCTAAGAGGGAAGCCGGAAGGCCCCTTTGTATATTTCATCTCTTACTTCCATCCCCGCATTGGGCTAACAGGCGAAGAAGATTTCAAACGCCCGTTGTACGACATCCTGGAAAAAGATTACCAGACAGTAGCCACGCTTTCCAAAGAAGAAATCAGCGCAAAATCGGCCGATAAATTCGTTGCCGCCAAACTAGAACTGGAGTCAGGTGATCCCATCCTTTTCCGCAAACGTTTTGTGTACGACCAGGGCAACCGCCCGATAGAATATAACCTTGGCTACTACCGGGCGGATAGTTTTGTTTATACCGTAGAAAGCAGAAGAGAGAATTAGGTATGCTTACTTCACTGCCACCGGCCACACACCGGGCACTGGTACGCTTACGCCTTTGTTGGAGCCTCTCATGCCTGCATCCTGACCAAAGTAGTACAGAGGCCAGCCTTTGTAGGTAAGCTGTTTTTTGCCGTAAACCATGATAGAACCAAACTGGGTTTTATCAAGAACAGAGGGTACTACAATCTGATCGGTTTCATAGATAGGCCATACGGCGTTGTTGGAGAAATCAGGCTTAGTGAATTTATTGGTGTTGATGCTGTCTTTGCTGAAAACGTATAACGTTGCCCCCCTGCCATCAGTGAAGTAGAGCGTTTTGCCGGTGCCGGGCGTGTAATTAGAGAGATAGTTTTTTCCATCTGCTCCCACCAGCTGCGCATTGATCAGCTGAATGGTATAATCGGGTTTGGCTACAAACCATACATTGCCCACCGCTTCTCCTTTTGTTTCGCCTGGCGCTTCTCTCACATTACTGCCATTTACAGAAGGAGCGAAATAATAGAGAGGCCAGCCCTTGTAGGCAGTCTGTTGTTTGCCATCACTGGTGGTAATGGTGGTGAAGTCTTTGATATCAAGGCCGGTGCCCAGCATGGCCTGTGTAAGTGTTGCTCCTGCATAGTAAACAGGCCATACTGCAGCACATCCTCCGCTACAATTGTTGCTGCCGTTAAAGTCGTTTGAGAAATAGTACAAAGTATTGCCGCTTCCATCAGTAAGATAACTTCCCAGTGTTGCGCTGTTACTCAATTGTACGACGGGTTTGGGGGCCGGGTTGTCTGAATTGTTCCTGCTGCCGCTGCAGGCACAGAACATAGTGGTTCCCATCAGCATCATCGATGCCAGTAAAGTGATTTGTATACGATTCATGTGAATGGATTTAATAAAGAATCTGGTCAATAGTTCGTACAAACCATGCGGAAGGTTGCCTGCTGAAAGAAATATTTTTCCTTATTTTGTTACTATGGTCAATGAGCATTTTTACCAGCAGCAATACGAACAAGATGGAAAGGATAGCAGATTGGTAATGGATATCATGTCGCTCTACCTGTATCCGCTGGAAACATATACCATTACGGATGCGGTGAACCGGGTGATGGAAGTAAAGGGCACCCGGATTAGTGCTATTCTGAAGCATTTGTGTGATGCCGGGCTTGCTGTAAAGCAGGTAACGGGAAGTTATTCGCTGGTGCCCGAGATGAACTTCACCCTGTTTCCACAAAACATTGTAAAGCCGGCATACCTGGAACTGCTGGCAAACGTCCGTTACAGGGGACTGAGCTTTTACAGCTTCAACGTCCGCATGCAGGATCTGCAGCAGTTACTGGTGGCGTGGTTTACCGGCGACCGTTCACTTATACTGGCGCCGGTGAAAAAGCTGGAACTGGAGTTGGAGGAATACCAGCCCTACCTGATGTACCTGCTTTATTTTCCGGCTTATGAAGGATTACTGCAATATTTTTCGCCCGATAGTATAGATAAAATTGCGATATACGCACTGAAATCCAATCTGCTGAAAATGCCGCCGGTGGACACATTGGAGCGATTCCGCCGGCAATATGATGTCAGCTTTCCGGAGCTGGAGCTGCTGCAGTTGCGGTTTAACATACCTGTTGCGGAATTCACTGCGGACGACTGGTACGCGCAGGCGGTGCAGACGCTCTACAGCGGCCAGCCGGCGAAGGCCTTACCTTTGTTTGAGAAAGGGATCAAACGTCAACGGCAGTACGATAAAAAGAATACGCTGCCACTGTCGCCCTTGTTTGCTTTCTACTACGCTTATACACTTTCCATACTTCCGGGCGACCAGGTGAATCCGCTGATCACGAAAATAACGGCAGCGTATGAACGAAAACTGCCCCCTCATCTGGCGCCGGCTGTTGCTTTGCTGCATCTGCATGCGGGACGCAGAGAAAAAGGCGAAAGCCTCCTGCAGCTGCTGTTGGAAAGTAAGGAAGAACAGCTGCCCGGATTCCTCGCTATCCTGGTGTTGCAGCTGTTGTATCCTAAAAGCAGGCTGCTGCGCACCTACGGTGCAGCCGCGGCTGGCTGGCTGAACACGGCTATGTTGCATGGCTACCGGTTACTGACCTACGAATATTTATACCTGTTTCACGACGATGATTACCAGGGCTATCAGCGTGCCTTCCAGGAGGCGGAAGCCATCGCCGGCCACCCGCCGGTATTTTCGCTGGCAGAGCGGACGCCCGACTGGGAGCGGCTGCTAAACTCATTGCTGGGGGCCGATCAGCCTACGGGAAGGAAAGCAAAGAACGAGCTGGTACATCGCCTGATCTACCTCGTAGACCTCGACCACTACCGGATACAGCCGGTAGTGCAAACCTCGCAGGGCGGCAGCGCCTGGAGCGGCGGAAGAAATGTGGCACTGAAACGGCTGAAAGAAGGAAAGGCCGAAGCAATGACGGAGCAGGACCTGAGAATAGGAGCCACCGTACAAAAAGAGCACTATCATTATGGTCAGGGTGAGATGTATACATTCGCGGAAAATGTGTGGGAAGAAATTGCCGGCCATCCGCTGCTGTTTTCGGCAGATGATCCGGCCCAGCCGGTGGAAATCATCCGGGCGCAGCCAGAATTGAGCGTGAACAGTACCGCTCACGGCTATACGTTTAGTGCCAATATAAGTGACTTTGTCAGCGAAACTGTTTTTGTGAAGGAAGGATCCTTCCGGTTGAAGATCATACAGCTTAGTCAGCAGCAACGCAGGCTGCTGCAAACGCTGCAACAGATTCCGCTGGTGCCCGCCGCCGGGAAAGATAAACTGGTACAGGCACTGAAGAGCCTGGGCGCTCATCTTACCATTCACGCGGATATGGGGGAAATTGCCGCCAATCTCAGTAAACGCCCTGCCGACAGCAGGATCGTTATTCAGCTGTCGCCGCTGGGAGAAGGCCTGAAGGCTTCCATCTATGTAAAACCCTTTACGTCCGATCCTCCTTATTGTAAGCCTGGTACAGGTGCTCACAATATCATCGGTATCAGCAACGGTGAACGCTGGCAGGCCATTCGCGATCTTGAGAAAGAACGGATGCACCTGGATATGCTGCTGCAACTGATTCAGGCAATGGTTACGCAGGGAGTAACCGACGATGCCATCATTTTCGAGGATCCGCAGGACTGCCTTTTCCTGCTGGAGGTAATCCGGGAACATCCGGAAATCGTACGCGCCGAATGGCCCGAAGGGGAGCGGTATAAACTAAAGCAAACGGCAGGATTTCCGGACCTGCATTTCTCCCTGTTGGAAAAAGACCACTGGTTCCAGTGCACCGGTGAGCTAAAGGTGGATGAGCATACTGTGCTCGCACTGAAGGACCTGCTGGATACCGGCCGCATCGTGAAGCAGCGTTTTATTGAGCTGCGGAATGGCGAATTCCTGGCGCTGACGGGTAACTTACGTAAACGGCTGAACGAAATGGGCAGCGCAGCCCAGATAGATCGTAGTGGCGTTCGTATTCCCTACTATGCGGTGCCTATGCTCGATGAGCTGGTGGAACAGGCGGGCAGCGTAACTACCGACGATGCCTGGAAAGCCTTTGCCCAAAAGCGTCTGGCGGCGATGGAACAGGTGCCGGCTGTACCGGTTACACTGCAAACAACGCTGCGCCCTTATCAGGAAGACGGATTTCGCTGGATGGCACACCTGGCAGCCTGGGGGGCAGGCGCCTGCCTGGCCGATGATATGGGGCTGGGAAAAACCATACAGGCGATTACCATATTGCTTCAGCGCGCCGGCAATGGGCCGGCACTGGTGATTTGCCCGGCTTCTGTGATGAGCAACTGGTGCGATGAAATACATAAGTTTGCGCCTTCTCTCAACGTGATCACCCTGCAAGGGGGCCGGCGTGCAGCACTCATCCGCAAAGCCGGTGCTTTTGATGTACTGGTAACCACCTACGGATTGTTGCAGGTGGAAGAAACCCTGTTATCGGCAGTGAAGTGGCATACCCTCGTGCTGGACGAAGCACACATGATCAAGAATTTCCAGACGAAAACTGCTAAGGCAGCCATGTCGCTGCAAGGCGATTTCAGACTCATGCTAACAGGAACGCCTATACAAAATCATATGGGAGAGATATGGACGTTGTTCAATTTCCTCAATCCCGGATTGCTGGGCACGCTGGAACATTTCAACAAGCAGTTTGTATTCCCTTCTATCCGTAACCCCGAAAGCGCTGTGAAAGCGCATCTTCGGAAACTGATAGCGCCATTTATATTGCGCCGTACCAAAACCTCGGTGCTGGACGAACTACCGCAGAAAACAGAGATCACCAGAATGGTGAGCCTGTCGCCCGACGAGGCAGCTTTTTATGAAGCTTTGCGCAGAACGGCACTGGAAAACATCCGCACGCAGGAGGGCAATGTTGCGCAACAACGGATCCGTGCACTGGCAGAAATAGGGCGCCTCAGAATGGCTGCCTGCAATCCGGTGCTGGTGGATGGCGAAACGGATTTGCTGTCTTCCAAACTAACGGCATTCCGGGAAATCGCCGGAGAGTTGATATCCAATAACCACCGGGCGCTGGTGTTCAGCCAGTTTGTTAAGCATCTTCACCTGGTAGCTGCCGCGCTGGACCAGATGGGTATCAGCTACCTTTACCTGGATGGCAGCACATCATTACCACAGCGCGATAAGCTGGTGAAAGCCTTTCAGGCAGGAGAGGGGCAGTTGTTCCTTATCAGTCTGAAAGCAGGAGGGCAAGGCCTGAACCTGACGGCAGCGGATTATGTGATCCACATGGATCCGTGGTGGAACCCGGCTACAGAAGAGCAGGCATCCGACAGGGCGCACCGCATAGGACAAACACGGCCGGTCACTATCTATCGGTTGGTTGCGCAACATACGATTGAGGAAAAGATTATAGCGTTGCACAATAGCAAAAGAGACCTGGCCGACCGGCTGCTGGAAGGCAGCGACCGGTCGGGCAAGCTCAGTGCAAAGGAATTACTGGAACTGATCACAGTGCAGTAATATCAGAATGGCGAAGGGCTGATGCTCGTCCATCCGCCATCGATGATCAGGCTTTGGCCGGTGATATGCCTGGCCTGGTCGGAAACGAGGAACAGCGCCGCATTGGCGATATCTGTGGTATATGCCGGACGTCCCATAGGCGTTAGCGTTGACCAGGTTTTCTCGTAGGAGGGATCGTCCAGTGTGCGTTCGGTAAGCGTAGCGCCGGGCGCGATGGTATTTACCGTGATCCTGAACGGCGATAATTCAATCACCAGGTTTTTGGCAAGCATTTCAAGTGCGGCTTTACTCATGCCGTATGCAGCAAGATCTTTATGCGCCTGATGCCCCGTAACAGAGGAAGTGAAAAGGATGGCGCCGCCGCGGGACTGTTGCTTCATCTGATTGGCGGCAGCCTGGGCGAGGAAAAAAGTGCCGCCCAGGTTCACCTGCATCACCCGGTTAAATGATTCGGGTGTGTAAGTGAAGAAGTCGCCGAACAATGTAATGCCGGCATTGGCAATGACTACATCAAGGCTTCCGTATTCCGTAACAGCTGTATGAACCATTTGTTGAATGAAGGTAACATCGCTGGAATCGCCTGGCATGGAAATACACTGCCCGGTGAGCCCGGAGAGTTCATTGGCAGCGTTGTCTGCCAGCGTTTTGTCGATATCGTTCAGTATCACGGTGGCGCCACGGGTAGCCAGTTGTCTGCAGATCTCGAATCCTATGCCCTGTCCTGCGCCGGTAACGATGGCTACTTTCTTGCTGAATGTCATAACGTAGATTTTTCCATTGATAATTTTAGTGTGAATCCCTTGTAACTTCGCTGCCGGAGCTGCCTTTCAGAAAGTCGAGGTCAGCGCCAAGATGCGATTGCTCCACGTGTTGCTGGTAAAGTTGTACATAACCACGGGTGGACTGCGGATAAGATGGCTGCCACGCTTGTTTACGGCGTGCGATCTCATCTTCCGAAATATCAGCAAACAAGCGGCGTTCGTGTACATCCAGCGTAATAACATCGCCATCGCGAAGGATGGCCAGGTTGCCGCCGGCAGCGGCTTCCGGAGAAACATGCAGCACAACCGTACCAAAGCCGGTACCGCTCATACGGCCGTCGGAAATGCGCACCATATCGGTGATTCCTTTGGCCAGCAATTTGGCCGGCAGGCCGAGGTTACCCACTTCGGGCATCCCGGGATAGCCTTTAGGCCCTACGTTTTTGAGTACAAGCACACTGTTTTCATCTACTTCCAGGTTAGGATCATCGATCCGCTTTTTGTAATCATCAATATCTTCAAAAACAACTGCTTTACCGGTATGCTGCATCAGGTGGGGACTGGCAGCGGAAGGTTTGATAACGGCTCCCTGTTCGCAGATATTTCCTTTCAGCACAACAATTCCGGAAACCGCATTGAAGGGCTCCTGCAGGGAACTGATCACCTCTTTATTATAGCTCTGCGCATGTGCGTAATTGGCGCCGATGGTTTTACCATTCACCGTGATTGCCTCTTTATGCAGATGATCGAGTAACGCATTGATGACCGCCGGAAGACCTCCTGCGTAGTACATGTCTTCCATAAAATAACTGCCGGAAGGCTGTAGGTTAGCTATAAGCGGGATATCGACGGAGAAAGTGTCCATATCCTGTAGCTGCAATTCCACGCCCATGCGGCCGGCAATGGCCAGCAGATGAATAACAAAATTGGTAGATCCTCCGATGGCGGCGTTAACACGGATCGCGTTTTCAAATGCCTGCCTGGTAAGTATATCAGAAAGACGCCGGTTTTCCCGGACCATTTTTACAATCTCAATCCCCGAGAAGTGAGCCAGCACTTTGCGGGCTGCATCGGGGGCAGGAATGGCGGCATTCTGTGGTAATGAAAGCCCCAGGGATTCCACCATACAAGCCATGGTAGAGGCGGTGCCCATCACGGCGCAATGGCCATCGCTGCGGCACATGCCTGCTTCCGCCATCGCCAGTTCTTCCTGTGTCATGCGTCCGGCGCGAAGATCTTCACTGAAGCGCCATACATCGCTGGTGCTGATACTATGGCCCCGATGTTTACCCGTAAGCATTGGGCCGCCGGAAACCACAATAGTAGGGAGATTCACACTACAGGCGCCCATCACCAGCGCCGGAGTGGTTTTGTCGCAACCGCACAGGAGCACTACACCATCGAGCGGGTTGGCACGGATAGATTCTTCCACATCCATACTTACCAGGTTGCGGTAAAGCATGGCTGTAGGTTTGATCAGCGTTTCGCCTAATGACATTACCGGGAACTCCAGCGGATAACCACCAGCTTCCAGGATTCCTCTTTTTACGGACTCTGCCAGCTCCCGGAAATGGGAATTACACGGTGTGAGCTCCGACCAGGTGTTGCAAATACCTATAATGGGTTTCCCTTCCAGCTCATAAGCCGGAATTCCCTGCTTTTTTAACCAGGCCCTGTAAATAAAGCCGTCCTTGCCATCGCGGGCAAACCAATTGCTGCTTCGTAGTTGATGCATAACGTGATTTTAGCGTTTAGTCTTTAGCTGTTAGTTTTTAATGACAACCAAGGCTAAGGGCTAAAATACGTTTTTTGCTCTTCTATGTCAATGCCCCCGAAACCGGAAATTTTTATTCCATGCTTTCCCTACATGATAACTAGGCTATCATTTAACAGATGTTTATCATTCACCTCAAATAAAATTCAAATTTTATTATGGAATTTTAATTCCGTTGCATCTGTACAACTAACCTGTAGAATCCACAATGAAAAAAATTTACGCGATTATTTTGTCTATGTTCCTGGCCCATTTGTGTACAGCCCAACAGGCGGTCGTTAAAGGAAATGTGAGAGATACACTAAACCAGGTACAGTTACACAACACAGTGATAGCGCTTTTACAAGCGAAAGATTCTATTCTATACAAGTTCACCCGCAGTGATGAGAAAGGGCATTTTGAGCTGAAGGGGCTGCGGGCTGGAAAGTATGTAATCATGATCAGCCATCCTTCCTTTGCTGATTACGTAGAGCCGTTAACGTTATCAGATACTTCGGCAGTACAATTGGGAAAAGTTATCCTGACCCAGCGATCAAGATTATTACAGGAAGTGGTGATTCAGCAGAAAGTAGCTGCTATCAAAATGAAGGGGGATACCACTGAATTCAATGCTGCCAGCTTCAAAACCGCTGCCAATGCCTCGGTAGAGGATCTGTTGAAGAAATTGCCGGGGATACAGGTAGATAGTAAAGGACAGATTACTGCACAGGGGGAAACTGTAAAGAAAGTACTGGTAGACGGGGAAGAGTTTTTTGGTGATGACCCTACCCTGGTAACCAAGAACCTACGGGCTGATATGGTGGATAAGGTTCAGCTGTACGACAAAAAGAGCGATCAGTCCAATTTTACCGGGATAGATGATGGGCAGAAAACAAAGACCATTAATATACAACTGAAAGAAGATAAGAAGAAAGGGTATTTCGGTAAACTGGCGCTGGGAGCAGGCCCCGACGGATTTCATGAAAATCAGGCAATGTTCAATTTATTCAAGGGCAAGAAGAAATTCTCGGTTTTTGGAATTGCTTCCAATACCGGTAAGATAGGACTCGACTGGGGCGATCGGGAAAAATTCGGGTCCGGAAGCGGAGAAATGTCGGTGACGGATGATGGTGATATGATGTTTTCTTATAGCGGCGACGACCTGGACCGCTGGGACGGCAGGTTTAACGGTGATGGCTATCCGCTGGTACAAACCGGAGGGCTGCATTACAATAACAAGTGGGACCGTGACCGGCAGAATATGAATGCCAATTATAAGATCATGCAGTTATATGTGGATGGCAACAAGCAAACCCTGTCGCAGAATATATTGCCGGATAAGACTTATTATAACAGGTCGAACGAAAGCTTCAAAAACAGCATTTTCAGGAACCGTTTGAACGGCAGCTATGAAATACAGGTGGATTCTTCTTCATCTATCAAGCTGTCGGTCGACGGGAGTATTGATCATAAGATCTCGCAGATGAACACCTCCAGCAATATGCAGCTGAATGATCAGTTGATCAACGCCAATAGCCGGAATACTTCTTCCGCATCAGATATCGGAGGCTTTAACTCCAATATGCTTTGGAAAAAGAAATTGAAAAAGAAAGGCAGAACGATATCATTAGATATCGCAGAAAACTATAATCGTACAAACGGAGATGGTAACCTGTATGCCCTTACAGACTATTACGGTAAAGGAATAATAGATTCTACACAGAAGATAGATCAGGCCAAGAAAACCAATAATGAGAGTGTCAACCTCGTCACTAATCTTACTTATACAGAACCGTTGTCCAAGGCGTCTTCCCTGGCATTTAACTATGGCGTGATTGTGAACAACAATCATTCTAACCGGAGCTCCTTCAACAGGGGAACGGATGGGAAATATTCATCGCTCGATTCATTGTACAGTAACGATTATGCTTTTAATGTACTGACGCATAAAGGAGGGCTTACCTATAATTTCTCAAAGGATAAATTAAAGGTTAACATAGGCAGTAATGTTGGTTTCACGGATTATAACCAGAAAGATATGTTCCGTGATCGCAAGATGGAGCGGAGCTTTGTGAACTGGTATCCGAGGGCAAGTTTTCGTTATAGCTTGTCGCAGCAGCGCCGGTTGTCGTTCAACTATAACGGGAATACCCAGCAGCCGAGTATGAATCAGATACAGCCTATACAGGTGAATGACGATCCCCTGAATATCATAATTGGTAACCCTGAATTGAAGCCTTCCTTCAACAATAGTTTCAATGTCAGCTATTCAGAATACAAAGTGATGTCCGGAAATGGTTACTGGGTAAGCTTTAACTATCAGTCGACCAGCAATGCGATCAGCGACCGTAGTATAGTGGATGCGTCGGGTAAACGTACATCGCAGGCAGTGAATGTGAACGGGAACAGGAATGCCCGGCTCTATCTCAACACTAACTGGAAAATTGCGCCTATTGACACCAGGGTAGGTGTACGCATGAATGGCGGATTGAACCGGAATGTAAACTTCGTAAATGGCCTGGAGAATATAACGCGCGCAACGGATGTAGGTTTGGGCTACTGGATAGGCAAATACGTTGAGAAGAAATATGATGTTAGTCTTGATATGGGCACAAATTATAATCACAGCGTTTCCTCTGTTGATAACAGCCTGACCACCCAATATTGGACCTTCAATATCAACCCCAGCGGGGATGTTTCTCTTCCTGCACATATTCAGCTGCATGCAGATATGAACTATAACATCCGTCAGAAAACAAAAATATTCACTGGCAACAACAATGCAGCCATATTAAATGCTTTCGTGGCGAAGAAATTTGGTAAGAAAGAACTGGTGCAGATCAATCTTGCTGTAAATGACATATTAAATCAGAACATAGGTTTCCAGCGGTCGGTTAATACCAATACTATCACGCAAACTACGCAGAGTACTATTGGCCGGTATGCTATGTTGTCGTTTATCTGGAATTTCAACAAACTGGGTCCCGGATCCGCTAAAGAATAATCGATATGAAAAGAATTAGTGTATTCGTTATCGTTATATTGACAGCTTTATCGCTGAAAGCGCAGCAGGGCATGTTTCTGCAATCGGGGCGTATCGAATTTGAAAAGCGGGTGAATGCTTATGCCCGTATGGATGAGCAGAATAAGGGAGAAGATGATTCCTGGAGTGATGCTATAAAGAAAGGCATGAGTCAGTATCAGGTGAGTTATTTCGATTATTCTTTTTCCGGGAATGTAGCGCTGTACAAGCCGGGAAGGGAGAATACAGATACTAAAAAGTCTATCTGGGGCGATGGGCCGGCGGAGGAGAACATTGTGTATACCCGGTTAGACAGTATGCAGAGTATATCTCAGAAAAAAGTATTCGAGCAGATCTATTTGGTGAAGGATTCGGTGAGGAAGATCAACTGGAAGATCACGGATGAAACCCGCAAAATTGCAGGGTTTGACTGCCGGCGGGCGAATGCGCTGATCATGGATTCGGTATATGTGGTGGCATTTTATACAGATGCTATTGTGCCATCGGGTGGTCCTGAGTCCTTTTCCGGCTTACCCGGGATGATATTGGGAGTGGCGCTACCGCATGAGCATATTACCTGGTTTGCCACCAAAGTGTTGGTAGATGATATAAAAGAAACATCGCTAACACCTCCGGTTAAAGGCAAACCGGTTGATAGCAAAGGAATCAGGGAGGCCATTACCAAGGTGATGGGGAAGTGGGGAACAGGCGGCAACGCGCTGATCAAATCTATTATGCTGTGAAGCCTTAACAATTCGTTAAGTTAAAGAAACCTTAAAAAACAGGCTCGGTTGGCCATGGAGGAACCATTTTTGATTCACCAGCTAAGAATCAAAAAATTTTAACCATGGCTAAGCAAAGTAAGGATGCAGTAAAACATGAAATTCAGCAATTGGCGACAGGTAATTATAAAAGTTATCCAGCCGATTATGAAGATGAGCCGGCAGTAGTGGCGCGGCATATTCAGTCACTGGCCAGAGGCTATTGGGATAGCCGGGAGTACAAGGAAGTGGAGCGCGACGACCGGCTGGGTATAAACCTGGAAGACTATCAGCACTGGACCAGGGAAGCCTACGATACTTTTATGAAAGCGTATCATTCTTCATCCAACTAATACCCCAATTTTCTGTACTTCGGGTACCGGACTATACAGGCGTCGTTCCAATTATGGGCGGCGCCTGTTTGTGTACAGGCTCCTGGAAAATTGTGGAGCGGTAACAACTATTTGAGGCCATTTGTTGTTAATTAAATACTGGCTTCGTTGCCACGGATTGTAGAGGGCACTTCACCTGCCTGGCAAATCTAAACCTGCTTACATACCGCCATGAGCGGGTGCCCGTACCCCCCATATATTGATGCCGTTATATCAGTGGATGAAGCCCCGTTCATCTTAAACTTTCGACCCATGAAAAAGTTCTTCTTTTTATTGGTGTTGCTGGGCGCCGCATGGCGGTTGTGTGCCCAGAACCTGCCCACAGAGGCTGTATACAATAGCGATGATGATCTGGTGACCCGGATATTTGGAAAAAATAAGGAATCGTTGTTGAATGATTACCTCGCTATTTCCCCGGTTGAGGAAAAAATGTTCCAGGATGCTTTCCTGGAATATGAGAGTGATAAAAAGCCGTGGCTGGAGGAGCGTTTTGCATTACTGAAGATGTATAACGAAGAATTTACTTCTCTGGACGAACGGAAGATGAATTCGCTCACCAGGCAACTGATCAACAATGACCTGGAGTTTGGCCGGTTACAGATGCGTTATTTCCGGCGCATCAACAAGTTGTTGGGCGCCACCAGGGCAGCTGAATTTTTCCAGCTCGACAATTACCTGGAACAGTCAACACGCGCTTATATACAGAACCAGCTCCCTTTCATCCGGGAATTGGAAATGGAGAGGAAAGGTAAACCGCTCTCTTTGAAATAGTCATCCTTCTTCTACAAAGTCGCTGCTGCGCGGAACGGCTTTGAATTTCTCGAGCAGGTCAGGGGAAAGTGCTGCAAGCTTTCGTTTGCGGGTATCGATCCATGCGCCGTCTACCACTATGGTAGCTGATTTGACGCCATCGCCGCGGAACAACTCATGCCGGATGGACCAGCGGGATCCGTCGGCGCGGCACTTTGTCATTTCACACGTTACCCGGATGGTATCATTGGGGTTTACTTCCCGGTGGTAAAGGAGCTCTTCCCGGAACAGGATGGGGCCGAGTTGCAGGCGGATAAAATCCGCGGCAGACATACCTACTTTTTCGAGGAGGCTGAGCCTTGCCTGGGCGGCGAAATCGGCATAAGCCGAGTGGCGCAGATGCATATTAGCATCGATCTGAGACCATAAAACGGGTCCTTCAAAAAATATGTTCATCACTAAATTTACGGAAAAGTGATGGAACCATTTGCCGAACAGGGAACGAAACTACCTCCAACGGGTATACGTAAAAGTGGAGCAGGTGGATTAGGCCAGGGGGGCGATTATTAAGGAAAAAAAATATAAAAACAAATTTTTTTAGAATTAATCTCTTTTATACTTTCGCGGCATGGAGAGTTGGCAGAGCGGTCGATTGCGGCAGTCTTGAAAACTGTTGACTGTAACAGGTCCCGGGGTTCGAATCCCTGACTCTCCGCTAAGAGGGGCTTTATTAAAAAGCTCCTCTTTTTTTGTATATCAATAACCCTTTTTTCCTTCATTATCAGATGATTGTGGGATAGGATATAAAGCATGGCAGGTGTTCGATAAATGCCATCCTGATAGATCTGCAAAAGCCACTGCTTATGAATCTTTTCTAACGTAACTTTAGATCAATCATGCAGGTACAACAGCACATCCCAAAATATCCGCTGTGCAACTTTATTCAACACATCGTTTACGTAAGCGGCGCATTACCGACTCCTTACCTGAGGGAACTACCGCAGGGCGGTATAAACCTGGTGATTGAGTTGAATGAAAATACTGTAAATACTGTCTATCCGGAAATAATGACCGGCAGTAAGAAGGTTGTAAAGAATGCCTGGATCTCTGGCACGCAGAAACAGGCCATTATGTACAAAAACAATCAGAATTCTACTATCATGGGGATCCGCTTTACGGTCGGCGGTTTTTTTTCGCTTACCAGGATCCCTGTAGCAGTATTGGATGAGGTGGGTATTGAAGCAGAAGAAGTTTTCGGAAGTTCCTTTATGCGGTTACATGAACAGTTGCTCAATGCCAGCTCCTTTGCTGAAAGAGTTGCATTGATCGAGCGCTATTTTTTACAGTATTCGGTTGAGGAGAATATGGGCGATCATATTGTGAAATTTATAAACCAGCATATAGACAAGCCCCTCGACTGGTTAATACAAAAATCGGGTTATTCACAAAAACATGTCATACACCTGCTTAAAACATATACCGGCTTTTCCCCTAAATATCTGCAAAGGATCCATCGATTAAGTCAGGTGGTGACGGAAATTCAAAAGAATAAAGACCATATTGATTGGTTTGCCATCATTCACCGGTATGGCTATTTTGATCAGGCTCATTTTATAAAGGATTTCTCGCATTTTACAGGTTTAAAACCAATGGAATATCTGAGATCGCAATTGGCATTGGACGAAAATAAGCGGGTACCCGATATGATTCTACAATTTGCTGATGATGGTGGTACGGAGTGATACTCATCGCTGACTGGCTGCCAGGAGTATCCCTTTTTCCAATTACAGCTATCGGTCTTTCCCTGTGAAAATAGGTGTGGTAAGTTTAAGCCGGATAACTATGGTCAGTTTGAATCGGAAAAAGATGGTCCGTCAGAACCCGACTGAAGTGGTCAACGAAATCGGATGGTGCAGCGTTCTGCGCTCAGACTGTTTCATAGACATCACAACCAGATAAATATAATATACGTAAATATTTGTATATTTTGGTAGCATCAAATCTACCACTATGACATCGCGGAGAACTTTCATGAAACAATCAGGTATGGCCTCCCTCGCGCTCCTGACCCCTCAACTATCCTTTAATGCTTCTGCAAATACTGGAGGTGATAAGTTTACTTCGTTACGCAAAGCCGTTGCCACGCATGCAGCAACGCTTAAGATCCCTGGCCTGGTGGCAGCAGTAGTAGAAGATGGCCAGGTTGTGTTCCTGCAGACCGAGGGCTTCGCAGATGTTGAGAAAAAGATCCCTATCAGCCGTAGCCATATATTCCCTGTTGCATCACTTACAAAAACGTTTGCGGCGGTAACACTCATGTTATATGAGCAGCAGGGCAAAGCAAGTATAGACGACTATATTTTGGATTATCCCTTTTTGCCGGTCGGCCTCACACCCGACCGGCTGGTGACGCCGAACCTGAAGATTAAGCATGTACTTAGTCATACCTCTGAAGGGGAACCCGGTTCAAATTATATCTACAATGGCAACCGCTATAGTTTCGTGTACGGCGTATTCGAGAAGATTAGTGGCAACACAAAGCATTATGAGGCCTTTGCTGATGAAGTGACTAAAAACATATTAAGGCCTCTTGCAATGAAGAATACTTTTCCAGGGTATCCGACTTATCAAAATGTATCATTCTCCGCAAAGGTCGTAACGACTTATTCATGGGATCGTGAACATCAAAAATTCAACCCGGACAAAGGTCTCTCCGGGGCCACCACATTATTTCCTGCAACAAACCTTTTTACGACTATTGATGACCTGGTAGCGTATAGTTCAGCGCTGGATAACAATACCCTCCTTAGTGCGGATGGTTATCACAAACTAACAACACCTTTTGTAACCAATAGTGGCAGGGAAAATCCTTACGGGTTAGGCTGGTCAACTCAACAAATTGCCGACAGGCAGGTTCACTGGCATTATGGATATGGAGAATCATACGCGGCGCTTATTATCCGGATACCAAAAGAAAAACGTGCCTTTATTTTACTTAGTAATAGTGTAGCTGCTTCCGAGCCGTTCATGTTGGGTTTTGGTAATTTGCTGAATTCTCCGTTTGCCATTGCATTTTTTAAACATGCTGTTTTGCAACATGGCGAACATCTTTCTTATGAGGATTTGATGAAGACGAAGACGCCGTCTGCTTATCCGCTCATCTACGACGAAGTATTCAGCCACGCGCTTACCCAATACTATGTAGAAAAGAATTATAATGGAACCAAAGGAGTCGCTCAGACTTTGCTGCAGTACCTGGCGCAAAATGATGTAGCACGATTTCAAAGAATGGACCCATCTCTTATCTATCTTTTGGAAAAGATAGGTAGCCAAAGTTTAAAAACACAAATGGAAAGTGCGATCAAGGCTTATATTTCGACTGGCTATTTTAATCCTGAGGTTCATGACTCTATCGCACGATGGTATGAAAGTACGAATGATGGAGAGGGCGCTCGCCTATGGTATCATTCACTCGCAGACAGTAAAGGGTATGGGGAACAATGGCAGGTGAAGAATGCCTGCACGAAGTTGGGAAAGTATTACCTTGAACAGGGAGAGATAGAAAAAGGGAGGTCGTACCTATGGCGAGAGGCATTATATGCTCCTGGTGATGCGGCAGAGCAGATTAAACTGATGAACACATTAAAATAAAAAAGAATTGGAGCGGCCTGAATAGATCAAAAGTCAGAATGAGTACAAAGTGTTCGATTGTGATCCCTCTCAGCCCGCAAATAAGTGGTATATATTGTGATTCCCTTAGCATTTTAATAAAAAAAGGATGCTTATCTTCATATATATGTTACGGATCATTTTTCTTGCTGCTGTTTTAATGTCTGGTTTGGCTGTAAAAGCGCAGACAGATTCCTCCTCCGGCGCTGTGAATCGCCGGGAGTCAGCTTTTAATCGCCCGCAACCCGTAAATGATACGAACCATATCCGTTCAAAATGGTCTATAACGAAGTATGCAGGCGTTTCTGCCGGCTTTGTAGCATTTAAAGGAGGAGGAGGTTCTTTCTTGTCGGTGCCGTTGTCGTTGCAACTGAATCGTCAGTTAACCAATAACCTGTTTGCTTTTGGCGCAGTATCAGCTACGCCCGCCGTTTTTCGTTCCAACATGCCTTATCAGCCTATGACGAATAAGGGGAATAGCTGGATGCAGCAAAACAACTTCTCTGCCTGGTCTGATGCTAAAATAGGGGTGATGTACATCAGTAATGACAGGACATTCTCTATTTCCGGAAGTGTTGGTGTGGGTAGAGGTACTTATAATGGTTATTCTCCATTCTACGCACCTATGTATGCGCCTGTCCATTCTCCGGTAGGAGGACATGGAGTGTGGTAGCAATGAGTTGATAGCGAATACTGCCTATAATAAAACTCATTTTAACTGAAGAACAAAAACAAATCACAGGAAGAGATGAAAATGATATCCGCTGGTTATTTTCTGCATTTAATCAAATAAAACGGATAATTTTCAACTATCTCCTCTACCTGAAAGAGACCATATGGGCCAAATTCTTCCTGGATGGCTTCTTCGTCATAAAAAAATATATTCACCCCTCCGAATTGTTCAAAACGATCTTTGCTGATTAATTTACCTTGTCCGTAGGTTGGGGCTTTCCTGGATATGGCAGTGAAAACCATATAGCCTCCGCCGGTTAACTGATGGTAACAATCGCTGATTAATTTTGCTCTCTCACCTTTGTCCAGTAGATGAATGAGTGCATGGCTGAAAATACCGTCGTAATGATGACTGTCGAATGGCATATCCGTCACGGAGCCATGGTAGATTTTTACTGATGGTGTGTAGTGCTTTGCCGCCATTTCGATGGCAGTTGCCGAAATTTCAATACCTGTAACTTCCATTCCCTTATTGATGAAAGCCTGCGCGTTGCGCCCATAGCCTATGCCTGGAATTAGTACTTTTTTTACTTCCTTATCAGCAAACATTGTTGCGGTTAGCAGGGCGGAGTTAGTAGGGTTGAGTCCCCACATTTCCTGTTTCTCCTGAAAACTGTTCTCCCAAAATTCTGTCATAAATAGTTATTTGTCACTCTTTTGGCTTCCTGCTCCAGGATTGAAATCATTTTTGCATATGATCCGGCCTGGGCCAGTAAAGGTACTTCATTATAAGTACAATGGGAATTGCCAATGTAATCCAGGACAAGATATCCCAGATTCCTTCATACACTAGACATATAATCAGGCCGGCCAGCGTAAGGATAAATAATAAGACCGGCATTTCCCATAACCGTACTAATATCTTTCTTTTATCTTGTTGCATCCTGCATGTTTTTTTCAGATTCTTCCATTAACACCCATTGCTGATTGGCTGCATTTCGCCTTTTGATCCAGAGGTATATCCCGGTTGCCAATGCCGCAATTGTAGCGAGGTCGAATATTGCCCAGAATGCCACCAGAACCATTTTTTTGCTGCAGCTACTTTCATTTTTATTTTGTTAAAATGATTGGATATAGAACATATCAGTTGACGCGATCATGATTTTTAAAGTGCCGGGAAGCGCAGCAAAGCCGTCTTCCCGGCCCGGGCATGCACTTTTTCTAGAATTTATAGACCAGATTAGCGCCAAAATTTCTAAGCTTCTGAGGTCCGAAAGAACTTCCCAAAGCAATCCATGATTTTTGATCGGTGAGATTATCTATTTTGAAAGCCACCCTTATTTTCCTGTAATCATAGAAAACAGAGGCATTTAAAATGGTAAATTCCGGCAAACTGAAAACGCCCGTGCTCACACTATTCACTACTTTGTTTTCGCTGGCGTAATTACCGCCAAACCCTACGCCCAGCCCATTTAAAACGCCTTTGGGCATCCGGTAGCTCATCCAGAAATTAGCGGTCGTAGGTGAAGAGGCTCCCGTAGGTCTTCTTCCCTCCACATCGGCATCGGCCTTTGTCATTTTGGAATCATTATAGGCATAGCCGGCAACGATATTCAGACCGTTAACGGGGTTGGCAATCAGTTCAACTTCAACTCCTTTACTCAATTGGGTTCCGTCCTGTACGGATGCACCAGCTAAGCGCATATCACTTCTGAGCACATTCGAAACTTCAATATTGTAATAAGAGATGGTGGAAGAAAGGCGTCCGTTGAATAAATCCAGCTTTATCCCGCCTTCAACCTGGTTTGCAAAGCCGGGCTTTGCGGAAACTTGTACCAGGTTATTGGATGGTTCATTAAAAGCGTAATAGACACCCTGGTTATTAAAGCTGTTTTGATAATTGGCAAATAAAGAGACCTTGTTATGTACTGGTTGAAACACAATTCCCAATTTGGGGGAAAGTGCCGTTTGCGAATATTTATCTGTTGTTTGTCCGGTTGTCAGATTATATGAACCTTTGTTTTCAAAATGGTCTACGCGAAGTGCCGCCAATACCATTAAATCCTCCGTTATATTCAGCACATCTGAAACAAAAGCGCTGTAGGTATTCGATTGGGTAATAGTAGTAGGATTTATGGTGCTTTGGTTATTTAACACTGAATCCAGTTTGGCCCGGTTAAATCGTGTATAGGCAGGAATGTTTCCATAAGCAGGAATCTGATCAAAATTAGCAACGAAAATGGAAGATTTACTATAGCGGTTAAAATAATCCAGTCCCAGCACCACGCGATTGCGCAGGCTTCCTATCTGGAAATCGCCGTTAAAAGTTTGTTGTACTTCCGTTGCCTGGCTTAATGTAGATCTTGTTACCTGGGCTATGCGCCGAAGCGAGTCGTTGGGTTTAATATAAAATGCACTCAGCGGGCCATCCGAGAATCCTGAAGTAAAGGAGATATTTGTTTGAGAGTGCCAATTTTTGGAAATTTTGTAGGCCATCTCTCCAAAAAAGTTTCCGGTACGTTGGTTTACAAATATATCATCAATGGCGTAGTATCTCTTGTAGTCGATTTTCATATCCCTGATATTATTTGCTGAAAGCTGACTGACAGGCTGTTCAAAGAAGAAGTATTGCGGACAGCTGTTGGCGCCAACCGCAAGTTCTGCATCGAAGTTAAAAGTCACCTTATCATTCGCCAGGTAGGTAAGGCTGGGGGCGAATACAAAGTTCCTGGAGAAGCCCTGGTCCTGGAAGCTGTTCTCGGAAGTTACGGCTGTATTAATACGTGCCAGAACTGTTTTAGCGCTATCCAGCGGTATATTCACATCGCCGGAGAGCCGGTTGAAACCGTATGAGCCAGTGGCGAAGCTTACTTCTCCGCCAAATTCTTTGTACGGCTTTTTGGTTACGCGATTGATTAAGCCCCCGAAAGAGGTAAGCGAATTGCCAAATAATGTGGCTGATGGCCCCTTGATTACTTCTACGCGTTCCAGGTTCGCTACGTCGATGCCACTAATAACATTACCTGCTATCCCGTTGCGAAGTTTGGCCTGTACACTGAATCCCCTTGAATTGTAATACGTACCTCCGTCGTCTCCACGACCGGATCCTTGTCTCATTTTCTGAATACCTGGTGCATTTTTCAATGCGTCTTCAATGCTGAAAGCTACCTGTTCTGCTACAAGATCCTTGGTTATACTGGTATATACCTGCGGATTTTCAAGATTCTTCAATGGCATTTTAGATACATAGCTGCTGCTCTTTTGGGCAAACTTATTAGTCTTATACGATTTGATGACGATTTCGCTTAACGCTGTGTAAGTTTCCGTGAGATGCACATCTGCTATCTGTAAATCAGTTGTTCCAACAGTAACAGGAACTGTTACAGCTTTTAGTCCTATGCCGGTAATAATAAGATGATAGGATCCCGAATGAACATTTCTGAGTACATATTGCCCTGTATAATCTGTTGCTGTTACCAGGTTTTTTTTATCAAGTGATACTGAAATTCCTTCGATGGGCCGGCCATCTGCCGTTAATACTCTTCCCTTTATACTGATGGCGTTTTGCCCGAATGCTACAGTTATGAAAAAGAGCAGCCCTGTGATTAGTACGATTTTTTTACTCATTTCAGATATTTTAATTCAGCTATTGAACTATATTTTTTTAGACGGGCGCAAATTAAACAGGGTATGTATTGGCAGGTTTCGAATTTGGAAAAACCATTTACGAATTCAGGAATTTATCAGACTATGGACACGGACCAGAAAATACTATCAAGGCATGTCTTTCCCGAAATCATAAATTATTTTCCCGAAATCGTAAATCATATTAAAATAGCGGAACTACTTTTATGATGTCATATATCGCCAGCTGTAGCTAAGCCGTATCCGATATCAGCGTTCATATGCTGATGTTGTGGGATAGGCGTTTTTGACCCAATCAGGAAATCCATTTTTATTATTTAGAATTACGAAAACATGAAATTACCCAAAGCTATTGTCGCTCTTTTACTATTATTATCGGCATACAATGCATCAGCGCATGCTTTATGGCTTCAAACATCAGGTACTGGCAAAAAGGGAACTCCCCATGAAGTAATTGTATACTTCGCAGAACCAGCTCAGCAAAAGGAGCTTTTGGACAGTAAGGAATGGAGCATGGCAAAAGGATTTGACCTGTGGGCAGTAAGCCCTTCAGGGAAGCAGTTCAAATTGGAAGCTAAACCGCAGAAAGATTGTTATGCCGCAACGTTTACCCCGGAAGAAGAAGGACTATACCGGGTACTGTTGAAACACGAAAGAATCGGCGTGTTGACGTTTGACGGAACCGGATCCTTTGTACCTTATTTTTATGCCTGTACCAATGTTTGGATAGGAAATGATCATGCAGTTGCCAATGTTATTTCGCCCGACAGAAGTTTGTTGCCAATGAGCATTTTACCCGTTTTAAGCAAAGGAACCCAAAAAGTGTTCTTTCACGCTACTTTACCGGAAGGATTGAAATATCAGATTACTGTTTTTTCTCCTTCCGGAAAGCATATCAATATAGCAGCTAATGGCAGCAATCAGCTGGTATTTGACGCCGTAGAACAGGGGGGCTACCAGGTGGAAGTGTCGGCGGTTGACACAAAGCCCGGAACAATTGGTGGCAGGGAATATCAAAAAGCATTTCATATCGCAACAACTACCTTCGAGATAAAATAGACCGGCAGCATTTTAAGCTGTAATGACACGGAGGAAATGAATCCTGTTCTGTTAACCTCTTTTTCCCTTTTCTCACATCTTCCTCAAATTATTTTTCTCCCTTGTTATTTTGTATTATCTTAGTAACTAAGATATTTATTTAGTAAGATATAAAATGAACGACGACATCATCACCCGGGTGAGAAAACTCAGCCAGTCATACGCCTATACCTCTATTCATATGCACGAAGCCATTGGCCGAAAGGCCGGGCTGTCAGGGACTGACCATAAGTACCTGGGTTTTTTAATAGTGAAAGGAGCAATGACCGCAGGCGAACTCTCCGGGTTAACGGGTCTGACTACCGGTGCTATCACGGGGTTGATAGACAGGTTTGAGAAGAAAAAACTGGTGAAAAGGCAATTCGCTGAAAACGACAGGCGAAAAGTCATCATCGTGCCCAACACAAAAAAAATAATGGCACTTTTTGAACCGCTTTATAAGGAATTCCGGAGCAAAACAGAAAAATTGATGGCTTCGTTTACAAATGAAGAGATGAAAGTCATAGAAACCTACTTCTCAAAAGCGATCGAAATAATGAATGATACCACCAACACGCTGAACAGTAAATAAAAGCAGCAAACAAGAAAACATCCAAATATGATCAGTAAGGGTTCATTTGTACTAAGTTTTCGGGAAATTGACAGAACAAAGCTGGCCGTGGCCGGAGGAAAAGGAGCGAACCTGGGGGAGCTTTCGGGGATCAACGGCATTCATGTACCCGATGGCTTTTGTATAACCACGGAGGCCTTTGAGAGGATCATTGTGGAAATTCCGTTGATCAATAGATTATTGGAGCAGCTGGCGTTGCTGAAGGTCGATAGCCGGCATCAAATCAGCGCATTAAGTACCGGAATTCGTAAGCTTATTGAAGAAGCAGCTATCCCCCGGGATATTGTGGATGAAATTTTCCGGCAGCTATCCCGGTTTGAAGAAGGAGCTGCGTATGCTGTTCGATCCAGCGCAACCGCCGAAGATTTACCAACCGCATCTTTTGCAGGACAGCATGATACCTACTTAAACATCATCGGAAAAGCCGCTATTCTGCAGCATATCAGCAAATGCTGGGCATCCCTGTTTACGGAGCGTGCAATCATGTACCGGTTACAGCATGGATTCGATCACCGCAAAGTTCAGCTGGCTGTAGTAGTTCAGCAAATGATATTTCCGGAGGCAGCGGGTATTTTATTCACTGCCGATCCGGTCACTTCCAACAGAAAGGTGGTATCCATCGATGCCAGCTTCGGCCTGGGCGAGGCCCTGGTGTCGGGATTGGTGAATGCAGACGTCTATAAAGTTCGCAGCGGCAGGGTGACCGATAAAAAGATATCTGCCAAAAAACTGGCTATCTATCCCCTGAAAGATGGCGGCACAAAAGAACAACCGATACAACCTGAACTGCAGAACAATCCTGCACTGACAGATGAACAGATCTTACAATTGGAGCAGACTGGCAGGGAAATAGAAGCTCATTTCGGGCAGCCACAGGATATTGAATGGTGCCTGTCGGATGATACGTTTTATATAGTCCAGAGCAGGCCCATTACTACTTTATACCCGGTTCCCGAGGCGAATGATGAAGAGAACCATGTTTATGTATCTGTGGGGCATCAGCAAATGATGACTGATCCCATGAGACCTTTGGGTTGGTCGTTATTCCGCTTGGCAACCCGGCCTATGTATGTAGCTGCAGGAAGATTGTTTGTAGATGTGGCACCAGAACTGGCTTCTCCTGTAAAAAGAGATATGGTGGTGGATGTGCTGGGCAAATCTGACCCGCTCATAAAGGATGCATTGATGACCATTTTAAAGCGGAATGATTTTATAAAGCAGTTACCACCAGATGACGTAAAAGACCAGGAACCAGGCAGCGGCCGGTCACTCATGGATTTTCAGGCACTGAATGAATATGATCCTGCAGTTGTATCTGACCTGATCAGCAGTAGTCAGGCTTTGATAAATGAGCTAAAGCATAACATACAAACGAAGTCTGGGGCAGAGCTGATTGATTTTATCATAGAAGACACAAGAAACTTAAGGAAGTTTTTCCTGGAATCGCAGAGCCTGGGGGTGATTGTAACAGCTATGAATGCAGCCGCATGGATCAATGATAAAATGAAGGAGTGGCTGAACGAAAAGAATGTGGCCGACACGCTTTCTCAATCAGTGCCCAATAATATTACTTCAGAAATGGGGCTGGCGTTATTGGATGTGGCAGATGTCATTCGTCCTTATCCGGAAGTAATAGCATATCTGCAACACACGAAAGATGATAACTTTTTGAATGAACTGCCCGGGTTTCATGGAGGACAGGAAACTCAGCAGGCGATTACTGATTTTCTCGATAGATACGGTATGCGATGCGCCGGGGAAATTGATATTACCAGAACGCGCTGGTGTGAGAAGCCTGCTATCCTGGTGCCTTTGATCCTCAGTAATATCAAAAATTTTGAACCACGTGCCAGTACCCGGAAATTTGAACAGGGAAAACAGGATGCACAGCGAAAGGAACAAACGTTACTGGATCAGCTGAAGCAATTACCGGATGGAACGGAAAAAGCAGCAGAAACTGAGCGAATGATCCATCTGGTACGGAGTTTAGCCGGTTACAGGGAATACCCCAAATACAGTATTGTAAGCCATTACATTATCTATAAACAGGCGTTACTGAAAGAAGCGGTACAACTCGTACGCACCAACGTAATTCAGGAGAAAGAGGATATATACTATCTTACTTTGGAAGAATTGCGTGAAGTAACGCGAACGCATACACTGGATTACCAGCTGATTCGCCAGCGTAAAAATGAATACAGGCTATATGAAAAATTAAATCCACCGCGGGTGATAACCTCTGACGGAGAGATTGTTACAGGGGAGTACAAGCGGGAAAATCTTCCGGCTAACGCAATTGTAGGGCTGCCGGTATCCTCCGGTGTTATAGAAGGGCGTGCACGTGTTATCCTGAATATGGAGGATGCTGATCTGGAAGATGGAGACATACTGGTGACCTCTTTTACCGATCCCAGTTGGACGCCCTTGTTTTTATCGATCAGGGGCCTGATCACCGAAGTAGGCGGCTTGATGACGCATGGAGCAGTTATTGCACGTGAGTACGGTTTGCCAGGAGTGGTTGGAGTAGAACATGCTACTAAATTGATCCGCGATGGCCAGCGGATCCGGGTGAATGGAACAGATGGATATGTGGAAATATTATAACTGATTTTAAATGCCTGGCATGCGCTCCTCCAGGCGATTCAGCATGAAGGCCCATGATGCTTTTGTGCGATCTGCATAAGGTTCCCATTTGATATCCATATCATGCTGCAGAGACAGTGTGCAGCCGTTTTCAACGGGTTGAATCTGAATGGTGACAATGCTGTCGTCTCCTGAATCAATATCAACACCCCAGGTGAAAACGAGGCGTGCAGGCCTTTCTATTTCCAGGTAAGTGCCAATATGGTCGAGCACCAGGTCGCCTCTTTTTACTTTATAGCTGAACTTACCACCAGGGTGTGGATCATTGGTAAGGCTAACAATTGTTTCCTCCCTGACGCTTGGGCCAAACATCCATTTCCCGAGCAACCCGGTGTTGAGCCACGCATCAAAAACTTCTTCTGCGGAAGTATGGAAGTTTTTTTGAACAGTTACGAATGTTCTTTTTTCGATTTCCTGTTTCATGTGGATTCGTTTAGGTTTTGAAGATCGCTTTCCACCGTCCGTTTGGCAGGGACTGCTATAGCATGAAATACATCTTGCTAAAACTGGTTACTAATATACATGTAACAAAGCAATTTTTTACTGATTTATAGACAGGCAGCGCCCTTCAGGCCATCAGAGAAATGTATAAGTCTTTTCCTTAAACATATAAGTAAGCCACTGCGAATCGTTGGAGCTTTGTGTTGCAAAACTAATTTATCATGAATACAAAGATCGCAATTATAACTGGTGGCAGCCGGGGTATTGGGAAAAGCATTGCATTGAATGCCGCGAAACGTGGTATGGGCGTTATTCTTACTTATAACAGCCATCCGGAAGAAGGAACCGCTGTAGCTGCAGCGATCAACAAAAACGGTGGCAGGGCGGTGGCCGTAAAACTGGATACCGCTAATATGGTGTCGCTGGATGATTTTGTTGCAGAAGTCCGGCAGGTGCTTAAGCAGGAGTGGAACTCGGAACAATTCAGCTACCTCGTCAACAATGCGGGCATCGCCCAGCGGACGCTGATTAAAGATACTACCGAAGCCATCTTCGACCAACTCGTAAGCGTGAACTTCAAAGGTGTATTTTTTGTGACGCAAAAGCTGATGCCGCTTATAGAGGATGGCGGGCAAATCATTAATATCTCTTCCGGACTTGCCCGGTTTGCTTTTCCCGGAGTGGCTGTATACGGGGCAATCAAATCGGCCGTGGAAGGGCTAACCAGGTACTTTGCTAAGGAATATGCTTCCCGAAGGATCCGTGTCAATACCGTTGCGCCCGGTGCCATAGATACGGAATTTGGAGGTGGTAAAGGGGATGAGAGTCAACGTCAGCAGATTGCCGGCGTGACAGCATTAGGCCGGCTGGGAGAAGCAGAAGATGTGGGCGTTTTTGTAGCAGCCATGCTATCGGACGATAGCCGTTTTGTGAATGCGCAGCGTATTGAAGTTGGTGGTGGAATCTTTATCTGACAGATGGCTGATTTATTTTTGATAGCTTTGTATCCGGCATCTAAATCAATGCGAGATGGAGTACGTAGATATCAAATCAATTGCTGATCTGCACGATTTCTTTCATTATCATAAGCCACTGCATCCTTTAATATCAGTGGTAGATCTGGCAAAAGTAGACCGTTCGCATAGAAAGCCCGGGGCTTTATACCGGATGGACATGTATTCCGTTGCCTGCAAAAAAGTGGAAGGCTCCTTTAAGTACGGCCACACCAGCTACGATTTTTCGGAAGGTACATTGATGTTTACAGCGCCTTACCAGGTGTTGTCGCCCGGGATCGAGAACAGGGTAGAAGGCTGGGGGCTTTATATCCATCCTGATTTTTTACATGCCAGTGGTAAAGGACATCAATTAACCACCTATTCTTTTTGGGGCTATGATGCCAATGAAGCCCTGCATATTTCAGATACAGAAGGGAAGATCCTGCAGGATTGCCTTTTAAATATTCAAAGGGAGATATCCATGAACCTGGATACTCACTCCTACAATCTCATCCTGACTAACCTCGAGTTGTTGCTGTCTTACAGCTCAAGGTTCTATGATCGTCAGTTTCTGACAAGAGTAAGATCGGGCAATGATATTGTCGGGAAATTCGACAGACTTTTAAATGATTATTTCACGGGTGATTCCCTTATTGAATCCGGAGTTCCCGATGTAAAGTATTTTGCTCTGCAACTGAACCTGTCGGCGAATTATCTTGCTGATCTGTTGCAAAAATATACGGGTAAATCAACACAGGAGCACATTCATTTAAAGCTGGTGGATAAAGCAAAATTGTTGTTATGGAGTACCAGCAACCCAATCAGTGAAATTGCCTATGATCTGGGGTTTCAGCATCCGTCTCATTTTACGAAGCTGTTCAGGAATAAGACAGGGATGTCGCCCAAAGAGTTCAGGAGTCAGCATTGATCGATACGTCCGCACAATCCCGTATCTTTAGGTCATGTTTAAACCCTTAAACAATAAAGCAACACCTATGTGGTACTATAGCCTGATGCTCGCCCTGGGGGGCCTGATGTTAATCCTTGCCTGTCTTTTTCTCAGGAAATCCCTTTTCTTCCTGCACACAGGTGAAAAGGCAATGGGCACCGTTACTGAATTAACCGAATACAATGATGCGGACGGCAGGTTCTATAGCCCCGTCTTTACATTCAGAACCAGTAACAATGAAGAGTACAAATACCATCTGAATATGTCGAGCAGTCCATCGGCGTGGTCGGTAGGAGAGCAGCAAATGCTCATCTATCATCCCGACGATCCCCAAACAGTGAGAATGCTGAGTTATTTCGGTATTTTCAATTGGGCTATCTTGCTAACTGCCGCGGGATTACCACTATTGGTGATAGGAGGTGGATATTATCTGGCGGTGAATTTTCTGAAATAGATGATGAGCAAAGGACAAAAAGCATTACTTATTGCGATAGGTATTGCGGTGCTTTATGCGATTATACTGAGGTTGCTTTTCGGGGTTGACACCTGGGACGGCCTCTTTAGGGTAATGTCGGTATCCTTCCTGTTTTTCCTGCCGGTGATCGTCGGTATTCTAACAGTGTATTTTTCAAATGTTGAACAGGCCAGAAAACCGGTATATCGCTTTTTCGCACCCTGGATACCGATCTGTATATTTTTTGTAATCACGCTGGCACTGGCGCTGGAGGGATGGGCCTGTTGGCTGATGGTACTGCCGCTTTTCCTGCTGGCGGCTTCTCTCGGAGGTTTCATTGGCGGCTATCTGAAATCACGCGATAAGGAAAATAAACGCTATATCTCTTTATTTGCGCTCCTGCCATTTATGGCTGCACCGGTGGAAAAACTGGTGGGAGAAATTCCGGGTACCTATGAAGCCTATACGTATATCGATATTCATGCGCCCGCAGAAAGGATCTGGAACAACGTAACGAGGGTGAAAGCAATTTCCGCCGAACAGGATAAAGGTTGGCTCACAAGAGCACTCGGCTTTCCCCGGCCGGTGAAGGCAGAATTGAATTTTAACGGAGTGGGCGCTTACCGGAAGGCCATATTTACCGGTGGACTTGTTTTTCACGAAACAGTATCGGCATATGAAGAACAGAAAAAAATGGTTTTTTCCATCAAGGCATATCCCTACGAGATCCCTTCTACAACAATGGATGATCATGTAGTAATCGGTGGAAAGTATTTTGATGTACTGAATGGCACTTACGAGCTCGAAAAATTGAATGATACAACGTACAGACTACATCTTTACAGTCATTTTAAATTAACAACTACTTTTAATTTTTACGCAAGCTGGTGGGCCAGGTGGATCATGAAAGATATTCAGCACAATATCTTGCAGGTAGAAAAAGAAAGAGCCGAGAAAGGTATATAATGAACTTGTCATGCTGATGATTATTAACCTGCATTAACCTTAAATAGGCATCTTTGAACAGGTTTATCAGTTCCTCCAAATACACCTTATGGGACATAGAAGTTATCTCTATTTGCGAACACCTCAGGAAAATGACTGCCTGTTTGAGGCTAATAATTCGCTTCCGGTCTTCTGGATCGGGCTGCTGGATGAAGAAATGCTGCACCGGCATAAGAGCGATTGGCTGACAATCGAAAAGGCCTATGACGATCCGGATGCTGAAGAACCGGACGATGCGGCATTGCCTTCCTCCGAACTCCTGATCAGCCCCGCGCAATTCGGGAATAATGCCCGCGATATGCAGCGTTTCCTGCAAACGCATTATCCCGGCGCCCTGCAGCTGTTTGAAGATTTCAGGAATTACCTCGCCGATTTAATAAAACAAACAAACGAGGGTATCAGTCTCGATATCATCGCTTTTTCCAATTTCACCTCCGTAACCGAATTGCTGGACTATCTGAGCAAAGTCATACAAGGTATAAAACAAAATGATGCTGCGATAGCAGGTCTTGGTTACTGGACAGACGATCTTATTGGCAATGGGAGTGGCTTTTCCGTAGCGGGATTCGATTCCGGTAGCTACCAGGCCGCTATGCGGTCAAGGGACCGTATTCGCCCGTCTGCGCCGCCTCCGCGGCAGCAAACCGGTCCCCGGAATACCTGGTTCTATATCGTGATGCTCCTGCTTTGCCCGATATTTACTTTTGCAGTTTACCGCGGCTACCGGAAAGAAGGATTGTCTATGATGGTGGTGCTGGTGGCAGGTATCAATATTGCATGTTATCTCATTGCGATTTATGGCATAGTACAGAGAATCAGGCCGGGAGGGAATCAAAAGTAACAATATGTTCAGACGAATGAATTTATCAGAGAAAATAATGATAAATTTATGATCATTGTATTCAACCAAATCAATCGGCTGATCAAAATAACAACCTGTAAAGAACTATGCACAGAAGGATCGCTATCACGCTGCTTTCAGCCATATTACTGGGCAGCTGCAAACCAGAATCCCGTATCGACCTGTCCACACTGCATTTGAATGAACAGGTGAAAGACCTGGTAAGATGGAAAAGCAAGGGCATTACTGTAGGCATGTCGACCGTTGAAGTGCCGGATGCCATGATACTGACCAATGCAGTTACCGACAGCTATAGTTTCAACAACATTCCGCTGGATAGTGCTACTGTCATTTTCAAATTAACATCCCCGGCCTACCGGAAAAAAATCCAGGCATCGATGCGTGGCGGTGGCGGTCATATGGAAATGGAACGGGTAAGTAACGCAGACGAACTTTCTGCAATGCTCAAAAAGGAGCAGGCCGACGGAACCATCAATGGATGCCTGATAGAAATGACGGATGCGCAATTGCCGGTGATCAGGAATACGCTGACAGGGCTTTACGGCCAGGGAATAAAAAATCCGAACACCACCAATGGCTTATACTGGAAGCTGGATAAAGAAAACAAACTGATACTGCTGGCGCCCGATTATCATTTTCTGATTCTGCTGAACACCACAGGAATATCCAAAACCTGCTACTGGGATGCCATGAACGGCATGCTGGACCTGGGAGGATGTAATTCCGAAGAATACATGAAACATCTGCTTGATTAATAGTTAACTGCTGCCAGCAGCTGGTTCTCTTTGAAACGGTGGACTGCGCCCACGCTTAAAGTGGCGTATAAATTAAACCAGCAGGATGAAAGGAATCACGTTTCATTTGCTCATCCACTAATGCCGGATGCTCCTTATCAATCCTCCCATTGCATCTTCCAGTATCTGCCTGTTCATTTTATCTGCGAGTTCCACATTGGTGAGATTGATGGCAATTAGTCCGTGTACGAGCGACCATAAAGCATAATACCATCTTTCCGCTTCTCCCTTCACAGGCTGGCTATCCGGCAGGAGTTCGCCGATTACCCGGGTAAACATTTCCTGTGGCCGGTCGATGTTGGCTACCGTTCCTTTGGGTTTGGGGCAGCTTACCTTAACACCGTACATCAGCCGGTAGAGCTCTGTATGTTTGAAGCCGAAACGCCAATAGGCCGTCCACATTGCCCGGAGCCTCGTTTCCGCATCCCCCTTTTTCTCCAGCGCCTTCCGGATTTCGTCGGACAGTATCGTATAACCTCTTCCCGTTAGCTCGGTCATGATCTGGTCCTTATTCTTAAAGTATTCATAAAGGGTAGGCGCAGCATATTCTATCCGGTCCGCTATTTTGCGCATGCTCAGCGCTTCGCAGCCTTCGGCAATAATAATTTCGAGTGAAGCATCCAGGATCTTCTTCCTCAGTTCCTCTTTCTCCCGGGCCATTCTTTCTTTGCTCCCCATGTAGTGTTTAATTTTACGAACAGTGTTCGAAGATAAGAAGAAAATAGGAATTACGAATTACGGATCAGAGCGAAGAACTAAGCGATAGTAACAATATCCGCTTAACTCTTCGCTCTGATCCGTAATTCGTAATTCTTAATTCGTAATTCTCATTTCCCCTCATCCCCTTTTCAGTTCCACATAGAACACCGATCCTTTTCCTTCTTCACTCTCAAACCAGATTCTTCCGCTATGCGCCATTACAATCTGCTTGGAAATGGCCAGGCCAAGGCCAAAGGATTCTTCTCCCATAGTGCCTTTCCGGCTGGAGTCGGGGGAGAGGTTGAATATTTTTTCACGGATATCCGGAGGGATACCAATGCCTTCATCTTTAACGGAAATCTTTACCATATCATTTTCTTCCGGCTGCATCCGTACATCAATGACGGAGCCACGGCGACTGAATTTGATGGCATTGGTAATAAGATTGCTGAATACCCGCCAGATCTTTTCCCGGTTACCAAAGAATGTAACGGGGATGGTATAAAGTTGTATGGTAATGCCTTTTTCTTTTGCTTTAGGTAATAACAGGTTAACACAGTATCGCAATACTACATCCATTTCAACGGGTTCGCGCTGCATTTCTGTGGTAACGTTCAGGTACAGCAGTTCATTGATCAGGCTAAGGGCACGTTCGCCGGATTCCCGCATCAGCTGTAGCGTTTCCTGGGTGCCGTCGGAAGTATTGTCCAGGTCAAGTGATAATATTTCTGTAAGCCCGGCCATGGCGCCAACCGGGTTACGCAGGTCGTGCGCTACAATTTTCATCATGCGTGAGTTATCGAGCTGGCTTTGTTCCAGTGCATTCAGGCTCCGGCTCATCTGCGCATTCTGATCGGTGACTTGTTTGTTAAGCTGTTCCAGTGCGGTCAGATGCTTTTTAGACCGTTTAGAGTATTGCCAGATCTGGAAGGCAATAATGGCTGCCATGGCGAATAATAGTACAGATACCACCAGGTAGATAGATTTGATCTCATTTTGTTTCCTTAGCAATTCCAACTCATACTCCTTCGAGATATAACCAAATTCACGTTGTATGTCGAGGTCATTCAGCGGGCTGTTGACAGCGGTGAGAGAGTCTTTCAGCGCTACGAAACTTTGCAGAAACGCCAATGCAGTATCCGGTTTGCCGGTAACAGCATAGTATTTTGATTGCAGTTGCCGCCAGTTGAGTTCTGAAGAATCATAGGGCAGTGTGTCAAGCATGCCACGCAGTGTTCGCAGCCAGGTACGGGCTTCGTCGTATTTCGACTGGTAAAGTTTTAGTTGAATCAGCTTCGCAACGGTTTGTTGCGCGTTCCTCTTATCATGATCCCCGCTCATGGTGATTCGCAGGTTATCCTGGAAATTATTTTCCGCATTCACGGTATCTCCCTGCAGCAGGAAGATGCTGCCCAGGTTACCGAATATCACAGCCCTGGCTTCTGCGATAAATTGTACGTGCCGATCTTTATCATGAAACGGCTTTTCGTTGAGTTGAATGTAATGAAGCGCACTGTCGTAGTAAAAACGCGCGCTATCGTTCATATTCAGATTATAGTAGCACAGCCCTATGTTATCGAGCTCGCCCTGCTGAATACGGAACCCATAATAAGGGTCATTTTTGCAATAGCTAAGTGCATTGAAGGCTTCTTCGAAATACGGAATTGCTTCCCGGTAGCGTTTTTGCAGATAATAAGTCATTGCCAGCCTGCCATCATAGGAATTGAAACTACAGGTATCACCGCTTTTTTGTATAAGTGCCCGCCCTTCATAATAGCGTGCAAAAGCATCGCTGAACTTGCCCTCATCCCTCATAATATCTCCTGTCGTCAGCAATGCCTCGCCATATTCCCGGCCATAATCCGGCCGGTCAGTTTTACCTTTAAGCACATAGAAGATACTATCTGCATATAGTCTTGCCATCTTCTTGTCCCTTTTGCGCGACCAGTAATGATTCATTTTATACGCATATTTACGGGCCAGATCCATCGGACCAGGATTGGGGAAAACTGCAAAGGTGGAATCCAGTTGATGCAAAGCCTGGCTGGCCTCTAAACTATCAGTACGCTGAAAGAACTGATCAAAATATTCCGAATGATCAGGCGGGTACCCCGAATGTGTTTCGCACCCGGCCAGCAGTAGTAATAACAATAGCACACCTGTCAACAAGCGGAATGTACTGAGGTTTGTCAATAAGCCAGTATTCATGCCAATCGGTTAATTGTGTATCTCCAGGTAAGGATAAGAGGATGATGTTCCGGAAATAAATATCACTCTCGAAAAAGGTTGGTTAATTTTTAATTGTGTAGTATACCTAACCTTGTCAAAATGAATATAATAAAAATTAATTAATCTGGCTGAAAAATTAAAGACCTTGTTACCTACCGAGCTTTTGCGCTATCCATGTGGTTATATCAAAATACTTTAACAATTGTCTTTCATACTGATCTTTCTGCAAGCCTTGCAGTGCCTGCGTCATGCTCCTGAGCCGTGCCTCCGGCATTCTCGTGCGACCGGGAGCCGGGCACAGCTTCATGAAACGAAACAACAGGCTTTCTGATTTCAGTTGCTGCTCTTTGCCAAAGAAGCGCTTATAGGATCTTAATTCATACTCAATATAATCTGCATCTCCTTTTTCATAATGCACGATGATATTCAGCAAACGGATCGCTTTACATACCAGCCACCGGGGATGTGGTTGTTGGCGTTGAGTAACGGCAGTGATCTGTTGGTGAGCCTTTTTCCAGTTCCCCATCCGGAACCAGGCCAGGCTATAGTAGAAGTACAGCTCCCACTGTTTTTCTTCGTCTACCATGTTATAAGCTTCCAGCAGCTCAGTGCCCACAAGCGCCGTGGCCTCCTGGTATTGCTGCCGGGTAATGAGGCTCACCAGCTGGTATACTGCCACGGTTTTCCTCACCCGGTACCGGAAATATCCGGGATAGGCAGGTTGGTCCAGCTGCAGGGCCTTATCCATGTAAAACGCCATCTGGCCGTATTGTTCCAGCATATGCAAATTATCCAGTATGCCGTTTAGGGTAGAAAGATAATCCACCGGCGGATGTTCCAGCAGCTCCAGGTGCCGCTCGAACAGCTGATTCAGGGACGCAAAGGTTTTAAGGGCGGAATGGTAATCGCCAATATCGGTGAAGAAAAACGACTGGAACAACAGGTGCAGCTTATGTGCTGCAAAGCTTTTGCCCGATCTGCCAGCCACCAGTCCCATTTCACTCAGCATAAGATCGTTCAGCTGTTTTTTATTTTCTTCCGATGAGATCCTGCCGGCATTGACGAGGCGGTACTTCAGCAGTTCGAACAGCGAATGATGATCCTGTATATGATTGATGGATTTAAGTACGTTGCGGGCTTTCATCTGCATATCCACCAGCTGCTGATCATGTATGCCTCCGAAATTGCCGTCGGCCGCAAAGTTCAGGTCATAGCGCCAGGTGAGGTACTCGATCACCTGCTGCTGCAGACGTTGGGCCTTATCGCGTATCCTGCCCAGCTGCCGTGCAGCTTCGCCGGGAAGGGATCTTTCCTGTAATACCTGTACCTGCATGATGCCGTGCAGTTGTTGAAAGAAAGGATCCTTCTCGGTTTTCAGCTGTACCAGGCAATCGGTCAGCACCTTTACCAGGTACCGCGCCGTATTGTGCACCGAAACCGATGGATGCTTCTTTTGAAAGGCCTCGAAAATTGCCTGCGGCTCCGGATGAACAGTTTTGTCGATAAGTGCAAACAGATCCAGGTAACACCGGTCTACCGACTGCCGCTTTGCATATAGCTTGAAGAATCTTTTTTCAGCACCCGATAATGATTTTATCAGGTGAATAGCGGTGTTTTGGGTCATAACGGGAATACTACTTTATTAATAATAAGAAAGACATAAAATTAAAATAATAAACTATTAATAATCAATTATTTATGATATAAATATGCTTATTTATATCTTCCTGTAATTCCCAATTTATAAAATATTAGGTTTTGTTTTAGCTAAATGGATGGATAGTTTTGGCTAAATAACCAATCGAATTTTTCTAACGCAGTACTTTATGAATTCCAGGAAAATAATAGTTGTAGGTAGTTCTAATATGGATATGATGGTAAAAACCGATCATATCCCGGTGCCGGGAGAAACAGTTTTATCAGGATCTTTTTTAATGAACCCCGGTGGCAAAGGTGCCAACCAGGCCGTGGCAGTAGCCCGGCTTGGAGGCGAAGTGGTATTTATATCAAAGCTGGGCAACGATGTATTTGGCAAGCAGTTTTCCCAGTTATTTAACCATGAGGGAATAGATACTACCTACCTGATATCGGATGAAGAATTACCCAGCGGCGTTGCGCTGATCACAGTGGATAAAGACGGAGAGAACAGTATTGTGGTAGCCTCTGGCGCCAATGCCAGCCTGAGTATCAGCGATGTGGACAAGGCACGTGAAGTAATCGGTAATGCAGGGATATTGTTGCTGCAGCTGGAAATTCCTATGCAGGTAGTGGAACAAGTATCTGCTTATGCTGCCTCCAAAGGGGTTAAAGTAATCCTGAATCCTGCGCCTGCTACAGTATTATCGGCAGCCTTGCTAAAAAATACGCACATACTTACGCCTAACCAAACCGAAGCTGGTATGATTGCTGGTATGGAAGTAACGGGTCTGGATACGGCGAAAGCAGCGGCCATGAAGATATGCGGCATGGGAGTAAAAAATGTGGTAGTAACAATGGGACCGCTGGGGGCGGTGATTTGTGAAGAAGGAACATGTACTACAGTAAGTGCGCGTAAGGTGGATACGGTAGATACAACCGCGGCGGGAGATGTGTTCAACGGCGCGTTGGCGGTGGCTTTATCCGAAGGCAGGGATATTACCAATGCGGTGCAATTTGCGGGTGAAGCGGCGGCCATTTCAGTTACCCGCCTGGGTGCACAATCTTCTATCCCTTACCGCAATGAATTGGTAGCGTTAAAGCTGGATATTACTAACCTGTAAGTGATTTTATAAAGATAAATTCCCGTTATTCATGTTCGTTGTTCAAGACTATACCGTAGCTATTTTCTTTTGCTTTATCACCATGCTCTGCTGGGGATCCTGGGCTAATACCCAGAAACTGGTACAAAAAACCTGGCGCTTTGAGCTGTTTTACTGGGATTATGTGATCGGCATTTTCCTGTTCTCTCTGTTGGCCGCTTTTACGCTGGGCAGCAACGGAGCGCTGGGCCGTTCCTTTACCACCGATCTGGCGCAGGCCAGTGGCGCCAGTATCCGCAGTGCATTCACCGGCGGAGTGGTGTTCAATCTTGCTAATATCCTGCTCACCGCGGCCATTGCCGGCGCCGGTATGTCGGTAGCTTTTCCTACCGGTATCGGCCTGGCGCTGATCATCGGGGTATTGATCAATTACATCATGCTCAGCAAAGGCAATCCCGTGCTATTGTTCCTGGGCGTAGCGCTGGTAACGGCCGCTATTATTGTGAATGCGATCGCTTATCGTCGTCATAGCAACAGCGGCAGTAACCGCAAACCCGGAAAATGGATAGCCGTTTCCGTTATAGCCGGTGTATTGATGTCTACTTTCTATCCTTTCATTGCAGCAGGTATGGATCTGGAAAATTTTGTGTCGCCGGCGGCTGGTAAAATGACGCCTTATACCGCCTTTGTGGTATTTGCTGCCGGGATCTTAGTGAGCAACGTGTTGTTCAATTCCATCCTGATGCGCCGGCCGCTGGAAGGGGCGCCTATCAGCTATGCCGACTACTTCCGGGGCAGACCCGGCGTGCACCTGGTGGGCATACTGGGTGGCTGTATCTGGGGATTGGGAAACCTCTTCAATCTCATTGCGGCGGGTAAAGCCGGTCCGGCTATTTCATATGGCCTGGGACAGGGCGCTACACTGGTGGCAGCCTTTTGGGGCGTATTTATCTGGAAAGAGTTCAAAGGCAGTAATGCCGCCACCAGTCGCCTGATTGCAGGTATGTTTCTGCTGTTTATTGCCGGTATCGGATTAGTGATTGCAGCCGGCGCCTGATACACGAATATTATACTATTCACCAAAACATAAATAATTCTACGATGATGAAATACCTGCTGTTATTGTGCTGTTTCTTTTTCTGCACGCCGGCATCCCAGGCGCAACATGCCTCGAAACATACGCCGGTACTGCTTATTATGGATACGGATATTGGGCCCGACTACGATGATGTGGGCGCAATGGCGGTATTGCACTGCCTGGCTGATAAGGGAGAAGTAAAACCTCTGGCGGTGATGGCCAGCAATAAAAACGAATGGGTGGGCCCTACTATTGATGTGCTGAATACTTATTTCGGCAGGCCCAATCTTCCTGTCGGCGTGCCTAAAAGCAGCACCGCTCCTGATCAGACAGCTACCCAGGGCTGGCCCGCCATGATCGTAAAGAAATATCCACACCGGCTGAAAACCACTGCCGATGCACCGGACGCCGTGATGCTGTATCGCCGCATACTGGCCAGCCATCCCGATGCGAGCGTAACGATCGTCACTACTGGTTTTTTTACCAATCTCACTGCCTTACTCGATTCCAAACCCGATAAAATCTCCCGCCTCAACGGCAGGGAACTGGTGGCAAAAAAAGTGAAGCTGCTGGTTTCAATGGCTGGCGCATTTCCGCATGGCCGGGAGTATAATGTGTTTATCGATTCTACGGCTTCTGCAAAAGTGTGTAAGGAATGGCCGGGCTCCATCCTCTTCAGTGGATACGAAATTGGTGCTCAGATCAAAACCGGTCCACGCCTGGTGGCCAACAAATCTCTGCAGAGCCCTGTGAAAGATGTATTCGCCTGGTGCATGCCGATGTCGGCCGAAGATCATGACGGCCGGATGAGCTGGGACCAGTCGGCCGTGCTGGTGGCCATTCGTGGCACTGCGCCTTATTTTGGAATAAAACGTGGCCGTATTATTATCGACGGCGGCAACAACAGCTGGGAAGATGACCCCGCAGGGCCGCATGCTTATCTTACCGAAAAAATGCCATTTGCAGAAGTAACTGCTGTTATTGAAACAATGATGATGCATAAGGGGAAAAAATAGCAGCTGGCTACTGGCAGCCAGCTGCTGGCAGCTATTTCTCCATCTCTGCTTCATACTTCTCTCTCAGAATCTTACCAAGTGGTTTCTTTTTTACCTTGGCTTCAATCCAGGCTGAGAAGTCGAATAATTTCATCAACTGCATTTCATATTTATCTTCCTTTATTTTATCAAAACTGCTACTCATTTTCTTCCACATATTAGAAGGCCGGGAACTAACCGGAAACACCTGTTTGTTGCGCAGGAACTTGATAATGGTTTTCTCCAGCAGATAAGAGGTTTTATTATCCGACTGCAGGTGCCGCCGGAAAGCTCTCGTTTCATAACGGATGTATTCGTAGTTCCCCAACTCGTAGTGTAACAGCAGGTGGATGAGTTTAAAGGTCCGGAAGATGGGAAGACTGCTGTAGCGTTTTCCCTGTTGTAATACTTTTTCCAGGCTGTCGTGGGCGCTGTTAATATCCTCATTGCCGAGGTATACGAGCGCCAGGTAGAGATACATTTCAGCCTGCTGGCTGATATCCAGCAGTTCCATTTTTTTCATCAATGCCGGCGCCTGTAGCTCTACGAGCCGGAGGGCAGCAGGAAAATTGCCGCTGTCGATATAGCTGATAAGCTCATACAGGAATACCAGCCGGTGTATCATCATTTCCAGGTAAGGCACCCCGGTTTGCAGCTGCTTGATGTTGAGCAGGAGTGTGTGCATGTCTTTATACCTTCTGGTCGACCGGAAGCTGTCCAGTATTCCTTCCAGTACCTGCAGATGCTCGGTGGGCCGGTCGGCATTCAGGTGCCCGCCGGATTCCATGCGGTTTAACAGGGTACCGAAATAATCCAATGCAGCCGTATAATCGCCTGTTAGCAGGGCATAGTTGGCCTTGAATAGCAATGTTGTGACCTCACTACCGGGTTCCTGCAGCAGCCCGGGTATCTGGCGGAAGGCAGCTGTTTGCTGCATACTCCTGGCGGCTCCTTTGTACAGGAGATGATGCCGGAGTTGCAGGTATCGCGCTGTTTGCTGCTGGGTATTACCCAGGCGTTGCCATACTTCGTTTATACGTGCCTGTTTGGTCAGCAATAGTTTTTCCGGAATGTCCGGGAAGTTAAGCAGGTTAAGCAGTTCCATTTCGCGGTTGAGTGCCCATAGCAACAATTCCTGCTTATTGGCTGCTTCTGCTGCGTCCTGCAGTTTCTGCAACTGGGCATGGCCTTCGTCGTACAGCGACCGTTCAAACAGGATTTCTGTTTTAAGCAACCCGGCTGTCAGCATAGCACCTGGATGATGTTGCAGATGCAGATGCAGCAGGCAATCCATGATTATCTTATAAAGATATTTACTGCTTACATCATAGGAAATACCAGGATATAAATGGGTGAAAGCTACCTTGACATCTGCCGTCTTCTGATGCCAGCCTTTTTCGAGCAGATCAAATAGCCTGACATAGTCCTTACTACCCTGCTGGAGCGATGAATATAGCCGAAAATACCTTTTCTCTGCTTTAGTAAGCGTATTGACAAGCCTGATTAACAGGTCAACTTTAGCCATCGGATAACAATTTAACGGTTCGACATGATTTGTACCTGGTCATACTAAGACACACAGACAGATGAGATGGGAAGTAGGGTAGGGGGAGTGGTTACTGTTACTTCTCCTTTTTGATCATTGTTTGTCCGATAGAGTAGCTATTGCCCGGGCAATTTAATTGAAATAATACGGAATGCAAGGACGATGGATAAAAGTTTTAGGTTGACGGAATTTAATTTTTTTGGGTTTATCATTTTACGGGAAATTCTGGTTACATATGGATTTTAGATATACTGTTACGGATCATGAATATTATACTGTTTTTTTCAGGAATTCGGCATTGTAAGCTTTAAGTTCCGTTGTTTTGAGATTGTCTTTTTTGCATAAAAAATGGTGTTTTTATTAAATAATCGCTCACTAAATTTGACCTGTTATGATCGAACTGTGAGCATGTTTCACCCTGGGAAGGAAACCCTGACTCTAAAAAAATTCACGTTAGCACAACCAATAAATCGCTATATCAGGTTTTATTTATCAATTTAATTTATCAATCAAAAAATCCAAAAGCCCATGTAGACAAGTGTACCAGAACCCTTTTTCAGTATTTGTTCCACAGCTATTGCTAAATCGATTTTACAAAATTATCCAGTGAATGGCAAATATGATTCGCTAAATCGATTTATTTATTCAGGGAATGTAAGGTAGGGATAGGAATTTTTTATGGCATAAGAGCCGCTATACAGTATTATTTCCACGGGTATGTGAGCAACACAGGTACGCATCGTCGAATACTAAGTTGATCAGTTGACGTCATGAAAACAAACAGGGAGCGCTGGCGCCCAGGAATTGCCATGCTGGTCTCCGTAAACGATTACTTGACAGGTGACAGGTGCTGACACCTCTTACCCCGCCTTATTTAAAAAATAAAAATTATGCACTTATTTGTACGGATCTTCACGCCGTGCCTGCTGCTGTATTGTGCTTCCCTCGCGCGGGCTGGCAGTTTCGACAGGTATCTAACGGAAAAGTATACACGCTACAAACCAGATTCGGTTCAGCCGGTAGCCGGTGCCGATACCACCCGGCAGGTATTTCCTTATGACCGGAAAGCCGCAAAGGGCCTGCCGCTGGACCGCGAACGCATCTACCCTTATGCTTCCCTGCAACAACTGCTGAAAGGCAATGCCGCAGGGGTATACGTACAGGAACCCAGCGGGGAGCCTGGCACCAATCAGTATATGTTCCTGCGCGGTACCGCCATTCCTTTCCTCAGCACAAAAGATGTATACGACGCGCAGCCCACGGTAATCGTGGATGGGATTCCACTTATCATGGATCATCCTTTTGCGTTCGATGTACAACGCTTCGACTATAACCGCCTCGGTCCGGCTACCAATCTGCTGGCTGCCATCGACCCGGATAATATTGCCTCCATCGAAGTACTAAAGGATTTCGCCGCCGCTGCAAAATATGGCCCCCGCGCGGCTAATGGCGGTGTAATCCTGATCACTACCAAAGCCCCCGTGACGGGTAAAAGGAAAATCAGCTTCAATACTTATTTCGGTATCGTGCAGCCGCCTCATGTTACCACCCGCAACGCCAGCTCCGAAAACAGCTTCCGGCAACAGTTCTATGATAAATACGCCACTACCGACCAGCTGCAGAGCTACCCGCTCTACCTGCGCGATTCTACTAACGCGGCGTATTACGGCCCCTCCAACTGGACGGACCTCTACTACCGCACCCACCCTGTATATGGCGTGAATGCAAGCCTCTCCAGTGGCACAGAAAGGGCTAATTTCCTCTTTGCTGCCGGTGCCCGGCGCTCCGCCAATCCGGCTGATGCTACTTCGCTCGACAGGTACAACGCTATGTTCGAGATCAATATGGTGCCGCTCAAAGGTTTCACCATTTCCTCCATGATCAGCGCTACCCGCCTCGAACGTAAGCGTAACCGCTATCTGCGCGACCGCTTTGCGGAAATGCAATACCTGCCGGATCTCAGTAGCCCGCTGTCTCCTAATAAAGATATCTACCGTCAGTTCCTTAACGAATATGGGAAGTCGTTCGATGATAATAAAACGAATGAGGTAAACGGCTATTTTAAACTGAACTACAAATTGGGCGACGACTGGAACATTACCTCCAACTTCGGTTTCGACTACAATGAAGGGCTCAGAGATCTGTTTTATCCCAGTACCCTGCTGGAAACAGTGAACTATGTTTCTAATTACTTTGGATATAACCAGCGCGTGTTTTTTGATAATACCATCTCCTTCCGCCACCTGTGGAACAAGAAACATGAGCTGAACCTCGAAGCAGGAGAAGTGTTCCAGTCCGACTTCAACCGGTATAATTATGCATATGCCTACAAAGGGCCGAACGATCTGATTAAGCTGAATATCCTGAACTCCGATAACACGCAGGACAATTACCTGACGCTAAAATCGTTCAGCCGCGCGCTGACCTTTATGTTGCTCGACCAGCAAAAGCATCGCTTACTATCCTTCTACGGCCGGGCTGCCTATAAATATAATGACCGCCTCGATTTTTCCGTGCTGGTAAGAAGCGATGGTTCTTCCAGTGCACAAAAGGATAACTGGTGGTTCGTTTCTCCGACATTCACTGCCGGCGCCGATCTGAAAAAGATCTGGCTGGAGGACCAGGAGGTCGTCAACAGCCTGCGCTTTCATGCCAGCTGGGGCCGCGTTGCCCGCCTGATGACCGACGACCGGTTCGGAGAAGGGACGCAGTATACCTCCGATCTTTCTTTCAGTAATAACCCAATGAAGTTCTCTTATAACGGCTTCCCGGGTATCAGTCGCGCTTATTCAGCCGGATATATCGGTAACGACATCCGCTGGCCTTATGTGGATCAGACGGATCTCGGCCTGGATGCCGGCTTCCTGAACAACCGGCTGAATGTAATGCTGGACGTGTATAACCGTGTCGATAAGAATATGATTCTTGGTGTGCCTTTCTCCTCCGAATATGGTTACAAAATGCAATACAAGAATGGGATGAAAGTCCGCAATCAGGGAATCGATCTTACCCTGCAGGCAGCTGTACTACCGGCAACGGCTAAACTAAAATGGACGGCCTCCTTAAACGCCAACTATAACCGCAATACCCTGCTGGAACTGCCGGATGGGCTGCAGGAGCTGGTAGTAGGCGATGGTACCCGTATGCTCAAAGTAGGCCATGCCATCGATCAGTTCTGGGTGCTGAAGAACAACGGTATCTATAACAGGGAAACAGATATTCCGGTGGATCCTGTCACGAAAAAGAAACTGAATTACCAGGGTATTCCACTGCAGGCCGGTGATCCCCGCTGGCAGGATATGAACGGAGATTATGTGATAGACGATAAAGATAAAGTACTGGCCGGCCACGCCATGCCACTGGTTTCCGGCGGTTTTTCCAACGACTTTCAATGGAAAGGTTTCACACTCGGTTTCTCTTTCTACTATGCACTCGGCCGGAAAATATTGAATGCTAAAATGGCCAGCCGGTTTGATTTCATCAGCACAGAAGGAAAAATAGATATGACCGCCATCAAAGAGATTACCTTCTGGAGCAAAGCCGGCAACTACGATAAATACCCCATCTACAATCCCTGGAGCACCGTAGATGCCTATCGTGCCGACCAGGATCTCTTCCTCGAAAACGGCTCCTTCCTGAAGTTGCGTACACTGTCGCTCCAGTACGACCTGACCAGTGCCCGGTGGTGGAAGAAGAAAACACCTATTAATAAAATGGTCATCTATGGTACCGCAGGTAATCTCTTTACGATCACGCCTTACACCGGCGGAGATCCGGAGCTGGTCAACTACAATGGTTTCGATACCGGTTATGGACTACCCATACCCAGGACTTACACCATAGGGCTGAAAATGGATTTATAACAGCATGTATGCAAAATCACTGACATGAAAAAAGTGCTCATATCAATAATACTCCTGTGCAGCCTGAGTTGGTTGGGCTGTAAAAAACTGCTGGATGTAGATTCATCGCATGTGGTATCTGAAAAGAATTTCTGGAATTCCCATGAAGACACCAGGGCAGCGTTGATCAGTGTATACGGTCAGATGCGGGCGGCACTGGCGGACAACAACGCTTACTGGATGTACGGGGAGTTACGCAGCGGGGATTTCACAGCGTTGCAACGCCAGGACCTGAAAGCCATCATCAGGGGCGATCTGCGGGCGTCTTATCCGCTGCTGCAGTCGCTCTCCGACTGGCGCCGTTTCTATGCGGTTGTCAATGCTGCTAACATGTTCCTCGAACATGTGGGCGAAGTGAAAGCCAAAGATCCCAAGTACACAGATCAGAATATGCGGGTAGATATTGCCCAGATGCATTTCATGCGGGCATATGCCTACTTCTGCCTTGTGACGATCTGGGGAGACGTGCCACTGATCACCACTTCGCACGACGGTGAGTTCAGTAATAAACCGCGTGAAAAGAAAGAAACAGTGCTTGCGTTCATAGAAAAGGAAATACTGCTATCGGCTAACGACCTGCCTTATAAATACAGTCAGAACGATCCCCAGCAGCAGGGCAATTATTACAATGAAAGCGGCGCCCGCTGGATGGGCGTACTGGCCCGTAAACTCACCGCTTACGCGCTGCTGGCACATGTTGCGGCCTGGCAGGGTAAGTACGCCGATGTATCCGTGTATGCACAGTTTGTGCTCGATAACTACGGCAAAGCCGGCAGCTACTACGTAGGCACAGATGAATTGGTGAGAGGCGACGGCTTTTTCCACTGGAAACAGGACAACCATATCCTCGCCTTTAACTTCGACTGGGGACATGGCGACGAATCCTTTTCCGGGCACCTGGAAGAATTAACCCTGGCTAAACCCGTGGTGAACAAGGATCTGCCGGATATCTACGTGCCGAAGGAAACCATCCTCTCCGTTTTCGATCAGCCGGTGGATGAGCGCTTCAGTTTGGATACCCTCACCGGGGCGCCTACTTCTCAACGTTACTTTACCTCCTTTAATACACAGGTCCCCATCTTCACGAAAGTAAAGGTGATCCAGGACGGACCCTCTACGGACCCGTCGTTCCGGACTTTCTCCAGCACCATCATCGTTACCCGTCTGGAAAATATTACCCTGCTGCAGGCCGAAGCACAGGCCGTAAACGGGCAGCGCCAGCAGGCCATAGACCTGCTGAATGTTATCCGCGATCTACGCAAAATCAAACGCTACGACCCGGTGGTGGAAGGCGATCTGATAGATGCAATTTTCCGGGAAAGGCGGAAAGAGCTGATGGGTGAGGGCTGGCGTTGGTTCGACCTGATACGGTATAATAAGATAAAACAAAACGACCCCGCTTTCATGCAGCTCATCGCCAGCGGAGGCATTTTCTGGCCCGTGTCTAAAAACATCCTCGCCCAGAATCCACTGATTAAGCAAAACCCTTATTGGCAATAATTAAAATGATGAAGAACATGCGCAACATCCATAAGATGACCGGCCTGTTAGCCATATGTATAACGGGTTCCCTGCTTCTTGCCGGCTGCAGGAAAAATGACGGCGATTACAATTATCAGAATCAACTGAAACAATTTGATGGTACGATATACGACTTCCTGAAACAACAGCAGCAATACGACTCTTTTTTGCTGGCAGCCAACCTCGTACACCGTACAGATCTGCTGAAAAACAAAGACAGTTTGCTCACGGTATTTGCGCCTACAGACGCCAGTTTCCGGCAGGCTATTGATAATATGAATACCCTGCGTACCATACAGGGGCGACCACTGATGGGCCTTTCCGGATTACCCGTTGATCAGCTCGACTCGCTCGTATGCCGCTATATCATTCGTGGTAAAGTTGGCGCCGACAGTATGCAGCTCCAGGACGGTATTACCCTCAATACCATTGACGATTACCCGATGCATGGTAAGCTGAACCGCACTACTGCAGAAGGGTACGTGAAAGGGGGCCCGGGCGTGATCCAGTTCTCCGACACAAAACACGTCATCTATACCAATCGCTGGAGTAATACCAGCACAGTAGCCATCGACATAAATACAAAAAATGGTTACGTGAATGTGCTGGAGAAGGATCATATGTTTGGCTTCGATGAATTTATATCACGTATGAACCCTACCTATTCAACGCCCTGGAGCGGAGAGCCAATGTTTATCCCCGGTACAATAGGGCTGGAAATGTTCGACCGCGGAGGCGAAGGAGTGGCTTATCACGACAGGTCGAGGGGTAACGCCGGAGGCCAGTTCCGGCCCGCAGAAGACGTAGATATCACCACCGCTGAAAACAACAGTTACAAAATCGGATGGACCGAAACAGATGAGTGGATGAAATATACCATTCAGATCATGGAAACAGGTGATTATGATATGCTGCTCCGTTATGGCAGCGCAGGCGATAATGGCCGCCTGCATCTGGAACTGGATGGTGTGAGAATATCAGGCAGCAGCCTGCTACTGCCTGGTACCGGCGACTGGAGCAATTACAGGGATGTGCATACCACCCTGCGGCTGCCGGAAGGTAAACATGTCCTTACCGTGTATTACGACTATGCTTACTACGACCTGCGTTTCATAAAGTTTATACCTAAAGGCCGGCCGATCCCCATTCCGGGCTGCGTGCAGCTGGAAGACTACAATCCCGGTGGTGAAGGCGTAGGCTATCACAATACCACTGACCATAACGATGGCGGTCAGTACAAACCTGACGATGGCGTAGGAATCGCTTTTGCACCGCATGAAGGAGGTGGATATGTTATCGGCTGGACCAGAGCAGGCGAATGGCTGGAGTATGATGTGGACGTTAAAACCACCGGCTTTTACAACGCTGTTACCATGATGGGAACTGCCGAAAGCAGTAAGAAAACCTTTCACATCGAATTTGACGGAACCGATGTAACAGGCCAGGTAAGCGCCATCAACACCGGTGGCTATGATAAACGCACCGCTATTACCACACCCGTTCACCTGACTAAAGGGAAACATAAGATGCGCTTCGTGATGGACACCGGCGGATACGATGTGAAGTCGGTCACTTTTAAGCTCGTTAACTAACAGCGCTTTTTCCTACACAGCAATAAACCTATTTAAATGGAACGAAAAATTCAGACTAATTTTTACTGGGCGATCGCAGGCGCTATTATTTTACTGACTGCTGCCTGCAGAAAGTGGGCGCCGGATGATCTGGATTACCTGAGCCCCAGGGCCGTGTATAATCAAACTGTATTCAATCCCATTCTGGGCCGTACTACTGTATACAGCCTCATCTTCAATACTGATAATTCCACCACGCCCGTTCACTTTAAGATCATGAACGTGCGTTATAAAAAAACGGGACAGCCGGCAACGGATCTGGACAAAAACGTGCAAACGCTGGTGTGGAAACAGGCATATACCGGCTATGAAAAATCGATCGCTGAAATTGAAGCTAAAAGAGTAGTGGAATCGCATCCTGCCTGGGAAATACGCCCCAATTCCGGCGATTTTATATTGTGGGCCGGAGCCGACAGTTCATTCATGCGGCAGCAGCCCGATTCCGGCTATCTGTTCGATGTGGAAGCAAGTAATTCCGGTGGCACTAACATGTATAAGAACCTGCAGCTGTTGCCGATGAGGGAACAACCGTATTCACCCTACGATGGTGATCCCTACACGGGCCAGCAACGGCGCAACTATCCCAACCCCAGCGATTCTTCCATATACTCGCTGGTATACAATCATCCCGGGATCTATAATATCACCGATGATGACAACAATCAGCCGCTGAAATCAGACAGCGTGAGAGTATTGTTTCATAAGAAAGGAAACGGAAATAGTCTCACGTTTAAGTTCGTAGATAAAGATTCCCTGCCGATAGATGTCAGTCATTTTAATCTCACCAAATGGGACTCCCTGCTGCATGGATTCAATCCGGTAATTACACAAAACGCCGTTACGTACCAGGTGGCTTACCCGATTCCGCTGATCAGGCTGCCCACCCGCTTTACCAATAGTGATGGCTCCGCAGCTCATATCAGTTTTTCGTTCGACAGGTTAGGGTTTGGGCATACGCGCCAGACAGGCACGGTAGATCTGTATTTCGGCATTTACCAGAAAGGCGACTGGGAGATTATATTCTACTTCCGGAGTAACCCGAGGTTCAGAGATGAATAAAACAGCCGGAAAAGCGATACAATCCATTTGATCACCGCAATTACAAATTACATAAGCATGAATTTTTTATGTACTTATAAAAAGATGAAACCCTGTGTGGCAATTACCCTGTTGTTGTGCTTTTTGATGGTTGCACCAGGGTATGCACAGGATAAAGTACCGCTCAAAGGAGTGGTAAGGGACGCGCAAACCAATGAACCACTGGTGGGCGTGAGCATCCTGGGCGGCACACCGTTGAAGCCCATTGGCATCACCAACAGCAGTGGCGTGTTTAATGTGGCTGTAGCACCGGATGCTACCGTGATTTTCCGTTACCTGGGTTTCGCAGATTACAAACTAAAGGTGAAGGATAAACGTGATGTGGTAATACGGTTAGGCGTATACGAAAATAAACTGAACGAATCTGTTGTTGTAGGGTATCAGAAGAAGACCCGTGAAATAGCCACCGGAGCGGCGCAGATCGTTAGTGGGAAAGAATTGCAGGATATTCCTGTTTCCAACGTGGAACAGCTGTTACAAGGGCGTGTAGCGGGGCTTAACATCCAAAATAACACGGGTGCTCCGGGTGGAAGAGGTACCATACAAATCAGGGGATTGTCTAACATCACCGTGAAAGGCAGTGGTAACGACGCCTTTCTGTCTCCCACTTCACCACTATACGTAATAGATGGGGTACCTATTGAAGCGGATGCCAATTTTGAATACGGCTATCAGACCGCCGGACCGGGCGTGAGCCCTTTATCACTGATCCCTCCGGAAGATATTGAAAGTATGGAAATCCTGAAAGACGCACAGGCCACGGCCCTGTATGGCTCCAGGGGTGCGTATGGCGTGATCCTCATCACTACCCGTCGCGGTAGCTCGCCTATACCATTGGTACGGTATACCGGAAACTTTTTCCTGAACACGCCGCCGCAACTGCGTAATACCATCGGCGGTAAAGACGAGCGCCGGCTACGCATCGCGGAGATATTTGCCAGCGGCAACCGGGATGATATCAACAGGATATCTGCCACCCCTTTCCTCGCCGATAGCCTGAATCCTTACTATAATAATTCTACCAACTGGCAGGGCATCTTTTATCGTACTACTTATAACCAAACGCACAACGTAAATATCAGTGGCGGAGATCCCAAGTTTAACTATAAAGTGGATCTGGGCTACTATCATGAGAATGGCGTGATACGCAATACCGGCTTCGATCGCTATTCTATCAACACCAACATGCTCTATCAGCCTAATCCTAAATTAAGGGTGTTTACCACTTTATCTACACAGGTGGGAAAAAGGAATAAGGGAGATGGAAATGGCCTGGTGCAAAATGGTGTGGCAAACAATGCCAGCGCTTCTTCACTGCTCCCTGGCCCTTCGTTTTATCAAAGCTCAGCAGGGGTATTGTCGTCACTCACTACTAAAAACGATAATAAGACAGCAAACGTCAGAGCCAGCATAGATGTAAACTATCAGTTGCTGCGCGGCCTGAATGCAGCTACCAGCGTGAGTTATGACTATGCTTCCAATACGGAAGACCGCTTTACACCTGCTGCTGCACACAACGATTTTTCACAGGTGTATGCCTATAACGATCGTAAATTCACACTCTATAACCGCAATACGCTCTCGTATTTCTATTCGCTGAATGAGCAACATAATTTCTTCATATCTGCCTTCAATGAAATTTACAATCGTGGTTTCCAGGCACAGGTAATACAGGAAGAGAAAACACCCAACAATCAGTATAAAGGCCCGCTGGGCTATGATGGATGGGCTTCGCTCGGTGGTGGATTGCTGGATAACTACTCCAAGCAACACGTGGCTTCTTTCGCCGGAACGTTTTCCTATAACTACCGGCAAAAGTATGTACTCGATCTGAGCTACCGCCTGGATGGTACTTCCAGCACGGGTTTTGAAGATCCCTATTCAAGAAATCCTGCCATAGGTTTACGCTGGAATTTCAATAAGGAAGAGATATTTAAAGACAGTAAATGGCTGAGCTATGGCTCTGTGCGTGGAAGCTGGGGTCAGAACATTGTACCCTCCGGAGACATCTTCGCTATCTACGGTACCTTTTATCCCCGCGGACTTTACAACGCGAATCCCCGCCTGGGAAGCGACTTTAACCAGTTACCCAATCCCAATCTGAAGCCTACCACAACCACGCAATATAACGTAGGGCTGGAAGCTGGCTTATTCGATAACCGTGTGGAAATAATATTCGACGCGTATTACAAATCAGTGCTGAACCTGTTGCGCACAAAAGATGTAGCAGATATGACCGGCTTCAACAATATCGTAACCAACGAAACTTCGTTGATCGATTACGGTTATGAAGCTACATTCACTTTCCGGCCTTTACCTCGTACCAGTGCGGTGCAATGGACTATTTCTATCAATGGCGCACTGAACAAAGACATCCTTACCCATTTGCCCAATGGCGCCAAAGCATTGATCCAGTACGATAATGCCAGCAACCAGTTTATCCTTTATAAAGTGGGGCGTAATAGTCTTACTAACTATCTCTTTAAAACCAAAGGGGTATACGCCACTGATGCGGACGTGCCCGTGGATCCCGCTACCGGATTGCGTTACAGAACTTCCGGCGGTACTTACTTCAAAGGCGGCGATCCTATCTGGCAGGATGTGGATGGTAACTACGTAGTTACCGGTGACGACTATACGGCGGCAGGTAACTCGCAACCGCTTATCACCGGTGGCTTGCAGTCGTACGTAAACTGGAAGAACTTTTCCGTGAACGTGAGCTGCTCTTTCACGCTGATCAGATCTATTCTCAACAACGCCCTGGCGCAGCGGATGCAGTATCTCGGCAATCCTTATGATCCTAAAACGATGGTGGATTTCAAAGACGTGAATTATTGGAGCGCCAATAACTACAACGCTTACTATCCTAACCCTTTCGACTATATGAGAGCAGGTCAGATTAACCCTTACCGTTACGAACAAACGCTGATACAGGAAGATGGTTCTTATTTCAAGATCAACACGCTGACATTGGCCTACCTGCTCAACCGGAAGCTGACGAATCGTTATGGGATTAATTCTGTCAGGGTATATGCTTCGTCCAATAACCTGTTCACCTTTTCTAAGTACAGCGGGCCTAATCCCGAGAACGTATCGGCCCTGGGTCGCGACCAGTCGGGCGGATACCCGGTGCCACGTACCTGGAACTTTGGTTTGAACGTAGAGTTTTAAACGTGATCTTCTCAATTAAAAGTTGTTGACTATGTTTCGCAGGATTAAATATATCGCACTTATTTTCTTGTTGACTACGCCGCTCGGGTGTAAAAAATTCCTGGATGTAAAACCGCTGGATCGCTTGTCGGGCAACACTTTCTTCCAGACCCGCCAGGATGTGGAGAGTAATCTGTGGGATATCTATGGATTATTCAGGGACGCTGCCGGATCTTGTCCGCTGTTTGCATGCGCCGGAGAAATGCGGGCCGGCATGATGGAAATGTCGCCGCAAAAGAATGATGGTAACGACCGCAGCTTTGTGGTTAACATTGCAAAGAACGACCTGATGAATGTGATCAATACCCCCGGTGGTAAAGACTTCTGGAATATTTTCAAGCTTAGGAATCTGTCCGACTGGAAACCCTATTTCCGTATCGTACAGGCGAGCAATATACTGATATATGAACTGGATCACCGGAAGATATCAGACATTACATCAGATGATATTAAACGTTATCAGGCGGAAGCTGTTTTCATGCGTTGCCTGACTTACTTTATCATGGTGCGCATGTGGGGAGATGTGCCCTATTATACAGATGCCTACCACGATGCGCCCCTGGCCAGAGAAAAGATGGTAACGGTAATGAATAATTGTATTGACGAACTGACGAAAGTAAAAGACAACCTGGCCTGGACCTTTGCTGATCCTGCATACCGTGGGGCCAGGGCCAGCAAGGGAGCAGCCCTTGCGCTGATCATGGAAATGAGCATGTGGAATGCCGGTTTCGATAAAGCCAATGCTACCCGTTACTACACGCAAACCGCACAAGCCGGCGACGACCTGGTGAAAAGCGGCGCCTATGAATTGTTGCCGATCGATCAGTCGTTCACGATCTTCAAAGGCCGTTCGAAGGAAAGTCTTTTCGATATCGTGATAAACTCCAACTATGGCGAAACCCTGGGCGATAAATGGAACGACCTGTCGGAGTTTGTTGTACACTACCCTTATAAAAGACCCGCCTGGAATCACCAATACAGCTTTACTTATATCCGCGCTGATTTTCTTCGCCGCCTGTACGCCGACGGCCAGGACGCCAGGGCCAGCACCTGGTTTGATTCCCAGATGTATGCCAACGACGGTACTTTCTGTTTCCTGAAATACAGCAGCATCTTTGAGCAGGGAGATAATGATACCAACGTGGATAATGACCTGATCCTGCTCCGTTATGCCGGCGCCATCCTGCTGAGAGCAGAAGCGCTGGTGGGATTAAATCGTGGTGCTGAAGCCAAAACCATGCTGAATATGATTCGTACCAGGGCCAAGGCAACCCTGTATCAGGGCGCCGACGGAGAACCGCTCCGGCAGGCCATCTACATGGAAAGTGCTAAAGAGTTGATGATGGAAGGGCATTATTATTTCGACCTGGTACGTACCGGTCGCGTTACAAATCCGCAATGGTGCTATTATCCGCTTACGCAGGCACAATTCGATAACGGTGGCTGGACCTGGCCACTCAATCCGGGTGTGCTGAATAATAATCCCAATATGCAATTGAATAATTACTGGTCAAGATAAAATATTTCCCATGCAGCAGCATAAAACAAACCGGTTATATATCCTGCTCGCCCTGTCAGGAATCCTGCTATGGATGAGCGCTTGCAAGAAAGACTACTACCGTGATTCCGGTGTTCACGATCCGCATTTCAAAGGCAGCACCATGGACTACCTGGATGCAGTGCCGTATTTCTTCGACAGCGTAGCGCAGGTAGTACGACTGGCCGGCATGGAAAAGGTATTCAAACAGGATTCGCTTACTTTCTTTTGTCCGACGAATAACAGCATAAAACATCTCATACAATCGCTCAATGCTGATCTCAACTTCAATTCGCTGGATACCGTGAAAAAGCTCGCTGATATCCCGGCAACCATCTGGCAGCGCTACCTGGAGCTGTATATGTTCCATCAGTTAAATCAGCTGAAAGACTATCCACAGATAGATTATGACCTCTTGTCGATCTACCCGGGGCAGGGGTATCTGTCGTGGAACGGAAAGCCCATGAACATCGGTGTAATTTACAACGACGACAACGGCGTGAAGTATGTAGGTTACCGCCAGCTCACGATCTGTTATATCCCCGATCCCGGAAAGCCCAGGGATGGCTGGATCCGCGCCAATGTGGCTTCAAGCAATATACTTACTACGAACGGAGTAGTGCACGTACTATCCAACGATCACTATTACTTCGGATTTGATTACAGCGCCTTCCTGGCAGATATGAAAATGGTGATGAAAACCGGAGGATGATATTTTTTGAGGATAGTAAAAAAGAAAGATAACATGAATGTAATAATATCCAGATTGACAACATACAAGACGTATATCCTGCTTTTGGCACTGCTGGCTGGTTTGTGGCTGGCCGGCTGTAAAAAGGACAATCAAACGTTCGATAATCCCTATGCAGGCGGGAAATCACCATTGGGCGTACAATTGAGTACCGATCCGCCCACACCCGCAGAGGGTGCGCCCGGAACGGTGGTGACATTCAAAGCAACCGGGCTGGCACGTTATAAAGACTCGCTGACATTTACTTTCAACGGAGAAAAGGCCGAACTGGTTGCAGTAGATACTGCCGGCATCAAGGTAAAGATACCTGCTACCGGCAGCACCGGCGTAACTTCCGTAACGATCGGTGATCAGATCTATTTTGGCCCCGTATTTAAAGTGAAAGGTAACCTGGACCTCGATCCCAACTATAAAGTGGCGATAGGCGCCAACAACGCGGTAATGGATGCCTACCAGTATTCCGACGGCCGCATGCTGCTGCTGGGCGGATTCTGGGACTTTGAACGTAAGGGTGTCGTAAAGCCTTTGAACAGGATTGTATTAACATCGAAAGATGGAGAAGTAGACCGTACCCTCTTATCGGGCAAAGGAGCCGATGGTTCCCTGACTACCGCGGCAGCACTCCCCAGTGGCAAACTGGTGATAGTAGGCGGCTTCTCTTCCTATGATACACACACCGGCCAGATACGCAACATCACCACACTCAATACCAACGGTTCACTGGATACTACTGTCGTGAACACCTATACGAAAAAAGATACCGTACCGGCTTTCAATGGAGGAACGGATGGCGGTATCTACAGAGTATTTGTAAACAATAACAGGATTACGGCCATCGGGAGTTTCAATTACTACCTCAGTTATGATTATAGTAAGGGCGATTTCCTGCATCAGCGCGACTCACTGGTAACAGACAGTGTAATGATACGTCAGCTGATACGCTTTTATCCGGATGGAACCCTGGATTCCACTTTCAACTACGACCTGGCCAGGCACAGGAGCTTCGACGGCCCCAATGGCCCTGTCAGCGATGCCTACATGCAGCCCGACGGTAAGCTGGTGATAGCAGGCCGCTTCACGAAGTACAACGGTCAGCCTGCTCCCTATATCGCCAGGATTAACACAGACGGCAGTCTGGATGCAGGTTTCGGCGGCACAGGGGCTGATAATGATATACGCGCTATCCGGTTCAATGCGGTAACCCAGCGTTTCATGGTGGCCGGTACCTTCACAAAATTTAACGGCGCTACAGCAAATGGGCTGGTGATGTTGAAGGCCGATGGTACTATCGATCAGCAGTTCACCGCAGCGCCCATTGCCAATGGCAACTATTATGATATGGCGCATCAGCTGAATAATGGGCTGATCATTGCCAGCGGGTATTTCCGGAGCTATATGGGCGTACATCGCGGCGGCCTTATGGTGCTCAATCCAAATGGTACATTGGCCGCGGGATATAACAATACCGGCGATTTCAACGGATATGTGGCGAAGGTAGTGGAAACAACGAGTGCCACCGGTCAAACCCAGGCCCTGGTAATGGGATTCTTTACCCGGTTCAATGAGAAGGATGCAGGGTACATTTTCAGACTGTTATTTAAATAAAATCATTTTGCATATGCATCATATCAAGGAACTTAGCAGGAAATGCCTGATGGCTGTCATCACAGCAGCAGCACTGTTGGCGGCCTGTAATAAGGGATTGGACAATCCGGTGAAAAAGAAATACGACGATGTAACGGGTGTTGTTGCGAAACAGCCAAAAGTATTGTTCATTGTCGTAGATGGAGCAAGGGGAGAAGCGGTGCGCGATGCGCAGGCGCCTCAGTTAACAGCAATGGCCGATAGTGCCATCTATTGCTGGAACAGTATCAGCGATACCATCAGCCAGGATGCCTCCGGCTGGGCAGATTTGCTCACGGGTGTTCATAAAGAGAAGCATGGCGTTATCAGCAGCGACTTTGCAGGCAATCATCTGGCGCAATACCCGGCGTTCTTCAAATATATCAAAGAGCGTAACCCGGCGTACAGGATCGCCGCATTCAGCGCCAGCGATGCGTTGGGGAAACAACTGATCACCGGAGCTGATGTCAATAAAACATTCGCAGGCAGCGACGACGCAGTACAGCAGGCATTGCTGACTGAATTGAAAACAGATTCCGCAGGCATCGTATTTGGCCAGTTCGATCAGGTTGCTGCAGCGGGTAGCGCACACGGATACGACGTCAATACACCGGAATATAAGGCTGCCATTCTGCAGGTAGATACTTATATCGGCAACCTCCTTACTGCACTACGGCAACGGCCCAACTACAGCAAAGAAGGCTGGCTGGTAGTAGTAACCTCCAACAGAGGGGGCCCGGCTCAGCTGGATCCTTCGAAAGATGATGGTACTATTCTCAGCAACACCAGGGTGAATACCTTCACCATTTTTTATTCTCCCAAATACAATCCAAATTTCATCGACAGGCCGTTTACAGGTAACCGTTATACCGGCAGGGCAGTACGTTTGCATGGTAACAACGCTTCGGGCGCAGTATATGCAACTATCGACAGCGGAAAGGAAGATTATGATCTGGGCGATACAACGGATGCAACGATTGAGTTGAAAATAAAAAAGAATAAAAACGCCTCAGGCGATTATTCCTATACCTGGCCTTCTATCATCGGGAACAATACATCAACGGACTGGTGGCATAACACCGGTTGGAACCTTTCACTGGAGCAGAACAACTGGGGTGTTCACTATGGTCAGAACAGTACACACAACGTGATGGTGGGTGGTAATATCGGCGACGGTAAGTGGCATGACCTGGCGGCTGTTTTTTACCGCCACGATGGAAAACGTTGGCTGCGTATGCTAACAGACGGACAATTCAACCTTGAAACCGAAATTACCGGTTACGGGAACTTCAATACCGGCGCGCCGCTTACGCTGGGATTCCTGCCAGGCAATGTTTCCAACGATCGCTGGCTGGATGCTTATATAACGGAGGTGAAGTTCTTTAAGGCCGCAGTACCGGACGATGTCATCAAAACGTATCTCTGTACCGATCAATTACCCACCTCACATCCTTATTATGATTACCTCGCAGGTTATTGGCCCTGTAAAGATGGATTTGGCGGCGTATTCAAAGACCTGGGCAGTCTGAAACATGATTTCAAAATCAACAACAGTTATAGCTGGGAAGATTTCAGTGACCTCATGTGCCCCAATGCAAACAGTAATCTCTCTCAGATGGTACCACAGCCAGTGGATGTAGTACGGCAGATACTCAGCTGGTTGCAGATCCCCGCCGATACCAAATGGAACCTCGACGGCAGGGTGTGGATCACTACTTATGCGAATATCGGCGGATAACAGTGCGGATTTTGTCTACCTATAAACATTCTAACATGTACAGAAATATATACATTCAGCTACTGGGCTTACTGCTGCTGGTGATGGCCTGCAAAAAAAACGACCGTTACCAGGATGAACAGCTGGCGCCGGTGAAAGTAGCTATCAGCAGCACTAACGGGCAAATCGTAGTACCAGGCGCAGGCAACTATATCAAATCAAATGAAAAGATCACCATTCCGGTAAAGATGGCACTTTCAGCCAGCACACCAAAAATTTTCACGGTAAGTATCGGCGTGAATAATGATACCGTCAGCAAACTGATAGCAGCCGGGAAATTACCCAATGCCGTACTGCTGGAGCAGCGCTACTACCAGCTTCCGCGGACGGCGGAAATCCGTTTCGGATTGGATACGCTTTCCTTTAACCTCGACGTAGCCATGCAGGCCATTGAAAAGAATTATGGGAAGGATCTGGCGCTTGCGGTGAGCCTGGGAAACCCCGGTAAGAACAATACATTGGATAATACCAACAGCAGCGCCGTGGTGGTGATTCACACCGATAAAGTGATTGCGCCCGGAGAGATCCACTATGTTTATTTTACCGACGCAGGTAATATATCTTACCAGCCTTCGGGAGATAATGCTATCCTGGGTACTTCCGATGTTACGATCCCTATCAGCGTGTCGCTCGGAGGCGTGGCTGGCAGCGCCTTTACAGCCGGATTGATGGGAGCGCCCGACACCGTACAGCAATTGCTCAATAAAGGTGCTATCCCCGGCGGAGTAGCCTTTACCGGTGACGACTATACGCTGCCGGCTACGGTGAATTTTGATCCTAACGCTAACGTAGCTACGTTTCCACTGAAAGTAAAAGCTGCGAGCCTGCAAAAGAATGCTACCGCCAAACCGGTACTGGCCATTTCCCTCAATGAGCCATCAGATCACCTGCTCGATTCAACTAAACGAACCGTGGTGATAGTACTGGATCCGGCCAAACTGATAGAAACGGATATCACCAATACCAATATCCGCTATACCGTGCAGTTTGAGAACACCAGCAACGGAAATGAAAATTCGTCAAAGCTGATCGATAATAATATCAATACAAAGTTCCTGCTGTTTAATTTCACGAATGTATGGGCACAGCTGGATTTTGCCACGCCGCAATTCACAGGGGCCTATACCATGACCTCAGCCAACGATGCCCCCGGAAGGGATCCCAAAAATTGGGAGATCCAGGGATCCAATAACGGGGTAGACTGGGTAGTGCTCGACAGCCGGAACAATGAATCGTTCCCTTCCCGGTTCCAGACAAAGAAATATACATTCGACAATAAACAAGCCTTTAAATCCTATCGTTTAAATATTACGGCAAACTGGGGTGATGGTTTATTCCAGCTTGCAGAATGGCGCTTGTTGAGGCGCCCGTAATACAGTCATGGAGACTTATGTTAACCCTGGGCTAAAGTCGCACAGCTAACCAGCTTGTGCGGCTTTTTGCTTAACAGGAAACGGGGACGATGGAAATCGTCCCCGGGTAACATTAAGAGCCTTATTGTGTCGTGATATTTACCAACCTTTATTATTCGGTTTTATATTCGGATTGCTCAGTATTTCGCTCTGAGGAATCGGCAGGTAATAATATTGATCAGCAGGCGCCAGTGTGGTTTGGGTATCTCCATGCTGCAGGTCGCCTGTATTGCGTTCGATGGTTAGCCCGAGCCGTTTCAGATCGTAGTAACGATGCCCTTCGAAAGGTAGTTCCCTGAAACGCTCTGCCAGTATTGCTTTGAGCAGTTGGTCGCCGTTCGTCCAGGTGCCGGCTTCATAACGACTGATACGTGCTGCACAAAGCGTGTTCAGATCAGCGGCAGCGTCGTTATAGCGACCGAGGTGCTGATAGGCTTCGGCGCGGATCAGGTACATTTCTCCCACACGGAATACTTTGATGTCGTTAAGGTTCACAGCACCGGAGTTGCCCTGGTATTTGGTGATGATATCTGTCAGCTGTCCGTCTGCTGCCAGCGCAGGGTTCTTGCCGATATAGCTGTTATAGCGTACATCGTTTGCTGTATCATACGCCTGCATCAGCTTACCGGAAGGGGCAAACAGCACCACGCTGGAAGAAGCATTGAACCAGATATCGCCGGGGCGGGTGCTGCTTTGATTGGTGCGTTTCAGTTTGAAGATCACCTCTGCATTACTCTGATCGGTCCAGATAGACGGAAACACGTCCGGTGTTGCCAGTTGCTGTTTCCCTATTGCCTTGCTGGCGCTTTCGGCAGCCAGTACCCAGTTGCCGGTATACAGCGCCACTCTTGCCTGCAGTGCATAGGCAGCCTGCAGGCCCATGCGGGTTACGTCGTCGCTTCCGGAGAGTAATCCAATAGCAGCAGTGAGGTCTTTCGTTAATGCACTGAAAAATGCGTCAGTAGCAGGGCGCGAGGGCTTGCTGTTGATATCTATATCTGTCACATAGGGAACAGCGAGGGCATCGGCTTTGTAAATGCCGGAATAACCAAAGTTACGATACAGTTCAAAGTGCGCGAATGCCCTGATGGCAAGCAGTTCCCCCTGCAATTGTTGTTTTGCCGCCTTATCCGCGTCAGTACTGGCAGGTACCTTGTCGATCCCTTTCAGGATACGGTTGGCCCGGTTGATGACCTGGTAGGCGTTGTTCCACACATCGCTGATTTCTGTATCACCACCGGAAAACTGCCAGCGGAAAAGATTTTGGGCCGAACTGCCCACACCGGCGTTCTTCAGTCCAATCCTGCATTCATCTGCCATCACCGATCCCATACGAAGCGAGGCTTCCGGGCGCCAGTCGGCATACACGCCGAGTACTGCTTTGTTCACAGTATTGAGGGATTGGAATATTGCGTCACCGTCTACCTGGTCGGTAGGTTTTACATCCAGCATCTTATTGCAGGAGGCAACGCCGATGATAACCAGGAACAGTAAGATCCTTTTGATGAAAGTATGTATCATATAAAGCAGTTTATTATGTTAGAATGTTACATTGATACCACCGGTGATGATGCGTGGCATAGGATATTCGTATTGGGCAATGTCGTTGGCATCTTCCGGATCAAAGCCGCGCCATTTCATGATAGAGAAGAGGTTCTGACCGGATGCAAATACTTTCAGATTCCGTACATATCCTGCCATGCGTGCGCTAACGGGGATGTTGTAACCCAGGGTGATGTTCCGCAACTTCACGTAATCGGCACTCATGACATCACGGGAAGTAAAGTAGGTAGCATACTGCGCTCCGGGATACTGGCTGATATCGCCGGGTTTCTGCCATATCTTCAGCATATCAACCGACTGGCTGTACTGGCGGTAGTTGGGGCTGCCGGAGTGTGCGTAAAGGTTAGGATAGTTCAGGCGCGACATGCCATGGATGAAGCTTACCAGCATCGACAGATCAAAGCGTTTATACCTGATAGTGGTAGTAACACCGCCGATCAGTGGCGGGTCGTAGGCCGCCTTTAATGGTACAGCGTTATCTACGCTGTAGGTATTGGTTTCATGGCCGTCTTTATCGAGGTAGATGGGTGCGCCGGTCTGAGGATCTACACCTTTCCAGCGTACCGCACGGAAGCTTCCGAGAGGCAGGCCTACCATGTTCATAGTGGCTTCGTCGGCAAAGATTTGCTGTTCACCACCCAGGCTCAGAATCTTGTTTTTATTGTAGGCGAGGTTGGCTCCTAAGGTAAGGGTGAAGTCCCTGTTTTTAATTACATCTCCTTCCAGCATCAGTTCCACGCCGCGGTTGCGCACTTTCCCTGCATTGGCCGCCATAGTGGGGAAGCCGGTAGTGCTGGAGAGATTGCGGTTTACGAACAGTCCTTCTGTAACACGATTGTACAGATCAATTTCACCACGCAGTCTGTTACGGAAGAAGCCAAATTCGATACCAACATCTGCAATGCGGTTCATTTCCCAGTCGTACCCGGGGTTGCCAGGTGTAACCGGCACCAGCGCTTTGTTACCGTTATAACTGGCCGGGCCATAGAGTGTTCTGAAACCATAGTCGCTGGTAAAGCCGCCTGCATTGCCAGTTAGGCCGTAGCTGGCACGCATACGCAAGGTGCTGAATGCATGGCTGCCCTGCATGAAGTTTTCCGCGAGGATATTCCAGTTACCGCCGATGGCATAGAAGTATTTGTAGCGGTTGGCAGCAGGCACCTGTGAAGAACCATCGCGGCGCAGGCTGGCGGAAATCGTATATCTGTCACCGTAAGAATAACGGAACAACGCAATCTGCGAAACAAGCGTGCGGTTAGGCACTGTGTTCCCGCTGATGTCCGGGATGAAATTGTTATCAGGCGTACCGGGTGTAATGCCACCGGGAGTATTAGGTAATTCGCCTACCAGGCCATAGCCGGTGAAGCCGAAACTGTTGCCTTTGATTTTGTTGACTTCAGCCAGCAGGTTGGCTTCTATCTCATGATCTTTGCCCCATTGCTTGTTGTAACGCAGACCACCGGTAGCCACCAGGCCAAGACGATTGCCCAGCGCCCGTTGGTAGGAGCCCTGGTTGCCATTGCTCACGCGCTTGCCGTACCAGGAATCCGGATTGATAAAGTTGGTACTGTTTGTTTGCTGGAAATCCATGCCCACGGTACCAGTCAGCTGGAATTCATTAGTCAGTTGCACGGTTTCATTGAACGACATTATCCCTTTGATCTGGTTATCTTTCTTCAATGTATTGGCGTAAGCATCGAGTGCATTGGAGCCATAGCGGCCAACACCCGGGCCTGCAAAGGGCGATTCATAGGGAAGTGCATAGTACAATGCTGCGATGGGATTTTTTTCAGAGATACCGCCACCGCCTACAGTAGCGCCGCCATCGGGCGCCACGCCTTCATCCTGGATGTACTTGATAGTAGCAGTTGAAATACCCATATTGAGGGTAGATTTGAACCTGCCACTGCGATTCTGGATATTCGCACGCAGGCTATAACGCTCCAAACCGGAATTCAACGCAATACCTTCCTGGTTGAAGTAGCTGCCGGACAAATAGAAGGTGGTGTTTTCGTTACCGCCGGAAACATTCAACGCGTGCGATTGTGTGCGTCCCTGACGTAACAGGTGCTTGCGCCAGTCGGTGTTAATTTTCCGGAGGCTGTCGAGGTATCGGCCGCCAAACGCATAGTCATCAGTGGTCTTAGGCACCAGCACACCGTTTACCAGTTTGTTGGGATTGTTCTTTGAATACGCCCATCCCGGCATGTTCGGATCTTTGAGGATTTCTTCGAACTGAAGGCGTTGATCAGTATTCATCATATCCCACTTGGGGCTGTTCAGCGCCGATATCCCGAACTGCCCGCGATAATTGACACGTACTTTCCCATCGTCCCATACCTTTCCTTTCTTAGTAGTGATCACGATCACGCCGTTGGCAGCACGGGAGCCGTATTGGGCGGTAGCGGCAGCATCTTTCAATACATGTATGGTTTCAAAATCTTCCGGATTCAGGGCAGCGAAAGAGTTGTTGGCTATCGGCACTCCGTCTACAACATAGAGAGGATTTACATCACCGTTGATGGAACCGAGGCCACGGATGGATACCCTTCCCGGTTCGCCGGGTTGCCCGGTTGGCGTACCAACGTACAGGCCGGGAGCACGACCCTGCAGCATTACATCGAACGAACCAACAGGCGCCTGTGTGGTAACACTGGAGGGAATACTGGTAACGGCGCCGGTTGTACGGGATTTGCTTTGCTGCGTATAACCTGTCACTACAACACCGGAGAGCGCTTTAGACACAGACGTCATTTGCACATCCACGACAGGCTGATCGGCATGAAGCGATACGGAAATATCATTATACCCCATGTAAGAAAAACGCAGTACGGTTTTCTTTCCGGGGACGCGAAGCGAGTAATGTCCTGCTGCATTGGTAACACCACCGCTGGTAGTGCCCGGTACAGAAACCGTAACTCCAATGAGCGGCTCCCGGGTAAGGGAGTCGGTAACGGTGCCGGTGATGACCCGTTCCTGCGCCAGTGCTGCAACCGCAAACAGCCACATGCACATGAGTAAGAGGATAGATTTGATTTGCATAATAACTTTGAGTGATTAATTAATAAGTGGATTGATATAGGCTTTTTAATTACCACGGCAAAGTTAGAAGCGGTGTATTAGAGGGGCATTAATACGGCATCAGCTATTGTTAGAACGTTGTTAGAAAATTTAATGTCAGTATAACAATCATCTTGGAAACGCCAGGCGGAAAGTTGCTCCCTGACCTGTTCCGGAAAATACCTGTATGGTACCATTATGTAATCGTACAACCTTCTCCGTTAGTGACAGCCCGATACCGAAGCCTTCAAAGCGGCGTGCATTGAGGCTCCTGTAAAACGGTCTGAATATTTTTTCTGTTTCACTGGCAGGAATACCTATGCCCTTATCGGTGATCATGACCACTATCTGTTGGTCGTTGCAGCTAAGTTCACAATGCACTTCTTCTCCATTGGAGAATTTAATGGCGTTTTTTACAACGTTGCCAAGTGCTACAAACAACAGGTGCCGGTGCCCTTGCAGGGTTACTTTTGAGATATCGGTGCCGAACCGGAATATAATCTTTACCGGATATTTTCCACTGTCGCTCCATTCATCCACTACTTCCCACAACAGTTCATTCATATGTACCGGTTGCAGGTGGTTATTATCCATGTTGGCCTGGGCCAGCTCCAGCAGGCTGCCAATGAGATTGGTGAGCCTGGTAGAATCTTCGACAAGATTGCGCAAGGTGGTTTTGTATTCTTCAACGCTCCTGTTTTTCAGCAGTGCAATTTCTGCTTCTCCCAGTATGGCGGTGATGGGAGTTCTTAACTCATGCGAAGCATTGGCGATGAAAACCCGCTGTGCTTCGAACGATTGTTCGAGGTGTTCGAGGAGGTTGTTGATGGTACCGGAAAGTTCGTCGATTTCGTCGTGGTGACGCTCGCTGATAGGCAGGCGTTTATCAAGACTGGTAGCGCGTACGCTTCGCAGGTTGGAGATTACATTGCTGATAGGGGTGAGGGCGAGGCGCGAGAACAAACGTCCAAGTATATACGTAATCATGAGCGATACAATGAAGGCCAGTCCCATGATCCAGGCAAGTACCCGCATGTTCTCGAATCCGCCGCTGTCAGTGGCCGCAGCAATGATGATATAGTCGCCCGAATTATCTACATAATAAATACCGGCCACCTGCTGCTGTCCTTTCGTAAAGTGTATACGTTTTTGTGTGACTACCTGTTCCAGCAAGGCTTTATCCCAATGGATGTGATCTTCTTTGATGAATACCGGTTCAAACCGTGTATTATAAATTCTGATCACTTCCTGGTTAAGGGAACGTGGATATTTTTTCAATACGGCCATAAAGCCCTCCGCAGAAAGGTTGTCTTCCGCAAGGTAGAGTTGTCCGATGGTCAGTGCCCGGTCGTCGAGCTTATCGTAAAAACTGAACTTCCTGTTGCGCTCTATCAGCGCGTATATACCTGCCAGCAATATCAGTAACAGCACGGCGAACAGCAATGTGAATTGCAGGGATAACCTGTTTCTCAGCGTCATTCATCAATTTTTATTGTTCCTTCAATACATAACCAACACCCACTACCGTGTGAATCAGGGGATGTGAAAATCCCTTGTCGACCTTTGCCCGCAGATAATTGATATATACATCCACGAGGTTAGTGCCACGGTTAAAATCTATACCCCAAACCGTTTCCGACATATGCGCCCTCGATAGTACCCGGTCCTTATTAGCCATCAGCACTTCGAGTAGTGCAAATTCTTTAACGGTTAATGAAATTTCCTTACCATTCCTGTAAACAGAGCGGTTATAACAATTCATTTCGAGATCAGCTACTCTATAAACAGTTGCCGGGGCCGGTGCATGTACCCTGCGGTGCAGTGCTTCTATGCGTGCCAGCAGCTCATCGAAATGAAAAGGTTTGGGCAGATAATCATCAGCACCGCTTCTGAAACCTTCTACTTTGTCGCTTACCGTGCCGAGTGCAGTGAGCATTAATACCGGTAATCCTTTCTTAAAAGATTTGATACGCTTGCAAACTTCAAGGCCGTGTAAATCGGGCAATAACAGATCCAATATCACCAGATCATAATCATATTGCAAAGCCACACGGGATCCGTCTTCTCCATTATATGCTACAGTAACAGTATGCTGGTTTATTTCCAATCCTTTTCTGATAAATGCTACAACTCTCGGTTCGTCTTCAATTAATAAGATGTTCATAACGGGATAAATTTACTACAGCCTCCCAATACGAAAGGCTACATTAGAGGATTCTAATCCCAATCGGGCAAGTTTTAATCTTATATTCATCTCAGTAGACACAGAGGCTCCTGAAAGCGGACATCTATTGTTTCAAAAGCGGACATATTATGTATTATTGAATACTTAATATTATTGTTTGTAGTGCCTTATTAGTATGGCACTTTTCTGGTCAGGCGGATGTATATCTTTATAATGTATGATTAGCAATTATCTCAAATCAGCTTTACGCAATCTTTTCAAGAACAGAGTACATTCATTTATCAATATCGCCGGGTTATCGGTAGGTATGGCAGTGGCCCTGGTCATAGGTTTGTGGGTGTGGGATGAAGTGTCGTACAATAAGAATTTTGAACATTACAACCATATTGCGCAGGTGTGGCAAAATCAGACCACAGACGGAGAAATATACAGCCAGGTGGCTGTTCCATATGTGATGGGAGAGGAGTTACGCAATAGCTATGGCGACAATTTCAGGTATGTGACCATGTCGTCATGGAACATGTCACATATACTATCGGCTGGTGAATTAAAAGTGACCAGTTCCGGCAGTTTTATGGAGCCGCAGGCAACGGAGATGCTGTCGTTGAAAATGCTAAAAGGTACCCGTAGCGCACTGACAGATCCACATTCACTGATCTTGTCTGCATCTGCTGCTAAGGCATTATTCGGGGATGCAGAGCCATTGGATAAACTGGTCAGGATCGATAACCGGCATGATGTGAAAGTAACAGGTGTTTATGAAGATCTGCCGGCTAATTCGGAATTTAACGACATGAAATTTGTGGCTCCCTGGAAATTATACATCGACAACAATAACTGGAAGGAGAAATACAGCGATCCCTGGTGCAATAATTCATTCCAGACATTTGTGCAGATAGCGGATAATGTTGATATGGAAGCGGTTTCCGCTAAAATAAGAGATGTAAAGCTTTATAAGGTTTCGAAAAGTGAAGTACAATATAAGCCGCAGATATTTCTGCTGCCGATGCGCAAATGGCATTTGTATAGCCGGTTTAAGAATGGTATCAATGCGGGAGGCAGGATTGAGTCTGTATGGTTGTTCGGGATTATTGGCTTTTTTGTGTTGCTGCTTGCCTGTATCAACTTTATGAACCTGAGTACAGCCAGGTCAGAAAAACGGGCAAGAGAAGTAGGCGTACGGAAGGCGCTGGGCTCCAGGAGAGCACAGCTGATACAGCAGTTTGTAATAGAGTCGCTGCTGGCAACGTTTTTATCATTTGCCGGTGGTGTTTTTCTGGCCGGATTGCTGTTACCTGTTAGCAATAGTGTGACTGGCAAGAACATGCAAATTTTGTGGACTAACCCGGTTTTCTGGCTGTCGGGGATTATTCTTTGTGTATTAACCGGCTTGCTGGCCAGTAGCTATCCGGCTTTATATCTTTCGGCTTTCCGGCCAGTGAAGGTATTGAAAGGCACTTTTCGTACGGGCGTGTGGGGTAGTTTGCCCCGCAAGGTGCTGGTGGTACTGCAGTTTTCCGTTTCTGCTGCATTGATTATTTCAACTGTTGTTGTATTACGGCAGATCGAGTATAGCAAGCAACGGCCCGTGGGATACAATCGTGATGCTTTGTTAATTGTTCCGGTAGTAACGGAAGAGATACACAAACACTTTGATGCAGTCAGCAATGAGCTGAAGGCATCGGGGGCTATTGCAGATATGGCAGAAGCGTCCGGAGCAACTACTTATATAGATGAATTCGACAGCGGGTTCGACTGGCCCGGCCGTAGTCCGTCACAGAACGCCAACCTGGGGGCCGTGTTCGTTTCTTCCGGATTTGGAAAAACAGTAGGCTGGCACATTAAAGAAGGAAGTGATTTTTCGGGTAACCCCGGTGCAGATACGAATGCTTTGGTGTTGAATGAAACTGCTGTTAAATATATGGGATTAAAGGAACCGGTGGGGAAGGTCATACATTGGGATGGCAGGGCTTATAACCTGATTGGGGTGGTAAATAATATGGTCATGCAGTCGCCTTATCAGTCTGTTGAGCCTACTGTATTTGTAATGGATGGTAATCCACAACCTATTGTGCATATCCGGCTTAATCCGGCAGCGCCTCCGGAAAAATCCATGGCTGGTATTGCCGCCGTGTTCAAAAAATATAACCCTGCACAGCCATTTAGCTATAGGTTTATCAACGAAGAATTTGCCCGCAAATTCAGTGAGGAGGAGCATATTGGTAAGCTGGGCGGTTTTTTCACCATACTGGCTATCTTTATCAGCTGCCTGGGTTTGTTTGGTATTGCCTCTTTTATGGCTGAGCAGCGCACCCGGGAACTGGGTATCAGGAAGGTGCTGGGCGCCTCTGTATTTAGCCTGTGGCAGCTGCTGTCGAAGGATTTTGTAGTGTTGGTAAGTGTAGCTTTGCTGATTGCCATACCGGTGACGCACTACTTCATGGCACAGTGGCTGGCGCGCTATCATTATCATACGGAAATGTCATGGTGGATCTTCGGTCTTACTGCTTTGAGTGTGCTCCTGATCACGTTACTCACTGTAAGTGTTCAGACGTTGAAAGCTGCGTGGATGAATCCTGTGAAGAGTTTGAAAACAGAATAAAAAAAACGCGGGGGCAGAAGTCCCCGCGGTGCCATTGTAACAGTATAATTCCACTCATCGTCAGATTTTGGGAGCCCAGCCTGGTTCATATTGGCGGCTCCAGTATTTAAGTGCTTCTTTATCGTCGAGTATATGGCCATTGCGCTGATCGATTTTCAGGGTATGGCCTACGCGTTGTGCAATATTGCCCAGCTGTACCCAGAGCGTGCTCTTGTGGCCGGTTTCCACATCTGCATTCGGCATTTTGTGTTCGCGGATGCTGTCAATGAAATTGGTAACGTGTATGGCATCCAGGCCTTCGCTTGGACTGGCGGTGTTGCGGCCATCGATCACGGCATCTGATTTTACTTCTTTCACGATCTTATTTTTCTGATCGTAGATAGTGAAGCTGTTGCCGCCGGTAGTCATGCTGCCGTTTTCACCGTAGAAGATCACGCCACGGTCGGCGCCTTCTACGAGACGTCCGTTGCAGCTGCGGCCTTCCCATAACACGGTTACGTTGTTCGGGCAGTTGAAGGTGATCAGCTGTGTATCGGGTGTTTCCCAGTCGTCCTGGTAGTGGAAACGGCCGCCTGTAGAGTTGACGCTCAGGGGATAGTCGGCTCCGAGGCCCCATCGGATCACATCTATTTCGTGGGTGCCGTTGTTCAATGCTTCGCCGGTACCCCAATGCCAGAACCAGTGCCAGTTATAGTGAATCAGGTTACTACGGAAAGGCATGCGTGGTGCGGGCCCCTGCCAGAGATCGTAGTTCAGGCCGGCAGGTACAGCGGTAAGTTCGCCTTTGCCGATAGAGCCGCGGTTGTTGGTATACCATGCTTTGGCCATATGTACTTTCCCGATCACGCCGCTGTGCAGTTCCTGTATACCGGCTGTGAGCACAGGCCAGGAGCGGCGCTGGCTGCCCATTTGTACAACGCGTTTGTATTTGCGGGCTGCAGCTACCGCCATTTCTCCTTCGTTAGGATTGTGGCTCAACGGCTTTTCGCAATAAACGTGTTTGCCTGCCTGGCAACCGAGGATGGTAGCAGGTGCATGCCAGTGATCCGGTGCAGCTACCGCTAACGCATCTACGTTTTTATCGGCCAGCGCTTTCCGGAAATCACCTTCTGCTTTAGGTGTGTTAGTGCCTCCTGCGCGTTTCACCGCAGCCATCCCTTTTTCCAGGGCCCTGGGATCTACATCGCAGATGTAAGATACTTCTGTGTTTTTTTGTTGTGTGAAAGCACGCGCCAGGAACGAACCTCTTCCGTTACATCCCATTAATGCCACTCTCACCATATCATTTGAACCGATGATGCGCGCATAGCTTTTGGCCGAGAAACCCAGGCCAAGACCGCCAATGGCAACAGCAGCGGAGCCGGTAGCCATCTTTTTAATAAAGTCCCTTCTTGTATTTTCCATATTACAACGCTTTTATTTTAATGTTCCGGAATGCAACTGCATCTCCATGTTCCTGTAGCAGTATAGGCGTTTCCGTTACTTCGGAAAATCCTTTGATGTTTTTGTATTTGCTCGCAGCTACCAGCGCCTTGAAAGCATCGCTGCCACGTTCATATTCCACCACTTTCCGGCCGTTGAGCCAGTGTTCTACGTGCGTACCTTTTGAGATAATACGTACTGTGTTCCATTCACCTACCGGCTTGGCCTGCTTATCGGCGGCAGGGGCGATCAGGTCGTACAGTGCTGCCAGCGTACGGTTCCCGGCCATCCCCAGCTTGGCATCCGGATGGTTTACATCGTCGATCAGCTGGTATTCCAGTCCGAGTGAAGTGTTGGGCAGCAGGTAATATTTGATACCGCTGTTGGCGCCGCTGGTCAGGCGAAATTCGAGGTTCAGCTCGAAGTTGGTGTATTGGCTGTCGGTGATGATATCGCCACCATGGCCGGCAGTCGGATCTGTTTGCAGGATCCCATCTTTGATCACCCAGCCCTTTTCAGGGAAAGGTTTGCCATTGGCACTTTTCCATCCGCCGGAAGTTTTGCCGTCGAACAGCAGCTTCCAGCCTTCTTTCTTTTCTTTTTTAGTAAGTGTGGGTTGTTGTGCAACCACTGTCATTGCACCGATGGCGCAAGCAGTAAAAAGCAGCATGAACTTTTTCATTTGTCTGTATTTAATATCCTGGATTTTGTTTGAGATTCGGATTTACGCTCAGTGTGTTGTTCGGAACCGGAAACACGATACGCCAGGGCTCCGACTGCTTCTTATCCCACCCGGGTGCAGTGAATTTGCCGAAGCGGATCAGGTCATTCCTGCGCCACCCTTCCCAGGCAAATTCGCGGCCACGCTCGTTCAGCAGTTCATTCAGTGTAAGCGTTGCCGTTGTATAGGTGCCCTTAGGATCGCCGGGAGCGAAGTCTCTTTTGCGCACTGCATTTACCAGGTCTACTGCCTCCTGTGTGGCCGTTCCGCCGTTTTTCCGCATGATGGCTTCTGCCTTCATCAGCATTACATCAGCAAGACGGTATACCGGCGCATCATTGCTCATCTGACTAATCTTAGTGCCTTTTTGTATTTCATATTTAACGTTCCTTGCTCCGTGGAATTCTTTCGCCGTGAGCATGGTAGCAGTATCTCCCGGTGCGTTCACAAAATACGGATCTAATACCAATGGTTTGCCTTTTTGTGCACCACTCAGACATTTCAGCGGAGTTACCCCATCTGCTGCAAACTGAGGCCCTACCAGCCATTGCTGACGGCGCAGGTCGGTAGCGCCAAACAGGCTGTAGAAATTGTTATGTGTCATGATACGGTTCTGCGGCGCCCAGGAAAATCCATAGGTTTTCTGATGTTCCTGGTGGAGGTTTTTATAGTTCCAGCGCATCTCCTGTGCATAAGTGGTATCGTATACTACCACGAAGATGTTTTCTTTCGACAACTCATTCTTAATCTTGAACGGGTCGTTCCAGTTAGCATCCAGCTGATAACCACCGCCAGCGTTGTAATTGATGACCTTGTCGCAATATTTGATACAGTCGTCCCAACGTTCAGGCCCCGGCTGCAATCCGGCCGCTGTAAGTGTGCCGCCATATACCTGGGCATTCAGGTATAACTTGGCCAGCATAGCCCAGGCTGCAGGTTTTATCATATGTCCGTAAGAGTTAGGTGCGCCTTTATCCAGCAGCTTATCCGCATTGTTCAGCACTTCTTTCTCTATGTACGAAAACACTTCTTTTCTTGGTTTGGTTTCAGGATACAATGGGTCGCCTACTTTTTCAGAGATGGGAATATTGCCCCACATATCCATGAGCAGCCAGTAGTACCAGGCACGGTAACAGTGCATCTCAGCCAGTACCATGGATTTGTCGAGCCCCACGCGGAGTTTCTCGAAATCAACGGACTCCATGTTTTCGAGGGTGGAATTGGTCAGGCCCACACCACGATAAATAGCGTCCCAGGTATTTTTGATCTCCGAATCGTCGGCGGTCCAGGTATGCCAGTGCATACCAATGATCTGATCTCCGCCGTCTGCCGGTGGAGTACCATCGCGGTAGGGCATGGCAGCTTCGTCGGTAGTCAGTGTATTCAGATGCCAGATGCGGTATTGATAGCTTCCTACAATGTGCGAATACGGGCGGATATAGTTCGCAATTACTTCTTCCTTTGAATTAAAAAAAGACTCTTTAGTAACGCTGCTGTACACTGTTTCATCGAGATTGGTACAGGCAGAGAGGCCCATGAAGGCCAGCCCGGCGGCAGCTGCAAAGTATGTTGATTTAGAGTAAAGATTCATGGCTGATAATATTTTTTAGTGATCGCTTAAAACCCAACGTTAACGCCTACTGTAAAGGTGCGGGTGCGTGGATAGAAGTTCATGGTGCCAATACCTGGCTCGAGGCCATTCACTTCGATATCCGGATCGCGGCCGGTATAGCTGGTAAATGTGAGCAGGTTCTGACCGGAAACATACAGGCGCGCTTTACGCAGGTATTTGATCTTGCTGGTATTGAAGGTGTAACCCAGTGTTACATTGTCCAGTTTTACGAAATCACCCTTCTCAAGGAAGTAGTTGGAGTAAGCGTAAGAACCGTTGATAGGCTGATCCAGCGCTTTTTTCAGGAAATTGTCGGAGAAACGGACTTTGTTCATATACACCATGTCGGTGATGTTGAGAATGTCGAACATAAAGCTGCCCCTCAGGAATACCGACAGGTCCCAGCGGCCGTAGGAGAAGTTGTTGGTCATGCTGATAAACATCTTTGGCAAACCGTTGCCGATGATCTTTTTGCCTTGTCCATCCAGTGTGGAGTCGTCTGCCTTAGTATAGAATAACCACTGATTTTTACCAGGGCCCTGTGTTTCGTCGAAATCTTTAAACACCCTGCCATAGAAGTTACCGATAGGCTGGCCGGCCTGACGGCGGAACGCGTTGCCCATATTATTCGGCAGGCTGTAATGATCTACCGGAGCGCTGCTGGCGGCTCCATAGGAAGTGGATACCAACAGGTTTTTATTATAGGAGAAAGTAAAACTATTGTTCCAGCTGAATTTTTTTCTTTCGATGATGTTGGCGTTCAGGGCCAGTTCTACACCGGTGTTCCTGATTACGCCGAGGTTCACTACGCTGGTTTGCGCAATCTGCGACGGAACAGGAGCGGTGGCATCCAGCAACAGGTCGGAAGTACGGCGGTTGTATATGTCGATGCTACCACTCAACCGGCTGTTGCGCAGGGTGAAGTCGATACCGAAGTTATACTCTGCTTTCTTTTCCCAGCGCAGATCCGGGTTAGGATTGGAGCTGTTAGACGCACCATAAGTAGGCATAAATGCACCATTCCAGAGGAACTGCGCGCCGGTGGTGAGTGTTTGCAGAGACGCATAGGAACCGAGTCCCTGGTTACCGGTGATACCGAAACCGGCACGTATTTTCAGGTCTTCCAGCAGTCCGCCTTTCGGAAAGAATGATTCTTTACTCACGCGCCAGCCGGCATTCACAGCGGGGAACCAGCCCCATTTATTGTTGCGGCCGAATTTGGAAGAACCTTCACGGCGTACGGAGGCGGAGAGGAGGAGGCGGTCGTCGTAGCTGTAGATGGCCCTGCCAAAGAAGGCGATCAGTTTGCTGGAGCTTTTGCTGCTACCCAGGTCGGAACCTGTACCAGGTGTGGCTTTGAAAGCCTGACCGGCGCCGAGGTTGTTGTAGCTCATGGCATCTGTGAGGAAGTTCTGGTTGGATACGTTGAAGCCTTCGCTCATGAAGTCCTGGTAGCTGTAGCCGGCAAGACCGGTAATATTATGCCTGCCAATAGTTTTGGCGTAGTCGATGGTGTATTCGAAAGTACGGTCGTAGTCGAAGGCGGTACTTCTGTTGGCGTTGCCGTTCTGGCCATTGATCTTGCTCTGCCAGGCATCGCGCGACTGGTAGTAGTAAGAAATCACGTCTCTGCGCTGCATAGCGAAGAAGCCGCTGGCATTGAGGCCGGGGGCCAGGGCCAGGGTAGCTTTGATGCTTCCGTTGAGGTGCTTGATTCTTTCTCCGTCTTCCGTTTGCATACGGCGGGCGTATGGATTACCGGTACGGTCGGCCGGATCTTCGAAATAGCTGCCATCCGGGTTGAATACGGGGAATGTAGGGTTGCGGCCTACCGCATCTCCGAAGATGGTGTTATCTGTTTTGTTGTATTGCAGAAATGAGGTCGCAAAATTACCCTGGATAGTGAGCTTATCGTCAATCGCTTTCTGCGTGAAGCTGACCCTGGTGTTCACAATTTTCCTCCATGTTTCGATGGCGATACCATCCAGGTTGCGGTAAGATACTGCCGCGCGGATATTGGATTTTTCCGTGCCTCCGGACACGGAGATATTGTGTACCTGGCTGAAAGGCTTTTTGGTCAGCACCTTGAACCAGTCGGTGTTGGCGCCACCATCATTCAGTACGAAAGTAGGATTGATCTTCTTGTATTCTTCCGCATAGGCCCTGTATTCATCGGCGGTAAGTACCCTCGGGAAGTTGTATACCTGATCCGTATAGGCGTAGCCGTCGTAGTTAACCGTAGCCGCGCCGTTCTTAGCGCGTTTGGTGGTGATGATGATCACGCCGTTGGTACCGCGGGTGCCGTATATGGCGGCGGCAGAACCGTCGCGTAAAACGTCCATGGAGGCGATATCTTCAGGAGAGAGGTTATTCAGGTTACCGCCGGGGATACCGTCGATAACGATGAGCGGGCCGCCACTGCCTTTTACGGAGGAAATACCGCGCAGCTGTACGGACGACTGGCCATTGGGATCATTTCCCTGGTTGTTGACGATCACGAGGCCGGGTACTTTACCCTGGATCAGCTGCATGGGCGATACCACGGCGCCCCGGTTGAAATCCTTTTCTGAGATGCTGGAAATAGCGCTGGTAACGTCTGTTTTCCTGACGGAGCCGTAGCCGATTACCACCACTTCGTCCAGTTTTTTGTGATCGTCGTCCAGTGCCACACTCAGGTTTACTTTGTTGCCAACGGCTACTTCCTGCTGGGAGTATCCTATAAAGGAGAATACCAGCGTGGCTTTGGTATTGGGTACTTTGATGGAGAAGTGCCCGCCACCATCTGTGATCACACCATTTTTGCTGCCTTTTACCACGATGCTTACGCCGGGCAGGGGCTGGCCGTTACGGTCGGTGACGATCCCTTTGATGGTGATGTCGTCAGCTGCTGCGGCGCTGCTATAGGTAAAGCTGCTGCTGCTTTTGCTGTTGGGGATAATCACGATATGCCGGTCGGCGATGGTGAAAGAGGTGTTGGTGCCTTTCAACACCTCGGTCAGCAGTGTCTCAATGCGACAATCGATTGCATTTACATTAATTTTTTTTGTTACATCAAGTTGACCTTGTTTGTAAAAAATGGAATAATCGCTGTTATTTTCAATGGCCCTGAAAACAGAGTCCAGGGAGCTGTTGTTGACCTGCAGCGTGAGTTTATTATGCTGCGAGAAAACAAGTGTTGCATTGGCTTGCAAGACACCGCAGAACAGTAAGAATGCAGACAATTTCATAGCAAGTGGAATTTTGTGCCGGCGCCATGAACGGCCAGGCAAAAAGGATTTTTTTTTCATACTTTTACATTGGTTGAATATTGCTGATAACAGGTCACCTTGTGTTAGCAATGATCCAAACGGGAGATGGCTTCAACATTTCCCGTTTTTTTTGCATGGAGGTTCCATGCTTGTGCATCACACAACGTTTCCGATAAAATGGTCATGATTTACAGGTGTGGCCTTCCTGTTCAATGTGGCGTTGTAGCCTGTTGCTGCCAGTTGATAAATATTTCGTTTCCAGTGTACGTGTAGATAACAGGTGTGGTAAGACGGATGACGTCCAGTGCTTTCCAGATTGTTTCGTCGTCGTAAAATTTCCCCGTGAACTTCAGATTTTTCAGGCTGTCGTCTGCCAGTTTGATCTTAATGCCATAAATCACTTCAAGTTTCTGTGCCAGGTCTTTCATGGTAATGCCTTTAAAGGAAAGGGCTTCACCTTTCATCTGCATATTCCTGGTCAGATCCGATGGTTGAATACTGATACTTTTATTGTCCCTGTTAAAAATAGCTTCATGGCCTGCTTTCAGTACCTGCTTGTTGCCGGTGGCGTCGTAATTTTCTATCTGTATGGCTCCTTTTACGAGTGTTGTTACAGATAAGGGATTACCGGGATAGGCCAGTACCCTGAATTCGGTGCCTAATACCCTCACGCTGTAATCCGGCGTTTTTACTATAAATGGTTTGTCCGCATTTGCTGCTACATCGAAATAAGCGGCGCCGGTGATCTCCACTTCCCGCGTACGGTTGTTAAAGGCGGTAGGGTAGCGTAATTCCGTATTGCCGTTCAGCCATACCCTGGTGCCATCAGACAGCTGCAACTGCATGCGTTGTCCCTTGGATACGGTGATTTGGTTATATTCCGCCACCGGGGCCGATGGCCTGGTAGTCCGGAAAGCCCACCATCCGCTTCCTGCCAGCAGGAGGAATACAGCGGCCCATTTCCACCAGTTGCCATAACGTTTACGCGTGGGCTGCATTTTCCGGCCGTCGTTCATCTGCTCCTGCATCCTTGCCCATTCCGATTCGAGGTCTATCTGCTCATATACGGCAGCTTCGGCCGATTGTTCCCACAGCTGTTGCATTTCTTCCAGCAGTTGGGTATTGGCCGGCGCGAGGGCAGCCCAGGCTTTTACCTGTTCGATCTCTGTTTCCGAAGCAGTGCCTCCCAGGTACCTGCTGATTAATTCCCAGTCTGTTTGATCAATTGGATGCATAAAGTATCTACAAGACAGAAAAAAATATCCCTACCCTTACGTCATCAGAAAAAATTTCTTAAAAAAAATAAGAAAACAAGGAAAAGGCCCGCCAGTCGTACTCTTAGTATCCTCAAAGCTTTGCTGATCTGTGCCTCCACTGTTTTAACAGAAATACCCAGCTGGGTGGCAATTTCACTATAACGGCGCTTTTCGAAGCGGCTTAATATGAATATCCTGCGGCACTCTTCCGGCAGGGCGGCTATAGCGTGGTGTATCTGTTGGCGGAGCTCTGCATATTCAATACGGGAATTGATCACTTCACTTGTTTCGGGAAGGAAGGCCGACAATCGTTTCTGTTGTGTTTTGTTTTTTTGTAATTCGTTCAGACAACTGTTCCTGACCGCATTGTACAGGTAGGGTTTCAGGGCGGTATGTATTTCCAGCGATTCCCTTTGCTCCCACAGACGCAGCAATACAGCCTGTACCATGTCTTTGGCCTGTTCCGGATTATTGAGGTAAGCATTTGCAAAACCTGTCAGCGGAACAAAATACTTCCGGAAGATCCCTTCAAATGCCAACTCGTTGTCCGAACTTAAATAAGCCAACAGTTTTTGGTCGTCCATGAATTTAAATTACGAATTGCGAAATAGCGGGAAGATAGTAAACGCGAGCCTTATTTTCGTTATTATCTTCCCATTATTTCGTAAATCCTAATTACGAATTCGTAATTTCATACCATGGAATACCTCGAGTATCCGCCTCATCCCCGTCTTGCAGCATATATTGAGTGCTACTGGTCGGCCTTCTCGGAGAAACCTCCTTTCCGCGAACAGGAAAGTCTTATTCCAGACGGTACAATAGAATTGATGTTTAATTTCGGTGATGATTACTTCCATATCCGGGATGGTGCATATGTAAAAATCAAAGGAGCGCATGTCATCGGTATACGCAAAGAAGCGCTCAGCATTTCACAGCCGGGGCGGCAACATTTCTTCTGTATCCGTTTTAAACTGGGAGGAACATATCCGTTTTTCGGTATTCCGGGAAATTTGTTTGCCAATAGTTTCTATACGGTGGAAGAGCTGCTGGGCCGGCAGTTGAAGGAGCTGGAGGAGCGTTTGTTTGAAGCCCCCGGTAATGTCGAAAGGGTAGGCATTACCAATGATTTTTTGTTAAGGAAGATGGATACCGGCAATACGGATTATCTCTTTGCCCTGACCTGTATGCCGGCTGTATTAAAAGCACCCAATATTGCGGATGTGCTCCGGCAGTTTAACCTCAGTTATAAAGCATTGGAACGGAAGTTCAGCCGTGTGCTTGGGGTGTCGCCATCAGAGCTGGTTCGTATAAAAAGGTTCAGCAACGCCGTACATGCGATGTACTCCGGTCGCTTCGATTCACTGACCAGTATCGGCTACCATTGCGGCTATTACGACCAGTCGCATTTTATCCGCGAGTTCCGGCAGATGACCCGCTTTTCTCCCCGCGAGTTTCTGAAGGAACAGTTCACTATTGTGCAGGTCATACAACCAGCTCTGGCAGAGCGGTTGTCTAAAATGTACAATTTATAATGCCCCAATAGCCGGACCTTCACATAAAAAATTATGAACAACGAAACTGTTAATGTAACGCCTTACCTGATGTATGAAGGCGATTGCGAAGACGCATTGAATTTCTATACAAAAATACTGGGCGTGGAGCTGGTGATTGTTAGTCGTTACGACCAGCCGGAAATGAATGCGCCTGCATCGTACCAGCACAAGATACTCCATGCACGCCTGGAGTCAGGTGGGCAAATCATCCTCTATGCCAGCGATACCTTCCCCGGTAAAACTACCCACAAAACCGGCGGCGATGTATCCCTTTCCCTGATGTTTCACGACAGTCTTGACCGCGCGAAGAAAGTATTCAACGACCTGGCGGCAGGGGGCAAGGTGGGGTTTCCGTTTGAGAAGCAGTTCTGGGGCGCCTGGCATGGAAGTCTGACGGATCAGTATGGGTTTAACTGGAATGTGAATTACGAGTAGTCTTTAGTTTTTAGTAAAATGCAGCGAAGATTACATTGACCTTTTAAATCTATATAATCTTCGCTGTATTTGTAAAAAAAGCTAAAACCTTTTTTTATCTTTATTCAAAACCTATATCTATGAATCGGATTTATGTCCTGCTGCTCATGGCAGCAATTGTTTGCCCCGGTGTACTGAGCGCCCAGGATCTTGTAAAAGGTAAACTGGATTTCCTCAAGGGAGTTACTGAAATGAAAGTAGTTTTTGCTTACAATAAGCTTATCGTTGGCGAAGATGGCAGGGAAGCTGCTTACATCAAGCGCAGAAAAGCTGAAAAAGAAGCGAAGGAACCGGGCAGTGGTGCTGCCTGGGAGGAAAGCTGGCTGGCCGACAGGAAAAAGCACTACGAGCCTAATTTTTCAGAGGAGTTTACCAAAAATGCGGAAATAAAACTTTCCGAAGATACCGCCAGTTCCTCCAAATATGTGATGGTGGTGAATACAAAGTTCATAGAAGTAGGATATAATGTTGGCGTATCCTCGCATAAAGCAGGCATTAACCTGGAAGTGGAAATATTTGATCAGGCGAATATGAAGAAGTCTGTTTGCAAAATCATGTTAAATGATGTCAGGGCGGGGAAAGGCCAGTTTGCCACCGGGCCGAGGATAGGGCAGGCCTACGCAAAGGCTGGAAAGCAGCTGGGAAAAATGGTTGGCCGCGAGCGGGGTTGATAACCACAGTGCCATATTTTTCGCCACTATTGTACGCACCCGCTGCCGGGCAGGTTTCATTGCCAGCTTTCTGAGCAAAAAACAGCCCGGCCAGCGAGTGCTCGTACAAGATAAATTCTTATTTAACACTATCGCAACCGGAAGCTGCTAACAGTTAACCGCTGGCAGCATCCTGCTAAGCGCCTCCACATCTTCCTGCGTCAATGGTTTGAGCGGGCTGCGCAGATAACCCGCATCAATATCCAATAGCTCCAGGCCCGCCTTAATGGTCCGGGGCAATCCCCTGGCAGAAATAAATTGTAACAGCTGCTGTTGTTCGTAGAACAAGGTTCTGGCTTTGCTGAGATCGTTCGCCAGCACTGCTTCGTAGAGGCCCTTGTTCAGATCCGGAATCAGGTTAGGCGCTGCTGTGCACCATCCCCTGGCGCCGGCGGCAAATGCGTCGAGGGCAATAGGATTGGAGCCATTGTAGAATGCAACCTCTTCACCCAACTCCTTACGCAGGTAATGCATGCGTTGTACATCGCCGGTGCTTTCCTTGATCATTGTTACGTTGGGGATTTTCAGCAAACGCTTCAGCAGTGCGGGTGACATATCCACACCACCCGTTGCCGGGTTGTTGTATGCCATGATAGGAATCGAGATGCTGGAAGCCACTGCATCGTAATGGGCTACTATTTCATTGTCGGATAAGCGCCAGTAGCTCATCGGGATGATCATCACGGCGCTGGCGCCGGCTTTTTCTGCAAAGCGCGCATGATAGATGGTTCGCTCCGTAGTGAGGTTGGAAACGCCTACCATCACCGGTATCCTGCCATCGACCTGTTGCAGGGCAGCTGTTGTGATGGCTTCTTTCTCGCTATCATTCAGATAAGGTAAAACACCTGTGCTGCCCAACGGCGCGATGGCATTGGCGCCGGAAGTGACCAGTCGTTCTGTTAGTTGTTTAAACAAAGGAATATCTATCTGTTCATTTACATCAAATGGTGTGATAGGGTAGGCAATGATTCCTTCCAGCGTATGTGCATGTTTCATGTGTCTGTTATTTTTGTTGTTATTGTAGGGAGATGGAAAAAAGCCGGCTGCTTTCCGGCAGCCAGCCATCGGGAAGATTGCTACAGATCCCTGCCTTCTTCTTCGCGCAGCGCAACGCCCAGGTGCTGTAATTGCGGCGCATTTTCGCAGGCGATATATTTTGCCGGCTCACTATCGCTCAGATTCTGATGACGGTGCCAGGCCCACGACGGAATGTATACCGCATCGCCTGCCTGCCATTCTACTTTTTCATCTTCCACTTCTGTATATCCTTTTCCTTCCAATACATAAAGAACCGTTTCATAAGTATGCCGGTGACGGTTGGTGAGCTGCCCCGGCAATAATCCGCCTATCGTCATACTTACATTCTTCGTTGGAAGATCCACAAAAAATACCGGGTGCTTTCTTTCGGAAGAAAACTGGCTGTGCTCACCTGCCTGCTCAACGTTCCTGTGCAGCAGTTTGGCAGGTTTCACATACTTAGGACGCGCAAAGGTCTGGTGAAAATCCTTTGAGGAAAATTGTTTGTCTTTTACTTCCATGATCTCATTTTTTAAAGCCATTGCATGATTGCATAACAAAAGTAGATTACCTTTGGACTAGGTAAATAGTACAGAAATCATAAAATCAGGTAGTCCAGATGCTACGACCTTGGGAATTGAATATCACGATCAATCATCACAGTGGGAAAGCAGTATACATGCAGATTGCCGATGCCATCATCGCTGCTGTTAAAAGTGGAAAGCTCCGTAGTGGCGATGCATTGCCCGGCAGCCGGCAGCTGGCGGCACAGCTGCAGTTAAACCGTAACACCATTGTAGAGGCCCTGGATGTGCTGCTGGCAGAAGGATGGCTGGAATCGAGAGAACGCCTGGGAACATTTGTAGCAGAGGATTTGCCGGTCATCAAAGCTGTCAAACCGGAACAACATAAACCGGAGAAAAACAAGGCGGCCGCACCGAAGCCTGCTGTAATATTCGACGACGGTCAGCCCGATAGCCGTATTGCGCCGATCAATGAACTGGCGCGTGCCTACCGGCAGATCTTTCACCGCAAGGGCCGCTGGCAGATGATGGGGTACAGCAACGAAACCGATGATCCGGCCTTCCGGCTTGCCATTGTACAGATGCTGAACTATCGCCGGGGTATGCGCCTCAACGCCGATGATGTGTTTATTACCCGCGGTAGCCAGATGGCGATGTATTTATCGGCCCACTGCCTGCTTGGCAAGGGCGATGATGTAGTAATCGAGCACCCGGGCTATAAGCCCGCCTGGCAGGCATTTGAACAGGCAGGAGCGCGACTGCTGCCTGTTGGAGTAGATAAAGAGGGATTGATAACGGAAGAACTGAAAAAGTATCTCAGGCGATATCGCAGCATCAGGGCCGTATATATCACGCCGCATCATCAGTATCCTACCACCGTTACAATGAGCCTGCAGCGGCGGCTGGAGCTGATTGCGCTGTCTAATGAATACGGATTTACGATCATAGAAGACGACTACGACAATGAATTTCATTTCGGGCAGCGGCCTGTGTTGCCGATTTGCAGTTATGAGAACCTGGAGAATTATATCTATGTAGGCACTATGAGCAAGATTGTAGCGCCTGCATTGCGTATCGGTTACCTGGCCTCCAGTCGTGGTTTTATCGGGAAAGTAGGGCAGCTGCGGCGCATCATCGATGTACAGGGAGATAATATCATGGAACAGGCGATCCTGCAATTGGTGAAAGAAGGAGAAATCAAGCGGCACCTGAAACGGGCTACAGCGGTATATAAGGCCCGCCGCGATCTTTTCGACGGCCTGCTCCGGGAGCATCTTTCCGGTAAGGTGAATTTTTCAAGGCCCGAAGGAGGGCTGGCTTTCTGGCTGGAGCCTAATGGCAGAACCAATCTGGTGAAGCTGGCAGAAACGCTGCAGCAGCATGGTATACAGGTGGCGCATCCGGAGCGGTATAGTTATGGGGAGCCGGTGAATGGGCTGAGGCTGGGATATGCGTCATTAGGGGAAAAGCAACTGGAGGCAGGGGTGAAAGGGATAGGGAGGTGGTTGTAGAAAAAAGGCCCTGGTCGACACCGGAGCCTTTTATTCAACGCTATAAATTACTGCCCCTGGGAGGGGCGCCTTAAACACAAGTTCAATTACTACAATACATAGTACAACGGTTGTTCTACCGCTTCTTCAGGAGCATGGTACTGTTCATGTAACATCTGCCGCAGATCCTTTTCAATATTCTTTGCGATCGCCGTTACCGGTGTATCGGTAGGCTTGTTCTCAAACGGATCCTGCAGGTTGACGCCCATTTTCTCGATCAGCAGGAAAGAAGCAGCAATGGCCACTACCAGCGGAATTTCCATGAACCCCAGTATGTCTATCAATGCAAATGGCAATAACAGTATAAAAAAGATCACGGTGAAGTGTGTATATAGGCTGTAGGTAGCCGGAAATACCGTGTTCTTGATCCGCTCACATTTTCCCATCGAATCACAGAGCTTTGTAAGTGTTGCATCCAGGGTTACCTGCTGGTACTGATTGATCCAGCCCTGTTCCATGGCATATTTGAGATCTCTCCCATGTAAAAGCAACAAGGCAGCCGGCACATTATCATATTTCATCAGGTAGCTCATTTCCCTTCGTGTTAATAACCTGTCCAGCCCCTTGAGCGGATCAGTTTTCCTTAACGATTGTCCGAGGCTATAGCACCATGCTGCCTGTCGCTTTACAAAACGCTCCTGGAAACTGGTCAGTTCATCCGATTGGTAATTTGCATCCATCAAACTTAAAACCTGTCTTGTCAGCGAGCGTGAATCATTTACAATGGATCCCCAGATGGTTCGGGCTTCCCACCACCGGTCGTACGCCTGATTGGAACGGAATGCCAGCAGGAGCGATAATACCGTTCCCAATACCATGGGTACAGCAATGGGTATTATTATATTGGTAAAGGCGTATTGATAATAAAGTATATTGATAGAAAGCGTATAGATGGCCACCAGCAATATTTCAATCTTTATTTTACCAAATACATATTTTAAGGGGATATTTTTTTTAAGTAACATAACCTGTTGTTTTATTCTGTAGCCAGCAACAAGGCGGAGATGGTCGACTGATCGGCCACGTACCTTTTGCGTTGTAATTGAATCTTCATTTTCGGGTAGCCGCAGCGGCTGATGAGTCTTTCAGGATTATAACTTCGCTTCGATGGTGGAATGAATTCATGATCAACCGGCTGTATGATTAAATCGATGTTCTGAGCCAGCAGGAAGTTGCGTAATGCTACACGGGTGCTGCCGTGAAAGAACTCGATCTTCAGTTGATGGATGGCGGAAGAGTATTTGTTCCGGATAATTTCGCAGCCATCCTGGAAATCGCTGGAGATCAGCTCTACATGCCGGCTGTTGCGGGTGTAGGTGATCAGATCAAACAGGGAATCCGGCATCTGCAGTGCGTGCATTAATATGACGTTCACCCGTTCGGCAGGATGTTGTGCAACGATGTTGTGCACATAGCTGAGAGAACGGATGGAAAAGTCGGTGGGTATGAGTATATTTTTCATATCTGATTACTTTTATAGCAGCAAAATTATCGGTGGCAGATAAGTAATCAGTAAGAGCGGCGTTAGAAGGTAGTAAGAATGTGGTAAGAATATGGTAAGAAAACGACCGCTACCGTGGAAGCTCCACTCTGATCTCGGTTCCGTGGTTTACTTCGCTGTTCACAACGATGTTTCCCTTATGCATTCTGATAATATTCATGGCTAGCGGCAGGCCGATGCCGTATCCTTTGAATTTGGCAGTGTTGGAGGCGCGGAAGAAAGGAGAGAAGATGTAAGGCAGATCCTCCGGTGGAATGCCGATTCCCTGATCTTTAACGATGATGATATTTTTCTTTTCTGTAGCAGCGAGGGCGACGGACACGGACGCATTATCGGAATACTTGACAGCATTCATGATAATGTTGGTGATGGCCAGTTCCAGCAGTTGAAAGTTGCCGGGTATCTGTAGCTTTTCTTCTTCTTCAGGGAACAGGCTATAGTCGATTTCCACCTGGTTACCGGGATGTAGTTTATCAACGGTATGCTTCACGGTAAAAAGTAATTCATCAGTTCTGATTTGTTCCCATTGTTGCTTCTTTCCGTCGAAGCCAGTCTGCGCAAGGTGAAGCAGGCTTTTGGTGATATGTTCCAGTCGCCCTGCTTCTTTCAGGATATTCTCCAGTGAGTAGATATATTTATCAGCAGCCCGTTCCTTATTAAGCGCCAGTTCTGCTTCGCCGATAATGGCAGTCAGCGGTGTGCTGAGTTCGTGCGACGCGTTGCTCACAAAGTTATTCTGCGTTTCAAATGCAGTTTCCAGCCGGTCGAGCATGTTATTGAAGGTATTGGCCAGGTCGTTGATCTCATCGCCATTATCCTCTACATTCAGCCGCAGGTGCAGGTTTCGGGAGCTGATACTTTTTACCTGCGTCATCATCTGCCGGAGGGGTTGTAATATATAACGGGAGAAAAAAATACCCGTTCCTATGAGGATGAGACTGGATGCAACTGCGCAGATGATCAGTATTCTCCGCAGCCATGTAAGGTATTCAAAATTGAATTGATTGATGGCAGAAACGATCACTATATAAAGTCCCTGTTTGCTTTTATATAATATGCCTTCATAAAAGCGATCGCCTTCCCGGTAGGTGGATTTACTTTCCTGCTTTACTTTTTCATAGAATGAGGCAGGAAGGGTCAGTGCTTCATTTTTGTGTACAGTGCCATCTGCGGCCACTTGCAGGAAATATTCCTTTTCGGAAGGCAGTTTTTCCAGGTGCTCGTCCCGGATCTCGTTATACACGATGGAATCCGCTTCATAATAGGGCAGGGTGGCTTTTGCAGACAGGTAAGCTCGGATCTCCAGTCGTTTATAGAAATCCTCAAACGAATGCTGGCTCGCGAAATAGTATACCAGAATGCTCATGGCAAGCGTGGTAGATACGGTCAGGCCCGCAAATAAAAGCAATATCTTAGTACGTATCTTCATTCGCCCTGCTTTCCCGGATCATATATCCCAGTCCTACTACTGTATGAATCAGTTCAACGGGGTTGTGTTTGTTAATTTTTTTCCGGAGATAGTTAATATAAACGTCTACTACTTTGGTGTTCATATTGAAGTCGATTCCCCATACCTGCTCCAGTATTTCCAATCGGGATAACACTTTGCGGGGATTTCTCAACAGGTATTCCAGCAGCCGGTATTCCGTGGCGGTAAGCTGTATGCTTCGTCCCTGTCTGTTGGCGGCTTTGGTATCGGTATTGAGCTCAAGATCAGCCATACTGAGTACTGCCGGCGAACTAACGGTAACGGGCATATCATTTCCTGTACCTTTCCTCCGCATCAGGCTCCTGAGGCGTGCTTCCAGCTCCTGCAATTTGAAAGGCTTTACCAGGTAATCATCGGCTCCGCTATCCAGGCCAATGACAATATTTTCTGTAGTCCCCAATGCGGTAAGCATCAGGATAGGGGTATCAGTTCCGGCTTTACGCAACGAGCGGCATACTTCAATGCCGTTCATGCCGGGCAACATTACATCCAGTATGATCAATCGGAACGACGGATTATTGAGCGCCATTTGCAGGCCGCTGTTGCCATCCGGGGCTACACTCACCTCATACCCGGCTTCAGAAAGCCCACGGGTGATAACGGATACTACAGCAGGTTCGTCTTCTATGAGCAGTAACTTCATATTGAACGAAATTAAGGATTAGGAATGAAGAATGCAGCATCCTACTCCAGGTGCGTTACGCTATTAAACACTTCACAAGTCCAATCCTGGTTCAACACCCTCAACTGAGTAAAAGATGTATTCTTCATTGCCGGTGTTGGCTGCATGGTCGGGAACAGTTTATCGAGCATTTGCCGGATAAAGCTGCCGTGGGTAACGATCATGATATTTTTGCCGTTGTTGGTGCTGAGCAGGTCGTCCATAAAAGAGAGGCCCCGGCCTACAACGGAGGAATTACTTTCCTGGCCCAGATCGAGTTGTTTCCAGTTTTCGCCCCATTTACGGATACGGTCTTCTTCGGTGGTGCCTTCCGTGAGGCCGCCACCAGCTTCCCCTATACGTTCGTCCTGTATAACGGAATCGATGCTGAGCTCCTGTGCGATAATAGCCGCCGTTTGCCTGGCACGGATCAGGTGACTGGAATAGATGACTTCCCAGTCCTGGCCGGTAAGCCACTGTCCGAGTTTGGCTGCCTGCAGGAGGCCTTCTTCGTCCAGCGGGATGTCTGAATAGCCCTGTGCCCTGCCTTCTTTGTTCCAGGATGTGGTTCCATGGCGGATGATCGCGATCCGAGTCATATAGCTTTTTTTAAAATTCCGGGGCAAAGATAAATAAAGGTAAGCGGGTTACTATATACCGGAATATGAAAACTTACCGCGGGTATGTGGGTTTCTGGCATTTTGTCGTACATTAAAAGTATAATACATTTGTTTTGAACGTCATTTGAAGCCCTTTTCATCCAGTGTTGTTTAGCTCTGATGAATAACCATTCTCTCCATTTTACAGGCCTTGGAAATACTTTTTAATTGTCATTCTCACATAAAATTTACGATTATGCAACACAGTGTTCAGATGGCAACATCTCTTGCCACAATGCAAAAAATTCAACAAGAATATGCTTTTTTAATGTCTCAGGGTACCACCTGTTTTTCATTGCAGGATCTCTTTAACAACGAGCAATTCCAACTTGAAGAGTTTTGCCAGTCCTTTCGCCCCCATGCCTACGCACGGCAGTTGAAACGCTCGGCGCAAGAGTATGGGCAGCAGTACAACATCTGGTTACCTAATGCCGAGCATTACATTACCTGTGCTATCTATTTGTTTCCGACTGCCAATCTTTACCGTATGGTTGCCATCCTCAAAAATTGTGCTGTCGATTTCTATCTGAATGATACGATGGGCAGAGAGGTATTTGCCCATCTCAGTAAAGGAGAGCAGCTTGCCGCCAACGCGATAAGAGAGCGGATGGCGAAGCTCGACCTGCCGCTTCATTTGCCGGTAGATGCACATTTTGTAGAAGAGGCTAACGCCGAAATGATGCGGGATATTTGTCATACATCTCCCGCTGGCTGGTTCGATGAATTCAGAAAAATGTATAACTATCACATCGAGGTAACGCATCTTGACTGCAACACATCAGCCCTGGGATATGTTCCTGACATCAATACCTACGTGGATATGCGCTGCCATGTGTCTGGCATGCATCATACTATCCAGCTGATTGAATACAGTGAAGGACAGTTTCTTGACTGGCGCTGGATGGAACGCGCTGCTATCGCGGATGATATGAAAAGATTACAATATGTTACTGCCGCCATTGGTTGTTTGATGAATGACCTTTTCTCTTTTGAAAAGGAAGTAATCGATAATTCATCAGACTCCAACCTGTTGATGATAATGGCTCTGAATAATCCATTTTTATCATTGCCAGATGTGATCAAGGGGGCTGCGGAAATCGTACGGAATTTGCTACACGAGTTTTCCATGCTGGTGAACCAGGTTAGAACAAGGGGGTATCAGCAATTGCCCAGGGATTCTGAGATGGTAGATAAGCTGGAAGCACATATAAGTGGTCTGGAACGTTGTGTACAAGCGAGCTGGATGTGGCAGGTGTACACTAAACGCTACAAACGCCCGCATTCCATATGGCAGGAAACCCGACTGGCGGAAGTAGCTGCAATTGTTTAATGTGCAATAAGCTATTCCTGTAACTCTCCACTGACATGATGTAGTTGTTGATGGATTATTTTCTGTAGGGACTTGTAATCTATAGGTTTTTCAATGAAAGCTTTTGCCCCCTCAGCGAGAAGTTCCTCTCTTGATTCTGTGAAGGCATCCCCGGTAGCGATGATTACAGGAATGCTTTTCAATGTTTCATCCTGCTGAAGATGTATCAATGTTTCCTTCCCATCCATCATATTCATGTGATAGTCCATGATAATGATGTCCGGAAAACAGTTGTTGATTTCGTCAAGTACTTCCAGGCCATTGGTAACAAGTGCTACGGAACAGCCGATTTGTTTCAGGAATCGTGAGATCAGCGTGGCATTCATTTCATTGTCCTCTGCAACAATGACGTGAATGTCGCTGAGATCGCGTTCTACTGCTTCTTCATTTTCGTGTCCGATGTCTTCCGGCCTACCTGCCTGAAGAGGTAATGTGATCGTAAAAGTAGTGATACCTGGGGCTATACTGTTCACAGCGATATCACCATTCATTGAGCCTACTTTGTTTTTCACAATATATAAGCCGAGACCGGTGCCTTCGGTGTATTTACTTTTGTCGGTCATGAAAGGATCAAACATGCTCTCCAGTTTCGACGCGGGGATTACAGGGCCATAGTTGCTCACTTTCATGGTCCACTGGTCATTCATACCTTTCACTTCCAGTTTTACGAGCGTGTTTTTATCAGCATATTTGATGGCGTTGCCAAGCAGGTTGGTAACAATCTGGCTTAGATTCAGCATATCGCAGTAGATTACCTGTGGCATATCCTGAATAGTCAGCTGTAGCCGGATGTTGCGGGTACGCGCAATAACCCTGTTGACATCAACAATCTTTTCGAGGAATATTTGCAGGTCGAATGCTTCTTTTGACAAAGACTCGCAGTTACCGCTTTCAATCTGCGCCATATCCAACACATTGTTGACAATATTTCGGGTATTGTTACTGGCGGCCAATAATTGATCTACCAGTGGGGTGATACCCTTGAGACGCTCGTCCAGTTTTATTTCCCGCTTCAGTAGCTGCGCTACACCATATATCGCATTCAGCGGGGTTCTCAGCTCGTGGGTGACCTGGTACACAAATATCTTTTTAAAATAATTGCTTCTTTTCAATTGCTGGTTGAGGTCATTGCTATCAACATATGGTTTACTTACCAATATGATCAGAATAAGTACTCCGGCCATTGCCAGTATTCTGAACGCAAATGCCTGGTGGATATTCAGTGGGATGGTAGAGGTCATTTGGTAGTGATAGCAAGTCTCCAACAGACCGAGAATTAGCACCGCAAGCACCAGTGCTCCTCTTCTGATATAGATATTTTTGAAAAGGAGGTAAATAATAGATATTAGGAAGATGATCATTGCCTGTAACTCTATGATATTGCTCAGCAGTAATCCGAAATATACGGAAGCTGCGCACTGAACAAGGAAAGTAGTTAGTGCTGCTGCAAGATACTTACCTCTGTGATTAAGATAGATTGCAGAACAGGTTAATGCCAGTTCTGCCGATGCCGGGATAAGAATAGAAAGCTGCTCCGACATCAGGTAGAAGAGTATTCCAACCACCGCGATCAATAAGCCTAATACCAGACTCAAACTGTTAACGAGCATGATCCTTTTTTTCTGCTCTTCTTCAGTGACTCCCTGAGTTCCGGTCAAAATAATTTTTTTGGTATACTCTTTAATAGTTTTAATCATAGTAAGCAAAAAGGGGTTTTGCGCAATTGCATTCAGGTGTGAGCTATAATAAATGTTTTCATAAGGACTCCCCTGATTTTCTGGTCAAAATGGTTATAGGCTTTAAACTTTATTCTTCTTAATGGTCATTCAAAGCAGGTACGTGAAATTCCCTTACCAGTGTAACATTGTCTGTTTCCCAGCCCGGCCTCAAGGAGGGAGCTGTCTTTCAAAGTTATAGTTTTTCCGGGAGAAGAAGAATGATTCAGCCATCCTTCTTCAGGAAGTTGTAATAAGATAGCACTCAACAGTGAATGTATTTCGGGTATCACCAGGATCATCTTCTTAAAATTAATTTTCTTCAATACCATAGCCAACAATAATAGGGTTTTACATGTAAACAAAAGGGTCAGAATTCAATCATCATCAGATAATAACAGTTGTAACTCCATACAAAACTTCAAACGGATTTTCCAGGAGGGATTGCTTCATATTAAATCTTCTTCCGGTAATTCTTTATGGTCCGGCATACCATTACATATGCTTCTTTCAAAATTATATTATTTATCTATTAATTCAAATTGTGTTTTTAAATGATGAAAGCCCTTAATAGCCCGTATTCCCTAAATTTGCTTCTATGAGCAATTACATTATCCCGGATGAGGAAAAGACCGGGAAAAGAGAAGAAGAGGTTAAGGAGACAGAACCTGTTATTCATGATGGTTCCGGCGGCGCTTTTGAAGGCACAGAAATGGTTTCAGAAGAAAGAGAAGAACCATCCAGACCTAAAGGCCCCATACCGTATTAACCGGATGCTTTTAATTCCTTAAATTAGTCGTACTAAAAAATTCCTGTTTATGTTATCCTTGGAAAAAATCAGCGAATTACTGGGAAAAGAAAGCGATACCCTGCTTCAGCACGAAAGTAAGACCATCAGCAGAGACCTGCTGCATCTGCCCGGACCAGACACCGTCAATAAAATTTACCAGCCGTCCAGCCGTAACCCGCAGGTACTAAGGAGCCTGGGGCAATTGTTTAGCCATGGCCGCCTGGCAGGTACAGGCTATATGTCTATACTGCCGGTAGACCAGTGCGTAGAGCACAGCGCTGGTGCTTCCTTTGCTAAGTATCCCGCTTATTTTGATCCTGAGAATATTGTGAAACTGGCTATTGAAGGCGGCTGTAATGCAGTGGCTTCCACTTTTGGGGTGCTGGCATCCGTATCCCGGTTGTATGCACATCGCATTCCTTTCATCGTAAAGATCAACCATAACGAGTTGCTGACCTATCCTAACAAAGCGGATCAGGTAATGTATGGCACCGTGGAAGAAGCCTGGAACCTGGGTGCAGTAGCAGTAGGAGCTACTATCTATTTCGGCTCCGACCAGGCCGACCGGCAACTGGTAGAAGTAGCGAACGCATTTGAACGTGCACATGAACTGGGCATGGCTACCATCCTCTGGTGTTATCTGAGGAACGATGCCTTCAAGAAAGATGTGGACTACCACCTCGCGGCCGACCTTACCGGGCAGGCCAATCATCTGGGTGTAACCATTCAGGCCGATATTATCAAGCAGAAGCTTCCTACTGTGAATGGTGGCTACAAAGCACTGAACACCGGCAGCTCCTCATATGGTAAACTCGATGAACGTATCTATACTGAACTCACTTCTGATAACCCGATCGATCTGTGCCGCTACCAGGTAGCCAACTGCTACATGGGCCGTATGGGCCTGATCAACTCCGGTGGCGCTTCCGAAGGAGCAGCCGACCTGGCCGAAGCGGTGCGTACTGCCGTCATCAACAAACGGGCCGGTGGCATGGGCCTTATTTCCGGTCGTAAAGCCTTCCAGCGCCCTATGGCGGAAGGAGCTGCGTTATTGAATGCTATTCAGGATGTTTATTTGAATGAACAGGTTACAGTGGCGTGAATTAAGAAATAAGAATGAAGAGCGAAGAACTTGGCGGATAATATGATTAATCGCTAAGAGCTTCGCTCTTCATTTGTAATACGATAATGGCGCCAAGATGAGAATATTATATTAGTTAGAGGGAGGACGAGACATAGTTAGATGGAGGATACTCTGAGCATACTCTGAAGATGATCTGAGCATGAACGGTTGGTTAATGGTAAGTGTATGAAAATCAATAATATATACCCGGTTTGTTTGGCTTTCGCTGCATCGGGACAGTAAAACTGATGTTATTTTTACATAAAGTTTATCACAGCATAAGGTTAGGTATGGAAACTACCTGTTTTTAATGTAGATTTATAACATATTGAAAAACTCACCCCTCTGTAAAGTTTGTATGACCTGGCGTGATGACAAAAAATGTTCACTATAAATGGTTATCCCATGTTTTCATGCTTCTTTGCAGTAGTACAGTGTGTGTATAACATCCATCTCAAAACATACCACTGATGGCGTATATAAAAATTAAAAGCATTCCATTGCAGCCCCGACCCTCTGTTGATCCTAAGCCCGTGGCTAAACATTTTGATATTGTTCTTGGGCTCGATTTTCACATGCTGAAAGTACCCTGGCCATTCACGCCCTGCCCCATCACTCCCTTCGCCGCGCTGATCTTTGATCCGATGGATTACATCCATATCACCCTGCCAGCCATACCGGTGTATGACCCGAAAAAAGGATTTCAGATTGCCCGGAATGTGCCTATGGGTGGAACCGTGTATTTTAACGGCATGCATAAAGGCGTTGCGCAAGGCGCCCTCTGGGGGATGCCCTCCGTGCCTCCTTTCATGGGGAAATTCAAAGGGCTGGGTAAGATCGTCAGCAAACTCAACCTGCTGCATTCCGTGATACCGCATCCTTTGTTCCTGTTGCCAAAATTCTTTCACCCGCATGAAGGCCAGCTGTCGCATGGCAGCAAAACGGTGATCAGTCAGGGTATGTACCAGAGCACCTGGTTATGCCGCGCTTATTCCTGCCAGGATATAGGAAAAATCCTGATGAACAATCCTATCGGCGGCTTCTATCTTAATTTCCTGACAGCCGTGATGGTAGTACTCCCCATCGGCAAACCGGTGCTGATCGGAGGTGTCAAAGAAGAGCAGCAGTTAAAACTCTCTGATCTGCTCAATGCCCTGTTTTTTATGGGCCTGATGCACGGATTGAAGTTTGCGCTGAAAATGCTGGGTAAGTTACTCACCAAAGTATTAGCAAAAATAGAAGCCCGTTCCCCTAAGTTCAGCAAGTTCAGGGCAGCTGTTCAGCCATCTATCTGTAAGTTTTTGGGAGAGCCGGTAGACGCCGCCAGTGGCCATATGGCCAGTTACCTGGAGGGATTCAGTCTCCCTGGTCCGATTCCTTTTACCTGGGAAGCTAATTATTACAGCGATAGCCATTACGACGGCCCGCTGGGAAAGAATATCTATCATAGTTACGATATCTCGCTGCTGGTAAGCGATGAAGATGGCGTGGTAGTGATGAACGATACGGCCGGCAGACCGGTGGTATTTCCGCTGCTGGAGCCGGGGGCCAGCTTTTACAACCCGAAGGAAAAATATGAACTGCATCGCACCACAGCAGGCGAGTATTATGTAAGCGACAGAGGCGGCCTGCAATATCATTTTGATCGCCCGCGGTACGCCGATCAGGGGCATGGTAAACTGCGCAGTATTACCGACCGCAATGGGTTTGCTATCCGTTTTTATTACAGCGATGGCGGACTGCTGGAAAAGATCAACGACAGCGCTCACCGCGATATTTATATCCGGTATAATGAAGACCGCCTGATTACCGCCGTACAGGCGCCGCATCCGGAATTGGGCGACCGGGGCATACTGGTGGAAATGGTGCGTTATACCTACCATGCCGGCGGTACGCTCAAAGAAATGTATAATGCCGAAGGGCATCACAATAGCTTTGAGTGGGAGAACCAGTATATCATTGCCCGTCGTTTTAACAACGGCACTACGTTCACCTTTCATTACGACCGGCAGGGCCGTTGTACAGCGGCTTTGGGGCCGGATGGTTTATTCAGTTACACTTTTGATTATTTAGAAGGCTTTACGGTAGCTACCAATAGCCTGGGGCATAAAAAGACATACTATCATACTGATGGCATCGTCACCAAAATAGTGAACGGCTACGGCGCCGCGCAGCTATTTAGCTATGATGAAGCAGATAACCTGGTAGCTGAAACCAATGAATTGGGGACGGCTACCACGTATGAATACGACGAGAGAAGCAACCTGACCAGTCTGCAATTACCCGGGCAGGGAGCAACGGGTATCACTTATAACCAGCAGCAACAGCCGGTTGCCGTTACTCAGCCTAATGGTGGAGTGTGGCAGTATATCTATGATGAGACAGGCAACCTGGTACAGCGTACTAATCCTTTAGGAACAGCCACAAAGTTTGAGTATACGGAAGGCCGGCTCAGCAGGATCATCAACCCGCTCGGAGCGGTGACCCGCCTGCAACACAACGCGCAGCACCTGCTCAGTGAGGTCATTTTGCCCAATGGCAGCAGCATCAAATATAACTACGACCTGCAAGGGCGGATGACAACCATTACAGACCCCGCCGGCGCTGTTTTACGGCGGCAGTATAATCTGCTGGGCAACCCCGTTCAGATAAAAGACAGTACCGGTAATACCGTGAAGCTGCAATACGACAGCATGGGCAATGCCATTGCCGTGAGCGACCGGCATCAGTCGGTCGCCCTGCGTTATAACTTCTTCGGCGATGTGGTGGAGCGGAAACAGGGCAATACAGGTATTCAATTCGTTTATGATAAAGAAGGACAGCTGCGGCATATCATCAATGAACACCGGGAAACTTACAGCTTCGAACTGGATGAAGAAGGTAATGTCATCACCGAAAAAGGATTCGACGGACTAACGCGCGAGTATATACGTAATGCAGGTGGTCAGGTGATGCGCACTACCCTGCCCGATGGCAGCCAGCAGGCATATGAATACACTGCCGCCGGACAGGTAGCCACTATCTACTATGAGAAAGACGGCAGCTCCGAAACCTTTGGTTATAATGCCATGGGGCAACTTATCAGCGCACAGAACAGTCATGCCTCTGTGCAATTGCAGCGGGATCTGCTGGGGTTGATTACACAGGAAAAAAGTAATGAACATATACTAAGCAGCGAATACAATCAGCTGGGGCAACGCACCGCGCTTAAAAGCAGTCTGGGTGCCGACCTTAGCATGCAGTACAACAACGCCATGAGCTGGCTGGAGCAGATGAGCGCTAACGGCTGGAGCGCACAATTAAAGTACAACAACCTGGGCCAGGTAACGGAGCGCAGCATGACAGGCCGTGTAACCCAGCAGAATCAGTACGATATTTCCGGCCGGCTGGTAGAGCAATTCACTACTAAAGGCAACAAGCGGCTGCAGCGGCGCTATACCTGGGATGGCGACCGGCTCTCGGGTATCCACGACAGCACTACCGGCACTAAGCAATTCAGGCATGATACCTATGGCAACCTCGCTGAAGTGATCTATGGCGACGGCAGCGTGGAATATCGTATGCCCGATGCCGTGGGTAACCTGTTTGAAACCCCGCAGCAAAAAGACCGGACTTATGATAAAGGCGGAAGGCTGCTGAGAAGCAGGAAAGCCAGTTATAAATACGATCAACTGGGTAACCTCATACGTAAGGAAGAAAGTGGCGGCCGGGTGTGGCAATATGAATGGAACCCTGCCGGGATGCTGGAAAGCGTACTACGACCGGACGGGGAAAGGGTGAGTTTTAAATACGATGCCCTGGGGAGGCGGATAGAGAAACGATATAAGCATACGATCACCCGCTGGGTGTGGGATGGGAATAAGCCGTTGCATGAGTGGAAGGAGTTTGATGCAAAGGAAAGTAGTGCGGATGACCTAATCACATGGGTGTTCAATGAGAATAATTTCTCGCCAACTGCTAAAATAAAAGGGGATAAGAAATATAGTATTATTGCCGATCATTTAGGTACGCCTATACAGGGATATGATGAGACGGGAGATTTAATCTGGCAGCGGGAAATAGACAGCTATGGGAATGCGAGGATGCTACATGGAGATGCGGGATTTTGTAGTTATCTTTATCCGGGGCAGGTAGTGGATGTAGAGACGGGGCTGGCGTATAACCGATTCCGGTATTATAATGCGGAAGAAGGAATGTATATAAGCCCGGATCCGATTGGGCTATGGGGCGGAAATCCAACTGTATACGGATACGTCTATGATCCCAATAGTGAAATAGATCCTTTCGGGCTAGCTTGTAAACAGAAGAGAATTGGTGACTGGGGGGAAAACTGGGCTAAAGACCAATTAGAAAAATCTGGGAAGTATAAAAAAGTTATCTCTATCCAAAATGGCTCTAACCATGGAATTGATCTGGTTGGAATACGTCATGACGGTAAGTATGATTTCTTTGAAATTAAAACAAATACGACTGGAAATGTTAGCCCTATATCAAGTCGCCAGGCCAATGCAGACAATTTCATAAATGATATTCTTGGCCCTCAAAAAGCTCAGACAGGCAACTGGGGAGTTACAAGGGCTGAGGCGCTGGATATGCTTAATCCGGCGAACAGAGGGGATAAGAGAATTGTAGATATCTTCATTAAAAATGGAAAACTCGATAAAGTTTTAACATCACAATGGTAAAAAGATGGCAAAAAAAGACAGTAAAATAAAAGTAGTAGCTAAGGCTGTTAAAGAAGAAAAAGATTTCCTGTCGTATCAGGACGCAGAGGAAAGCGAAAGAATGACAAAATTTTATGATGATTTTATTATTAATAATGTTACTTCTTTTTCTTATGAGGCAGTTGTTTTTGGAGACACAAAAAGCATAAGTATATCTTTGCCTCAGGTTCTGGAGTATACTTCACTGAGTGCTATTGCAAAGTCAATTATAAAATTTGATGAAGACCCAACCGGGAGTAACTTCGGCACGTTGGTAAATGCGCTATATGCTAATTTGATGGCATTTACTTCAGTGATACAGGATAATGATCAGGCCCCGGTTTTGTTTTTAGAATCAGATATCAGCCTGCTATACATATTAGCAATGACATTCTTCCCTGAAAAATTGACCATAGTGGAAGAGATTGTTTTGAAAGGGCTTGATAATCGCAAAAATGCCCGGGAAAACAATATCAGGGAGATGAAGGGTAGTTATGGCCGGGATAGCATTCTGTATTTGGCACATTGGCTGGCAAAGGAATACAATAGAGATGAGAATATTGTAAAAAGTTTATTGAGTTATTGCCAGGATAAAATAGATCCTGTTTATGCTTCGGCAATTGAAAACGCCTATTCAACCAATGATGATATAGTAATTAAATGGGTAGATGAATTAGCGGAATATCATATTAGCAAAAGCAAAACAGCAGATTTAACCTATCCATTCCATGTTAACCACTGGATATACTTTCCCGTAGAAATGCTGGCACTGGTAAAGATCAGAGCTGCAAAGAAGCTTAATAACAGTTTCATATCGCATCCGCTCATCAATGCTTTTTTACCGTTTTATCAGGAGAAGATAACGCTGAATGATTATATAGAACGTTTGTCGCAAAAGCTGCTTACTCAGTCCGGAGGAGTGCCTCATACAAAATGAGATGAACACGCCTACACTTTATCAGTGCTGATCCGGGGCAGCGGACTTTCCAGATTATCATTCCTATTTCTTGCTGTTCCGGGTAAAAGGATACTAGCAATTTCGACGGATTAAATAGCTATGAGTAAGAAAATTTACGGCAAATTGCCGATCGAAAATGAAGCAGCAGATCTGGCTCCATCCATTTTTATCAACAGAGCAGTTGATGAAATAAATAAAACTATAGAGTGGATGAAAAGTTCTAAAGAAGCAGCACAACCTTTGTTGGTATTTATTGAAATACTTTTGATGTTTCCTGCTAAATTTCCCTCTGAGAAAGGATATATAAGACGAAAAATAACCGTGCCGGAATGGAAAGCCGTTTTTGATGAGTGGTATGAGCGGGTAAATAAGAAAATACCGGAAGAATATCGGGCAGTAACCAGAACTACAGCAGACGAGCTGTTTGCTCAACTAGAGAAATTATGATTACTGAGAATATCAATGAACAGATAAAACCTTTTTTCTGGGTTCAACATGCAACTTCCGTTTCAGTTTGTTTGAATGCTGGTGTATATAAAAATGATCTGTTTGAAACCCGTGCAGATGAAGGCTTTGAAGGTAGCGGATATGACTGGGCGTCGCTGGCAACTGTTTTTTTGAACGAACAAATGCCAGCACTTAAAAAAGATGTTCGTTTTGATCCTGAATCCAGTATGTTTTGCGCTTATTCTTCCAATGAGAATGCTTTGAGAGATTTTATTATCAGGTTTAAAGAGGCTTGTGAAAATGACAAATTGATAAAAATACTTTTTTCAAAGGCAAAACTCGATTGATTAACAATTCTGATTTATACTAAGGCTCGTAGGCTTACGAACCTTAGTATAAATCAAAATCGGGTGAATCAATTATTTATTGCTTTCTCATCTCACCTGTCCCTCTCCCCGCACCAGCCATTTCTCCGTCACCAGCTTCTCCAGTGCAAACGGTCCACGGGCGTGTAGCTTCTGGGTGGAGATACCTATTTCTGCACCAAGACCGAATACTCCTCCATCAGTGAAACGGGTAGAGGCGTTCACATAAACAGCAGCGGCATCTACTTCGTTGAGGAAGCGTTCACTCACTGCTGCATCTTTAGACATGATGGCTTCTGAGTGCCGGGAGGAGTAGTGCTGGATATGCGCCAGCGCAGCATCAGTGTCGGGTACAACTCTTACCGAGCAGTTTAAAGAGAGGAACTCCCGTCCGAAATCGTCGGGTTGGGCGACAAAGAGGTGGGGGTAATTATTTTTTTTCAGGATGTCGTAAGCTAACGTATCCGCATATACGCCAACGCCGTAGGGCAGCAGACTGGGGGCAAGCAGTGCCAGGAAATCGGCAGCTACCGCTTCGTCTACGAGCACGGTGTCGAGCGAATTACATACGGAAGGGCGGGATACCTTGGCATTGGTCACCACAGCGGCGGCCTGTGCGAGGTCCGCTGTTTTTTCCACGTAGGTATGGCATACGCCGGCGCCGGTTTCGATGACGGGCACGCGGGAGTTGGTTCTTACATATTCGATCAGTTGCTCGGAGCCCCTGGGAATGATGATATCGATATACTTAACAGCGGAGAGCATCTCCGTTACCAGGCTCCGGTCGGTAGGAAGCAGCTGTACAGTATGTTCATCTACCTGAAACTCCTTTAATACGGTTTGTATCAGTGTTACAAGGATGGTGTTGGTATGGAAGGCGTCGGTACCGCCTCGCAATACGCATACATTACCGGAACGGATGCAGAGGGCGGCCACGTCAACCGTTACGTTGGGCCGGGATTCATAGATCACGCCTACAACACCTAACGGAACGGTCTTTTTCTGCACGAGCAAACCGTTAGCCAGTTTGCGCTCCAGTAGCAGCACATTCGCCGGATCGGGGAGCAGCGCAATATCTTCCAGGCTGGAGGCCAGGTCGCGGATACGGCCCTCGTTTAAGAGCAGGCGGTCTTTTTTAGGATCTTCATCCGGCATCCGGTCCAGGTCCTTTTTGTTTTCCGCGATGATATTGTCGGTCTGTATCAGGATAACGGCGGCTAGTCGGCGTAACAGCGACTGCTTCTGCGCATCGGGCAGTGCCCGGATGGATACGCCGGCCTGCTGTGCTTTTTCCAGTAAGGGTTGTATCGTTTGCATGATCAGTTGTATTATAACAGCACTATATCGTCGGCGTGTGCTACCTCGGTGTTTTGTGCTTTATGTCTGGTGTCGAGTGCGTCGGAGGCAATCTTTGCCCGGCCTACTGCGATCACGGTATTTTCTTCATTGACGATTTCTATCACTTCGCCGCATTCAAACTTTTCCAGTACGGCCTGAACGCCTACGGCGAGCAGGCTATGACGTTTTTCCAGCGCATTCTGGGCGCCGGCATCTACCTGTATCCTGCCGGTCACCAGGCTGCCACTGGCGAGCCACTTTCTGCGGGCAGGCATACTGCAGGGCTGAGGCAAACATAAGGTACCGGTTTTTCCTGCGATGGCATTGAGGATACCATCTTCCGTGCGGATGCCGAAAATCACTACCCGGATTCCCATTCTGGTGGCTAGTCGCGCGAAGGTGAGCTTGGAAACCATGCCACCCAGTCCCAGGGCGGATTTCTCTTTATCGGCCAGTCCCAGGGCGGCTTTGTCGATCACATCTATCTGCGGTACCACTTTTCCTTCCCGGTCCAATACCCCCGCTACAGAGGTGCTGAATAACAGCAATGATGCACCGAAGCCTACAGCAATGAGGGTGGCCAGTTCGTCGTTATCCGAAAACTTCAGCTCCAGGCTGCTCACCACGTCATTTTCGTTGGCAATGGGGATGATGTTGCTGGCCCATAGCTCTTCGTAGGTGCGTTTCAGTTGGAGGAACTGGTTCCGGTCCGAGAAGTGCTGGCGTTCGCAGAGGCTCTGTGCCACGGCAATATTATAAGGCGCGAAGTAGCGGCTGTATTTGTTCAGCAGCAATGGGTTGCCGATGGCGGCAGCGGCCTTCCGCTCGCTGATGGTGCCATTGTACTGACGCAGGAACTGTTTGCCGGCAGCTACCGCACCGGAAGATACCAGCACAATATGATAGTGGCTGTGCAGTTCTGCAACCTGACGGGCGATCCCCGCAATAATGGTTTCGTCCAGGTCGCCGTTGGGATGCGTGATAGACGCCGTCCCAAATTTGATGACAAGTATCGGTTTGCTCAATTTCTTTCCTTATTTGGCGCCTAAAATTAATATTCTGATGTTGAAATTCTAAATGCAAAATTTCGGCATATAGCGGAGAATGCTATATCTTAGCCGCCACATTGTTTATGGTAAACCATATGAAAAAACGAAGAACCGCATTCATATTAGTGCTGGTAGCCACTTTGACCCAAGTTTCATTTACAGCGGCTGGCCAGCAATCCCTACGAAAAGAAATTATGGCTATCGCTGGAAAAATCCCCGCTAAAGTTGGCGTATATGTTAAGGTACTGGAAACCGGCGACACTGTTTCCCTGCACCGCGACACACATCTCCCGATGCAAAGCGTGTATAAATTCCCCATTGCTATGGCAGTATTGCACGAAGTGGATAAAGGGCGCCTGAAACTCAATCAGCCGGTAAAGATCGAAAAAGCAGATCTGACCACAGCCGGCGTCAGTCCGCTCAGGGAGAAATACCCGAACGGCGGTGTAAACCTGACCATCGACGAGCTGCTGGACTATAACATCCGGGCCAGCGATGGCAGTGCCTGCGATATCCTGCTGAATCTGATAGGGGGGCCGGCTGGCGCCAACCAATATGTACATCAGCTGGGAATAAAGGACATCAGCATTGCTACTAAAGAACAGGCCCAGGTAAATCCGGATGATGTTGCTACCCAATATAAAAACTGGTGCACACCCGCTGCCATGACCCGCCTGTTAGAAAAATTTTACCGCGAGCCGGTGTTATCAGATTCCAGCAAACGTTACCTGCTCCACCTGATGATAACATCCGGACCAGGGAAAAAGCGGCTGAAAGGGCTTCTGCCGGCAGGAACGGAAGTGGCACATAAAACCGGTACCTCCTGGACCCAAAACGGATTGACCGCCGCCACCAACGACGCCGGAATTATTACCCTGCCCAACGGAAAGCATGTAGCCATCACCGTATTCGTTTCGGATGCAAAGGCAAGCGAAGAGGACCGTGAGCGAACGATCGCTGAAATAGCCCGGGCAGTATGGAACGCCTATGTGAAATAGCAGTAACCCAACCTGTATATCTGAAGTGATACCTTCGAAGTGGATACTAAACTAATTGATAATCAGTTTGATGTGATTTTTGTAGATGCTTTGTAATGGCTGTTTTTAATTGCTTGTAGACATCATGTAGTAGTCCCGGATTGGATTTTCCGCCGCATAAATCAGAATTTTACAACCGATTTAACGCCTTGGACTCATGGGAATGATCATGCACTTCACCAGAACAGCACCTGTAAAAAGAATAGTAGTTGGTATCAGTGGTTGCTCACATTGCGGGAGTATGAAGGGAGATTTAGACATCCTGGTAGCCTCCAACGGAACGGAATTCCTGGGGATGCCCTTACTGAAAAGCAGCTCCTGTAAAGCGGAATTAAGCTGCGCATCCTGTGGCATGTTTATCAGGAAAAAGAACTGGCCTCAGCAGGTTATAATGCTGGCGGAACAGGAACGCAAACAGGTGAAGCTGTCGCTCTGGCAGCGATACGGCATCTGGATACAGATATTGTTATTAATTGTAATCATTGAAGGCATACGTCGTATTTTAAAATAAAATATATATGGACAGTAAAAGTCTGGTCATTGCCCGCATTGAGGGAAAACTAAAAATGAATGCCATCTCGCTTAAATATATAGCACCTGGCTGCCTGATAGCAGGAGCAGCACTGGGGGCCTGGGTGATAGCCAACAGTCAGAATAATCCCGCTTCTTCCGGTACCAATTGGGGTATGGTGCTGGTCATGATCCTGGTTTTTTCCGGAATTGGGATACTCTTTTCCGCGCTGAAAACCCGGAACGATGGCAGGATATTGACCTATGCACAATCCCAGCCGGAGAAGATCGTATGGATTTACCATCAGATTGTGAAAGTGAATGGAGTACCACAGGAAAATATGACGCTGGGGGATGATACCGGAAAGATTTACCGGTTGCCCATCCGCCGCGTGAAAGGCCAGAATGATCCGATGATGGATGCATTGGTAGAAACCTTTCCTCATGCGGTAGTAGGCTTTTCATACGACCTGCAAAAGGCCTTCAAGCGCAATCCGCAGGAGTTCAGGAATTTGAATAAACATAATAATTAACAGAAGATGTTCATAGTTTATCAGATACGGAGTATAGAACATGTAACGCAGCATTTCCCGGACCTGGCCTGTCCTCTTGGAAAGCAGGGAGGGGTAACGATTGTAGTCATGCAGCGTTATGTGGCATGGATAGGCCCCATGATGCCTTCAGCCAAGTACGGCATTGCTTTCTGCGACGACGGGGAGAAGATTCCCAGTTCGAAATGGACGCCGGAGATCAGACAGCAGTACAAAGCGCTGAAAGCCGGTACCAGAACACCGCTTCGTCTTTGGAGGGGGATGATTGTATTGCTTTCCATCATTGCGGTAGGGATCATCTGGGGGGTGATCGCCACCCATTTCAGAAAGAAAAATGAACAGGTATCGGCCGAATATCTGGCGCATCCGCAAGCGGGCGACATCTTTTACGCATCTACCGGAGGTACGCTGGTCATTGACGGCAACAGCGCACAGCAAAGCGGGCAGGTATTCGCCCTATTCAAAGTGCAAAAGGTGGATGGCGACAGTATTTTTCTGCTGCAGGGTAATGCGCGGCGTGTGAGTACACCTGACCACTATATAAATGAATATGAATCCGGTTTTTGGAATAAACTGGAAGATGAAACCAGCAGTTACAGTACTGTGCCCATCATCGTATCTCATCACAGTATTCTTCAGTATAATAATTTTTTAACCCTGCCGCGTAATCCTAAAGAATCTCCCGGAAGAGTATCTAAGGTGTTACGCCATAATTAATAATAATTGACAATGGAACAAGAACAACAACCCGGAAAGAAAGTCCGCTGGACCAACCCGCATACCGACGGGGATTACGAATACACCAACAAGCTGTCGGGCAACCCCTGGCCATCGCTCATAGCCATGATCATTATCGGCGCCGCCTTTATGGTTTTTGCTGTTATCAGGTACCGGGAACTGGTAGCCTGGGAACAGAAAGGAGGTAACATGCGCATGAACAGCCTGGAAAAGCTCTGCTACGATATGGCTGGTCCCTGGTTGTTTTCAGCCCTGGTAGCCGCAGTAGCAATCATGGTAGTTGCAATGGGATTCCGCGAGTTTAACCGGCGCATGAAATTTAAACGTGAACATCAGCAACAACAATAATTTATGAAGAAAGCATTACTTGCAGTTTCTATCGTTGTATCGCTCTACGCATGCGATACCGGAAAGAAATACTACATCGACAACCCCACCAATGCGCCGCTGAAAGTGGTGCTGGATGGCGCCAATATTGACGTGGCTCCCAAGGAATACAAAAGGGTACAGATCAAGCCCGGGGCGCACCAGGTATCGGTGGCCGGAGGCCCGCAGCGCTCGTTCACCATTGGAGAAAACGAATTTGGTAAAGGAGGAATGATCAATCCGCTGGGCGCGAAATATGTGGTTTGGGCAGAGTCCTACACTGCAAAAGGAGCGCCTTCCACTGCGCCTAATTTTACGATTGAATGGAACGGCCAGAAGATCCAGGGACCTTTCACGATCGATAGCTCCATTTACATGATCAACAACTGGTGGTACGATGTGGTAACGCCGTTCCCTAAATCAGTGGAGGTACCAAGCAATTCTGCCTCAGCTCGTGTAACCAAAATATTCCGTCCGGATGATTTCACCCGTGAGTATAACGAAATGATAAAGGAAGGTGGGCAACAACAACACTAAGGGGTTAGTGACATACGCAGGGCTGGGATTACTATTGCTAATCCCGGCGCTGCATTTATCGGCACAAAAGAAAAAGCCGGCAACGGGCAAGACACCACACAGCACCATAGCCGGATGCTATGGCGCCAATGGAACAGATGTGCGGGAGAGCCTTTGCCTTTTTGAAAAGCACCGCTTTCTTTATGCACGCAGTTACGGGGCAGTAGACCAGCTGGGGAAAGGCACCTGGATCCAGCATAAGGATACCGTTTTCATTACTTCCGATAATATGGGACCGAAATTCAAGATCAGGAACAGTGTTGATAAGGAGGTTCCCGCAGGAAAGTTACAGCTGTTGTTTGCCTTCAACGACCGGTTCATTCCGTCGATAGTATACGGATTTACTACAGACTCTTCCGGGTTGGATACAATGCAGCTAATGACGCCTAAAGGCAAGGATACTGAACAGGGTGTAGTAGTGACGATCGATCAGCCAGTGGGTGCACATCTGCTTATACAACATCAGTTATTCGACAAAACGTTTTTCGATTATGTAATTCCTGCAGGAACGAATCGTCTTGTCATAGAGCCGGGAGAAGGGATAGGCCGGCCTGAATTCAAAGGACGGGCGTATATTTTGAAGGGCAAGACGTTGGTGGATGTGGAGATGCCGGAGCATGTGTTGAAGTATGGGGGGAAGATTACGGAGGAGTTGAAGCAGTTGAGTTATTGAGAAGAGAGGAGGGTGTTGTACAGGTGTTTTTGGCACTTCGCCATGAAATTTAGCAGCCCCAAAACATATTTATGAAACTAGTGAATAGTTGATTTTAAAAAGTTTGAATATTATATATGTAAATATATATATAAATATTAACAGAAGGAAGGGATAATTCCTGAATTAACGGTGTATAGATATAGAGATCTTTTGCTGGATACCACTGTTTCAAGGTATTGATCAAAAAAATGAATCATTAAATCTACCGTTTAAATTGTTCAGTAAGTGAAAAACATTGTATTAACCCTTGTGGCTACACTTCTTTTATTTTCTTGTAAGTCTACAAAGAATTATGAACAGAAGGAGATTCGTAGAATAGCAACAAATTATCAGGCAATCATAAACTCGGACATCAACCGATCTTCCAAAAGTAGGAGAGATATTAAACGAGGTTTAGAGATGCTGGAGTATAGAGTGGCGCTTTCGGCCGATTCAATAGTATTTACCACACAAGACGGACAAACCCACGTGGATTCATTCTACTATAATCCGCACAAAATTCAATACATACGGCAACATAGCTTGATTACACCCGGCAAAATTCTCATGACTAAAGGGAAACCTTAGTTGTACCAATGGCTATCGTGTTGAATTTAATATAGGAAACCAAAGCCTGGAAGATGGTGCTTATGTTAAGGCATCTATAAATATGGTAAAGCTGAATTAATACCTATATCAAAACATTAATGGAAGGAGGGAGGGATATCTACCTGGATCTACTCCCTTCTTTTCCTGCTAAGGTCTTCCCCCTAATCCTAACCCCATCCTCAATTCATCACCCTCCTATACTCCTCCTCAATATCCGTCAAATCAATCTTCTTCAGCTCCTTACCATTAAAATACCACGCATTCCAATTATACTTCGTATCACTCAAATTTAAAACCACCGGTTCTTTCCCTTTGCCCTCAAAACTGAGCTTCCCACTTGTGGCCTCGATAATCTTCACACCTTTATCTTCCAGAAAAATTTTAGCATCAGAGATATAATTCTGATAATCCTCAGAAATCGTAAAAAACGCTTCTTCTCCCGCTTCTTTTTTCAGTCGTTCCAGCTGAATACTATCGGGCGAGTAAAGGATGGCGCAAGGCGTAGTAATGTGTGTAGTTGCTGAATGGTCCGCTACAGGTGCTGCTTCAGTGGCTTCGTGCTTCTTTTCTTCAATAGGCTTTGCTTCCTGGCAGGCAGCCAGCAATACTACAGGCAGTAATAGGTATCTCATGAAAATGATTTGTTTGGCATATCAGGCATGCATACACGTCGTGTATGCATGCCTTAAAGGTAAGGTAAAAATATGCCTGCTGCAAGTATTACGCAGTAACTGGCGCCTGATCCATGAATGGGTAGTCTATGAGCCCGGTTTCGCCTCCTTCATAGAAAGTGGCCTTATCAGCGATGGTGAGCGGAAACCGGTGTCTGATCCGTTCTACAAGATCCGGATTGGCGATGAAAGGGCGACCGAAAGCAATAAGATCCGCCTCATTTTGCCGGAGCATTTCTTCTGCCGTGGCGGGCGTAAAGCCACCAGCCAGTATCAGCCAGTTGCTGAACAGCTGACGTATCAGCCGGATGAAGGCTTTCGGGATAGGGAGGCTCCCGTTGATGGATTGGTCCGACAGGTGGAGGTATCTTATATTCAGCCGGTTCAGCTGTGGCACAAGATAAAGATGTGTTGCCAGTTCTTCGGGGTAGAGTGGCATGCTACTGAGAGCAGCCAGGGGAGAAAGGCGTACGCCTGTTCTGTTGGCCCCGGCTATGGCTGCAATACCGCTGGTGATTTCCAGCAGAAAGCGGCTTCTGTTTTCAATACTGCCGCCGTATTCATCGGTGCGCAGGTTGGTGAGCGGATTCAGAAACTGCTCTATCAGCAGGCCATGTGCGGCATGTATTTCAATACCATCAAAGCCGGCTTCGAGCGAGTTGCGAGCCGCCTGAATAAATAGTTGTACCATTTCTTTTACTTCCGCCGTGGTCATCGCCTGAGGTTCCGGCGTTGTCAGATGTCCTTCCGGCGTGCCTATTTCCAGGCCGGCGCCTATGGCAGATGGTGCTGGCAAAGGCCCGCCACCGGGGAGATTCAGCGGATGACCTACCCGGCCGGTATGCATCAGCTGTATAAATATCTTACCGCCTTTGTTGTGTACGGCGCGGGTTACTTTTTTCCACGCGGTAATTTGTGCATCATTATAAATACCCGGCAGATTGGCATAGCCCAGTCCGGAAGGACTTACCGCGGCGTTTTCGGCAATGATCAGTCCTGCGCCGGCGCGTTGTTCATAATAAGTAGCTACCATATCTTCCGGTACGCCATTGATCGCTCTTCTGCGGCTCATCGGAGCCATCACCACTCTGTTATTCAGCTGCAGCGATGCTGCTGCTATAGATTCCAGTAATTTCATCGTTGTATATTTTCCTGATGAGGCAAAGTTACCCCCGCTGCTGTGCCCGGAACAGGTAGAATCCGGGGGGATTGTTGTAATTTTACAGGTTATGGGAGAACGGAATTTATATACGCCTTTCGAATTAATAGAGGCAGATATGTCGGAATGGAATTTCCGCCCGCAGGTTTATTTCTTTTTTGAGATCATACAGATCCAGGAAGGAAGCGGGTTCCGTACGGTAAACCAAAATCGCTTCCCGTATAGCAAAGGCAGTATATTCCTGTTTACGCCCCGCGATTGCCGCGGGTTTGATGAAACTACGCCTACCCGTTTCGTATCGATCCGCTTTTCGGAGATGTTCGTTGGGCAGTCGCGTACCGCGCAGGAAAGGCAGCGTTTGCAGGAGTGGTTACAGAAACTGGAATACTTATTCTTTTATCATAACCGCCAGGAACAGCTGCTCATCCGGCAAACGAACGATTGTAAGATGATTGGTTCCCTGATCAGCAATATGACAGCCGAGTATACCTGCAAACCACCGTATTACCAGGAGAACCTGCAACATTATATTACCCTGTTGTTGAATATTGTAGCAAGAAATGTAACGGAGGATATCAATGCAGATGAACGGGAAAACAGTATTCCACTCATTCACCGTATCATGACGTATATCCGCCAGCATATCTATTCGCCGGAAACGCTTAAACTGGAGCAGCTGGCTGCGAAATTCAATCTCTCCGTCAATTATATAGGGGAGTATTTCAAGAAACAGACTAATGAAAGTCTGCAGCAGTTTATCATCAATCATAAACTAAAGCTGGTACAGCTACGGCTTTGCCATAGTGATTTAAGTGTTGGGGAGATAGCAGACGAACTGGGTTTTACAGACGAAAGTCACCTGAGCAGGCTGTTTAAGAAGTATTATGAGCTGACGCCGGCGGCCTACCGGAAAGCACAGCAAAAAGACCGGAAAAGCGAACCTGAAAAAAATATTCATCGAAATATTTCGATATTTGGAAAATAGTATTACTTTTGTTCTATGGATTTAGCAGTTATAGAAAAAGCAGCCAACGCCATCGCCGACAAACACCGATTAGCCATTATAATGCAGGTGGTCAGGAAGGATAAGTTGATCTGTGGTGATGTTTGTGAATTTACATGTTTGTCGCAGCCCACTGTGTCGCACCATGTAAAGATCCTCGTTGACAGCGGCGTGCTGAATTCCACTAAAAACGGCAGAATAGTGGAACTCACCATCAATAAGGAAATGATGAAGCAATTGTCCATGTTCTTTTTACAATTAAGCTGAGGTGCCAACGGGCCGGTTACCAGCAGCTTTTTTTTATAAGTTTAAACATTGAAATTTTTAAATTAATGAATTAGTTGAGAGATTTTATCTCTTTTTTTTGAAAGTATTATATTGATAAACTTAAATAAATCGATACTATATATGGAATTGCTAAAAGGTAAAATAGCCGTTATCACGGGAGGAAACAGTGGGATTGGATATGCAACGGCAGCAGATTTTCTGGCCAAAGGTGCCAGAGTACTGATCACCGGCCGTAAACCGGAAGCGGTAGAACAGGCGGTGAAATCGCTCGGAAATAATGTCGACAGCTTCATTGCCGACCAGGGTAAGATTTCAGACTCCGCCAAGCTGGCGGCGTATGTACGCGACCGTTATGGCAAAGTGGATATACTTTTCGTGAATGCCGGTATTGGCAGTTTTGCACCGGTAGGACTTATCACGGAACAGGCATTCGATGATGTCATGAACATTAATCTGAAAGGTGCTTTCTTCACAGTGCAACACCTGTTGCCGTACGTAAATGAAGGAGGTGCTATCATTCTCCTGTCTTCCGTAAACGCCTTCGCAGGTATGCCGGGAACAGCCGTATACAGTGCCAGCAAGGCCGGCCTGAACTCCCTGGGCCGCACGCTTTCACGGGAACTGGCAGCAAAGAAGATCCGCGTGAATATTGTGAATCCGGGTCCGGTGGAAACCCCGATCCTGGAGAAATCAGGCATTGCGAAAGAGGAAATCAACTTTGACCTCATCGGTGAAAAGGTGCCCACAGGAAGGATAGGACAACCGGCAGAAGTCGCAAAACTGGTGTCGTTCCTGGCTTCCGACGACGCGTCGTTTATCACTGGTGCAGAGTATAATGTTGATGGCGGTATTGGTGTTCATCCTCTCATTGCATAAAAATATTTCATTAATGTCAGCATCACTAAAAGATAAAATCGTTGTTATCACGGGCGGTAACAGCGGCATAGGATACGCTACAGCAGCTTCTTTTCTGGCAAAAGGGGCAAAGGTTTTGATAACGGGCAGAGACCCCGAGGCGGTGCAAAAGGCAGTATACGCACTCGGTCATCCCGCAGAAGGATTTAAGGCAGATCAGGCTGATTTAAATGATACCCGCCGGCTCTACGATTACCTGCAGGGCCGGTTCGGAAAAATTGATACCCTGTTTGTTAACGCAGGCAGGGCGAAAACAGCGCCGTTTGAAACGGTAACAGAGGAACTATACGATGAATTAATGAACATTAACTTCAAAGGCGCTTTTTTCACTATACAACAACTGCTGCCACTCATCAATGATGGCGGTTCTATCATACTGCTGTCGGCATTGAACGCCTATGCAGGCATGCCGGAAGGTTCAGTAATGTCGGCCGCTAAGGCGGCCCTCAACTCCACCGGCAGAGTACTTTCCCGGGAACTGGCTGCCAGGAAAATCAGGGTCAATACCGTTAATCCGGGTATCGTGGATACACCGCTCCTGCAAAAGGTAGGAATGCCGGATGCAGCCAAAGCATATCTTGGCAGCATTACTCCCCTGGGCCGACTGGGTAAGCCGGAAGATATCGCCCACCTGGTTACTTTCCTCGCATCGGACGAAGCTTCCTTTATTACCGGGGCAGAATACAATGTAGACGGTGGCCTCATGGTTCATCCGTTGATCGGTTGATAAATGATCCTGGAGTTGTAGTGTGCAGCATTTACATCCTGCTGCACACGCAGCAGGACCAGCAAAACTTTTTTTCTTTGTTGATTTACAGTTAACGATTGTTTAGGATTAGTTTGTATATCCCATTGGTTGCCTGCCGGATGCCTGCTTGCTATAATGGCGTCTGGCAGCAACTCTATTGAAGATTTAATAGCTGTAGATGTAATAGTGGCCGGGATATTCTTATCCCGGCCAATGTATTTATTAACCCATTTTGCGAATTAATTTCCCCAATGTTTTAAGACCATCATCCACTGCTTTGCTCCAATGCGGACCGAAGCTGATGCGCATACAATTGCTGTAGCGGTTTTGCAGGGAGAAGATACGGCCCGGGCAAAAGCTGACCTTATGTTTAAGCGCCTGCTGGAATAATTCAAACGTATTGATATGATCTTCCAGTTCTATCCATAATACACAACCGCCCTGTGGCCTTGAGATGCGCGCGCTTTCAGGAAAATATTCGCTGATGGCCTGAGAGTAGCGTAAACACTGGGTGTGCAACATCTTGCGCAAATTCCGCAAATGAAATTCGTAACGGCCTATTTCCAGGAAATGACCGATAGCGGCCTGGGGCAATGATGCCGACGCGATGGAGTGGTTGTGCTTGGTCATCAGTACTTTTTCCTTGTAACGGCCCGGAATGGCCCAGCCTACGCGGTAACCCGGTGCGAGCGACTTGGAAAACGAGTTGCAAAGCAGCACATGCCCGTACTTATCGAATGTTTTACAGGTAACCGGGCGTTGTTTGCCAAAGTAGAGATCGCCGTAAATATCATCTTCTATCAGCGCAATATCATGTCTGACCATCATATCCACCAATGCCTTTTTATTTTTATCCGGCATACAGGCGCCCAGCGGGTTGTTGAAGTTGGTTACAAACAGGCAGGCTTTTATTTTATGCCGCGGAATCGCTTTATCGAGGTAATCCAGATCCACGCCGGTTATCGGATGGGTGGGCACTTCCAGCACTTTCAGCCCCAGGCTTTCAGCCAGTTGCATAGAACCATAATATGCCGGGCTTTCCAACGCAATGGTATCGCCCGGGCGGGTGATAGCCGTTAAACACAGCGTGAGCGCATCCATGCAGCCGCTGGTGATCACCACATCGTCGGCACTTACCGCGCCGCCCCAGGAAAGCGAAGTGCGGGCTATCTGGCTCCGCAGCAGCGCATTGCCCTGTGGTGGCTCGTAGCCGATGCCATTATGTGGCAGCTCCCGCATGGCATGTACCACGGCCTTAGCCATCTTCGCCGCCGGCAACAGATCCGGCGGAGGGGTAGCCACTGAAAGGTTCAATAGCCCCGTATTCCAGTTCTGACTGAATACTTCCATCACCATCTCGCTTACCGTTACTTCACTGGCTTTCTTCACCGGCAAACAGATCCCCGGCATGGCAGGCATGCGTTTCGTATTAAAACGTATATAATAGCCCGATTTAGGGCGCGATTCTATCAATCCTTTCGCCTCCAGGTGATAATATGCCTGAAAAGCCGTACTCAGACTAATACCCTGCTGCTTGCTCAGCATCCTTACGGATGGCAGCTTTTCCCCGATTTTCATCACTTCTTTTTCTATCAGCTGCTCAATATTGTCAGCTACCTGCAAATACAGGTGATCGGCGGTTTTAATCATGGCTTTTTGAATCTGATATGATCGAAATTACGAAAATAACGTCTGTTCTGCGGAAGAAAATCAATATTGTTTCCGAATCAATGTACCTAACATCTGTATTGCCCATTCCTGGTCCTCATTCCAGGGATTGGCATTGGTGAGCCGGATGCAGTTTCGGTAGCGGTGCGGCAGCGGCGCCCGCCCGCTGCGGGAGTAGTGCACAAAGTAGCCCGATTTTTCTTTGGATGTAATCCAGCCTTTTCTTTCCAGATGGCTGTATACCTGCAAAGCTGTACTGATGCTGATGCCATGCTCCTGTTGCAGCGTGCGTACAGAAGGGAGTTTATCGCCCACCGCATAAACGCCGCTGCTGATCATCTGTTGCAACTGCTCCGCCAGTTGCAGATATAAGAATCCGTTGCGCTTTTTCATCTCCCTAAAGATAATCTGTTATGGTTAATGGCCAGGTATTCTGTATCTGTTTTGGTGCGGTTTTTTCAGCTTATTTTGTACAACAAACCTATTGACAATGACAAGTACAAAACAAATGGCGGATACCCTGGTGGCATTGTGCCGCGACTGGAAATTCCCCGAAGCGCAGGCGCTGCTCTTCGATGAATCGGCTACCAATACAGAACCGGACGGGCTTGTTACCAACGGGCTTGCAGCCATCATGGCGAAAGAACAGACTTTTCTCAATAATATCCAGGAGCGGCATCTGCTGGAAATATCTGACCCCATTGTGGCGGATGATTTTTTTGCCATCCAGTTATGGATGGACGTAACCATTACAGGTTTGGGAAGACGTACCAGAAATGAGCTGTGCGTTTACCAGGTGCGTGACGGAAAGATCATTACAGAACAATTTTTTTACAAATAATCATCTATCTAAAATCAAACACATCATGATGGAAGCAAGAATGGATCCTTACAAACTCGTTCCCGGATCATTAAAAGCAATGTTGGATTTACAGGCAGTGGTCGATAATTGCGGCCTCGACAAGCATCTGGGAGAACTGATAAAGATCAGGGCTTCACAGATCAACGGTTGTGTGTATTGTTTGAATATGCATACCCGCGATGCGCGTAAACTGGGCGAAACAGAACAACGCATTTATGCTTTATCGGCCTGTCACGAAGCACCGTATTATACGGACAAGGAACGGGCAGCACTGGCACTGACAGAATCAGTAACGCTGTTATCCAGCACACATGTGCCTGATGAGGTGTATAATGAAGCGTTGAAAGTATTTACACAACAGGAAGTAGCGCAGATACTGATGGCCATCGTGGTGATTAATGCCTGGAACCGTCTGGCTGTGACCGCACGCAAACAACCTGACTGATCTGATAAAATCCGCAAGAAAACGTAATAATAAAGCTGACGGGCTTCGTAATTTAGCGTATTACTTGTTTAAATGGATTTACAAAAGATATTAGTGCCCATCAACGATCACCGGCATTTCTCGTTCGATGAATGTCTGAAGTTCCTGGGGCGGTCCGACAGAGAGTGCCTGCACTACATCAGGAATGGAAAAGTACAACGGATGTTGCTGTCGGACGGAGAGCCGGTGGCCATAGAAATTGGTCCGGGTAACGAGCCGGATCATCTGGAAGTAACCGTGCTGGCGCCTGCAGGCAACCACATAAACGAAACGCCGGTAAAGCAGTTTATCACACATTGGCTGCACCTGGATGCAGATCTGCAGCCATTTTATGATTACACCCGTACAGACCCTTTGTTGAAAGGGCTGGCGGAAGACTATAACGGGCTTCGGCTCATTGGTATGCCCGATCTGTTTGAAGCGATCAGCTGGCCGATAATAGGCCAGCAGATCAACCTGCCGTTTGCTTACACGCTGCGGCAACGGCTTATACAACAGTTCGGGTATCATACCGTGGTGAACGGAACGGATTTTTATTTGTATCCGCACCCGGCGGTGATAGCGGCTATCAGCCCTGAGCAGCTGGCGCCGCTCCAGTTTTCGCGCAGCAAGGCACAGTACCTCGTGGAAGTAGCCCGGCAGATGGCCAGCGGCGCACTTACCAGCGAAAAGCTGGATGCCATGAGTTACGACGACGCGAGAGCCGCGCTGGTAGCCATTAAAGGAATAGGCAACTGGTCGGCCAATTATACGTTGATGAAATACCGTCGTTTTCCACAGTCGGTGTTACTGGAGGATGTAGGATTGCAGAATGCAATAAAAAATAGATTAAATTTGGATGCGAAACCTTCAATGGCAGCATTACAGGCATATGCCCAACCCTGGAAGGACCATGCAGCTTATGCTATTTTTTATTTATGGAGATCATTATTACCCCGGTAGCATTTTTATGGAAGAAGGATTGTATCATTTACGTATAGACAGCCCCGTTGGACCCATTCAGATCAGTGGTACCGATAAAATTATTAATGCTGTATTGTTTACCGAAGATCAGCCGGTCGATTTTCCGCAGCCGCCGCGGTTGTTGCTGGATTGTGCCCAGCAGTTGTTTGAATATTTCAGCGGAGAGCGTAAAATATTTGACTTACCGATTGCGCAGGAGGGCACCGAGTTTCAGCAGTTGGTGTGGCAGCAGTTGTTGTATATCCCTTTCGGGCATACGATTTCTTATCAGCAGCTGGCGCGCCGTATCCACAACCCGAAAAGCATTCGCGCCGTGGGTACCACCAATGGAAAAAACAAACTGGTGATCATCGTTCCCTGTCATCGTGTGATCGGAGCCGATGGTACGATGGTGGGCTATGGTGGCGGGTTGTGGCGCAAGCGATGGCTGTTGGAGCACGAACGTACAGATCTCTTTACAGGATTAATGTGAGGGGAACCATACATCTGATATCCTCAAAATTTCCAAAACTGGATCTGTTTTAACAACGGGAATATTCTCAATTTTGACCCTGAATTACATTGTAAACCATGGAGATAAAATTGCAGGATGATCTCAGGCGTACAGATCAGCTTTTACAGTTAACCAAAGATTTCAGCAGCAGGTTTTTATCAGCTATCAACACGCTGGCGGCCGACAAACAGGTGTCGCTCAGCGCCAGAACAGCTATGCCTGAGAACGGGTTAGGAGGAGCAGCAGCGCTGGAAGCTTTCCGGCAGCAATATGGCAACAGCATCACGGCAGCTGCAGGCCCACGGTACTGGGGATTTGTGACCGGAGGTGTAACGCCGGCAGCGCTGATGGGCGACTGGCTCACGTCGTCCCTGGATCTTAATTCATCTGATAAAGGCGCTGCAGCTTTTCATATAGAAACGGAAACCATTGCTTTATTAAAGGAAATGTTCGGGTTGCCGGAAGCATTTTTGGGTTGTTTTGTATCCGGCGCTACGATGTCTAACTTCACCGGGCTGGCCGCAGGCCGGCAGTGGCTGGGAGCTCAGCTTGGCGTGGATATAGCCGCCGATGGAATGGCGGCTTTATCCGGGCTGAAAGTGATATCCGGTACGCCGCATTCCAGCATTAGCAAAGCAATGGCCATGCTGGGGCTGGGCAGGAATCAGCTGATACGTATGTCCGTGCAGCCCGACCGGGAATGTGTGGACATCGATGCGCTCACCACTTACCTGGAAGCGCATCCCAACGAACCATTTATTTATGTAGCCAATGCCGGCACGGTGAATACCGTTGATTTCGATGATATCGCCGCGCTCGTGGCATTGCGGAAGAAATATAATTTCTGGTTGCATGTAGATGCGGCATTCGGTGGTTTCGCCGCCTGCAGCGATCAGTGGAAGCATTTACTGAGCGGATGGGAGCAGGCAGATAGTATCACCATCGATGCACACAAGTGGTTGAATGTGCCGTACGATTCGGCCATGATTTTTTGCAGGCATCCGCAGTTACAATCCGAGGTGTTTCAGAATGCCGGCGCTGCCTACCTCGGCGACCCGGCGGCGCAGTTCAATTTCATCAATCATGTGCCGGAGAATTCGCGCCGTTTGCGTGCTTTGCCTGCCTGGTTTTCGCTGATGGCGTATGGTAAAAGCGGCTACCGCTGGATGGTGGAAAATGATGTGATGCTGGCGCGTGAATTGGGGCATTTACTGGCAGCAGATGCCGGCTTTGTATTGCTGGCGCCGGTGCGGTTATGCGTGGTGTGTTTCACCCTCAACGTAGCGGAGGCCGAAGAAGCAACTGCGGTGAGCGAGTTTGTGCAGCGCCTCAACGATGGTGGTATCGTTTGTATAACACCAACCGTATACAAAGGCCGGAGCGCCATGCGCGCGGCGCTGGTGAACTGGCGCACCACGGCGAAAGATGTGCAGCTGGCTTACGAAGCAATGAAAAAACTCTCTGAAGAGATCGTGAATAAATACAGTTATGCGTAAATCAACTACAAATGCTTACATCGCACTGGCTATCGTAAGTATTTTCTGGGGTACAACTTACCTGGCATCCAGGGTGGGCGTACGTCACATTCATGGGGTGTTGCTGGCCGGCATCAGGCAGGCGGCAGCGGGATTGCTGATCACCGGATTCTTTTTACTGAAGGGATATAAGCTGCCGCAGAAAGCGGTAATGTCGAAGTTGTTTGTGATTGGAACGCTGATGCTTTGCGGTGGGAACGGGATGCTCACCTGGGCGCTGAAATATATACCCAGTGGCCTGGGTGCTATTATCGCCGCTACCATTCCTATCTGGATCACTATCACCAGTTATTTTTTAGTACAGCGCACGCGGATTAGTACACAGCTGATACTGGGTATGATATTGGGTTTCGGCGGAGTGGCAGGGATCTTTTATAATTATTTATCCAGCTTGATGAATCCGGATTTCCAGTTTGGGATCGTGATTGGTTTTACTTCCTGTTTGTTCTGGGCGCTGGGCTCTGTGCTTACCGCCAAGTGGGCGCTCGAAGTGAACTACCTGTATGGCGCCGGATTCCAGATGTTTTTCAGCGGTATCATCATGCTGATAGTAGCCGTATTATTTATGGGGCAGCGGGTAGATGCGAGCAACTTTACCGCCGAGTTGTGGGAAAGCCTTTTGTACCTCGTATTGGTAGGATCGGTATTTTCTTATTCCGCGTACGTATTTGCGCTGAATAATCTCCCCCCGGCGCAGGTATCCATTTATGCCTACATCAACCCGGTGGTAGCGGTGCTGCTCGGATGGCTCATCTTGCATGAGCAGCTCACCTGGCTTACCGGTATATGTTCTCTGATCACAGTAGGTGGCGTATATCTTGTGAACAATGCTGTTAACAAGAGTAAGAAAAGCATGGCCACCGTGTCAAAATAGTAATAGCTATATTTTTAAGGTAGAAGTTAATAACAGGATGCTCACCCCGGTGTTTACCGGACGGAGCATCTTTTCTTTTGTATAGGGAAATGCGTTAAATTGGACGGGGTTTTAAAATCAAGTCTTATGGAAGTTATTCGCGCAACGGAACTACATACCAACGAAGTAGCGGTGCTGTTTGATGCTTACCGCGTCTATTATGAGCAGGCGCCGGATTACAGCGGTGCACGGCTATTCATTGCTGAGCGGATGGAGAAGAAAGACAGTGTGATATTTGTAGCCATGGAAGGTGAAGAGATCATCGGTTTCACACAGTTGTACCCGATCTTTACGTCCCTGGGCATGAAGCGGAGTTGGTTGTTGAATGACCTGTATGTGCTGGAAGCGCATCGTGGTAAAGGCGCCGGTAAATTGCTGCTGGATGCAGCCGCCGCGCTTGGCAGGGAAACAGATTCCAGCTGGATGATGCTGCAAACATATACCAGTAATACCGGCGCACAGGCGCTGTATGAAAGAGAGGGATTCGAACGCGATGATCACTCTTATTACTACTACAAATCCCTCTGAGTTTTTACTATGGACACAACAAGGAATCCCTGGACCATCAAGTCCAGGGAGATAAAATATGACAATAACTGGATCAGCATCTGGCACCATGATGTATTGACGCCTGCCGGAACGCCCGGTATATACGGCGTTGTACATTTCAAGAACGTCGCCATCGGCATAGTGGCACTCGATGATGATAACAATATCTATCTCGTAGGGCAGTACCGTTTCCCGCTGAACCGTTACAGCTGGGAAATCCCTGAGGGAGGTGGCCCGCTTCACGAAGCCCCGCTGGATGCTGCCCAGAGAGAATTACTGGAAGAAACCGGGCTGGTTGCCAGGCACTGGGAAGTGATTGTGAAAATGGATATTTCCAATTCCGTATCAGATGAAGAATGCATCATTTACCTCGCTACCGGCCTTGAACAACGGGAGGCCGAGCCGGAAGAAACAGAAGAACTCATTGTAAAAAAGGTGCCTTTCGAAGAAGCCTGCCGCATGGTGGATACCTTCGAAATCCGGGATTCTTTATCAGTAGCAGCTATTCAGAAAGTGAAAATAAGGCAGCTAACGGCCGGAAGCTAGTAGCTGTTTCTTACCTTTGCCGTAATGGAAAGAAAACACAACGCTTTCAAAGGAGAAAGAAGAGAGGGGCAGAAAGGCCCCCGTAAATATGCGGTGCAACGGCCGAAGCAGTCCAGTATGATCATTGGCCGCCAGCCGTTACTGGAGGCGCTGAATACCGGCAAGTCCATCGAGCGCATTTATATGCTGCGTACCGCTACCGGCGATATCATTCCGCAGATCCGGGAGCTGGCGCAGGCGGGTAATATCCCCGTTAACTATGTGCCGGCGGAAAAGCTGAATGCGCTGACCCAGGCCAATCACCAGGGCGTGGTAGCTATTGCGGGGAACGTGACCTACCTGGATTTGCAGGATGTGATTTCCCATGTGACCGAAAAAGGAGAGGTGCCATTGTTCCTGGTACTGGACGGCATTACGGATGTACGCAATATAGGCGCTATTGCCAGAAGTGCCGTTTGTTGCGGGGCGCAGGCGATTATTATACCGGATAAAGGGATTGCAGCGCTGAACGAAGAGGCCATGAAATCATCCGCCGGAGCGTTGGAGAAAATAGCCATCTGCCGGGTAAACAGCCTGAATAAGGCGATTGATACCCTGCACCTGAACGGTATTAAGGTGATGGCCAGCGAGATGGAAACGGAGTTAAAGCTGTACGACTGTGATCTGAAAGAACCGGTGGCAGTGATCATGGGCTCGGAAGATAAAGGCGTGTATCCATCGCTGCTCAAGGCTTCCGACATATTGTTCCGTATTCCTATGGCAGGTAATTTCGAATCATTCAATGTATCTGTGGCAGCGGGTATCATCCTGTATGAGGCGCTGAAACAGAGAACGGTTTAATACACCGGGCCTCCGGGCCCAGGCGAAAAAGGATCTGTTATGCTAAAATTAGTCGAATGCCCGCGCGATGCCATGCAGGGATGGCACCGGATGATTAGTACAGATGAAAAGGTAGCGTACCTGAATGCATTACTCAGGGTCGGTTTTGATACCATCGACTTTGGCAGTTTTGTATCTCCCAAATTCATTCCCCAAATGGCGGACACCCGGGAGGTACTGCCCCGCCTGCAGCTGACCGGCTCGTCGAGCAAGCTGCTGGCCATTGTGGCCAATGTGCGGGGGGCTGAAGATGCAGTGGCATTTGATGAAATCAGCTATCTCGGATATCCTTTTTCTGTTTCCGAAACTTTTCAGTTAAGAAATACCAATAAAACCATCGCAGAATCGCTGGAGCAGGTAAATACCATCCAGGAGCTGTGTATCAAAAACCGGAAAGAGCTGGTGGTATACATCTCCATGGGATTTGGTAATCCTTATGGAGATCCTTACAGTCCGGAAATTGTATTGAGATGGGTAGAAGAGATGGTGAAGCTGGAGATAGGGATCATTTCCCTGGCTGACACGGTGGGCCTGGCTGCGCCGGAAACGGTGAAGCAGCTGTTTAGTCACCTCGTGCCGGCTTACCCCGGCGTGGAAATAGGTGCGCATCTGCACGCTGGGCCGAATAACTGGAAAGAAAAAGTGCTGGCTGCCTACGAGCATGGCTGCACGCGTTTCGACAGCTCCATCCGCGGCATCGGCGGTTGCCCGATGGCGGAAGATGAGCTGGTAGGGAACCTCGCCACAGAAAACCTGATTGCCTTTTGTGAAGAGCACCGTGAGCCGCTTTCCCTCAACATGCCGGCCCTGCGCGGAGCGCAGCAACTGGCTAATTCCGTTTTTATATAGATCAAGTAATATACATGCAGTTTCATTTGAGTTTCCCGGTTACACCATTGCAGGCCGATATGAAGTATGGCCAGCAGCTGCTGCTGATGGGCTCCTGCTTCGCAGAAGAGATCGGTGGTAAGTTAAGGGAACATCGCTTCAATACCCTCATCAATCCTCATGGTATCCTCTATAACCCGCTGAGCATCACCAAAGCACTGAACAGTTACCTTGACGGAAAAATCTATACAAAAGAAGATCTTTTCCAGCACAACGATAGCTGGAACAGCTGGGATCATCATAGCCGGTTTTCGGCGCTGACGCCGGAAGCCGCGCTGGAGAATATTACACAACAGCAAACAGCTGCTACCCAGGCCATTGAACAGGCCGACTGGCTGATACTCACCCTCGGATCGGCGCATGCCTATGTGCTGAAAGAAAACAACCGGATGGTGGGCAACTGTCACAAGGTACCGGGCGGTAATTTCTACAAGCGCCTGCTCACGGTAGATGAGGTGGTGACCGCACTCGATAACACGCTTCACCGGTTATTCTTCCGGAACAAAAAAATTAATATACTCTTCACCGTTAGTCCGGTCCGTTACATCCGCGATGGAGTAGTGGAAAATAATCTCAGCAAAGCAATACTGCTGCAGGCGGTTCATCATCTTGTTAATAAATTTAACCGCCTGTATTATTTCCCTGCTTATGAACTGGTGATAGATGATCTGCGTGATTACCGCTTTTATAAGGAAGATCTCGTACATCCGAACGAGTTAGCCATTAACTACGTATGGGAACAGGTGGTGAAAGCCTGTATCAGTCCGGCCAGCCAGGAGTTGCTTCACCAGATAGCAGAACTGAACCGGGCCGCGGGGCATCGCCCGTTTAGCCCGGAAAGTCAGCAGCATCAGCAGTTCCTGCATACCTATGCGGGAAAAGTGCAGCAGTTGATTAGCCAACATCCCGAAGTGGATCTGCAGGATCTGCTGAAGGTGTTTGCCTAAGGCAAAATTGTTTTCCTGTCTTTCAACGTAAACAAACCTACTACAAAACAGATCAGCGCAATACCGATCGGGTAGATAAGTCCGGCCAGGTGATTGCCCGTATTGGTAACCAGTATGGTGGATATGGTGGGCAGCAAGCCCCCGAAAACACCATTACCGATATGATAAGGCAGCGACATGGAAGTGTACCGTATGCGCGTGGGGAACAGCTCCACCAGGAAAGCCGCAATGGGTGCATAAACCATTGTTACGAAGAGAACCTGTACAAAGATGAGCAACACCAGCCATGCGGCGTTCAGCGAGCTAACGGTGAGTTCTTTCTTATTATCAGTAGCTTTCAGGGTGCTGCCATCGGTGTAGCTGTATACGCGGGTGGTTTCAGTAACCAGCAGGCCGGCATCGTTTTTTGACGTGTTGCTTTCTATTTTGTACAGTTCTTTTTGTTCCGTTTTTTGTTTGATATCGCCGATGGTATCCATCGCTTTATAGATAGGATAATAGGCCAGGGCGGCGAGTAGCATACCGGTGAGCATGATTTTTTTGCGGCCGATACGGTCGGATAGAGAGCCGAAATAAATAAAGAACGGTGTGCCCAGCAGCAGTGCCACTGCGATGATGATGTTCGATTGTACGAACTCGATGTTCATGGTTTTCTGGAGAAACGACAGTGCATAAAACTGCCCGGTATACCAGATCACGCCCTGGCCCATGGCCGCGCCGAACAACGCAATCAGTACCAGTTTCAGGTTTTCTTTATTGGCAAAGCTTTCTTTGATGGGATTGGTGGAGGTTTTTCCTTCCTTTTTCATTTGCACGAACATGGGCGATTCCTGCAGGCGTATACGTATGTAATATGACATGATCACCAGCAGCACCGATAAGAGGAAAGGAATACGCCAGCCGAAGTTGTTGAAATCGGCTGGGGTCATGAGGCTACGGGTGAGCAGGATTACGCCCAGCGATACAAACAGGCCCAGGGTAGCCGTAGTTTGGATAAAGCTGGTATAATAACCTCTGCGGTTATCCGGCGAATGTTCCGCCACATAGGTAGCTGCACCGCCATATTCACCGCCGAGCGCCAGGCCCTGCAGGAGCCGGAGTAACAGTACCAGCATGGGCGCCAGCACCCCGATGCTGTGGTAGCTGGGAATCAGGCCGATGGCGAAAGTAGAGCCGCCCATGATCAGCAGGGTAAGCAGGAAGGTATATTTACGGCCGGTCAGATCGCCGAGTCGGCCGAATACGATGGCGCCGAACGGGCGAACAATGAAGCCCACCGCAAAGGTAGCCAGCGTGGCAATGTAGGCCAGCTGCGGGTTGCTGGGTGGAAAGAACTTTTCGGCAATGATAGCAGACAAAGAGCCAAAGATGTAGAAATCGTACCATTCTATCAATGTTCCGGCAGACGATGCCAGGATAACCTGCCAGATGTTTTTCGAAGGAGAAGTAAGCGTGTTTTTCATATTTGTGGAGTAGTAGCCTTTGGTTTTAAGCAGGGAATAAGATAATAAATATTTACAATGGGTGCAAGCCGGCCGTAAAAAAAAGCCATGCTATGCCACTGAATCTTATAAAGCATTATCTTTAATAGGGGCCAATCAATTACAATGAAGCAGGGATCAATAGCTCAATTTAACCGGATAATCAGCGTACTGTTGCTAGTTTTTTTTGCGGGCAATCAAATCGTGTCGGCACAACGTACCGTCAACGGAAGGCCCAGGGTTGCGCTCACTTTAAGTGGTGGCGGGGCAAGGGGGCTTGCGCACATCGGCATACTGGAAGCAATAGACAGTGCAGGTTTGAAGATTGATTTGCTGACAGGTACCAGCATGGGCAGTATCGTAGGTTCGTTGTATGCCATGGGGTACTCCGGTAAAATGATTGAAGCAGAGGCCCGTAAGCTCGGGTGGAACAGCCTCTTTACCAATCAGCCGGTGCTTACCGCCATTTCCTATGAAGAAAAGAAAGAGTATAACAGGTATATTATTGAGATACCATTTGAATATGGTAAGCCTAAACTCGCATCCGGCGTAATTTCCGGCGAAGCGCTGTGGATGGAGCTGGCCAAGCTCTGCTGGCCGGTGAAGGATGTGAAAAATTTCCAGGACTTCAATATTCCTTTTAAATGTATAGCCACCGACGTAGCTACGGGGCAGATCGTGACACTCGATACCGGCGAAATAGTGACGAGTATCCGTGCCAGTATGGCCATCCCATCTATCTTCACCGCAGTAAAAATAGGTAACCGTAAACTGGTGGATGGCGGTGTGGTACGCAATTTCCCGGTGATCACTGCCAAAGAAATGGGCGCAGACATCGTGATCGGTTCCAATGTTTCCGGAGGATTGCGCAAAGCGGAGCATTTGCAAACGCCTTTTGATATCCTTTACCAGCTGGGATTTTATAAAGATGCAGAAGATTTTAACAAGGCTATTAAGCAAACGGATATTTATGTGCCGATGAAAAACGAGCTGGAAAACTATTCTGCAGCCAGTTTCGGGAGTGTGGATTCCATTATTGAAATCGGCCGGAAAAAGGGACAGGAAATGTACCCGGTATTCAAACACCTGGCCGATTCGTTAAATGCATTGTATCCGGAGCATCCGTTTGTGGCCGACCGGCTGCCATTTGCGACCGACGTGGAGCTGAGTAGTATTGAAGTAAGCGGGCTGGTACATGTAGATAAGAAGTTTTTCCTGCAGCGTTTACATCTCAAACCAAATGAATGTTATTCACAGGCACAGCTAAGAGCGGCTATCCTGAAAGTATACGGTACCCGCTTCTTCAAGCTCATTACCTATAACCTTGCTCCGGAAGGGTATGGCAGAAGCAGAATGGAAATACAGGTAGAAGAAAACCCGCTGACCTATGTGAAGGTGGCACTCAACTATAATACGTTTACCGGCGCCAATGCCATCATCAACCTCACGCAGCGTAATTTCATTGTGCCCAATTCCCGTTCCTTTGTGAGAGCGGCTATCAGTGAAAATCCGCGGCTGGAAGCGGAATACTTTAAATACCTGGGGCGTAGCAGAACATTTGGATTCGGGCTGAGTACTTACTACGAAAATAACAGTCTCACTATCTACGATGATAATTTTGACAAGCTGCAGCCCTATCGCAATAAGTACTTCAACGTGAATATGGATGTGCAGTATATGTTCGGCAAGGATATGGCGATAGGAGGAGGTACCCGCTGGGAGTATATTAAATTTAAACCGCAGTTTTCGCCTTTCCTGGAAGTGCGTGGCAGTACCAACCAGCTGAATACCTATATCACCTATGGCGTTAACTCACTTAACCAGAAGAACTATCCTACCAAAGGTTTGCTGCTCAATTTTGAATCGGGGTACATCTATAACCAGCATCCCGGTATTAAGGTGCGTAACAATGGGGAAGAATTAGACCTTGATAGTATGGGCGTAAAATTCGGCGACTATGAGCGGTTTGTGCTGAATGCCAAATACTATATTCCGGTGGGTCGTAAATCGGCCCTGGAACTGAATGGTAATATCAGCTATAACCTTAACTACAGCGAATCGATGGTGAATGGTTTTGTTGTAGGAGGTGTTACTAATATCATGCGTAACCAGGTGCCATTTATTGGTTTGTATGAAGGAGAGGTAGTTACTCCCCGGATCGGCGCTGTGCAGTTAGCCTGGCAGTATGAATTCTACAAAAACTTCTACGCTATTCCACGGATAGGCGGCGCTGTATACGATGGAGAAATTTCAGGCGGTAACCGCTACAAATATCTCAGTGGCTACGGGCTGGGCGCGGGCTATAACACCCGGCTGGGGCCATTGGAAGCTACTATGATGTACAGCGATCAATCCGGTCAGCTAAAGTTTTATGTGAACATGGGCTTTAGCTTCTGATCAGTGCATACGATCGCCCCGCACTTCGATATTTTTCAGGATGTCGGCTTCCATTTTAAGCCATTCCTGCCAGCGGGTACGTACTTTTTCTTCGGGGAAATATTCGTTGGCCAGATCTATAAAGAGCCGGTAATGGCCGGCCTCTGATATCATGAATTTGCGATAAAATTCGCGCAGGTATTCATCTTCCAGTCCTTCACTCAGCAGGCGGAAACGCTCGGCGCTGCGGGCTTCTATGAGGGCAAAGATGAGCAGTGCATCTAAAAAAGCATCATCGGGATGGCCTCCTTTGGAGCGGCGCTCCATCAGCGCATTCACGTAATCATCTTTTCGTTGCTTACCCAGGGAAAGACCGCGTTTTTTCATTTCAGCCAGTACCTGCCGGAAATGCCCCCATTCCTCCGTAACGATGGGCGCCAGTTCTTCCACGAGCTTTATTCTGGAGGGATAACGCTGAATCAGCGAAATAGCAGAGGAGGCTGCTTTTTGTTCGCAATAGGCGTGATCGGTAAGAATATCGTGTAAAGAAATAGCTGCCAGGTTCACCCAGCGCGGATCTGTAGGCAGTTTTAATCCGAGAATAGATACTTTGCTCATAATGAAAATAATAGCTGGCCTTGCGGCTTTTTTGCGAAGATAAAGGCAAAGTTTAAATTGTGCGTCGCAAAAGCAGAACTATGAGTACTTCTTTTCTGACGAAACTGCTGGAGGAGCGCAAGGAACAGCAGTTGTACCGCGAGCTGCGGCTTACCAGCGGGCTGGTGGATTTTTGCTCCAACGATTACCTGGGACTGGCCCGGAGTGCGGACGTGCGTACCACCATCCGTACACTGATGGAGGAGCGGCATCCGGCGCATGGGAGCACCGGATCGCGGCTGCTGGCAGGGAATTATGAGTGGATGATGTCGGTAGAAAAAGACCTGGCATTGTTTCACGACGCAGCTGCAGGGCTGTTGTATAACTCCGGCTACGACGCTAACCTGGGGCTGTTTTCCTGCATTGGCAGGAGAGGAGATACGATCATCTACGATCAGCTGATACATGCGTCTGTCAGGGATGGCGTGCGGTTATCGATGGCGCAGTCGTTTTCCTTTCTGCACAACGATCCGGAAGATCTTGAAAAGAAGCTGCGGAATGCGGCGGGGAATATTTTCGTGGCGGTGGAATCGGTGTACTCGATGGACGGGGATCTGGCGCCACTGGCGGCAATTGCGCAACTTTGTGCGCAGTATGGCGCGCACCTGATTGTAGACGAAGCACACGCAACCGGAGTTGTCGGGGAAAGAGGCGAGGGACTGGTGCAGGAGCTGGGATTAGCGGCAGCGTGCTTTGCGCGGGTGCATACCTTCGGGAAAGCAGTAGGCTGCCACGGTGCAGTGGTATTGGGTTCCGGTGAGCTGAAAGAATATCTTATTAACTTCTCCCGATCTTTTATCTATACAACAGCACTTCCTCCGGCCTCACTGGCAGCGATAGAAGCAGGATATGCCGCATTCCCGTACATGCAAAATGCGCGGCAACATTTAGCTGACCTCATTTCGCAGCTGCGGGAAGGACTGCCGGGAGCAGAGTTGCTGCCAGGCAATACACCCATACAGGCGCTGCTTACGAGAGGAAATGAGCATGCCCGGAAAGTAGCCGCACAGCTGCAGGCAGCAGGGCTGGATGTAAGGCCCATTCTGCATCCGACGGTACCGAAAGGGGCAGAACGCCTTCGCATTGTGTTACATAGCTATAATACAGCCGATGAAGTAAACCGTCTTCTAAAAGTATTAGGGTCGTAATACAAATTTGGTGTATTTTCATAGTACATCTGAATTTGCACTATGAGAATCATTCCGGCAGCCATTACAGCAGCAATTACCTTATCGCTCACCTATGTGCTTAACACCAAGATGGGGCAGATCCCGCCCCTGGGAAAGTTATTGAGTCCACAGACGGGCTTCTGGCGCAACGCAGAGCCCATCGGGGAATTCCCGCGTGAACATTTCGTATTGCCGGGGCTTTCCGGAAAAACAGAAGTATGGTACGACGACCGCATGGTGCCGCATATCTTCGCCGATAACGAAGCAGATGCGTTCTATGTGCAGGGGTATATTACGGCCCGCGACCGCCTCTGGCAAATGGAGTTGCAAACCTATGCAGCAGGAGGGCGGCTGTCGGAGATCCTGGGGCCTAAGCTGATTCAGTACGACCGGCGCCAACGCCGTATGGGCATGGTATCGGCCGCAGAAAATGCTGTGAAGGAGATGCTGGCCGACCCGGTTACCAAAACCGCTGTGACCTCCTATGCAGCCGGAGTGAATGCGTATATATCCACACTTACGCCGGCAACTTACCCGGTGGAATACAAAATACTCGACTACGCCCCTGAGCACTGGGATATCATCAAATCGGCTCTGCTGCTCAAATACATGGCTTACGACCTTGCAGGATTCTGCAACGACCTGGAATTTACCAATGCCCGCAGGCTATTTTCCATGACCGATTTCGATATGATGTACCCGGATTATCACCCTGCTACAGATCCTATCATCCCGCGAGGAACGGCCTATCCGGCAGCCTCTGAAAAAACGGTGGCGCCGGCGGACAGCATTGTAGCAGCTGATGCCGCCTTCATGAAATTCAGAATGGATAAACCAGATCCGGCCAATGGCAGTAACAACTGGGCTGTAGCAGGCAGTAAAACCCGGTCGGGCGCACCGATTCTGTGCAGCGATCCGCACCTGAGTTTGTCGCTCCCCTCGCTGTGGTATGAAGTACAGATTCATACGCCTGATATGAATGTATACGGCGCTTCTTTGCCCGGCGCACCCGGTGTGATCATCGGTTTCAACGATCACATTGCCTGGGGCGTTACCAACGGCGAAGAAGATGTGAAAGATTATTACCGGATGCAGTTTCGTAACGGCCTCGCTGAATATTTGTTCAACGGCAGTTATCGCAAAGCAGACCTCCGCGTGGAAGATATCAAAGTGCGTGGCGGCGTTACCGTGCACGACACCGTTGCCTACACCGTATTCGGCCCTGTGATGTTTGATAACACGTTCCCTGATAAAACCGCGGGACAAACGTTTCTGGCAATGCGCTGGAAAGCACATGATCCTTCCAATGAACTGGCCACGTTTAATCGCCTTAATAAAGCCCGTAATTACGACGACTACGTGAGTGCGATTACTTTATTCACCTGCCCCGCGCAGAACTTCGTATTCGCCGATAAACAGGGCGATATTGCCATCTGGCATAACGGACAGTATCCGCTCCGCTGGAAAAACCAGGGCAAATGGATTATGCCGGGCAGTGACAGCAGCTTCGCCTGGCAGGGGTATATCCCGCATGAGGAGGTGCCGCATATTAAGAACCCGGCGCGCGGTTTCGTGAGCTCCGCGAATCAGCGCGCTACCGATAGCACGTATCCGTATGCGCTGTATGGGCAGTATGATCTGTACCGTGGTGCGCGGATCAACGAGCGCCTCGCCGCGATGAGCGCTATTACGCCGGTTGATATGCAGCTGTTGCAGAAGGATACCAGGAATTTATTTGCAGCGGCGGCGTTGCCGATGATCAGGAAACATTTAGATACAGCTTCGCTCACGGCGCAGCAGCAACCGTACTGGCAGCTGCTCTCCTCGTGGGATTTTATGGCTACGCCGGATAGCAAGGCAGCAACTATTTTCAATGCTTTATGGGGGCATTTGGAAGATACAATCTGGCGGGATGAGCTGCATCCGAGCGATAGTTCTGTGTTAGCGTATCCGCAGGCGATCACCACATTGGAGTTGTTATTGCGTGATACATCGTTTCATTTTATTGACAACATTAACACGCCTCAGAAGGAGAATTTATCAGGATTGGTGCAGGGTGCATTTGCTACTACCGTGCTGGAGATGGCGGAGTTGAATAAAGCGGGGAAGCTGGAGTTGGGCAAGGCGCGTGGAACGGATATCAATCATTTATCGCGGGGGATACCGGCGTTTAGTGCGCAGCATTTGTACACCGGAGGCGGGCAGCATATTGTGAATGCGACGAAAGCAACGCATGGGCCGTCGTGGCGCATGGTGGTGCAGTTGTCTGATAAAACGGAAGCGTATGGTATATATCCGGGTGGGCAGAGTGGAAATCCGGGAAGTCCGTTTTATGACAACAGTGTAAATGACTGGGTGAATGGGAAGTATTATATACTGCATATATTCAGTGCGGAGGAGAAGGATGACCCTGTAATACGGTACAAGCTTGAGTTTACGGGGAAGTGAGAAAAAAAGTTTTGAGAAAAATTTGGTAGGGAAGGGGATTTTCATATCTTTGCACTCCGTTAAACAAAAACGGTGATTGATTCCGTAGCTCAGTTGGTAGAGCAATACACTTTTAATGTATGGGCCCTGGGTTCGAGTCCCAGCGGGATCACAGGAAAATGAAGAAGGCCTGCACAACAAGTGCAGGCCTTCTTCATTTAAAGCTGGACAAAAATCGCTATATTGTTTGACCACAGATAACTAAAGTAATTTTATCTTACGTAATCTTATTTAAATTCCCGAATAAATCCGATGTAATGAAAGTAAGAGGCATTACAATTCCTGATCTGCATCATTTTAAAGATTTCCATTTAGACCTTACTTACCCTGCAGGACATCCGAAGGCAGGGCGGGCTTTGGATAAGGTTTGTTTCATAGGGCAGAGTGGAACGGGAAAGACGACTTTGTTGAAGTTGATATCTGTGATTTCCTACAAGTCTTATTCGTATAGTGAGATTGGATTAATGGACCAAATAAAGCAAGTATCTCTCGATTTTGAATTTGAAGATTTTGTTAGCTCCAAGAAGATTAATTTCGACAAAGATGAGACTGAGCAGGGGGGAGAAAAAGTTTCCAACTATTGGAGCAAGATTTACCAAAATGGTGCAGAAGTTGAATTTAAGAACGTTTTACCCCAATGGGGGATTTATAGCGGGTCAGTAAAACCAGCGACCATATATTTCCCGGCTGATTTAGACTATAGACTAGAGGTAGAGCATGGTGATTTATTAGACTTACAAGACCGGAGGCACATAGATTTTTCTTCTTATTCCGCGGCTAATACATGGACAATTATATTAAATGAAATTCAGAAATATCAGGAAGAAGAGATAAAGATCAGGCAGGAAATTTCTCACATTGCTGAAAAGGCAACAGATATTAAGGCAATTCAAAAAGCCGTTAAAAAACTTGAAAAGTGGCGTAACGAAACCCCAAGCCCTGTGCAGAATATCGCAGATAAATGCCTTGATCCCCTGTTAAAGAATTTTGGCCTGCGTGTTAAAACGAAATTGGATTTTCAGGGAAAAGATGATATAGGATTTCTGAAAATAGAAGATTTTGCGGGTAATGAGGTGCCCAACGGCTTATTAAGCACAGGGACTAAGCAGGTGATGTTATCAGCGCTGCCATTGTATTTATTGCAACCTAATAAATGCCAGATACTATATGATGAACCGGAAAGATCATTATATCCAGATCTTCAAAGGACAATCATTGATTATTATTTAGGTCTTACTATCGATTGCCAGTTTTTCTTTTCTACACACTCACCTATCATTGCATCTTCTTTTGAACCCTGGGAGATAGTGGAATTGAAATTTGATAAGAATTGGAATATCTATCGTGATCTGTATTATGAAGGTGAGAATCACGTTGATAATTATTTTGTGGATCCCCGTTATTTGGATTACGACCTTATTCTTAAAAAGATATTTGATTTAGATGATACAAGTACGGATATGCGTACAGAGGCTATTGTTGAGTTAACCATGTTGAAAAACCAGATTGATACATTAAAAGAAAAAGGACAGTTAAAAACACCAAAAGCAAAAGAAATAGTTACACGTTATAAGATGTTGGCGCAAAAGCTGGCATGGAAAACTGAATGATCAATACATGCGAAAAATTGATAAAAGTTTGATACTAGCCACAAAGTATAAAAAGTGGCTGGATACCCTGAAGACAAAAAATAAAAAGCATACTATTTACAATTCCTCTAAAGGGAAATACTATTATGATATTGTAGCAAATTTGATGTGGGTACAAGCGGGGCTGTGTGCCTATTCTGAGCGGCTATTACAGGAGCCTGCCAGATTTGATCCAGAGAACTGGACTAACGGCGTGTTCCCGAAATTTCAGTTTGCAGGTCAGCTGGACCACTACGATGCAACTTTAAAAGAACAATACGGATGGAGTTGGGATAATTTCTTTGTTATTGATGCAGATATCAATGTTAAATTGAAAAGGGCGAATGTTCCTTCAGGTTTGCTAAAGCCGGATATGCCGGATTATAACCCGCGGGTTTATCTGGAATATGAGCGGGTGCATCATGTGTTTGTACCTAACAGGCAGCTTGAATTCTCTGTACAGGAGCAGGTTAGAAAAGATATTTCCTGTCTGGGAATTAACTTTCAGCCGATTATTGATATTCGTAAGTACTATCTTGAACCATTGTTTTTTGATGTGGAGTATCAGGTGCAGTCGAGGGTGGAGGTGGAGAAGAGGATTTACCAGTTTTTTACGGCATTTGATTTGGTTGTGGGGGGATTGTAGGGATTGCGTGGATGTTATCTATTATCTTTAGCGAACTATTAATTCATTAGGCTTGCACTAAATATTACAACCTATCAACGTGGATTCGTTGGATTGAAAATCAAAGAAGGGCTAGTATAAGGTAATAGATTTCCAGCTGTCAAAAGGCACTCTTATTATATAGTTGGCAGAGAGAAACCTAGTTTGTACACTTTGTAGTATGCAGCAACGGGATTCAACCGCATTTTATTTTGAAGCTGAGATAATGAGTAATCAAAACTTGCTGATGCCTTTATATCCGGATAGATAATAAGGCAATCAATATTTTGATCGTCCTCCAAATCTAATTGTCTCCGCACTTTCTTTAGCCTTGCATATCCAGCAACCTGGCGAATATCCTGGTGTACTTGTCCATGTAGATAATGTAATTTATATTTTATATCAATTACCATTTGGTAGCCTGGTTTGGAAATTAATAGGTCAAGTGAATTTCCATGAGTGCTGAATTGATAATGGATATGATTTTTATCTGCACTATTTGCATTTAGTATATGCATATAAAAGTAGAGCTCAAATAATCGTGGCATATCAATCCAAAAAGGGGGCGTGGTTTTACATTCGCTTGAGGTCTGTGTGATATTATAGGCAAATCTTTTCAAGATATGTCTGCCAGTATTAATAGCCTCTTTATATTCCTTAAAGAAAGGATTGTAACGTACCTGTTTTATGTGATCTCCGTCGATATCATTGTCAATATGCTCAAATGCCGGGCGGCAGTAATTGATCAGGTTTTTTACAGCATTCATATTACCTGCAAAGCATAAAATATTATTTTCGATATAGCTTTCCGCAAAAGTAAGTACCTTTTTTAGGAATCTGTTTTCGATATTGTTTTGACCAAATGCCTGATACTCGCAATAGGTTTGCGTGAGGTAATTTTTGAAGACATTTTTTTTTATATGTGCACCAACTAGGATTTTCCCTTTTACTTTGTTGGTTACATTTTTCCGCACTTTATAATATGTTTTTTTTAAACCTTTCTGCACAATTATTTTCAGTAACTGGAGAAACTGTACTACGATAAAGGGGGTTAGGTGGTCTTCTTTTTGTGTAATAGGGATCTGTGAAGAATACCAGTCTATTGAGACAAGATTGTCGGTATACTGCTTGGGTAAACCAGCAGACATTATATCTAGTAGCATTTTGAGATAGTCTACTTCCACATATTCTACATCGGGCAGTTTGTTGGGCGCCCATTGTTTCGGTTCGGTTTGTTGTTCATCTGACTCTGGGGCATTAGAAATGGCTTCAAATGTCGCTGTGATCTTTGTGTTGATTTTAGGCTCAACCTGAATGAATTTTTTATCCTTTATCAGCCAGTCTATTCCTACGTAGTAGTCTGCTTTAAGTTGAAAAATATTCTCGTTTTTTTGCTCTAGCAGAAAGGGATATACGTTTACTCCTCTTTCTCGTTTGAAAAGACGTATGTTTTCTTCCTTTATCTCTGTGAATAAGTTTTCGTTGATCAATAATGGATCTGTTGGATCCTCGTCAATACAACGAGAAATTTCGACATATGCGTGTTCTGTGAGCAGTATCTTCATTATAGGGCTGATTTCAGTTCATTAATGTACTGCCTGACGTCCTTACCGTCAATTTTACCCACAAGTATACCATCCTTGACATATTCGTTTAATATAGGAATAACTTCATAATTCATTTTCAGTTTGAACATGTTGTCTCTTTCCACTTGTGATATCGCACCTCTCTTTTTAATAATGAAATAGCTGTGCCCAATCTGCACATCTTTTGAGTCAAATTCGCTACTCACATTATTATCATTAAACAACCTTGCTACTTTTTCGAACCCATCTGTATTGAAGTAAATTTCATCGTCTTCCTTCAGGGGCTCGGGCAGAATATCCACGAAAGCAAATCTCCTTCTAATAGCATAATTGATATGTCCAACACTTCGGTCGGCGGTATTCATGGTACCAATAATGTAGAGATTGGGAGGGAGTATCAGTTGTTTTTCTCCATCTACCTCATACATGCTTTCTACGGCTTCCCCGCGATATTCCAAAGCATAAATCAGTTCGCCTAAAGCAGAGGATAAGTCGGCACGATTAATTTCGTCGATAAGAAGCACATAGTTTCTGGGAACTACGGAAATAGGTTTATTTGTGTAGTTGTGGTTCTTGAAAAATAATTCCAACAAAGGTTTATAATAAGTTTCCCGGTAGAATGCATGTGCGAATCTGGTTTTGTCTATTTGTAAGTCTGAAAGTTGGTATTCACCACTAACAATAGCCTTGATCAGTCCCTTTAATTGGCTGAAATTTAAATGTGACGGGTTCTTCCAATTTTTGCCATATTTGAAAGACTTATCAGCCACCTCGAAAATGGTAATATTCGCCGAAAGCTTTAATTCTGTTTCCTGGAGGCCTACTTCAATTTCATTTTTAAATTCTTCGAAGTTTTGCGCGACCCAACTGTCTATGGAAGCTCCGGAATTATCAGCGTTACTCAAATTATGATTTCTTAGAGCCTGCTCTGCGAAATGCCCCAATATTTTGTTGATACTGTTATATTCTATTTTTTCCCCTTTAGACTCAGCAACAATTCCTCTTACAAAATCCTCATAACTGTAACTGGGATGAAATTGTATAATCTTGCAATATTCGGAATCATTTTTCGACAAAAATGTGTGTTGTCTGCTATCTATAAACTTTGCAATAGCTGCAGAATATGAATCTGTTCCATTAGTGATCACCCCTTCTTTTTCCCAGGCCTTATTTTGAAACATTTTGACTATCTCGTTAAAAGGTGCCGAATGTTCTGTGCCTTCTGAGTTCTCTACGCGAACCCCTTTTTCGCTTATGCCCAGGATCTTGAAATTAAGGCTGGTTTTTGCTGTTGTGATTGTTGTTTGATCACTACATAATCTAACTATATCCTCCCTTGTTAAAATTCTCGAACTATTAATACTGATTAATTTTTTAGCAATTTCTTTGGCCAGTTTTGTTTTGCCGGTTCCGGGAGGACCCTGCAGGATGATTTGTTTTTTATATTCCAGAACCTTAATTATTTCATTTAACGCCTCTGCATCCATATACTTTTTCAATAGTTGTTTTGTAAGAGTGATTATTTCAGGTTTTTGAACTTGACAAATACCATCTTGAGTTTGATAATCGAATCGATCTGTTTCATTTAATTCAAGCCATTGAGAATCTGCAAATGTTGTTAATTCGTCAAAGTCTATTTGATATCGACCGAAAAGAAGTTCCAGATCGGAACGATTGATAACTGGATGGGTATTTTCTTTAAGTATAGTTATTGCAAATACTTTAAATCCTTTTGCTATCAGAATAACATCACCCTTTTGAGGAGAACAATCATTTTTATGACTTAGCGAAATGCTTAATTCCTTAATTAAGTCATAAAAGTCAGGGTTACCTTTTCCCCATCTAGTACCAAGCTTAAATATATTCATTTATATTTATTTCATTTAGATGTTTGGGATATATTAATTGGGTCTGAATGATTCCAAAAGAATGTAAAAAAACTTTGTCTGTGGATTTTAGGGAAGTTTCCTGCTTATATTTATTAAGCGGACTGATTTTTTGAATATCAATTTAGGTAATCATAGCCAAAATAATAGGATTGATTTCTTATGTCCTTGCGATATTAGGAAAAAAAAACGAAAATTGACCTCTTCCCGAAAAAACTGCAGCGACATAAATTGGAAATTTCGGGGAAATGAGCCTGAAATTACGTAACTTACATAAGTAATATCATTGATGTTATACCTTACTTTATGAAGCGGGTTATTACATTTTTGGCCTTGCTTTTCCTGATCCCATCGATACTTATAGCACAAAAGGTATTTATTATAAGGATTGATGGAAGCATCAATCCTGTATCCGCAGATTTTATTCATCACAGTATTAACAAGGCCAGTGCTGAAAAGGCCATTTGTCTGATTATTTACCTTAACACCCCCGGTGGATTACTGCAATCTACCCGCAACATTGTACATGATTTGCTGGAAGCCCCACTACCCATTGTGGTATATGTTGCCCCTGGAGGCGCACATGCCGGCTCTGCAGGCGTTTTTGTGACCATGGCGGCACATATAGCAGCGATGGCACCCGGCACCAATATCGGGGCGGCGCATCCGGTGGGCTTGCAGAGCATGGATACGGTGATGAGTGAAAAAGTGACGAATGATGCTGCGGCTTTCATTCGATCCATAGCCAGCCAACGGAGCCGGAATCTGGAATGGGCGGAGCAATCAGTCCGAAAGAGCCTTTCCATTACAGAAAATGAAGCATTGGAAAAAAAAGTGATAGACCTCGTGGCGGCCAATCAGCAGGAATTGTTAAACCGTATCGATGGCAAAAGCGTAAATACATCAGCAGGCATTAAGGTATTACATACAAAATTTGCGCAAACAGAAACGCTGCAGATGAGCGTGACAGAAGAAATATTGTCGATGCTTACCGATCCTAATATTATCTACATATTGTTATTGCTGGGCTTCTACGGCATACTGTTCGAGCTGTATAATCCGGGCGCGATACTACCCGGCATTGTAGGCATAATATCGCTGGTGGTCGCTTTCTACTCCATGCAGGCCCTTCCTGTCAACTACGCCGGGCTGGCGCTGATCATATTCGCCATTGTACTTTTTGTGCTGGAGATAAAGATCATTAGTCATGGTATGTTGACAATTGGTGGTATTGTTTCTCTGCTGCTGGGTTCTCTCATGCTGATTCATTCAGATTCTGCATTGGAATCCGTAAAGATATCACTTAGTGTGATCATTGCTGCGGTAACGGTTACCACACTTTTCTTTCTGTTTATCATAGGCGCCGGACTGAGGGCCCAGCGGGCAAAGCCGGCTACTGGTATTGAAACAATGGTAGGTGAAACCGGTGAAGTGCTGGATATACTGAATCCATCAGGGAATATCATGGTACATGGAGAAATATGGCAGGCAGAATCTGTCGAGGGGCAGATAGGAAAAGGAGAAAAGATACGGATTATCGCAGTGAAGCACTTCAAATTAATTGTTGGACACTTAATTACATGATATAAAACAGTAAATGCTATGATACCATATTATTCCGCCTGGATGATCGTCATTATCTTTTTTGCCGTCATCCTGCTTGCAAATGCCATCCGCATCCTGCGGGAATATGAGCGTGGCGTTGTATTCCGCCTGGGACGACTGGTGGCTCCTGATGGTGTACGTGGGCCGGGATTAATACTGCTCATCCCCATCATTGATAAAATGGTGAAGATAAGCCTGCGTACGGTAGTCATGGATGTACCTTCCCAGGATATTATCACTCAGGATAACGTATCCGTCAAGGTAAATGCGGTGGTGTACTTCCGGGTAGTCGAACCCGGCAAGGCCGTTATACAGGTGGAAAATCACCTGATAGCCACCTCTCAGCTTTCGCAAACTACGCTGCGTAGTGTTCTGGGGCAATCAGACCTGGATGATCTGCTTTCACAAAGAGAAAAGATTAACATTAAATTGCAGCAGATCATTGACAAACACACAGAGCCATGGGGGGTAAAAGTTTCTACTGTAGAAGTAAAGCAGATAGATCTCCCGCAGGAGATGCAGCGAGCCATGGCCAAGCAGGCGGAAGCAGAAAGAGAACGCCGTTCCAAGATCATAGCTGCCGAAGGTGAATTCCAGGCTTCCCAGCGTCTTGCCGACGCAGCAAAAGTATTGAGCGAACAACCCAGTGCGCTCACGTTACGTTATCTGCAAACACTTAGGGAAATCGCGACAGAGAAAAATTCCACTACGATTTTCCCAGTGCCAATAGATCTGCTGAAACCTTTCTTAAACAAGCCTGAATAACGAATAGGCTGTGTAAAAGGCGGAAGAGCAAAGCCCTTAACACAGTTTTCTCAGCGAGGCCACTGGAGTTTGACAAAACCTGCATGTAGCGCGGGTCTTGCTTTTTATACTATAAAGATTACGTTTAGAGACTGCTTAATTTTATTTTGGTGGACTACAGTAATTTTCCATGGAAAATTTTCTGTGTTACAGAATTGCTGATTGTCTATACGTTGTAACTTCCCTGTATTCTCCAGAACGTTAAGTACATCATTAGTTGGTAGTTTTTGGCTATAAATTTCGTTCCCTCGTATCTCGTAATACCAATAAAGGTGCGACCACATAGCTTTCTATTTTGAATTGGATTTGCGGTGAATAGGTCTGCCGTGACCTGATAAAATTGCTAGCTTAACCTTTTAGATCATCTGTTTCAGCGGAGATTACGAATACCATCGTTCAGGTTTATCGATCTTTTTTAGAAATGGGATCATAGAGCGAGGCCAGGAAGCCCCGGGGGATAAGTCGATTCATACTTTCTTCGTTACTACCCCGTCGAACCTGATGTGGAAAAATTTCGCGTAACTTTCCATTTGTTCTGGCACAGACTCGCTATTGTTCAGCCAATCTAATTGGATTTCTAATGGATCTCTGTTATTGTTAAAGTACAATATGAGATAAACGAACAAACTGCTTTCACCGATCTCCTTCCTTATGGCATAACTGCGCAAGGTATTCCAGTCATAAGTATCTTTTTTGTACATGATACCTTCGTGATTCAGTTCCAGCACCAGGGAATTTCGAATAGCAATCCAGCAACAACCGCAGAATGCAATCAGGCCAACAATCGAAAACACCCAGCCAAAGAACGAAGCAACACTTCCACTTGCTAACCAGTAATAGCCCTGGGCCGCGGCAAGGAAACCTAAGACCGCCGCTACAGAATAAGCGAGGCGGTGCCGTCTATATTGTACTATGGGTAATTCCATACCTGCAATATTACATATTTTTCATAAGCTGCTTTTTATATTGTATTCATAATTGCTGCATTGGTGACCATATACCATGCTTTGATCTACAGTACCAGCAGCCATGTGGGCTAAAAGTGTATCTGCAGGAGAACCCAAAATCCTGATTAAACTATCCTCCCTCTTTATTACAGGAGAAATAGAGAATTGGGTTTGCGCCTTGAGTATATTGAAATACAGCAGCAGCTGAAATAAAAAGAGTATCGTTTAACGTTTTCACTGTATCTTACCAGGATTGATGAAAAACTAAACAGCAAATTTACTCATGGCAGAGAACGTACAACCTTTGCGGGTACTGGTAGTGGGCTGTGGCAATATGGGCACCTCCCATGCGGTAGCTTACCATACCTTGGATGGCTTTGACATATGTGGTATTGTATCTACCGGTTCCAGCAAGCAGGTATTAAATGATAAGCTGGGCGGCGGCTACCCGCTCTACAGTAACTATGAAGAAGCACTGGCTGCCACTAAGCCGGATGCCGTATGTATCTCCACTTACCCCGATACGCATGAAAGTTACGCCATTAAAGCACTGGAAAGCGGTTGTCATGTATTTATCGAGAAGCCACTGGCAGACTCGGTAGCGGGTGCTGAACGGGTAGCTGCTGCGGCACATAAAGCCGGCAAAAAACTCGTGGTAGGATATATCCTGCGGCATCATCCGTCCTGGGAACGTTTCGTGGAAATTGCCCATCAGCTGGGAAAACCGCTGGTAATGCGAATGAATCTCAACCAGCAAAGCTCCGGCAGCAAATGGGGGGTACATCGTAACCTGTTGCAAAGCCTGAGCCCTATTGTAGATTGTGGCGTGCATTACATTGATGTGATGTGCCAGATGACCCGATCTAAACCGGTGCAGGTAAGTGCTATTGGCGCCCGGTTATCTAACGATATTCCTGCGGATAACTATAACTATGGCCAGCTGCAGATTCGCTTCGAAGACGGCTCGGTGGGCTGGTACGAAGCAGGATGGGGACCTATGATCAGTGAAACCGCCTTCTTTGTAAAAGATGTCATCGGTCCGCAAGGCTGTGTGTCCATTGTGGCTAAAGAATCCGGTGCCGCCGGCAAGTCTGATAACATAGAAGCACATACGAAAACGGAATCGCTCCGGCTACATCATGCTGCGTTAAATGATAAAGCGGAATTTGCGAAAGAAGATATCTGGATCAATATGGAGGATGAGCCAGACCACCAGGAACTGTGCAATCGTGAACAGCGTTATTTCCTGAAAGCCATCCGCGAAAACATCAATCTGACAGATCATATGCAGGATGCGGTTGATAGCCTGCGCATCGCCTTTGCCTGCGATGAGTCTGTGCGTACTGGAAAAGTTGTTACTTTATAGATCAATACAAGCCCGTCATCGTGCGGGCTTGCTCCTGACTTGCTACATATGAATCCGAATAATAAAGCTATACTCGAAAAAGCTAATGCAGCTATCACCGAAGGGAATAACGAAGGATTTCTGTCTTTCTGCACTGACGATGTAGTATGGACATTCGTAGGTGATAGAATACTACAAGGCAAGGAAGCCGTTCGGCAATACATGACAACGGCATACGCGGAACCTCCGGCATTCATAGTCGAAAACTTAATCGCTGAAGGCGATTTTGTTACAGCACTTGGTAAAATCAGTATGAAAAATGAAAACGGCGTAAAGGTTCATTACACCTACTGTGATGTCTGGCGGTTTCGCGATGGTAAGATGGCCGAATTAACGGCTTTCGTCATAGAAACTGAGTCATAGTGAAGACACTATCTCATTACACAAAATTTTTTATTCCGTGTATCAATCACCAGTATATTATTCACAAAAAGCCTGTTCCCTGTCATGCCACCAATGCCCATTTTTTTCATAGCGTTTATTTGAGCATCAGTTACTCCCTCCATATAAGTAACAGTACGTAAAGGAAGCTTTTGGGATGCTATTTCTATACTATCGGCTGTTTGAACGCTGGTAGCTTTAAGCAATCTTCCCCAGGACTGTACTTCCTGGCTACCTGGTATGGCATCAGGAGAGGCCAGTAGCATAGCGGTTGCTTTGTCTGTCAATAATTCAAAGGCACTTGAACCGGTATCAAAATAAACAATTTTTTTCTCCCCCCTGATGGAGAAGGGCAGAAGTATTCTTCGGTGTTCATATATAAATCCTGACCATGCTACCGTGTCCTCTTGCTTCTTATGATTGGTGATCAGCATATACTTTTCAGGATAGTTAATGAAGGCCACCTTATTATCAATGAGATCCGTCCCCAGCGTACCGATGATCTCTACCGCATCTTTGCTCCAGTTCACATTAACGCTATCGAATTGTTGTACAGCAATTTCCTTAGCCAGTATGGCTATGTTTCCAATATTGAACCTGAACTGCTGTAATTTTCCGGTGGTATCTGATACTTGTACCGATTGCGCATACCGTTTTTGAATTGCTTTCAGCTTATTGCGATACAGCAGGGAATAAGGGGAGCCGGTATCGAATTGCATATAAAATACCTTAGGGCAGCCTTTTAGCCTCACCGGTATGAGCATGGCGCTATATGGGTTATCTTTATAATTCATCCAGGTAAACGGAACTCTCCCTTCCGGAAGTACCAATTGATTAGCGGGGGAATCCTGCGCCTGACAAAAATAACCAACATGAAATAAAGAGATGATCAATATAGCTGTTCTCCTTAACGTGAACGAAATAAATGGGTGCATCTGATTTGTTTTGTTGCCACAAAAGTAAACCGGTAAATGCGCCCCGGAAACGACATTTCCACGTCAATTACACGACAATGATTGAGGATCAATGAGTTTTAATTGCGTTTGAATAAGCTGGTTGTTGTATAGAATCAATCCCGCATTCAGCAAATACATGAATAAAAAAGGCCATAAATAGTGTGCGATATAGTGACCGTTGCCCGTCACCTGGATGTAGTTATAAGCAAATGTAAGGAGCATGAGCAATTGTAAGGCGGCCACCCAATACATCTGCTGCCTGATTATTTTCCTGCTGATGGTAAGTGCATCGCCACCTATGTTCCGCTGTTTTTTTAGTAAATAGATGGGGATTAGAAAATGTATCCAGGGAATCACCAGGTAAGAGAAACAAGATAAATTCAGCATCTTTATAAAATGTGCTGCTTCTTCCGGCTGCTGTGCTATATCTTCCGGCTGCTGCGTTGCTTTGGCAGTAACCAGCTCTTCATAAGTCAGATCTAATGCCCTTGCGATTGCCTTCAAAGTATAGCTCCTCGGAATGCTTTCGCCGTATTCAATCCGCTGAATGGTACGCGTAGTCACGTTGGCCAGGTCGGCCAGTTCTTCCTGGGTAAGTCCCTTTTCTTTTCGGGCATTGCTGATCCGTTCATTCAGTTTCATCATAATAAGATTTTAGAGACCGTGGATGATGGTGCATATTAGGAATTTAAGGCATTATTTCCGGATATCTGTCGGCCTTTTTAATTCATCTTCTTGCATCGGCTCCTTTTAAATAGAATAGTACCAATTGATTGCGCTAGTGTATTATAAGGGAAGAAATAATGTTATCATATCAATTTTAAAATATTCATAATAAGCGTAGGTACCTTTTAGATTATTTGGTTCCTATTATATAGATACTGGATGATGTATCTGAATACTATTAAAGGAATAAAATAGAATTTTTTCACAATTTAAAATTAAAAGAATATATGAGATTGTAAATCTACATTTTTGAAAATGAGCGAACATCTTTTTAAATACTTTTAGAAATAACAGCTAGAAGTATCACAGCGATAATCGCAAATATTCGTGCGATCAAATTAGATATTTGGTTAGAACGCGGCATAATAAACCGAATATTCGGTGTTGACCTTTTCCCCGGTAACCCATTTTCCAATAACAGATTGATTGCTTACGTAAAGTGGTATTGCTAATATCATTTTCGTAGAGAAGTACCCATTTTTAAATCTAATGGAATAAAAGAAAAAACTTATGACTATAAAGGAAAGCATTGAGAGGCATCCATTTGCGTATTTGATAAGTATAGCCATCACCACGGTTACCTTAACCAGTATAGTAGTGGGCTGGCATTATGAAATGTTGCTGAAGAATCATGATTTAGTGGAAATAGGGGCCTATACATTGAATTCAAAACTGGACGACGATTGGGTACGAAAGTCGGAATATGATCTGCTAAGTAGAAAACTCAAAGTACAGGAGGAGTATCCGGATAATCCGGTAATAGTCAATATAGCCAGAAGAGTTAAGATTATCAATAATGACAGCACCGATTACTATGCTATAAAAGTATATAAATCGGAAATGATTACTGAATATGCAAAGGCGCTGAGAGATACACTAAAGAACCTGGGTTATTTTAATACCGAGTTATTTAAGAGTACAGATAACAATTTCTATGTTATGGTATATGGATTCGCCTGCATTGGCAAGGGAATACGAAAAGCAGAAAAAAATGTACGGAATATACTACGGAAGAAAGATTGCTTTATTGAGTGCGTAGATCTGACTACACACGCAACAGAGGGATTTGTTGATTATAGGGAACGGACAATTTTTCAGTACTATATACCGAGAGAGGCGGAGACTTACTGAGTGGATAATGGGAAGAGAATTACTTCCAATTTCACGATTATAACTTATCATCCATAGAGGTTTTTATTTCATTATAAATTTAACAGGTTAAAAAATATATATTTACTATTATTAGTAATAACATATGAACAATACACTCCATCTCCTGGATAAGTTATCCGGGATTGGCGAGAACTACATCCTGCGCAAGAATGCACCAGTTGCCTCGCGGCCGAATATTTTTTTACTTATTTCAGATCAGTACCACAAGGAAAATCTTCATACAGCTATTTTGCATCATCTGCTTCAAGATCCGCTTTTGCTTAAAAACTTTTTGACAGTGCTTGCGCAACAACGCGTAAACTGCACCTTTAAAGAAGATGCGAAAGTTGAGATTTATAAAGAAAGGGGATGGGTTGATATTTCACTTGTAGATACGAATAACAAGCAGGCTATCATCATTGAGAACAAAATAAACGGCGCAGTAGATCAGCCAAAGCAACTATTGAAGTACTACAACTATTTCGATAATATGGGCTTCGAGGTACTTGGCACGGTGTACCTGACGCTCGATGGCAGAAAGAAACCACTGTCAAGTCCGGGTTGGACACTTAATGAGTATGAGAAGGTTTTTAAGACGATCATTTACTTGTCGGCGTATCGTGTTAACTGGCCGGACCTCTATCATCATTGGATATTGCCCTCAATGGCTGGTATAACGGATATTGACCTTCTTAGCACAATAAGACAATACGGACATTTGTTACAGATACTGAACAAGCATACTATGGACAATTTAACCCTTTCTAATTTTTACGATATTATTACGGAAAATAATCAGCATTTCAAAACGGCCCAGGCGATGAGGCAGATGCTTGATGATTTCCCATTATTTCTTGCACATAAAATGGAGGGAGAATATCAGTTTGCAACAGATGTATTTCCCCAAATATGGGTTTACAACAAATCTGACGCCCTGGCTACGGTTTTGCAGGATTGTATGATAGCCGAAAATTTCAATTTTACTGTTGATGTAACTGTCTTACCTAATGCAAATGCATTGGAAGTAAGCTTATTCGAGCGACAGGGATATCTCTCTCCGGTGAATGACCCAATTCAGGGGATATTAAAATTGATGCCATCTAACCACGGTCTTATATATGATCCGGAAAGAGCCCGCTATATTCGTGTGTTTCAATTTCCGGAAGAAAAGCACCTGGTAGATGAAAGTATTGTAAGTTTGGTTGATGCAATAAGGCAGATAAAGAAAAAATAGCATACAAAAACAGGCAGGACAGCTTAGTGAAAGCTGCCTGCCTGCATTATTATATACCTGTAAACTTAGTTCTCGGAAATACTGGTCACTTAATTGTTCTGGCAGTGACCAGATAACCCACTGTATCCAAATAGTAATACTTCCAGGCGTACCTCTGCTAAATTGCCTAACAGAGTATATAACTATACCACTACATAATTCCAACAAAAAACTTAAATTTATCTAACCATTCACCCTCTTTAATAGCCATTAATACTATTTACCATGTCCAGAAAAATCACAGATGAACAATTTTATGCCGGATTACAGCACTTGCCCAGGCCTCATTACCCATTTCCCGACTTTATCCATCCTGACTTCCAACAGCAGCGGGAGGAATACTATGCCTGGATTGACAAGGAATACACTTTTCATAGCGATGCTGCCCGTGAGAAACATAAGTTACATAATCTCACTGACATTGCCGCCCGCGGATGCCCGTTTTTAAACGGCATTGAAGAACTCCGCCCGCTTGCAAACTTCACAGCAAACGGCGCAATGATGGACGATTACTGGGATCGTTGCACCCGAAACGAAATGAATGAAGTGACTAAACGAATAACAGCATTGTTAATAGGAGAAGATTTGCAGGAACCCACCGATAATGGAATATTTCATCAATTCTGGGTTTTGCGACAGGACGCTATTACATGCAATATGCCTGATCGCCTGTATGAAAAATATATTACCTCTATATACCAATTACTGGTAGGTTATACGGAAGAACGAGTATACTACAGGGCAAATGTACCTCCTCCGCTTCCTGTTTATCTGATCATAAGACTGGACACGAGCGGAGGACTCCCATTTTGCAAATATGTAGCAATGCAGAAAAATTATCGCGACCTGCCAGACACGGTACTCGAACATCCGTTTATATTACGGCTGCATAGTCTCTGCGCATGGATGATAGGCATGCACAACGATTTTATTTCTCTTCCAAAGGAAATACACAGGGAAGGAGATACGATGAATGTTGTTAAGGTAATGCAACATGAATATAAGATACCGTTAAAAGAGGCGTACATGATGGCATTAGCGCTCCACGACAGTTATTTAAAAGAATTTCGGCTATTACAGGAGAACCTTCCTCCATTTGGCGACCTGCAGCATACTGTTAATAATTATGTAGAAGACCTCGGAATTATGGTAGCCGGCGTTTATGCCTGGCACACAAACGACAAAACACGTTATGTTAATGGAGGTTATGTAGAGGGCGAATATGTTAGTCTGGAATAGGACTATCGCGAGAATTTAACGTAAACATAAACCTCCATAACCCGCCATTTGGCTAATTTGCACCCTGCTTCAATCTTCTACTAACAGATGCAATACTCAGCAGCCAACAGCCTGGAGCTACTGCAATTCATTAAAAATGACGATAAACAGGCGTTTAATGAACTGTACCATCGCTTCTGGGAACCGCTATACCTGATTGCCTTCCGGAAATTGAAGGACCGGGAAGAAGCCAAAGACGTGGTGCAGCATGTATTCGCTAACCTGTGGCTGTATCGTCATGGTATGACCCTGCCGGATTCCCCGGAGGCCTACCTGTTTGGCAGCCTGCGCAATGAAATATTACGCAGCATCTCCCGCATGCTCCGCGACCGGCAGCGGCAGGAGGAAATAGCCAGGAACATCCTGCCCGAATTTGAACAACTCATTGACCCGCTTTATAAAAAAGAATTACTGCAACTCCTCGATAAACAAGTCGAACTTTTGCCCGATCGTATGCAACAGGTATATCGCATGAGTCGCGAACAACACCTTTCTGTACAGGAAATCGCCGGACAACTGGGCCTTTCCGAACAAACTGTCCGCAATCAGCTGAATACTGCACTGAAAAAAATAAGGGTGGGGCTCCGGGAAGTGATGCTGCTGGCCATTTTTCTAAAGAATATTTCCTGAAAACCACTTGTTAATAATTTGGTAACATACCACGATAGTTATCCCGTTTTCATTTTTACTCTTACTGTGTAAAAGACCGGAAAAATGAATATCCATCATTTGCAAAGAATGATAGATCGCTACCTGCGCAAGGAATCCAGCGAAATAGAACAGGACCTGATCGACCGATGGTTTACCAGCGAAGGGGAGCCCGCTATGGTATTGGATAAGGACAAGAAACAACAGCTGGCAGCGGAAATGCTGGTGGCGATAGAACAATATATCTCCCGCGAAGAAAATAATATCAGGCAACTGAAGCAACATCGCAGACTGCTGTGGTGGCGATGGGCTGCTATATTGATCCCTGTTATTGCTGTTACATGGATGTTCTTTGGCCAGCGTGGCCGTTATGTAGAAAAGCCGCAACAGCTTATTGCAGACCAGGTATTTGAAGCGCCCGCTCAGGGACTGCGGAAAATCACGCTGACGGATGGTTCCAGGATTTATCTTTTCCCGAAGACTATTTTACGGGTGCCACCGAATTATGGAGATACTGATCGCTTTCTTACCATACAGGGACGCGCTTTTGTAGAGGTGGCCGATGATCCGCAGCGCATCTTCCGCGTAAAGGCCGGTAATATGATCACCCGTGTATTGGGTACATCTTTCGAAATAAGAGAAGCAAAACATAGCCAGCGTGCTGCCGTTACCGTTAAATCCGGAAAGGTAAGGGTACAATATGGCGAAAAAGTCCTTTCCGATTTATCCGCCGGAAACAGGCTGACGTACGACACGGTCACAGCCATATATGAAACGGAAAAGCTGGACACGGAAAATACAGGAAGCTGGATATCAGGCCGTTTGATTTTCCGGCAAACGCCCTTGCAGGAAGTCTGCCAGACGCTGGAAGAATGGTATGATGTAAAAATAACAGCTGCCGGCCGACATGGCCTGCTGCAGGAAAAAGTGACCGCCGACTTTACTAATCAGCCGCTGGATAAAGTATTGCAGTTATTATCGCAGACGCTGAAATTCAGATACCGTATAACAAACCAACAGATCTCTATTTATTAAAAAACGTATCCACCTTCAACAGCTGCTACCGCATCAGCGGAGGCGGCAGGGGATGGCTATGTCTTTCCGGGAATGGCAATAACACTAAACGCATTTTGTAAATCAGATAATATGAAGAAATGGTTACACCGCATTGTCAGTATACTTTTTTTCTTGCCGAAGGCTTACCTGTATGGCTGGTGCCTATGTTGCTGCATCACATTGCAGGCTACGGGCGCCACTTTACAGGAGCTGGACGAAATATTTACATTCAGCCGGCAGCAATTGAAAGCTGGCGAAGTGGTTGGCGAAATAGAAAAAAGCCATAAACTCCGGTTTACATACGGAGAAGCCGCCGCTGCGCTGCTCGGCAAACCTGTAACGTTGCAGAACCGCACAGTTACCCTGAAAACCGCACTGGACGCGGTAAAAAAAGCTACCGGTTTGCAATACAATGTGAACGGACGATACGTGGTACTACAGCCCGCTCCGCCGGAACCAGCAGTACAACCTGTTCCACTCAGAGGTAAAGTAACAGATGCCCGCAACGGCACACCGCTTCCTGGTGTTACCATCAAAGTAAAAGGTGGCGGCATCGGCGTGGTAACAGATGGCAATGGCGAGTTCCTTATACGCATCAATGGCGACAAAATCGTATTGCAGGTTTCCTATATCGGTTATCAGTCAAAGGAAATTAAAGTAGGTAATCCCGCTGATGTTTTGCAAATAACATTGAAGGAAGACCATACACAGCTCGGTGAAGTAGAAGTAACGGCCAGTAAGAAGACCAACACCGAAATGGCCACGCTGAATGAAAGAAAGAACGCGGCCATTGTACAGGATGCTATTTCTGCTGCACAGATAGCCAAGAGCGCCAGCATCACTACCACGCAGGCACTGCAACGGGTGACCGGCGTTACTATCACAGACGATAAATATGTAGCCGTACGTGGCCTGGGTGATAGAAGTGTGATTGCACAACTGAATGGCGCCCGCCTGTCGTCGGCTGATCCCGATCGCAGTACGGTACCACTGGACCTCATTCCGGCAGCGCTGCTCGACAATGCTACGGTATATAAAACCATGACGCCAGATAAACCAGCCGATGCCGCTGCTGGTATCATTGAGCTGAAAACACGATCTGTTCCGGATTCCATGTTGCTTGAATTTACGTCCCAGATCGGCGTTAATTCAAGTGTGGGTCTGGGTGGTAGCTATACTGGCTTCCGTAACAATGACCTGGGTTTCTTAGGACAAAAAGTGAAATCTCATAATCTTTCTCCGGAATTTAACCAGCTGAAAGACTTATACCCCGGAGGTTTACCGGAGATACAAAATCTCTTCCGCCAGAGCCGCAACAATCCGGCATTGGCAGCTGAATCTTATCGTATCAACAGCATTATGCAGAAATTTGATCCGGTACTCACTACCTCACAACAACCGGCGGTGCTGAACCAGATCTATACCGTTTCTTTTGGTAACAGCTATCGCGTGTTCAAAAAGCATAAGCTGGGTGTAATCGTCAGCGCTAACTACTACCGTCGTACGGAAGACCGCTATAATGCTACGTTGAATCAATACAGCATCTACCAGGGCATACTAACGGGATCGGATAAACGGGAAAATGGGTATGAATCGGTGCCACGGTTGTATAATCCGCTGAATGTACCCCCTTTCGTAACACCCGATAACCCACGCTTAGGTAAATACCTCGGCTACCGGGAAAACTCCGGCATCACCAGTTTGAGTTATGGTATCCTCACGGGGTTAACTTACCGTTTTAATGCCCGTCACCAGATACAGGCACAGTATATTGGCAGCAGCGGAGCAGAAGCATCGGCCGCCAACCTCAACGGCGCCTGGGAAAACACCGGATTGCAATACCCCGTGTACAACTACGTGAACCAGCTGAAGCAGTCGTACCGGAAATTTAATACGTTCAACTTCCAGGGCGAACATCAACTGATAAAGAGAAACTGGTCGCCGCGTGTGGGATATAATCTCAGCGCTTCTTTGTCGTCGCAGAATGAACCCGACTTCCGGTTCACGGATGTGGCGATGTCTCGCGCCACCCGTCTGCAAGACCCTGCCGGTACCGGTGTAGTGAGCGACCTGTATTCTTTCGTATCCGGCAGCGTGCATGGCCTCGGTCCGGATGGAATGATCCTTGCCGATCCCAACGGCCGTAAATTCCGCAAACTGGATGAGCACAACTACAATGCGAAGGTCGACGTTACACAACCTTTCAATATCAGCGGCCGTCAGCAACTCTTCAAGGCAGGATATAACTACCTCCGCAGGGAACGCGATTTCACCGAAAACGTCATGGGCCTCCCGGGCAGTAACCTCGGTGGAGATAACGGGCAGCTGGATCGTGTGCAGGGCCGCCTGGATGAACTGATATCTTATGGCAACATTGGCCTGAAAGATCCGGGTGGTTATGATGATGAAGGACAACCCAGGGTGGGGGGCTTCCTTTACCAGATCAGAAAATCGCCGAATAATTATATTGGTACTTATGAAACGCAGGCCTTCTATGGCATGATCGATGCTCATATCAACGACCGCCTGCGACTCACCGGAGGTGTGCGTTTCGAATCCACCGATATCCGTGCAAAGGTAGATACCAGCAACGTCTTTAATCCGCTGGTGAACGGCCCGCTGGCCGGTGGCAGTGTCAACACCGGCGTTAGTACCGCCCGCCCTAATACCGGACTAAAAACATCTTTCAAACCATATTATTCTGCTAACCTGACCTATGCATACCGCAGCAACATGAACTTCCGCCTGGGTTACAGCACCACGCTGGCCCGGCCGGAATTACGGGAGCTGACTAACATCTATGAGTTCGATCCTTTTCAGTTTGCGGTAGTAGTAGGTAATCCCGATCTGAAAAATCAGCTGACACGTAGTGTGGACTTCAGATGGGAATGGTTTCTGCAGCCGGGGGAAGTGATTGCGGCCTCCGTTTTTGGCAAACAGATCGAATCGCAGCTCACAAAAGTATTCAGTTATAATCCGCAGGGCAGCAAAGCCCTGGCCCCGGAGTTCCCGGTGGTGGCTTACCGGAATGATCCTAATCGTGGCCAGCTGGTAGGAGTGGAACTGGAAATACGTAAGAACCTCGGCGTGTTCACGCCTGCCCTCCGCAGACTGTTCGTTGGCGCCAACGTGATGTTTGCTTCCAGCAGTATCACCAAAAATGCGGAACGTGTAAATGCTTCCCGCGCCATTGACCGCAACGCTTCTGATAAAAGTCCGCTGTTCGAACAGGCGCCTTATTCCATCAACGCCTACCTCGATTATGATAATCCGCGCACCGGTACCAGTTTCATGACGAGCTTTAATATGGTAGGTGAACGCCTGATACAGGTGCAGCTGGATGGTACGCCCGACCTCTACAGCCGGCCTGCACCAATGCTGGATGTTGTGTTTAGCCAGCGCCTGATGAAACGCTTCACGCTGAAAGGCTTCGTTAAAAATATTCTCAATCCCGCTTTCCGGGAAGTGTATTCCACACCTCGTACCAACGGCCTGTATCATGGTGTGCGTTACATACGGCATGAGTTCTATCGTGGTACGGAATACTCACTGGGACTCACTTATCGTCTGTTATAATTAAAAGAATGGATATGCATAAATATATATTTTACCAGGTGCTATTGTGCGGAATGCTGTTGACTGCCTGTAAGAAAGATAAACTGAACAATGGAATTGTGCCCGATGGTTCACAGGTAATCAATACTCCGGCTTCAGGTATACGGCTGTTGAACTTCTGTAATATGCCGCTCGACATGCGCATCAATAATATCCCACTGACTACCTACGGTGCTGACGCCACGCGTGGCAGCCAACTGGGCCAGAGCCTTTTCCCAACAGGCGTATGGAAAAATGAGGCCAATGGAAGCCCGGTGAATATACCGGTAACGCTGCCCGACAAAAATGGAATGATACATATACAGCTGCAGCCGCGCACTATTATCCAGTATCCCGGCTTGCCCGGTGTGCGCCTGCAGATAGATACGGTATTGCAAAATGATCCATTGCAGCCACACGATTATTATGTGTTGGCAGATGGCTCTATCCGCAGCGTAATACGGAACATCACCGCACCTGCCCGGCCCGATTATTTCAACATCCGGATATTGAATCTGGGTGTCAGCAAAGATACCCTCGGACTGAATGGCCCGGTAACGCTTACCTGGGCAGATGGTACGCCGGTACATACTAAACTGAGCAACGTGGGCACCGGCCAGCTTTCCGGAAGTGTGGAAATTCCTTACGGCACCTTTGCTTTCCGCTTGTTTGTCGGTAATAATGGTCAGCCCGATTTCAACAAACAACTGGCAGAGCTGCCCATGACCCCCATCATGAATACCAGCGGGAATGCACCACAGGCTGGTATTACCACGATGGTCAGAAGCTTCAAACCCGGTGGTAGTTACACGATGGTGATCACGCCCGCTATATTTGGATATAAACTGGATATCACTACCGATGTCACCAACTTTTATAAGATCAACGCCTATCGGGTGATCACCGAACAGGTGCCATCTGTGAACGCCTTTTATGCCCGCATGCAGGGCGTAAATGCCTGGCAGGCCCGCAAAATTACTTTCCGCGTTGATGGCGTAGCAATGGGCAGTGAAATAGATTATGGTAACGCCGGCGAATATACGTCAGTAGTAAAAGGCACGCATCAGATACAGGCTTTCGATGCAGGCGGACAGCTGCTGGCTGAGAAAAAATTTGAGTTATACGCCAACGATAATATCACCGCATGGCTGACAGACAATGAAGGAAAACCGGAGATTGTGTGCTCCAACACCGATATGACCGCTTCTGCCTATTATCCAACGCAACCCTCTGGAAGCCCTGCTCCGATTGATTATGGGCTGGATGGCTCGCTTTTTTTAGTAAGACGTTATTATGCCTGGCAGACCCGCTTCCTCAATCTCAGCAATGTGCCTTACGTTACGTTTACAGATGGCAACGGGCAGCCACTGGGCAACATAACCGAGCCCGCTATCAACACCGGTGCGCAGGTAAATCTCCGCCCGCGGATATTGCCTGATCAGAACCCGTTTGTGGCATATATGTGGGACCCTGGTATCCGCGGAAACCCAAGTGGTGCAGACATGGGCGCTCCCGTTGGTATGCCCGCGCAGGTGAGGGTATATGCATCGGCTCTCGACAGGATCCCCGGACAGTTACTGACTGATGTGCCTCCGTTGTTATCCAATTCTTTTGTGGCTAACCCGGATCTCTACACGGATGGTAATGTACGCCCCGAGGTGGGCATGTATAGTATAGCGCTGATTGGCAAGGCCGGCAAGCCCGCAGGTGATCCGGCAGGATTGAGGTTGATTAAGATAAAACATACCAGGTAAGTATCTTCCTAAATGAAAATAACGGCAATGAATAAACGAATATTATTAAGGTGGTCAACGGGTATTTTACTCCTGCTGCTGACAGGGTGTTATAAGTATGAGCGCCTCCCCGATGTGCAGGATGCAGCATATTTGCGTGTATTCAATTCCATCCCGTATTCAGTGGATGTGTTGCATGCAGGACAGGCGCCGCCCTTTTTATGTATGTTGATAGATCCGGAGTTTGATGAGCAGGGTATTCCTTCCGGTGGAGCTATTGAAGGTGACTTCCTGGCTACCCGCGATCCTTTCAGCGCTTCTTATTCCATGAACGCAGGTACAGGTCTTGATGCGGGTAACGGCGGTTACGCCGGCACAGACGGGCGAGGCGGACTTACCAACCGGGTTACCAACAGCAATCCGGAATATCCGGGCAAATTGCGGGTGCGTACAGCGCCGTCTATGAACGGGTTTGATTTGTCGGCCTGGGCGCAGGTGCCAGCGGGTAAACACAGGATTGTTTTTGTGGTACGGCCGGAAGATAATACCGCTTTCCGGCAGCTGCCGGCGCTCAAAAGAAAGCGGGTGCTGGTAGATACAGTACTGGAACTGAAGAGCGGGGAAATACAAACGCTGAACGTACTCACCACCGACCGGGATAAAAATCAATATGGCGTATCTCTGCGGCAGGAGCAGTTTGTGAAGCGGTCGTTCGATCCGGGCCAGCTATATGTTACCTTCTATAATCTCTCTGGTAAAAGGCCTTTCCTGGCATCTGACAGCAAGTATCCCGACTATAGTTTTTTTAAAGATACCATCGCTATAAAATACACCTACTATATTTTTAATGATAATTTTGAAGACCTGAAAGGCAATATCTATAAACCACTGCCACAGTCAAACAACGTATATCTGACAACGTTATACCGCCAAACAGCGCCGGAGCAGTCGCCTTTCCTGGCATTGCCTTTCCTGCCCCGTGATTATTTCTTTGATGAGAAAGGCATGCTCCGCACTTTTTTCAGGGAGGATAAAGCTACTGCCTACAGAACGGGTACTATGCCTTTTTTCGCCTTTGATTTTGTGGAAACCAGCGATGCCTCTTCTGCACATGGCCAGAGCCGCGTATCGCGGATGAACTGTTCCGTTAGTCAGGCTGCTATTAATAATATTAACCTGTCGCGGTTGCCGGCTGAAACAGGCATTCTGCAGGGGCAGCTGAATCTCTTTACACAGATCGGCGGACAGATACGCGTCTTTCCCACCGTCAATATTTTTGAACTGATCGATAACCATGTTTATATGATGCAGGTACAGCAGGCATTTGAAAAGTTGCCCCGTGGCTGATCTGCAAAAAAAGATATCACATGAAACAATTGCACTACAATAGAGGAAATGGCATGATGGTGCTGCTGCTATGGCTGCTGGGAATGGCTTCAGCATGCAACAAGGAGATCACGGTACCGGCGGAACGGCAGCCGGATGTACAGCCCCTGCAGACTATCCTCACCAGTAACTACGCGTTCAGTCTTTTTAATGCATCGTTGAAACGTTGTGGGCTTGACTCGCTGGTGGCAAAAAAAGATGCTAACCTGACGTTGCTGGTACCAGACAACGACGCTTTCAATAAAGCAGGATATACGCAAGATTCACTGTTACAAAAAATGAGTGTGGCACAGCTGACAGAACTGATCAGCTATCATATTCTGCGTGGCATCTATCCTGCGGCCGACATCCCCCGGCAGATCGGCAACGAATATGAAAGCCTTTCCGGGAAGCTGATCTATTTCTCCAAACCACTTATCATCAAAGGTATCAACGATCAGGTACCTCCTTCGCCGAAAATACTGCACATCAATGGCAGAACAGTAGGCAACGCCGATGTACGCGCTTCCAACGGTATCATCCAGGTGCTGACAGCGCCATTATCCGTGCCTGCGCCTACCGTAAAGGATTGGCTGGAGCAACGACCGCAATATAGCCTGTATGTGGCGGCACTGAAAAAGATGGGGCTGTATGCACAGCTCAGCGGCGACGGGCCATTCACGCTCTTCGTGCCGGAAAATGCGAAAATGGAAAGGCGTGGCCTTACCAGCGCTGCCATCGCCAGCGATACTTTCGATACCAAACATTACAGCGATTACCTGTTCCGTGCTGGTATACTCCCGAACCGAATTTTTATTACCGATTTCCGTGATGCGCCTGTTGTGCCACAGGGAGCACCTTCTCCAGTTGACGTAAAAGTATATTCCAAAGAAGGTTTTGTTTTATTCAACGCTGTAAATCCCGTACCGGTTGCCTGTTCGTGGTTTGAAATGTTCCCGGGCTATTTTTATCGTATCGGTCCTCAAAGCCTGCAATACACTTTTAAAGATGCAATAGCCGGAAACGGAGTGATACACGGTATTTCAGACATACTTGTTTATCCTGACAGTATACACATCAGCCATCCATAAAACATTAACAGGTATGATTATGATTATTAAGAGAGAATTGATCAATAAAAAAATACTGCCAATACTGGTGCTGCTGACTGGTCTGACATTGGGTTTCACGGCCTGCGAAAAAATTGGGTTGGATGATAGCGCAGCCTTTTCACATGCCGTTCCGGACACTACGCATGATATCCGTGCTGTGTTTGCAGCGAGCCGGTTTACGCTGTTCAAACAAGCTGCGCGCCGTGTTAAACTGGACCAGCTATTGGCACCTGCCGGTTATTTCACTATCCTGGCGCCGACGGATGCAGCCATGCAAAATGCCGGTTTAACCGCCGATGTGATCAATACGCTGCCGGAAGACTCGTTGCAGAAGATTGTTCGCTTTCATGTGGTGACCGGTTCTTACGGTGCATTGGCGCTGAATTCGGCTATCACGAGCATTGAAACCAGCACGCTGTTGCAGGAAATTATACCAGACAAATCCAATGCTGCCAACCTGATCTATCAGCAACGACTTTACCTGAAACGTACGAAGCTGTTGTTTGTAAATGGTGAACCGGTGAATAAGGAAAGCGATACCGCCCTGACGGCCGGAAATGGGTATGTATGGCCTGTTGATAAAGTGCTGCAACGCCCTATGCTAACGGCCTGGGAAACGTTGCTGTCGAGGCCGGAGCTGAGCATGTTCGTGGCTTCCATTCGCCTGGCCGACAGCATGTACGCTGCCAACAGGCTGATGTTTCCTGGTAATCCGGCTATTGTAGCGGATTCGCTGCGGTATAATTCTTTGTATTACGCCAATAAAAAGGCAGAATTTGGTATCACGCAGTTTGCGTTACCTATGATTATGGCGCCTGTTAACGACGCATTTAAGGCAGCTGGTTTTAAAACAGTGAATGATATCCGCGCATTTGCTACTAAGGTAACTCCTTCACAGTATCCAACAGTGTTCCTGCCAATCGACAGTGTGTTGAAACAACATGCGTTGTTGAATTTCCGGAACATCTTCACCAATATCAGTTTTTATAATGACCTGTTGTATAATCCATACATCAACAACGGGCAGTTTAATAACTACATCGGCACGGGTAATATGATCATGGAACGGGCGTTCTTCCCGCAATTCCAGCCGGCAGACGGAACGGTAAAAGTGAAGTGGACGAATGATCCGGCGATACCAATGGCTACGCTATATGCAGATCCGCAGCGGCACATGATGACCCGCAGCGGCGTGATTTATGAAACAGATCAGCTGTTTTATCATCCATCTAAATAAATAAACATAAACACGAGCTACAAAAAATACAATATGAAAATCTCCATATACAATATTCGCCGGATGCTGATACCAGTGGTGCTGGCGGGGATGTTGACGGGTACAGGTTGTAAAAAAGACAAGCAGGAAGTTACTCCCGACAAGGGCGCGGACTACTTCAGCCGGCAGCGCTTCCTTATATCTACCAATTACAACTTTATCCTGTTCGATACCTGCCTGAAAGCAGTTAGTCTGCAGGATACACTGACTCAGCCAGGCCCATTTACTACACTGATTCCCGATAACGCAGCCATTCAAAGCGCCAGGATAGGCGCAGTGAAAGATGGGGGCGATATCTCCTGGCTTGCGTTGCCCACTGATGCCAGGCGCTTATTTGCCAACCACATATTGCGTGGTAACTATAGCTTCCGGTCACTTCCGCTTGCATTGAACCAGCCACTCCCTAACCTCGACGGAAAAAATGTATACGTCAGCAAATACCGTACAGGCGCCGATACCGTGGTGACAGTCAATGGTGTGAGAGTGAAAGATACTGATATCAATACGTCTAACGGACAGATACAGGTATTGTCCGGTATATTGACGACTGAAATATATCCCTCGCTGACAGACCTGATTGTGAATACGCCGCCGCTTACCTTTTTTGCGTTGGCCGTACAACGTAGTGGCCTGCAGAACCTGTTGACTAACCAGGGTACTTACACCGTATGGGCGCCATCTAATGATGCCTTTCTGAATTCGGGAGATCCAAAGCTGAATTCCATGCAGGCGTTGGAGAAAGCTGATACGGCGGTATTAGCAGCATTGGTGCGCCGCCACATCTTGCCCACGCGTAATTTTCTGCTGGACATGAGCCTGCAGTCCGCTACGCTGGATACCCTGCGGGTACAGAATCTTCAACGGGAAGTGGTACGTATTTCTTTTAAAGACCGCTGGGGGAGGGTTTTACAGAATCCTCTAGTACTGGGTAAAGGAAATAAAACTGCCGTCGTAATGTATGAAATGGGATATCAGAATTATATCATCAACCGGCCTGCGCCCAATGGTGTGCTTCACATAATAGCCGGTTTGCTAAAACCATAATGTCATGAGCATAGAAAATATGAAAACACTCCTCTGCGGCCTGCTGTTGATGATGGTTGGCACTGTGGCCTGTAAAAAAACGGAGCATACAGATAAAATAGAAGTACGTACACTGGCCACTTATCTGAAGGGCGAGAAGGATGCACAGTTGTTCAGCACCGCCTTGCAACTGTCGGGTCTTGATACTGTCTTTTCCTCCGGAGGGCCGTATACGTTATTCGTGCCGGCCGACAGTGCCTTTATTAACGCCGGATTTACAGCAGAAAAATTGCGTTCGCTGGATAAAAAAACACTGGGCGGCATGATCGGGTACCTGATCCTTCCCGGGCGTATTGGCAAATCCAGCCAGGTTGGATTTATGTCTGATACCCTTACCAGTTTGCATCCGCGGTATAAGCCTGTAGTTACGCAGAATTATTACGGTGCTTTCTTCAATGGGGTGAAGGTAACAGAAGGAAATATCAGCCTGGCCGACGGCGTCGTGCACAAAACAGGGCGCTTACCACTGCCTCCTGCGGGAACATTGATGGAAACAATGGATGCCGCACCTGACCTGAAGATGGTGTCCTATATTTTTCACCGTGTAAAAATGCTGGAGCTGTACGCCAGCAACCCGGTGGCTATTTATAAAATGCTATATGGGAACACCTATACAACCGCCACGCTGGTAATGCCCACAGATGCGGCGTTTAAAACGATCGGTTACAATGTACCATCGGACCTCGCTGGTGTAGATACTCTTACCCTCATCAAACTGGTTAGGTATGGCTGTATTTATGGCACCAACTTCACCTGCGATTTTATAGGCGGGAGATGGGCAGGCGGTGCTGGTGTGCCGATGAAACCTGGTACCGTGGCACTGAATGGCTTTGGTATGAGCGGCAGTGGGGTTACCATTGTTTTCCGGAGCTACGATATCGGGAAGGATGCCACTTTTGAAATAGGGAAAGACGGCGTTAGTTTTTATGGTGCCGGAGTGATTACACCTCCACACATTATACGCCCGGATATTGTTGCCACTAATGGTGTGATACATGTGCTGGATCAGCTGTTCGCACCACAGGGAGATTATGTGTACTACAAATAGCTTTTCATAAAGATGTTGATATAGTCAAAAGTCATAGCGATGAAACAAAACTTTTACTTTTCCGGCAGGATGCTGATCCTGCTGACAGGCATACTGTTGACCCTATTCCGGGTATACGCCCAGGAGACTACCGGCTCGCTGCGCGGCCGTATTACAGATGCAGGCGGGCAACCATTGCCGGGCGTAACTGTACAGGCAGTACATACACCATCAGGCACCCGCTACGGTACTGCTACTACTCCCGACGGGCGTTATAACCTGTCGGGGCTCCGGGTGGGCGGCCCTTACCGGCTGGAAGCCAGTTTTATTGGGATGGAAACGCAACGGGAAGATAATATACAGGTCATGCTCGGACAGGTACAACAGGTGAATATTGCCTTAAAAACCGGCGCCAGAAAGCTGAACGAGTTGCAGGTTACTGCCACTAAAACCGGACCGCGTACCAATGGTGCGGGCAGGAACATCAACCGGGAAGAACTGCGCAACATGCCCACCATTTCCAGAAGTATACAGGATGTTACCCGGCTGGTGCCGCAGGGCTCGAAAGATAATACTTTCATGGGAAGCAATTTCCGTTACAACAACGTGACCATCGACGGCGCTGTAAACAACGATGCCATCGGCTTTTCCCCCTCGCTGGGCGGAGCTACCGGTACCTCTGGTATGCCGGGTTCCAGCACCCGTACCAATCCGGTTTCCATGGATGCCATCCAGGATATGCAGGTGTACCTCGCACCTTATGATGTGAAGATCGGTAACTTCACGGGTGGCAGCATTAACGCGGTAACCCGTTCCGGTACCAACCAGCTGGAAGGCTCCGTATATGTATACGGGCGGAATGCCACACTTACCGGCGCGGATCGCGCCGGCGACGGCAGAAAGATGCCGGCTGCGTTTTATGACTATCAGGCAGGGCTGCGGCTCGGTTTTCCCATCATCAAAAACAAACTTTTCTTTTTTACCAATACAGAAGTGACGGGCCGGCAGGACCCCGTACAACAGGAAGCCGGCAGTAAAACTTCTTCCGGTGTATTGTCTGAAACAGATGCCCAACAGATACAGGAAGCTCTTCGCGCGCGTTATGGCATCGATCCGGGTACTTATGGCCAGTATAATGCCACCGGCCGTTCGCTGAAGTTCTTCAACCGGGTAGACTGGAATATCAATGACAACAATCACCTGGCGGTGCGCAACAACACCATTTTCTCCGACGCCGTACAGCTGGAACGTGATCAGCAGAACTTCCGTTTCGCAGGCATCGCTTTCAAACAAACCAATAACCAGCAATCTACGGTAGCTGAACTGAATACCCGTATCAATAGTCGTTTATCCAACAACGTTATAGCCGGATTTTCCACCATTCATGACTACAGGGATCCGACCAGCAATCCTGCTTTCCCACAGGTGCAGATTGTAGGAAGAACACCTGGCAGCACCATCTTCCTGGGAACAGACCGCGAAGCCAGCATCTTCAATATGAAACAACGTACGCTGGAACTAACAGACAATTTCCGTTGGGACCTCGGTAAGCACCACCTGTTGTTCGGTACCCACAACGAGCTGTATAAGATCACTTATGGATTTGTAAACGCATGGAATGGGAGGGTAGATTACCCCAGTGTGAACGATTTTCTGAATAATAACCCCAGCAGGGTGAGGGGCAGTTACAATTACTTCAACAACGACCGCGGATATATCCTGCAACATCCGGGAGCGGTATTTAATATCAATTTTTACAGCCTGTATGCACAGGATGAAATTCAGATCAACGACAGGTTCCGTATTACACCCGGTATCCGCTTTGATATGGCGCATATCCCCAACAAGCCGGATCTCAGTGAAAAAGTAAGCAGCGCTGTCAGCGATAAGTACAAAGGTACCACCTTCGATTACCGGCCATTGAATCAGCTGGATAATGGTTACCTGGGAAAGGTGCAGGTGTCGCCGAGGTTAGGTTTCAGTTATGACCTGCTTGAAGACAAAAGCCTGGTGCTGCGCGGCGGTGCAGGACTGTTTACCGGGCGTATACCTTTTGCCTGGATCGGTTATGCATACTATAATACCGGCGATACTTACGGTGCATACGATCAGCGTACAGACAATGGCTCCGGCGTTTTCATTCCCGGCACCGATCCGTTACGGCCGGGTAATAACGGTATTGCAGACTTTGCCCGGCAGAACGGACAGCCGGTAAGCAACCCTAATGCCGGCAAAACCCAGGTAGACCTGATCGATAATAATTTCATGATGCCACAGGTATTCCGGGGTAGTGTGGGAGTAGACTATACCAGTCGCAGTGGCTTCCGCTACAGTATTGAAGGCATTTATACGCAGGTGATAAAAGATGTGATGTTCCAGCAGGTGAATCTGAAAGACAATCCTGCCTACAACACTTATGATACGGCGGCCGACCGCAGGCTGCAGCCGGTGTTCCCGTCTGGTGGCATCAATCCTGCGTTTGCCAATGCGTACCTGTTATCTAATACTACCATGGGTTATCGTTACAGCCTCACCGGTCAGGTGAGCAGGAAATTCCCGGGCGGACTGAATGCGTCTGTTGCCTATACCTATGGCATGTCTAAAGATGTATCCAATGGTGTGCGCAATTCCATGGAATCTAACTGGCAGCTGAACCAGGCGCTGAATCCCAATGCACCGAAGTTGGCTTTCTCCAATTTTGATATCCGTCATCGTATAGTCGCCACCGTGTCTTATAGCGTTACGTGGCAGCAACACCTGAGAAGTACATTTTCGCTTTTCGGCAGTTTCCAGTCGGGTAGTCCATATACCTATGGATTTGTAAATTATACGGCGCAGAACACGCCGCAGCAGGTGAGCCTGGCTTACATACCTTATGCTGCGGAAGCGGTTAATTTCTTTGCTCCGTACACGGAAGCGGGCAGGAAAACAGTAACAGCGGCTGAGCAGGCAAACGCCTTTAATGCCTTCATCGATAAGGATTCGTACCTGAGCCATCGCCGTGGATCATTTACAGAAAGGAATGGCGGCCGTACGCCGTGGAATAATAATGTGGATTTCCGCTTTATGCAGGACTTCATGATTGCCCGTAAAGGCGGTAAACATGCTCATATGATCACATTTACCTGGGACATCCTGAACCTGACCAACCTCCTGAATTCACAATGGGGATGGGTTTATTTTTCTCCCAATACTTATAATTCTACTGCCAGTGTCGGGTTGGTACCGTTTATCCCTGGCCGTGCTTCACAGGGGTATCCGCTGTATAACTTCCAGGATCCCGGGAAGCCCTATTCAGTGGACTTTCTGCAATCGCGCTGGCAGATGCAGATGGGCCTGAGATATAGTTTTTAACTAAGAACAATCAAATAGCAATGATTCGGGGTCGGCCTGGTTGCCGGCCCCGGATCATTTTTTTTCGCCCATACATATCTTCGCATGGCCGGTATTTCAAATCTAATAATTGATAACAAGCTTTGGCCACTTGCTCATATCAGGATGTTCTGCCGAACAGAATATTCTTGACGTTAGCATACCAGGATTTTCATTAGCCAGTTGAACCATCAATCCCATGGAGTAGGCGCTGTTGGTTACTGTTTGCATGTTTTGCAGCATTTGCGTAACATCAACCGTTACATCCAGATAGGGCTGGCTGGTATGTGGCACCAATACCTGATCGACAGAGGCGGTATATGGCCCAGGGTATTTTTCATTGACGGGGCTATACACATCCCAGTCTGAAATAACCCGTTTTATATAAAAGGCATTGTTGTTACCGGCATTTGCATGTACTTTATCGCCATTCCAGGGATGTGGATCTGAATACAGCGTTAAGTAGGCCGATTTGATGGCAGAAGGGTTTGAGATATACGGAAACGTATAAAGGCTTCTGAAATGATACCAGTGCCCGTTAATGGTCCAGTATCCTGCCATAATCTCCGATGTGCCGGGAGCGGACCTGTCGTCGTCGGCGCCATCGGGAGAAACATAGCCACAGTACACGAGCATCACATCAAAAGGCATCGCGCCTTCCGGTCGGGCCCGGAGCACTACCGAATCGCCGGCATGAGGCTGGGGGGGCGGGTTGGAAGTGGTGGTTTCTTTTTTACAACTGGTTGATAAAATTGCAGCAAGAGCCAATGCCAGCGGCAGGCGAAATAGGATGGATTGTTTCATAGATGACGAGTTGATTTGGGTAATTAAAGGTGATGTATTTACTAAGTATCGTACATCGTTAGGATGTTGGATAGGGCGCTGTTATTCTCAGGCATTAACAGGAGTTGGTTTGAGAGATTTAAAGAACTGATTGAAACAGTCGAAACCACTGCCTGCAGATGTGCCATCTGCCTGAATAGCATATGATTCTGCATGGGCCATCGGAGATAGCTGACTATTATGCCTGGAACAGGCGCATAATGAGAATAAGATGGCCGTCGGGCCAACAAACTTTCGGAGTTGTACTTGTGTCATGTAACAGGGTAGTTTATATGGGTTAAAAATTAGCTGGCGGAAAATTTCCTTAACATTAACTCATCTTATCATCCCCCAAACCGTTAACATACACAAGTATCATTTAACTGAGTTAAGGTGTGTCTTTATAAAATTTACTTCATAATGGTTATACGCGAAAAATAATTTTATCATTTTTTAAGAGCAATGCCTGAATGCCGCTATCCTGCTATTTATATTTTTTTTCTAATCAAGCCTGGTGGGGCAGATCTCCTTATCTTGAGACCTGCTGAATATTTTAAAGCATGCTGGTTGGTACCCCCCATTACTCTATTTTCCGCAATTCCCCCGCAAAAAAATCACTGTCTCCGATTGCCGTTCGCGTGCACTTCATAATGGTATCCTGCAAATCAGTACCTGCGCTGTGCAGCGGATCAATAGCTTTTACCAATATCGTTCTCAAAGCAAAAAGTTGTTCTCTGTTATATTTCTTTGAAGCCTTTACCAGTTCCAGCTTCATCAACTCTGCCTGCTGATCCTGTTTGGGATTGAAAATGGCATTGATATGGCTGCATTGATGGCAAACGCCATTCTTGTTAACCAGGGCACATCTGTCCTCAAAAATGTCTGTCATGATATTTCTCGCATCATTCAACAAGTGCTTTATCACGCCTTCCGTTTTGTCGAGGATAAGGGAAATTTCTCTCACAGGGAAATCATAAATATCCTTTAAAATAAGCGCTACCTGGTTTTCTATGGGTAAGGTTTTTGAAATACAGGTGAAGCAGAAATCGATATGCTCTTTCATTTCATAAACGCCGTGGGGGGAGGTATCATGCACCATCCAGAAGGTACGCCTGACTTCCTCCGAGCCTATGGCCAGATCTGCTCCCCGGTCCTGTGCATCTGCTTTCCATCTTTTTAATTTTCGTAAATGGTCGTAAGCGAGGTTGGTGGCTATTTTGAATACCCAGGTTTTTAGAGACGACTCCTGGTTAAAGGTGGATATCTTCGTAAATGCCTTGATAAAGGTATCATGCGTCAGGTCATCTACATAGTCGCGGTCGGTAAGCAACCGGTAGAGATAAGACTTCAGCTGGTTCTGAAATTCGGCAAATAGTGTTTGGAAAGCGTTGATATCTCCGGCTATAGCCGATTGAAGGATGGCTGCTTTTTCCATTCATTTATTCATTAGCAGGTGAAAATAAGGGAGCAGCCTTCCTGCCTGAAGACTGCTCCTCAAATGTACTATAATATGTTTAGCTTGCCACAGTCCACATCTACAATATGGCTGTTAAAAGCTACGCCTGTTTCAGAAGCGAGGAACGCTGCTGTTTCACCGAGTTGTTTCAATGTAGGGCTTGTTTTCAGAATGTCGAAGGCTTTGTATTGTGCCGCCAGCTGCTCAGGAGGGATGCCAAGTTGTTTGGCGGTGCCATTAATTATTCCGGAGATTCTTCTTGTTTCCAGTAATGCACCGGGGCAAATACCGATCACCTTGATGTTATGTTCTCCCCATTCAGCAGCCATTACTCTTGTTAATCCTTCAATGCCTGCGCTGGCGGTAGTGATCCCTGCCCAGTTAGCAATCTTGGACCTGGATAGCGCAGCGGTGAGTGTTAAGATGGTTCCCCCGGATTGGGTGGCGATCATATATTTTGCCGCTACCCTTGAAGTAAGAAATTGCGAACCGCAGATCTTTGTTATCGGCGCCGTGAATTGTTCGAAAGTTACCGTGGTCGTAGGCAGACGGCCACCCATCTCGCTATAATCCACTCCGATACCGTTAAATACGATGTCGAGTTGGCTGTTGTCGGAAACAACCTTTTTCAGGAAAGCGTCTATTTCGGGTTCGTTCATGGCGTCTACTTTAGCGGCTTCCGCGAGCCCGCCATTGGCTTTGATTTCCTGAGCTAAGGCTTTTACAGCGTCCAGGTTCCGGGCGGTAACGTATACCTTTGCCCCATGTTGAGAAAGCGCTTTGGCTACTGCTGCGGCAATGTTTCCGGATGCGGCAAACACAACGGCTACTTTGTTTTTTAGGTTTTGCATTTTGTTTAAGTTTATTTTTTGACGATCCAGGCCGGCAAAACGGTCGGGATTTTTGAAAAAAAATAAACAACAAAGCATAACCCGTTGATTATAAGGAATCTTTCACGCCTACGCGGGCAGCCCATGTATCATATTCACGTTGCAGTTCCTGCACTTTGCCGGTGTATTGCTGTGCTAAATTGTTGGTTTCACTTCTGTCTTTTTCCATATCATACAATTCCCAGGGAGTACCTTTTTCAGCTACCAGTTTCCATTTACCTTTTCTGACAGCGCGGTTGCCTTCATGTTCCCAACATATGGCCCGATGATTTTTAAAGGGCTTATTATGGAAGGCATTGCGGAGCGAGATGCCTTCCAGCGGCTTCAGTGCATGTGTGTTGAAAACAGCCGGATAATGAACGCCTGCGAAGTCTAGGCAGGTAGGCATAATATCCATCACGTGAGCCACCTGTGAATTAACGCTCCCGGCTTTAATGACGCCAGGGTACCAGGCAATGAAAGGCGTAGAGATGCCACCTTCATGCATATTCTTTTTGAAAAGACGGAAAGGGGTATTGCTGACATTGCCCCAGGGGCTTTCATAACTGTCTATGGAGGCCACAGATCCGGGAGTGCCGGAGCGTTGAATAACATAATCCCAGTGTTTAACGTCATCGGCACTGCCTCCATTATCAGAAAGAAAAATGATGAGTGTGTTTTTATCCTGCTTTAAGGAATGCAGTTTAGCCAATAGCCTGCCTATTTCGGTGTCCATACGGTCTATCATAGCCGCATATATTGCCATGCGGGTGTCCTGGATTTCCTTTTCTGCGGCCGACAGTATATTCCAGGCGGGTACTTTTTCGAACCGGGAAGACAATGGCCATGTTTTTTTGATCAGTCCTGCTGCCCTTAGTTTTTCGTACCGTCGTTGCCGTAGTGTATCCCAGCCGCTGGTATATTTTCCCTTGTAGCGGGCAATATCTTCCGGCAATGCCTGCAGGGGCCAGTGGGGTGCGTTGTAAGCCAGATACAGAAAAAGGGGACGGTTGTTTTTTTTCTGCGCTTCCAGCGCATCTATAGCAAAATTGGTAATGGCCTGTGTCAGATAAAGAGAGGTATCTTCCCGGATCACTTCCTTATTGCCCAGGAGGAAAGTCACTTTACGACCGTCATTATACAGTGGCTTCGAATTGAAGTAGGAACTTCCGTTATTCTGCAGCGTAAAGGATATATCGAAACCCCGGTTACAGGCCCATGCCGAAGGCACAGCACCAACATGCCATTTGCCCGAAATGATGGTGGTATAACCTGCTGTTTTCAATAGTGCTGCAATCGTAGCACAACTATCGTTCAGATAGCCCTGATAGGCGGGATAGCCCCTGTCCTGTATCATGTCGCCAACACCCGCCTGGTGGGGGTACAGCCCTGTCAGTAAAGAAGCCCTTGATGGGCAGCATCTGCCTGCATTATAAAACTGGTTCATGACGAGGCCGTTCTTTGCAAGGCTATCCAGGTGTGGTGTATGGATCTCCGAACCAAAACTGCCCAGATCAGAAAACCCCATGTCGTCGGCCAGTATAATAATAATATTTGGTTTCTTCTTCGGCTTTGCCTGTGCATGACATACCACTGAAACTATTAACAGGGGCAGGATAGCGAAGATGGCAAACCAACAGGTTATTTTAACAGCTTTGTCAGGCATCGGCATTTTTTGTTTGATGATTATTACCCTACTAAATTAGTAGAATAATAGTTATCAGGCAAGCTGTTTATTTTAAAATATAAAACCCTGTTTTTTGTTTTAACCTGTTTTAATTAAACCTTTTAGCTTACCCAAGTGCTTGCAATTGTATTTCTGTTAATTTGTTATTACATTAATGGCAATAAACAAATCAGCATATGCGCAAGCTGTCAGCTTTTAGCAATTCTTTTGCTCTATTTATCTTGTTGTGGGTGCTTCTCTGTCATATAAGTACAGCGCAAACCAGGCCGGCTATTATCCCTGAACCGGTATCATTGAGGCAGGGAGAAGGAACATTTGTAATTAATGACCATACCCCCCTGATCATATCCTCCGACAACCCCGAGCTTGCCGCAATGGGTAATCAGGTGAATGGTTGGATCAGCGTGCTGACGGGCTTTACATTACCATTGACCAGTAAAACAACCTCCCCGGATGGATCTATCCAGCTATTGCTGAATCCCGGATTAAACAGCCCGGATAACGATGAAGGCTACACGTTATCTGTTACACAACAGGGCATAAAAATACAGGCACGTAAAACAGCAGGTATATTTTATGGATTGCAAACGCTCCGGCAGCTTCTTCAGTTTGCAGCCGACGAGGGTAAACAGCCTTTCCGTTTGCCGGTATTGGAAATTACAGACTATCCCCGTTTCAAATGGCGGGGCCTGATGTTGGATGTAAGCAGGCACTTTTTTTCTAAAGAATTTGTGAAGAAGTATATAGATGATATGGCCCGTTACAAATTCAATATCTTCCATTGGCATTTAACAGATGATCAGGGATGGCGAATAGAAATAAAATCGTTTCCCCGTTTAACAGCAATAGGTGCCTGGCGGGTGCCAAGAACAGGTAAGTGGTGGTCGTTCGATCCGCCTCAAAAGAATGAAAAGGCCACTTATGGGGGCTATTATACACAGGAAGACATTAAAGAAATTATTGCCTATGCCGCCGAAAGACATATCACCATCGTTCCTGAAATTGATGTTCCCGGTCATTCACTGGCTGCTATTGCAGCCTATCCTTACTTGTCTGCAACAGGATATATTTACCCGGTAAATCCCGGCAGTGAATTTTATAATAAGGAGGATAATACATTAAACCCGGCAGATGAACGTGTATATGCCTTTCTGGATAAGGTTTTTACAGAAATAGCAGCATTGTTTCCGGGAGAGTATATCCATATCGGTGGAGATGAATGCACGAAACATTTCTGGCAGCACTCCGCTGTTGTACAGGATTTTATGAAAAAGCAGGGGATACCAACCGAGCATGAGCTGCAAAGCTACTTTATTAAAAGAGTGGAGAAGATCCTGAAGACTAAAAAGAAGAAGATGATTGGCTGGGATGAAATCCTGGAAGGAGGACTGGCGCCAGATGCTACCGTAATGAGCTGGCGTGGCATACAGGGTGGAATGGACGCAGCCAAACAAGGGCATCAGGTGATTTTTACACCCAATAGTAATACCTACCTGGATTTATACCAGGGTGATCCCTTGTTAGAGCCGGATACTTACAGTATGCTTCGGTTACATACAAGCTACCAATGGAACCCCATTCCGGCAGGAGTGGATAGCACACTGGTTTTGGGAGGACAGGGCAACTTATGGACTGAATCCGTGCCAGGAGGCAGGCATGCAGAATACATGACATGGCCACGGTCGCTTGCATTATCTGAAGTGTTTTGGTCGCCATCAGCAAAACAGGACTGGGGATATTTCCAACAGAAATTAACGCCTCAGTTTAAAATACTGGATGTTGCACAGATCAATTACTCCAGGGCCGCTTTTGATGTGCTTGCAACAGCAAAACACGATCCGGAGAAGCAATTACTGGTTAATCTTAGTACTGATATCGATGGACTGGATATTTACTATACCCTGGATGATACGAATCCTGATACATCATCTGCGCACTATACCGGAACGTCTATCGTGATTCCTAAGGGGATTTATCAGTTGAGAGCACAGGCGTTTAAGGGGAGTGCAGCAGTAGGGAAGCTTTTAATTGCGCCGAGGGAGGTGTTGGAGAAGAGAGCGAGGTAGGCGACTGTTTTTTGAGAAAATATGAAGATGACAATAGCCGCAGGAAATCAGCTTGCGGCTATTATCATTATACATTGAACCTATTGAATCGATAACCAATGTGTAAATACAAATTGTTTGTTCAGCGTTAGCGCAATCACCGGTATATCCACCCCTTCAAAGTTTTTAGGTATTTCGATGTTGTAGCCTTTACCCGATTCAGTAATATTCAATTTCTTTCCTGAGGTAATCTCGGTTGCTGATAGCACCTTATATCCTTTCAATTTGTTTATGCTCACCTGTTGCTGGTTTCCCCGAAGATGAAGAAAGATCTTATTGGCTTTATAGGTACTTCCTCCCCAATCACCTTGTTTGAAAGGCCCGCCGGCCGTATTATACACCGCCTCCTTATTTTTTAATATCCATTCCGACATCTCCATAAACCTGTTTGTTAGTTTTGAGGGCAGGCTTCCATCACGATCAGGGCCTATGTTCAGGAGAAGATTACCGTTGCCGCAAATCACTTTACTAAACATAGTGATCAGCTCTTTTTTTGACAATAGTTGTGCATTGGGATCGTAGGCATATACAGGGTAACTTACGCTGGTACATGCTTCCCACGGATAATCAGGTCCTTCGGAAGTTTTAGCCTCCATACAAAGATAGTCGCCTGAAGCTCCGTCAGGGATAAATATGTCGTGCTTATCTTCCGCATCACGGGTAGAAGATAGCCCTCTGGAGAGCGTAGCAGATTTAGTTTGCCTGATATCTGCGTATAAATCCCTTCCATCCTGTTGGGTCCAGTAAGGCCCCAGCCAAAAACCATCGAACCACAACATATCCGGATTGTACTTTTTAATCAGTTCCTTTACCTGTGAATGTACAAAGGATACAAAATGGCTCTTACCACCTTTAGGTTCCGGCATGATTTCGCCGCCATAAGGAATTTTGGTCCATTCGCATTCATGAATGTCTCCAATGGAGTAATAAATGCCGTAGAGCAATCCTCGTCTGCGTGCTTCTGCACCTAATTCAGCAAGGATATCCTTTTTGAATGCTGTTTTTGTTACATCGAAGTCTGTGTACTTGCTATCCCAGATACAAAACCCGTCGTGATGCTTGGCAATGACGGTGATGTATTTACATCCTGCTTTTACGGCAAAATCGACGATGGCCTTTGCATCAAATTTCTCGGGGTTCCAGGCGAAGGAGATAGAATCTGCGGTAGCTTTGGAGGTTTTGCGGCCTATTTCCCAGGAGTCGCCGGTAGCGGGAGTGAAACAGGCCATCCAATGTACAAATAGACCCAGCCTGGCGTCCTGGAAGTTTTTTAATAGTTTTTTATCTGTTCGGGGATTGGTAAGTGTAGTTTGACAGAATCCTGCTGCCGTTATAAAAATAGCGAAGACAGTCAATAGACTTTTTTTCATTGTTGCACTTATTGTTTAAAACTGGTATTTGGTTGCTGTTTAAATATAAACAATAAAAGCGCAATACTTTAATTAAGATCTCTAAAGCTGGTATCGCCAGCAATCATTTCTCCTTCACCCGCTCATATATATACTGCTCCACCACTGCATAATAAGAAAAATACTCCCCCTTCTTTATATATTCCACTACCCTCGGATAATTAACAATCAAATACCCCTTTTCATCAATGCCAAACTGTGATACACCGCCATTCGATTTAATTAATTTATACATCATCATAAATCGCTTATTCTCGATCTTATATTTGGCAGACATCTTTTTCTTAAAGTCCCGCTTGCCAACTTCCCTTGCATATATTTTAAAATTGTCGTCTGTTATAACTGCAAATGCTTCGTCCTGGCTTTTGTCGGCTAAAATGGTATCTGCAAGCCTGTAATACTTTTTAGTAGGTAAATAAACTGAATCATTATACCTGATGGCGCGGAATTTCAACATTCTCCAGGTGCCGATTAATTTACCCGGATCATCTACCATCGTAGCAGTGTCGAGTTGTGCATGAGGCATAATTGAGTTTGGCGTCAGCACAGTAGTAACGCCATTTTGGGCATAACTCATATGCGCCTGTGTTTTTTTTATCGCCGGCGTCAGGAAAGCATAATAAGCGTCGAAATCCTCGTCCCAGGACGGGACGGTGAGCCTGGGCCTTGAGATTTTGTAGTCCAGCGGAAAATTAGTGGTCGTATCCCTGGGGACTTTTGCGAGCTGCTCAAAGTCGTTCGTTTGCGCAATGGCCTCAATAGTAATAGTTGTTAGCAATACTATTGGCAGAAATTTAATGAGATAACTTGTCATATTTGTATAGGCTGATACGAGGTATTTAACGATCGGTATGCTACAGTATGCTCAATGTAGAAATAATTTTTTATTATCAGACTCGTTCTTCGATGTTGAAAAGACGATAAAGTTTTGATATACCTGTTTCAGCCATACACGGCAAAGCATTACGCATTGGCCGGAAAGTTATTTTTTCATTTATACAGGCGGGTAACTTGTCAAGCCCTGCAAATATTGCCCCTGCCATAAATTGGCAGAGGCAAGTTGAAGTACTTTTCTTAGTTAAAACGGGCTGGAATTAAAGCAGCTACAGAAAAATCACTAAATCCTGGTGCTGTTATTCAATTTTGGTAATAGTCGCCTGCCTCGCCACCATCCGCCAGGAACTCTTGTCCTTTATCCAGATATTCGTATACTGCCTGGTTACCTTCTTTCCCGCATTTTCAGTGGCTTTTTCCGGCGTCACGATTTCTCTTCCCATCGAAATTGCGATATTCTCAACTACTGTCACCCTTTCTACTATTCTTTCTACTGTTGCATAGTCAATTTTACCTTCCCGTATGAAGGCAAATATTTCCGGAACGGTTACAATTTGTCCATATGGATTGTTTACAACGAAATCTTTGGACCAGATCTTTGATAATGCTGCAGTATCAGCTTTGTGTATAGCTTCTAATTCGCGTTGTTCCAGTTGCCTGATGGTTGTTTCCGTTTTCGACTGGGCAGACAGGGAAAAATGTGTCATGCCGAAGAAAATAATAACAGATAGTATCTTTTTCATTGGGGTAGGTTTGGTTTTAGGGAACTTTTGTATGTGGCAAAGATAAGTTTAATACCGTTCTCAAAAGATACAGTTATGTTCACGTAATTAGCTTACCTTAGAGTAACTAAAGCGATTTACCATGGCCCCCAAAGAAATGTTAGCCGGTTGCCCGGTGCAGCATGCACTTCAATATATCGGCGGTAAATGGCAGATTGGCATTCTGTGGCATCTCCGGGCAGGCCCCATCCGGTTTAATGCGATTAAAGAAGCGTTGCCAGGTCTTAGCGAAAAGGTGTTGACCGATAATCTTAGATTTTTTGAACAGAAAAGAATAGTAACAAAACAGGTCTATGCTGCTGTGCCACCCAGGGTAGAGTACACGCTCACGCAGGAAGGACAAACTTTGTTGCCTGTTGTAGAAAAGATCCTGTTATGGGGGTATGCACATCTGCAGGAAGAAAGAGTGCAGCGTGATACCCTGTTTACTCCGGCGGTAGTTTTAGAGGAGCTTGAAAAGAAGCAGGATGTGACAGCAACGGCAAGCGCTGCAGGCGTATCAAACATAAGTATCACCAGAAGTTAGTGTTTAAAAACTATAGTTATTTATCAGGTGAATTTATACTCCTCATTCCGTAGCAACACTTAAATAGGTGTTGTAGGCAGCAATACGAAAGCTGGGAAAAACACTGAATTGTTTATTTTTTTGTGCGTATATAGCATGCGTAGTAGTTAACTATTTTGGAATATACATAACAGCAAGTTGTTAAATAATTTTGTTACTTTTACGCTGTAGTTAACCTTAGTTTTAGCTAAAGGCCCTGTATGATATGCTATATTCTGTTTTTAAATTATCATGTAATAGTGTGTGAAATCATTTCAAATAGATGATCTCTATATCGATTTTAATCATTGCATCTTTCCTATCAGTGAATCTACGGCTATTTGTATTTTCTCTTTTCAGGAATTATCGAATACTAACGAGCAGGCTTATTTCATAGCGATTTAGAGCCCTGAGAGAACAAGCATACAAAGTAGCATATTTCCCCAGGTATGTATGAACCCTATTACTCAATAATATATGATTATGAACTTGAAATATATCAGTAGTTTGCTTTTATCCCGACAGGTGGTTAGTACTTTTCTTTTTTTAGTTACCGGATCTCTCTTAAAAGCCCAGACCCCATCAGCTACAATTCGGCCAACTGCAAATTCGATATCAATTCCAGGTACATATACAATGACAATGCCCGTCAATTATGTTCGCACTTGGGAGCCAGCAGTAGCAACGACAGACACGGCTTATGTGGCCGCTGCTGCCCGTACGGCAGATCAGGTCAGACAAACAACACAATATTTTGATGGGTTGGGGCGGCTCCTTCAAACAGTGGTGAAGACAATTAGTCCAGGCGGCAAGGATTTGGTAACGCCAGTGATATATGATGCTTTTGGAAGGGAAGAAACTAAATACCTGCCTTATACGGCCTCAGTCAGTGATGGGGCCTTTAAGACCGACCCCTTTTACGAACAGAAAACCTTTTACCAATTATCCAACCCAGGTGAAAATGTGTACTATAGCAGAATTGATTACGAAGCGTCTCCATTGAACAGGGTATTAAGAACTTATGCGCCTGGAGCTAACTGGGCTAAGAATGATCTTTCGGGAGCAGAAAGAGGTGGTAATCGGCCGTTAGAAGTCCAGTATTTGACCAACACTGTAAATGATTCTGTAAGGATATGGGAATTCACAGGGGAACAGGCGATACCTACCAGTGGTGTGGGGCGGATATATGCAGCGGGTCAGTTGTATAAAAAGATTAGCATTGATGAGATGGGTAATCAGGTAGTAGAATATAAGGATAAAGAAGATCGTATTCTTCTGAAGAAAGTTCAGTTGTTAGCAGTACCCGGTACTGCTCATATGGGATGGCTCTGTACTTATTATGCCTATGATGATTTAGGGAATCTTCGTTTTGTAATGTCACCCAAAGCGGTGGAAGTCGCTCTTGGTGCTGGCTGGATCATCAGCCCATCTATTGCTGCAGAATTATGCTTTATGTATCGTTACGATGGCCGTAACCGGATGATTGTAAAGAAAGTTCCGGGGGCTGATTCTACAATGATGATATATGACGCGAGGAACAGACTCGCGTTTGTTCAGGACGGTAATATAAAAGGGAAAAACTGGCTGGCAACTTTTTATGATGGGCTGAACAGGCCGGTTATGACTGCATTGTATAAAAATTCGAGCGCCACCAGGGAGTCGTTACAGGCAGCCATTAACAATGCCACCGGCGGTAGTACCCAGAGTGTAAGCTATGACTTTCCTGCACAGGCAAACCTGATCCTGGATAACTACGATGGCAAGCCTCTCTACGAGGCTACCAATACTGTTGACATGGTGGATGGTTTTGTTACCAGTGATGGAGCAGAGACAACCTTGCAAATTAATGGCAGCGCTACCAGTGGTAATAGCACTATTACAGCATCCAACACTCTTCCCAGTATCCCGAAGGATTCACTGACGCCATTAACCTATACTTATTATAACGATTATTCCTTCACGGGAGCACAGGGGTATGCCAGTGGCGATATCTCTAAACCTCAGGCTGATGGTAGCCCCAATGCGGAAGCATTACCTGCCACCGCCAGTTCAATGACAAGAGGGCTTGTAACAGGTACTAAAGTGAGGGTATTGGGAACTAACCAGTGGTTAACCACTACTAATTACTATAATGATAAAGGCCGGTTAATACAAACGTTGTCAGAAAATACCTCCGGAGGGTTGGATGTAATTACCAGCCTGTACGACTTCAACGGGAAAGTACTCAGTACCTACCTCCGGCATAAGAATCTGCGCAGCCGCACTGCTCCACAAACCACCGTGTTGACCATGATGGCTTACGATGCAGCTGGCAGACTTAAAAGTGTGAAAAAGCGATTGAATGATGCAGCACCTTCTCAGGATAAGGTAGTGGCTACAAACACCTACGATGAGTTGGGCCGGCTAAAAACAAAGCGTTTAGGTATAACTGGTACCACTCAGCTGGAAACGCTGACCTATGATTATAATATCCGTGGCTGGCTGACTGGTATTAACCGGCCTTTTGCCAGTACCACGGGCAGTAGCTCCAATTGGTTTGGGCAAACACTGGCCTATGACTCAGGATTCACAGCATTGCAATATAATGGCAATATAGCAGGTAGCACCTGGAAGAGCCGCAGCGATGGCATTGCCCGGGCTTATGGCTATAACTACGACCAGGTTAACCGGCTTGTTTCAGCGCCTTTCTCCCAGCAGAACAGCGGTAGTACTAACTGGACCAGCGATCAGAAAGACTTTTCCGTTAGTAACCTGACCTTCGATGCCAACGGGAATATCCAGACGATGAACCAGATGGGCATGGCTGGTGCTACTAAAATGCAGATAGATCAGTTAACCTACACTTACAAACCAGGGAGTAACAAACTGGCAGCGGTAGCTGATCCTACCAATACCGCCAGTGCTAAGTTGGGTGATTTTATCAATGGCACCAATACCGGGGATGATTACGACTATGATGCGAATGGTAACCTGAAATATGATCTCAATAAGAATATTTCAGCCATTACCTATAATCACCTGAATCTGCCGGATAGTATTGTCATTACAGGCAAAGGACGGATTAAATATCTGTATGATGCCGCAGGTGCAAAACTTCAGAAGATTGTGACTGATAATACCGGTAGTACACCCCGGGTAACAACTACAGACTATATTGGTGGCTTTGTTTACCGGAATGACACGCTGCAGTTCCTGGGTCATGAAGAAGGCCGGGTACGCGCAGTGTTTCAAGCCAATCAACCTGTACAGTATGTGTACGATTACTTTGTAAAGGATCATCTTGGGGATGTGCGGATGGTACTCACGGAGCAGACAGATTTTACCATATATGCGGCTACGATGGAAGCCTCGGCAGCAGCTAAGGAAACAGCCCTGTTCAGCAATATTGACAATACCCGTTCGGCTAAACCGGTAGGCTATCCTTCAGATCCGACTACGTCACCTAATGATTATGTGGCCAGGCTCAATGCCACCAATGGGCAAAAAATTGGTCCGTCGCTGGTTTTGCGCGTGATGGTGGGGGATACTTTACAGTTAGGTAGCAAGGCCTTTTATAAGAGCACAGCGGCAAATGTTCCTGCCACCAATACTGCCGATATGCTGACGGCTCTACTGCAGGCTTTCGGAGGCGGAGGTATTTCGGATGGTGTACACGGGGCCACGGGGCCCGGTTCCCCGATGGCAGTAGTATTTAATAACACGGCGTATGATCAGTTGAAACAAAAAGATCCTGGTCAGAATCTGTCGGATAAGCCACGAGCCTATCTTAATTATGTATTGTTCGACGATCAGTTTAATATGGTGAATACCAACAGTGGTGTAAAACAGGTACAGGGAACACCTGATGCTTTACAAACGCTGGCTACAGATCGAATGGTGATAGAGAAGACAGGTTTTGTATATATTTACACCAGTAATGAGAGTGGACAGGATGTGTTCTTTGATAATCTGGTGGTGTCTCATAGTAGTGGTCCGTTGCTGGAGGAAACGCATTACTATCCATTTGGGCTCACAATGGCGGGGATAAGTGCGAATGCGCTTAAAGGTTCGAATTACCCGGAGAATCGATTGAAATATAATGGCAAAGAATTACAGAGTAAAGAGTTCAAGGATGGGAGTGGATTGGACTGGTATGATTATGCGGCAAGGATGTATGACCATCAGATAGGAAGGTGGCATGTAATTGATCCTATGGCAGATCAGATGCGCCGTTATTCTCCATACAATTATGCATTCGATAACCCAATACGGTTTATTGATGCAGATGGGATGGTACCAGGAGATTACTATAAGATGGATGGAAGCTATATTGGAACCGATGGAAAGAATGATAACAAAGTATATGCAGTTGCTGATGGTGGTATTAAATTAACTTCTCCGGCGGGAGGTGGCGTGATAATGTCAGTCATTGATATGAACAAAGTTACAGACATCACAGCTACCACGGGGGTGGATAAAAGTACTTTTGTGGAGATGGCGGCCTGGACTTATAATGAGAATACATCGGATCCCGACGCTCAGAAAGCTTCACTGGGGATGCTGAATAACCGTATAAATGCAAAGGATGAGTATTATGGATTTGATAATATTAATTCAATGCGGGATGCATTAAATACGAATTATAAGCAGTCTGCAGGAACGGCTGGAATAAATGCAGAGGTCTTTGCATATGAGCGGGCATTTATTGCAATGAGTGATGTAGCAAGAGATAAAAATACCGGCATGAGATCTGCATTTGCAGCTGCTATACATGTTTTGAGTGGGGGAACGGATTACTCGAATGGTGCCCTACAGGAGCATGGAAGAGACTTCTGGAAGCCTAGTGGAAAATATGATAAAATGTTCAAAGATCAGCAAGCCAATGGATATACGTGGTCCAGCACAGGTATTTTTAAAGGGGAAGCTACTTCTGCTAATCATCCAGCACATCTTGGTAATGCATCAAATGGATATAAATATATCATAACGGCTTCCTATCATGGTAATATCTTTGTAACGTTTTCAGATTATTATAAAAAGAAAAGATAAATGAGATATTGGTTATTATTGATTGGCCTGATATGCAGTGTATTGATAACAACTGCCAATACCGTTGGTGAAATTGACTGCATATATTTAGGTAACAGTAAACAACCTCCGGTAAAACGGAGGACTTTAAAGGAGTTTATTGACAGTCTTACGAATACACCTGGTATTCGCATGGACAAGAGGAGGCTGATGAAAGAAAGATATGATACTATATTGGTCAATGGCCAGTATCAGGTTGTCAGAAACAATGGACTAGTGAAGCAATATTTTAAATTGAAAAATAAGTCAAAAAGTATCACTGACCTGGATAACTGTAATAGTTTTCTGGGAATTGGAAAAAAGGTGTTTTTAAAAGATACATTAAGGTGTTGGACGAGGTTTCAATATGATTCCCGCAGTTGTTTTTCATACAATAGTGCTTCTTTCGTTACAGGGGTGGCGGGACCAGATGATAATTGTTCTGGAAGTTTATGTAGGGTTTATACATATGCTGTTATTTCAGTGTTCGGTGCAGATACAAGTATTAAATATTTATCATATACGGATGATATAACTGGGTTAAGGTATGGTGATGTTAATCACGATGGATGGTTGGATTTTCTGGATATTCAGCAAGGGCTGGACTTGGATGCAATTAGAGCAGTTCAAAAAAAAGGAGAAAAGTATAAGAACTTTGAATGTGATAATAGTACCTGTTATAGAATCCGTGTCATTACATACAAACATGGAAGATGGGAATCCGTAAAGGATAAAAAAGGGAAGGAGTTGTATTGGCTCATCAAATTGGATACCCCTTATGAACAGAAGAGCACTTTTGAGATAATTTTATCAAACGGACCATACAAATGGTAAACCTGAAGTACTCGATTCGCTGTTCAATATTTAGTGTCTAGAGCTTACTATGTACTGAGAACGATGGAGAATATAGAGGAGCTATTTGTTTTCGAAATTTAATAAAGACACAAATAGAGCGATAGTGTGTCAACCCAATTTATTATTTATCTAATTTAATCCTATGTTACGTAGAATTCCATTGAAACTTCTATGCCTATATCTAGTTTTTTCTTTCGTTGGCTTTAAAGTTTCGGCTCAAAAAGAATTGGGTGCAGCGGTAAGTATTCAAACACCCAATGCCAGTTCATTAGGAAAATTTGGGGATATTCCAGTCTCTTTATTTACTGGAACAGTTGATATATCTATTCCAATCACAGATGTAACAACAGGATCATTTTCTGTTCCTATTTCATTAGTTTATGATGCGAGTGGCTGCAGACCTGATGATCACCCTGGGTTGGTAGGGTTGAATTGGAGTCTGGTAGCTGGAGGTGTCATTAAAAGACAAACTAATGGTTTTTTTGATGAATATACCCATATCTCGACCTCTAGCCCATATTATGCATATTACGATCGTTGTACAGAATTGGGAGTGAGCAATTGGTATTCCACGGAATATTTGAATGCACATGTTTCTGATATAGATCAGTTTCCTGATGAATTTACATTTAATGTTAATGGAATCAGTGGCGTTTTTATGTTAAATCATGAGAGGAAATGGGTAGTTCGTTCAAAAGACAATCTGAGCCTGAAATTAACGCACGAAATTCAGGAAAACGTATCAGGTGTTTTGATGGGATCGTTAACCCTACCCAGAATTATCTCCAAGTTTACTCTGACAACAAATGATGGAACTCAGTATGTTTTTGGCGGAGATATTAATGGAGTTGAATTCTCACAATCTGTATCTGCAACTATGGAGGCCGTATATAATACACATGGTGGACTGCCAATTATAGGCAATTCAGATTGGCCTCATCATGTACAGGCTTCTGCATGGCATCTTACAGAAATTATATTACCAACTGGAGTTCATATAAAGTTCCACTACTCCAGGTTTAAAAATATTCAGCAGGCAGTATATAGCGAAGTATCCGCTACGGTAGTAGCAGGAATACCAATTACGAACTTGCCATACTTTACTCGCGATGTAAATCAGACAAATAAGTTTCTAATATACGGATCAAATCTTGATAGCATTAAAGCCAATGATATTACCTGTTCGTTTGTTAGGTCGTTATCGAATGAGCTAAGACCTCCATATAATGTCAAACCTATATCTCAGGATTTATGTCCGGCGGACTTTCAGAATCTGAATTACTATAAACTGGATACAATTTCAATGTCAGTCAGAAATAAGCCAGTTGTAAAATATGCTTTTAGTTATATTGAGAAGCCAAGTGAGAGATTGAAACTAAAAGAAATAAAGAAGGTCTCAGCAGGAAACAATATTCAGTATAGTTATAAAGTTGAATACACCGCTAAATTATTGCCTGGTTATTACTCTGGCTTGTTAGATCATTGGGGCTATTACAATGGGAAGAACTTCTTTGGAGGGGCAAGTAGTCAGGGTAACGTGACCGTTAGCCCGGATATCGCGGCATATTATCAATCAAGGGAACCAGATGCAGCATTGATGGATGCTGAGATAATCAAAAAAATTATTTATCCAACAGGAGGATATACTGAATTTTTCTTTGAACCACATACTTATTCGTCAGTAGTGAAACAATCACCGTCCTTATTAATACAAACAAATTCATCAAATAAATTAGCTGGAGGCCTTCGCATTAGAAAAATCAGCACTTATGATGCGATGTCCAGTACTACGCAAGTAAAGGAATATTTTTATACAAAAGATTATTTGGGGGGAAATACCCTTTCAAGCGGGGTATTGGCCGGAGAGCCTGTATACTATGAGTCTCCCGGAGACGGAACTTATTTTAAGTTCAGTAGCTTACCACTAAATTATATGAATACCACTAATGGGAATCATATTGCCTATTCTCAGGTAACAGAAAGAACAGGTAATGGATTTACGTCTTTCATCTATAGTAACCAGGATAATGGGTTCTTGGATAAGGAACCAATCACTCAAACAGGCAATTTTATAGAGAGTTCGAAGTATTATAAAAAACTGTATAGCAGGCTTGACATTGAAAGGGGATTGATCCTGAAAAAGAAAGTTTATACAACTGATAGTATGCTGAAAAGAGAGACGATCAATGAGTATAACCAGGATGTGAAACGATATAATAGTTATGTTAGAGCTGTAAGTCGGGTACAGAATTCAGCGCTAAATACGACCATGATAGCCTTTCCATTGTATACTTTTTATCCCTATCTCAGGAAAGAAACAATTATAGATTATACGCCGAATGGTCAGGTAATTACAGGAAATGAATATGATTATGATAGTACTACTTTTCAATTAAGAGCTGTTAGGTCTTTTGATGCAATAGGGAATCAGAAAATGGTCCAATATAAGTATCCTGGTGATTATACAATTAGCACATCCGCCCCGGCAACAGATAAAATTTACGATATCAAAGCCTTGGTCGACAATAACGTAATAAGGTTTCCAATAGAAAGAACATCTTCCATTATAAAGTCCGGACGAGCTTTTGTTATAGGAAGTAGGCTAACTCATTTTAAGGATCTGAAACAAGAACGCGTTTACGATTTTGAAACGAATATTCCGATTTCTGCAGGTGAATTTGCCGGAACCTACTCCACTACAGCTGGATTCTTGTTTGATAACAGATATAAAGAAAAAATATATTATTCCAAGTATGATGATAGAGGTAACATACTTGAAGTTATATCTGAAACTAATGGACTGAGTTCCTATTTATGGGGTTATAATAGAAATTATCCTATTGCTAAAGTGATGAATGCCGGCTATAATGATATTGTGGCTTTATTGGGAACTAATAGGCTGTCACAATTGGCCCTGAGTTATGATGATGAGGATATAAAATCTGCAATACAACAGTTGCGTGCCGGACTTCCGAATAGTCATGTGTATTCATATTGCTATTCTCCACTGACTGGAATGACATCCGAGACAGCGCCCAACAATATTACTACCTATTATGAATATGATCAATTTGGAAGACTGGCCGTTATCAGGGACGATAAAAAGCAGATTGTTAAGAACATTGGATATCAGTATATGGGGATCAAAAGGATAAGTCTGTCTGACCAGAATCTTGATTGGGGGCAAGTTTCCGCGGGTCAATCAATCACAAAAAATATTGTGATTACTAATACAGGTACACTCGCGGTAACTGTTACAAATGTTCTGCTTCCACAGGGGTACAGCATAAATAATGTGTTTCCCTTTTCTTTAGCCCCTGGAGAATCAATTCGAATGGACATCTCTTATACTAGTTCCGCAAAGGGAACTTTTACTGACGTTATTCAGTTTAGTTCAGATGCGGTTGGTAGCAATAATATAGATTCAAAAGTTACTGTTATAGGTACGAAAATTATTGAGCTCTCAGGAAATCTCGATTGTGGCACTGTAAGTATAGGGCCGACAAGTTCATGTAATTACCGAACATTAACCATTAAAAATATAGGAACAGAACCTTTATTTATCCAAAATATATTGACCCCTCATCCGTTTGGGACAAACTGGTTAAGTGGCACAATTACTCCCGGACAAACACAATCAATTGTAATCTCATTCTGCCCGCCTGTACCTGGCTCATTCTCTGGAGAAATTAAGGTTCAATCTGATAAAACAGGTGGAGTAGATACAATAACTGCCATAGGAAGTGCGAATTAATGATAAACGATTTGCAATTTGAAAGTTGGTACAGAACATAGTTAAATATTGAAAAAATAATAAATGAAACTTAATTTTTTGATATAGCCTGAGTGAATTAATTGTATGACCGTCGGGATATCGGTGTTCTAACTTACTTCGGCGCTGTCGCCTCAATTTCCAGCTGCCACTTCTCGTCATCAACTGGCAGTGAGTATTATCATTACCAGTTGATGATTTCGCAGCACTTTATGCCGGACTTTGTAATGGAATGTAACGTTGAATGATGCTTATATATATTAACTGATTTTGTTACCACCTGTTATTATTTTTACGTAAGATGAATAATAACAGGTGGTCATCTTTTTAGACAATATAAATGATAAATGAACTAATCGGAAGCTTGTTGCTCAGCGCACAGCTAATTTCCGGGCCATGTGCCGAAAAAGTGGCAGACACTATTCCCTTCACCGTAGCAGCAGCGCCGGAATGGACAGGCCTGTTTCATCGTGATAAGGGCTGGTTCGGAGCAGACGGTATTTTTTCCATCCCGCTGAAGGGAACGGATAGCACGTTGCTTGTTTTCAGCGATACAATGATTGGAGATATCGTCGATGGAAAATTGCAACCTGGCTATAGCATGGTGCACAATTCTGTTGCCTACATAACCGGCCGTGTTCCGGAAGAAGAGAATATCCGTTTTTATTATAACACAGATAAAAACGGCAAGCCGGCATCACTATTTGTACCACGTGTACCCCATGCGGGACGGGCTGATTATTACTGGCTGGGAGCAGGGTTTGTGAACACTGCGCAGCAAAACAAAACCTATATTTTTGCGTACCGGATGCGTAACGTGGGTGTGGGCGAATGGAACTTCAAACAGGTCGGAAATGTACTGATCATTTTACCTGAAGGCAGCCGGCCGCCTTTCCGCAATCAGCGACAGGTGGAAACGCCGTTTCTGATCAGCGGTAAAGAAGAAACAGACAATGCCTCACTCGGAGCCGGAATATTTGTAAATAACAACGACGGATATGTGTATATATACGGAGTGAAAGGAAGGGCTAAGGAATTAATCGTTGCCCGTGTATTACCGGAAAATTTTGAGCAATTCAATGAGTGGCGTTTCTGGAACGGAAAAGCCTGGAGTAATAAGATGAATGAGGCTGCCACTGTAACGGAAAATGTTTCCAACGAATTAAGCGTTTCGTTATTACCCAATGGTAAATACGCTCTCCTATTCCAGGTGAATGGTATGAGCAGTAAGGTGGGCCTTCGCGTCGGACAAACGCCCTACGGGCCGTTTGGACCGATAATAGAGGTATGGGACTGTAAAGAGGCGCAGCATAAAAACTATTTCACCTATAATGCAAAGGCACATCCATGTTTATCAGCACCCGGTGAATTGCTGATCAGTTATAATGTGAATGCCTTCGACTTCTTTAAAGAGCTGAATGCTGAACCACATCTTTACAGACCCAGATTTGTTATCCTAAAGTATTAGGTGGTTAATATTTATTTCCACCACCTTTATCACAATCCCAGACAATGTCGCCCTTTATAGAGATGTTGTCACGGTCGAAAAGCCGGGCTTTATAAGATACGAGGTAACCATTTGCATTCACCTGCTGATCATAATACGTAGAAGTGCCATTGGGATAAAAAGTGCTGCCGGAAAAAGTTTTAGTCATCATATGATGTGGCTGGGTATTCAGCAGGCCCAGGATCTCTATCATCACCACTTCATTCATCGGGCCGGCAAATCGGCCCAGGTCATAGAAGGAGCCTTTAAGAGGCCTGTTGTAATCGTAAGTAAATTCCATATAGGCGGTGCCCGGCGCATTACTATGTGTTATCCTGGTTATATTGTCGTATTGATCGTATTGGTAGGTTTCTGTTACCTGGCGGCCCACATTGTGTACCTTCGATAGCCGGCCTTTATTATCGTAATAATATTCGCTGATAGCATCATATTGCAGATTAGCCCGGTAATGGATGAGCGATTTCACCGCCCGCCCGCATTTATCCAGATCAACTACTACCAGGGTATCCCTGGCACTGTCTATCACGAACAGGTGTGGCCCGTTTTGCTTCACTTCTCCTTTAAAATGCCCGCCATCGGTTCCTCCGGCGTGGTCGAAAAAGTTGATATCCGCATCTATATAATTCACCCTGCCATTCGCGCCGGTAGTTCTGGTGAACTGGTAGGGAATGACATAGGGTGGGGCTACATTAGGCGGAATATTAGTGACATAATGTGTTTGCACATTACAGGCTGCCCTGGGCACACAACATTCCGGCGGCCAGTAGTCAGTTCTCTTACAGGAAAAAGTCAGTAGCAATAAAATGCTGATACAAAATGTGATGGAAAGATTAACAAAGTACTGTTTCATATGGAATTGTTTGAGGGGTGAATAATCATGCTGGGAATAGGGTATACCGGGTTATAGGGACGTTCAATGCTATCAGCGACGAAATGATCAATACAGCGCAAAGTTAGAAAAGCTGGATGAAAAGAAAGGTCACCGGCTGTCATATTTCTTTACATAATGTATAAATATTTTTCATTTAAAAAGGATAAATAGTACTGGAAGATATATAGCGCTGATTTATTTGAATGTAAAAATATATTAATGTATACTGTATTTAGATGTAATTATTTTAGACCTCCCTCTTGCACCTTTGAATTTTTTTACCATAGTTTGTACTCCCATTGAATCTAAAACAACGCATTGTCAACCATCGAAGCATACAGTGAAACTGAGCTGATCAGAAGCTTTCAGCAGGGCGAACGGAAAGCTTTGCACCAGGTATATGCCTTATACCAGCAGATGCTCTGTTTTTTTACAGCGCAGCTGGTAGCTGATACCATGGCTGCGGAAGACATCGTGTCGGAATGTTTTATCAATGCTTTTCAGAAGAAGGAAGACTTTCCTACCCTGAATCAATTGAAATCTTTTTTATTCACTGCCGCCCGGAATGCAGCCCTCAACTATCTCAAGGCGCAGAAACGGCACGATGATATCCATCATTCCATAGAGCAGGGCGCCGACAAATTTTCCATAGATGTAGAAAATGCCTATATCAGAACGGAAGTGATCCAGCTGATTTCACTGGAGATAGAAAAGCTTCCTCCACAATGCAGGCAGGTAGTACGCCTGGCCATACTAGAGGGAAAAAGCGCCGCTGAAATTGCAGCGGAATTGAATATGGCTTATCAAACCGTATTGAATCAAAAAGCCAAAGGGGTGGCATTACTGCGAACCGTCATCCTGAAAAATGAGTTACTTTCCTTACCCATGCTGATTTCCGTGCTATCTATGCTGCAACGGTAAATTTTTTTTTGAGTGGACCGGTATAAAATGATGAGTTAGTTGTTTTAGTAGTATAGCATGACTGAGTACAATCATTACATAGCCGTTCTGATCGGCAAATATCTTGATAACAGCCTGAGCGATGAAGAACAGGCTGCACTGGATGAGTGGATCAATGCTGCCGGAAATAATCGTGATCTCTTTACAGAGATGACCAACGAACAGCAGCTGATCCATCATCTGCAGCGTTTTTATGCACACGATAGCAACCGGATTGCCCGGAATATCAGCGAGCATATCCCGGAATTTGCAGCGCCGCCGGTTCACCGGATCTCACCGTTCCGGAAATGGAGCTGGGCTGCTGCTGCCTTATTGTTGCTGGGCTCAGGCGTCTATTTTCTGATAGCACACAAGCAACAATCTCCTCCCGTGTTGGCAGCCACTCCTGCCAGGATTATGCCTGGCAGTCAGGGGGCCATACTTACCCTGGCCGACGGCAGGGAAGTAGTATTAGACAGTATGGCCAATGGCCCGGTGGCCCGTCAGACTGGCGCTGCCGTGGTGTTATCCGGCGGTAAACTGGTATACGATCCGACAGGACTGCAAAGCAGGGAAATGCAATACAACAAAATGACCACGCCCAAGGGCCGCCAGTTCCAGCTTACCCTGTCCGATGGTACCCGCGTATGGTTGAATGCTGCCAGCTCTATCAGGTATCCTGCTGCCTTTGGCAGCAAAGAGAGAAAGGTAGAGGTTACGGGAGAAGTTTACTTTGAAGTGAGCCGCAGTGCCAACAATCCTTTTTTGGTTAGCATCGGCGATAAGGCAGCTATAGAAGTGCTGGGCACTACATTTAATGTGAATGCTTATGACAACGAACACGTCATCCGTACCACTCTGCTGGATGGGAGCATAAAGGTAGGCGCGGCTGCGGGTACCGGCATCGTACTGCACCCGGGGCAGCAGGCCAGTATTGCCGATAAAAAAATCACGGTAGCGGATCATCCGGATATTGAAAAAATAATGGCCTGGAAAAATGGCTTATTCAACTTCGATGGCGCCGACCTCGAAGAGGTGATGCGACAACTGGAACGCTGGTATAATATCGATGTAGTATATGAAAACGGGATCCCTGATACCCGGTTTATGGGGGAAATGAGCAGACGAATCGCTTTGAACGATCTGCTGGAAATATTACGGAGAACAGAAGTTGACTTTAGAATAGAAGGACGGAAACTGATTGTACTAAACAAATAAACAGCTTATAGGGCGCCGGTACATTTACACAGGCTGGATCATCCGGCCCGGCTACATATATAGTTTAATTAACCAACCAGTAAAAAACCGTCACGGATTGCGGCCGTGACGGTATATATGACCTGGAAGGTATCTAAACGATCATTGCAATTCTCATTTATCAACAACCAAATCGTGTGCAATTTATGCAAAAAAAATGCTATTGGCCACCCGATCGTCCCCGGGGAAAAAACGGCCTGACCAAAATCTTTCTGGCTATGAGACTTACCGTCGTGCTATTGACAACCGCTCTCCTGCAGGCAAGTGCCACCGGACATGCACAAACTGTTACCATATCGGGTAAATCTATACCTTTTAAGCAGGTATTTTCTGCTATCAAACAGCAAACAGGATTTGTGGTATTCAGCAATACCAATACCATCAGCGAAGCCGGCTCAGTATCATTGTCGGCCAAAGAAATGCCTTTAAGAGATTTTCTGAACGAGCTGCTGAAAGACCTTCCGGTCACCTGGCTCATCAGCGATAATACTATTGTATTGTCGCGCAAGGTAACGCCAACCGCGCTACCGGCGCCACCCATCAGTATTTCCGGGGTCATCCGCTCGGCTACCGGGGAACTGTTACCCGGCGTTTCTGTACGTATTAAAAATACAGTCACCGGTGCGATCACGGCCGCTAACGGCTCCTTTTATTTTACTCATCTTCCCGAAAATACCATCCTCCAGATTTCCATGCTGGGGTACGAATCCATGGAAATAGGCGTCCGGCAATCGGATAATGGTTACACGGCCTATGCGGTGAATAAGGCGCAATCAGGCTCCCTGCTGGTTACAGACGGGAATAACCTCGTGATGAATATCACGCTGAACCGGAGAGATTATGAAATGAACAATGTAGTGATAACGGGCTACATGAATGTAAACAAAGGCAACTATGTAGGCGCTGTTTATTCTGTAAAAGCAGACGATATTAAAGTAGCCGGAGAAACCACGATCGATCAGATGTTGCAGGGCGTAGTGCCGGGTATGTCGGTGATGGTGCAATCCGGGCAGGTAGGCGCCAGCCCCAAGATCCGTATCCGTGGTACTTCCACCATCCTGGGTAATCAGGAGCCGCTATGGGTAGTGGATGGCGTGATACAACGGGATCCGCTGCCTATCCCCAATGGAAACGGTTCGCTGGCAGGGGATATGGGCGAGCTGCGCCTGATTGCTTCCAATGCCATTTCCTGGCTGAACCCCAATGATATTGAAACCATTACAGTTTTGAAAGATGCCTCCGCCACGGCTATCTATGGGTCGCAGGCGGCTAACGGGGTGATCGTACTCACTACCAAGAAAGCCCGCCCCGGCCAGCTGGCAGTTTCCTATACCTCTAATCTTTCTATCGGCCAAAGGCCTACCTATGGCATGTTTGATCTGATGAACTCCCAGGAGCTGATGAAGTTTTCAAAGGAAATTTATGATGCCCGCGAAAGCTATACGACGGATATCCTGCCTATTGGTTATGGTGGATTAATTCAGCAGCTGCAGAATAAACAGATCGACTATGCCACTTACGTACAGAAATACCGGAAAATGGAACAGCAGAACACCGACTGGTTCGGACTCCTTTTCCGGAATGCCTTTAACCAGAATCATAGCGTCAGCGTATCTGGTGGTACGGAGAAGATAACGAACAGAACTTCCTTTAACATGCAGCAGCAAAAGGGAGAAGCCCGGGGAAATGACCTCACCGCTTTTTCTGCATCTTCCAATACCACCCTCAGATTCGGAAAACGGTTAACGGTAAACCTCCTGCTAAACGGGAGTATCCGGGAAACCAACGGCTTTGCCTATGGCGTAAATCCTTTCGATTATGCCTATAATACTTCCCGTACCATCCCTATGTTCAATGACGATGGCACCCTCTTTTATCATGATAAAAGAGGTGAGAGCAGTACGGCCATACCCGGTAAATTCTCCTACCTCTATAATATTCAGAATGAACTGAACAACACCGGTAACAAGAATACTACGTCTACACTGGCGGCTACTGCTGATGTGCGCTACGAACTGCTGAAAGGACTGGAATACCAGGGCCTGCTGTCTTATACCTCTGCCTCTTCAGGCGTGAAGTCCTATGCTACGGAGTTATCTTACTACATCACCCAAACCAGGGGATATGAGTTCGGATCAGCGTTATCCAATTCGCCTCAGGAACTCGCCAGCCGCCTGCCTTTCGGAGGACTGGCCCAGCTGGAGAATGCGGTCAATAAAGGTTATACGTTCCGGAATAGCCTGATCTATAACCGCTTTTTTGGCACACGCCATAATATGAGCCTGCAGGCAGGAACAGAGGCCCGGTCGTCGCTCATACAGGGAAATACGGATACCCGTTACGGTTATATGCTCTATCGTGGCGAAACTTTTGCGCCGGTTCCGTTGACGCCCGCTATGTTGTCTAACTCCAGCGCCATTAACCTGAATGAGGCCATGCGCGCCAATTCCAGGGTGGTGAACCAGGAAAGCAATTTTCTCAGTGAATACTTTTCAGCAGTATATGGCTTCGACCAGCGCTACATCTTTAACTTCAATGCCCGCCTCGATGCTTCTAACCGCTTCGGGCAGGATGAAAACAAACGCTTCCAGCCTACCTGGTCGGTAGGAGGCCGCTGGCGCCTCGCGAACGAAAAATTCCTGCGCTCACTGAAGTGGCTGAATTCATTCGATCTTTCCGCTACGTATGGCTATCAGGGAAATGCCGTGGAAGCGGTTTCGCCTTACCTGATTGCTACCGACGGCGGACTTAGCAGCATCTTCAAACAATATACACTCAACATCAAATCGCTGCCTTACCCCGATCTGGGTTGGGAGAAAACCCGGTCCTGGAACCTCGGACTGGATTACTCTATGTGGAATGGACGTTTCAATGCTACCGCCAACTGGTACCGGAAAACCAGTAATATACTCGCCTCCCGGCAGGTGCCTGTTGAAAACGGTATGAACTCCGCCACCGTATTCGGCTCCCGGATGGAGAATACCGGCTATGATCTGATCATCAGCCTCATTCCCGTCAGGAGCAAGGATTTCATGTGGCAGTTTTCCGTTAACACAGGGCTGGCCCGCAACAGGCTCGAAGAAAATCAACGGATCAACACGCAGGCCGATTACCTGAATGGAACGGCGATTGTAAACGGGCAGGCGTATTCCACTTTTTATTCTTATGCTTTCGCCGGATTAGATCATAATACCGGCCGGCCTACTTTCAATAACCTGAACATTAAGCCCACTGCTAACGACCTGGATTACCTGGTGAAATCAGGTAAGCTGGAGCCCGACTTTTCCGGAGGTTTCAATACCATGTTCCGGTATAAGAACATTGCCCTTTATGCCCAGTTTGCCATGGCTTTTGGTGCGCATAAACGGTTGCCCGTTTATTACAACGCCAGCGGGGCGCCTACACCTGATCAGAATGTACCGCGCCTGTTGAACGATCGCTGGAAACAGCCGGGCGATGAGCAGTTCACCAACATCCCTTCCATTCCTGCAGGCAATCCACGGCGTATGGAAATCCTGTTGCCGCTGATGACCGCGGTGTACGCATCGCCCTATACGTTGTTTAATCAATCAGACTACATGGTGGCCGGAGCCGATTTTATCCGCTGCCGCCAGCTTTCCCTGAACTACGAATTTGATCAGTCGTTGTTAAAACGGATACATGTAAAACGTTTCAGTACATCGCTTAGCATGACCAACCCATTCCTGATTGCCTTCGATAAAAAATGGAGAGGATATGATCCGGAAACAGCCGGATGGCCTGCCCGCAGGATGACATCGTTATCTTTTAACATGACACTCTAACACTGATGCACATGAATTTTAAGTTATTGTTGATAGCTGTTTTTACCGGTCTGCTTACCTTAAGTAGTTGTTCCAAATTCCTGAAGGAAAAATCGCAGAGTGATGTGATTCCTAAAACAGCTACGGATTTCAGGGAGTTGCTCATGGGATCGGGGTACATGAATAATTCGGAGCCCATGAACTTTGTTTATTTCCTCGATGATGATGTAGACCTGTTCCTGGAATTTGCCGGTGGTACTGTTCCGGTTGCCGGTACGCATGATGCCGTGCAGTATTACCCGCTCTACACCTGGCAGCCCGGGCTGGCCGACAGAAATGGCCTGGGCGACCTGATTGCCGAAGATCCTTCCGCTACCGTCTACTTTAAATATTATAACTGGATAATGGGATGTAATGCGGTATTGGATAATATCGATAAATCTATCGGCAGCCAGCAGGAAAAAGACAGGGTGAAGGCAGAAGCGCTGGCAGTACGTGCCATGTATTACTTCAGGCTGGTGAATCTTTACGGAGAACCTTACAACCACAACCCGCAATCGCTGAGTATACCGCTGAAGCTGACTTCCGATATCTCGGCGGTTCCGATGGTACAGGCTACAGTGGCCCAGGTATATGACCGGATGGTGAGTGATCTGAAAGAAGCCACCAGCCTCATGGATCCTTTGCCCATTGCCCGCAGAGACTACCACATCAATCAACCGGCCATTCACATCCTGTTATCGCGGGTGTATCTTTTTATGGAAAAATGGGAAGAAAGCAAAGCCGAAGCCGATAAAGTATTTGATCAGGGCGGTATGATCATGGATATGACCGGACTTACTACCGGTACCTGGCTCAATTATAATAACCCGGAAGTAGAGTGGTTGTTTGGCGGCAATACGCAACCCAACCAATCGACCTACATTCCTGCTGCCTCCTTCCGCGCCACCTTCGATGCCAATGATATCCGCCTGAAAGTGGGCATTACGGTATTGTCACAAACCTTTGTGCCCCTTGTAACTAAACTGCCCACCGGCTCCGACCTGGCACAGACGATCCGTACTTCAGAAGCGGTGCTTAACAGGGCCGAAGCCAATGTACAACTGGGGAACCTGGCTGCTGCCCTGAAGGACCTGAACAACCTTCGCCGAAACCGCATCGTTGGCTATACCGATGTAAATATCGGCGACAAAGCCGGCCTGCTGCAGGCAGTAAGAGACGAACGCCGCAAGGAGTTCTGCTACGAAGGTTTCCGCTGGTTCGATCTCCGCCGCTACGGTATGACCGGTATCTCGCACCGCTACCAGCAGGATGCAGGCGGATCTGTGCTGCAGTACAAACTGGCGCCCAACGATCCGATGTATACGCTGCCTTTTCCCAACAGCCTGTTGCTGAGAAACCCGGCGCTGAAACAAAATCCATCCGGCCGTATGGGCGACAGGATAGGTCAATAAAATATTTAACAAGCAATATCATCATAATATGAAGCAGATATTTTTTATCAGTTGCGTGGTTAGTATAGCGCTGCTGGCCTGTAAGAAAGATGTGAAAATCGGTCCGCCGGTGCCTGTTAAAAACGATTATACGTTACCGCAGGGAAATGCTCCGCAGGCGGCCAACGATAAAATTCAGCAGCTGTATGATAAATATGGATCCTATTTCCTGTACGTATATACGCAGAAAGATTTTGAGTGGGTACAATCCGCCGGAGGCGGTGCTTCCAAAATCGATACCGTAGTACTCGGAAACCCTTTGTACACGCTCGATATGCTCAATTTCCTGGATGATGTATGGCTGAAATTCCTGCCGGATGATTTCAAGAAAAAACAAGGTATCCCTTACCGTGTGCTGATGGCCGATACCATCAAAGAATACCGCGGCGCCGGATATCCGCCCGGAATGGAATACCTCTATTTCGACTACAAAGTGGTGGGAAAGGCGATCACATTTGCAGGGATGAATAGTTCCTTACGTACCATGACGCCTGCCCAGAAACTGAATAAGAAGAATATACTGACCGGGGTTATCTGGAATTATTATCTGCAGAATCAGATTATTGACATACCCGCTGATTTTTATAAAGTCAGCAATTACGCGACAGCTCCTGCATTACCGCTGAATGCGGCGAACCCGGCCAACGTGGAGGCATACCGGAACAGGGGATTCCTGCCGTCTTCCTATAACACCGTCAGCGGCGCACCATTTGAGTGGTATAACGGAACGTACGCCTGGAGTATGGCGAATACATACGATATTAACTCGTTTATATTTCATATCACTACCCGTACAGATGCACAGCTGCAGCCGTACCTGTCGTATCCGCTGATTAAGCAGAAGTTCGACATCCTTGTAAACTATTTTAAAACAAAATATCAGATAGATGTGCGCGCAATAGCGAATGCTACTTATTGACCGGGGCGACGGAAAAGCGCATAGCATGTAATCATCTTCATACACAAACTCATTAATAGTGTAGGTAACAACCTACGCCTGCTGTTTTATTGATTAAACAATCCGTAATGAATGGAAAATACCATCGTAAAAGTTGAAAACTTGTCTCACCGTTATGCATCGCAGTGGGCGGTCAGAGATATAAATTTTGAGATCAGCAGTCAGGGTGTGGTAGGCCTGCTGGGATCTAACGGGGCCGGCAAATCCACCACCATGAACATCATCTGTGGGGTGCTGAAGCAGTCGAAGGGAGATGTATACATCAACGGTGTTAACCTGAAAGAAAACCCCGTAGCAGCCAAGCGAAACATTGGGTTTATGCCGCAGAAACTTCCGCTGCACCAGGATTTTACCGTAGAAGAATACCTGACCTATTGTGCAGATCTGAGAATGGTGGAGAAAACGCAGGTGAAAAAAGCGGTGAATGAAGCCATGGAACGCTGTGGGGTAGCACATTTTAGGGAACGGTTGCTGCGTAACCTGTCGGGCGGCTATCAACAACGTGTAGGCATTGCCCAGGCTATTGTACACACGCCGAAGTTTGTGGTACTGGATGAACCAACCAACGGACTGGATCCTAACCAGATCGTAGAGGTACGTAACCTGATCAAACAAATTGCCACCAACTGCGCCGTGCTGCTTTCCACGCATATCCTCACAGAAGTGCAGGCAACCTGCCGCGAGATCAAGATGATAGAAGAAGGACAGATGGTATTTTCCGGTTCGCTTGAAATGTTTGATAACTACATAGAACCGGATACGCTGTTGGTAACGCTGGATATGCCGCCGGTGAATGAAGCCTTGCTGCAGGTAGAAGGCATCCGGTCGGTGGAACAGCTGGCGCCAACCCGCTTCAGGTTAGGCTACGATGGAGAAAAGAAAACAGCGCAGCGCCTGGCAGCAGTGAGTGTACACAACAACTGGGGTCTGATGGAACTGATCGTCGAGAAAAGCTCATTGGATGCCGTATTTGCCAGATTATCCAGGAAAAAAAATAAATAAAAACCAGATAACAGATTATTAAATGAGACGAATTTATAAGATAGCCAAAGCAGAGCTGTTTACCTTGTTTTATTCGCCGATTGCCTGGATGATCCTGATCGTATTTGCCTTCCAGACAGGAATGGCATTTACAGAACATCTCCAGGAGATACTAAGATCGCAGAACACAGGCTTCGGTAATATGTTCATTACTGCGAACATCTTTTCCGGCGAGCGTGGCCTGCTGGTAACGGTGCAGAATTATCTCTACCTGTACATGCCCCTGCTTACCATGGGTTTGATGAGCCGGGAGCTGAGCAGTGGTTCCATTAAGTTGTTGTATTCATCTCCGGTAACCTCTTCCCAGATCATCCGCGGGAAATTCCTCGCTATGATGGCCTACAGCCTGCTGCTGACGGGGATCTTGCTGATATATGTATTGATTGGCATTATTACGGTAGATCATTTTGATTTGCCATCGGTATGGTCAGGTCTGCTGGCTATTTACCTGCTGATGTGCGCCTATTCTGCCATCGGACTGTTTATGTCGAGCCTGACCTCTTACCAGGTGGTAGCTGCGCTGGGCACATTGGTGGTGCTGGCAGCGCTTAGCTATATGAACCGGGTATGGCAGGACGTTGGCTTTGTGCGTGATATCACTTACTGGCTTTCTATTTCGGGCAGATGTAATGAAATGATCATGGGCCTGATTTGTAGTGAAGATGTGCTGTACTTCGTAATTGTAGTGTGTATGTTCCTTACGCTGAGCATTCAGAAGCTACAGGCCAGTCGCACGCATGCCTCTTTTGCGGTAGTATGGAGTAAATACACGCTGGTGGTGCTGGCAGCCATGATGCTGGGCTATGCTACTTCCAGGCCCATGCTGATGGCGTATTACGATACTACGGAAACTAAGCGGAATACACTTACGCCGAATAGTCAGCAGATCATGGCGAAGCTAACAGGCGGACTTACTATTACCACGTATGTAAATCTGCTCGACAGGGAATATTATAATGGCATTCCTACGCAGGTGAATGAAGATAAGAAACGGCTGAAACAGTATATCCGTTTTAAACCGGAAACAAAGCTGAAGTACGTTTATTACTATGATAAGCCGAGCAATAATCCGCGACTGGATCTTATTTATAAGAACAAACCTTTGGCTGAACAGGCTAAGAAGGAAGCAGAGATCCGCGACCTCGACATTAATATTTTCCTGACGCCGGAGCAGATAAAAAAGCAAATCGATCTGACCGATGAAGGCAATACTTTCGTGCGCCTTGTAGAAAGGGAAAACGGACAAAAAGCATTTCTGAGGATTTATGACGATATGTTCAAATTCCCCGGAGAAGCGGAAGTATCGGCCGTTTTCAAGCGCATGGTGATGAAACTGCCGAGGATAGGGTTCCTGGAAGGGCAGAACGAAAGAAAGATAGAAGGGGATAGAATTAAGGACTATACGCTTTTTTCGTCGGTGAAAACTTTCCGTTATGCGCTCACTAATCAGGGCTGTGATGTGGAAACACTGGACTTGTCGGGCGATAAACAAATCCCTAAGGAAGTTGATATCATCGTCATTGCGGACATGAAAGACGCCATGGATTCCGTTGCAAAGAAAAAACTGGATGCCTACATCGCCAATGGAGGTAACCTGGTGGTAACGCTCAAACCTGGTTCTGAGGTGATGGAATCGTTTATATCGCAGTTCGGCGTAAAAACAGTACCTGGTCAGCTGGTACAACCCAAGCTGGATGTTGCTGCCAATGTGGTGATGTGCGTACCTACGGCAGCGGGGAAGAACCTGGCAGAAGCATTCAGGATAATGCAGGAACGCCATCAGTATGTGGGTATGGTAAAAGCAGCAGGACTGGTGATGGCTGAAAATAAAGGCTTTACAGCTACTCCGGTCATGCAAACCATAGATTCCTTAAAAACCTGGAACGAATTACAGACGATCGATTTTGTGAACGACTCTGCCACTGTTGATGCTGCTTCCGGTGAGAGAGTGGATAGCTTTGTGACGGCATTGGCGCTGTCGAGGAAAGTGGGCAATAAGGAGCAACGCATTATGATCCTGGGGGATGCCGACTGTATCAGCAACGGCGGGATGACGCCCCCGATCAAACGTTATGGCGCCGCTAACTTTTCGCTGATCCCGGGCATGTTCCATTGGCTGTCGTATGGTACGGTGCCGGTGGATGTGAGCCGTCCTCTTTCTTCCGATAACGACATCTCGCTGACCAAAGAAAGCCTGAAAGTAGTACGATACGGCCTGGTATGGGTGATACCCGGATTGTTACTGATAGGAAGTACCATTTTACTGATCAGGAGAAAAAGAAAATAGGTATGAGCCTGATGACCGACAAACAAACACTGAATGATCTGAATATTTTCGGCAAGGGTGGCGCCGACGGTATATATGCCCTGTTTAACCGCACCTTTACGAGGGGCGGGGCGGAGTTGCTGGAGCAGATGTTCCGCAACCCGCTGGCAGAGGTAACGGCTATCAATACACGTAGCGCCGCCATCCGGGCTTTTGCAGAACAGCAGCCCGATTTTCCTTACGAAGCGGCCTGGTTTGATGCTGCAGAACAATACCTGGAAAATACAGACGAGCGTACCCGTTTGAGTGAGCAGGAAAATACGTTAGGTAGAAAATTTAATCAGCTGATCGCCGCTGATACGGTATATAAAGGGATTGAGAAAGGAGTAACGGGGCTTATCAGCATTATGCAGGCTACCCGCGGCTTCATTGCCGCTATGCGGCAACAGGTGGCGGATATTCCCTATGGCCGGGAGTTGCATGATATAGAGCAGCTATTAGGCCAGACGGAATTACTGCCGCTGCTGCTGGAGTCTGCAAAGCAGAAACTGCCTTTTGCCAAAGTAGCAGAATATGATAAGCTACTCCGGTTCCGGCTGAGAGACGTTATTAAGCAATTGCTGCAAAGCATCTACCAGGCCGATGTATATCTTTCAGTAGCCCGGGTGGCCGTAAACAGGAAATTTACTTTTCCTCATGCGCTGGAGCGGGAACAACAAACGGTGATATTGAAAGACTTTTATCATCCCGGGCTTACCGCTCCCGTAGTCAATTCCCTGGATATTACCCCGGCCGGTAACGTGATTTTTCTGACAGGCGCCAACATGGCGGGTAAATCCACCTTCATGAAAGCGCTGGGGATCGCGATGTACCTGGGGCAGATGGGATTTCCTGTGCCAGCCTCCAGCATGGAATTTGCGGTGCGGGATGGTATCTATACCACCATCAACCTGCCTGATAACCTGAGCCAGGGGGCTAGTCATTTTTATGCAGAAGTATTACGCATTAAGAATATCGCGAGGGAATTGAGCCGCGACAAATACCTGTTTGTCATATTTGATGAACTGTTTCGCGGCACTAATGTAAAAGACGCCTATGAGGCAACTATAGCCGTTACCAGTGCAATTGCACGCAGGAAGAACTGCATGTTTGTGGTATCCACGCATATCATAGAAGCCGGTGAAGTGCTTCGGGAAAAATGTGAAAACATAAATTTCGTATATCTGCCTACGTTAATGGAAGGCAATAAGCCGGTTTATACCCACAGGTTGCAGCCGGGCATCACGGCCGACAGGCACGGTATGGTAATTATAAAAAATGAGGGAATCCTGGATATACTGGCCAGGAAGAAATCTATAAAGAAGACCACATGAGCTTTATTGCCGATAAACAAACGCTGGACGATTTATCATTACTGGGTAAATATAATCCTGGTTCTGTTTTCAGTCTTTTTAACCAGGTAAAAACCCGGGGGGCGGAAAAGCTGCTGGACGCCATGTTTCAGCATCCGTTAACGGATGCTGGTAGCATCAATAACAGAAGCGCGGTGTTTCGTTACTTCAATGATCACCCGGTAATTTTTCCTTTCGACAGTACGCAGCTGGAGCAAATGGAAGCCTGCCTGGATGAAGGAAACAACGGAAGCTACGCCGCTGCACTCTGGGAAGTAAGCAGGAAAAAAGTAGCAGCGTTGCTGGTGAGAGATGAAGGTTTTCAACAGGAGCAAACCGGTATCGATAGTTGCATGAGCGTATTGAATACCTGCGAGACCTTACTGATACAGCTGGAACAAACAGGCCGGGATAAAGACGCCCCCTGGGAGAAATGGAGCGGCATGGTTAGGCGTATTGTCCACGACAGGCGGTTTAAAGAGGCCGCAGGTCGCTCTTTGCTGCAAACGGTGAAGCTGCACTATCTGTTGAAAAGCCTGTTCCGGGAACAGCTCAAAGCAATGCTGGGGCTCATTTATGAAATTGATTTATACGTGGCCGTAGCCGGCGTGGCAGTTGAAAAAGGATTTTCCTATGCGACCGCATTGCCGAAGGAGAAAAATGTATTGGTGGTGAAAGACATGAAGCATCCGGGCCTCCCGAAAGGCGTTACTAATTCGCTTGCCTTTAGTGACCATAGCAATATACTGTTTCTGACCGGCGCCAATATGGCGGGGAAATCGACCCTGATGAAGGCTACAGGCATCCTGCTGTACCTGGCGCATATGGGCTTTCCGGTGGCAGCGGCCGATCTGCAGTTTTCGGTACTGGATGGCATTTATTCTTCCGTAAACGTACCGGATGATCTGAACAAAGGCTATAGTCATTTTTATGCAGAGGTACTGAGAGTTAAGAAGGTAGCAGAAGAGGTAGCGTCGGGGAAATCGCTGTTTGTGATTTTTGATGAACTTTTCAAGGGCACCAATGTAAAAGATGCCTATGATGCTACATTGGCGGTGACCGAAGCATTTACCGGGTTTACAGATTGTTTCTTCATTATTTCCACGCATATTTTTGAAGCGGGCCATGCGCTGAAATCCAGCGGTAATCAGATCCGCTTCGAATTTCTTCCTACTGTCATGAAAGAGAATGTGCCGCAGTATACTTACCGGTTGCAGCAGGGCATTACGGCCGACAGGCAGGGGATGATAATTATCGAGAACGAGGGAATATTAGACCTGTTATGATTTTCCGGTTATCATATTAAATGTTACCTTCCGGGTTATACAGATATTACAACAAAAAGAAACCAACTATGCATTATCGTAATTGGGTTGCGGCAGGGCTAGTGCTCTTGTCGGTATACAGCAACCCTTCACAGGCCCAGCAACAGGGGCAGCCTATTCCATTGGATACTGCAGTCCGTACAGGTAGGTTACCTAACGGATTTACTTATTACATCCGGAGAAATAATGAACCTGCGAAACGGGTGTTGTTTTACCTGGTCAATAAAGCAGGAGCTATTCTTGAAGATGATGATCAGCAGGGGCTGGCGCATTTCATGGAGCATATGAATTTTAATGGCACCACCCATTTTCCCAAAAATGAACTGATAGATTATTTACAGAAAGCCGGTGTCAGATTTGGTGCTGACCTGAATGCTTATACGTCTTTCGACGAAACTGTTTACCAGCTGCCTATTCCAACAGACAACCCGGCTATGGTAAGTCGTGGCCTGGATATTATGCGCGACTGGGCACAGGAGGCATTGCTGGAAACAGAGGAGATAGATAAAGAAAGAGGAGTGGTACTGGAGGAAAAACGTTTACGCGAGGGCGTAGCCGCCCGTGTGCAGCAGCAGACGTTGCCACTGGTGTTGAACAACTCGCGCTATGCGGTTCGCCAGCCTATTGGTATCGACAGTATACTGAAACATTTTCCGGCTGCCGCCATCCGTCGCTTTCATCACGATTGGTACCGTCCGGATCTGCAGGCGCTGATTGTTGTGGGCGACATTAATGTAAACCAGGTGGAGCAGCAGATTAAGAAACAGTTTGCAGATTTGAAGAACCCTGCTAATGAACGCCCCAGGCAAACATACACCATACCGCTTACCGGAAAAAATCAGTTCATGACCGTTACCGATCCGGAAATCACCGGTACGGAACTGGAGATGATGGTAAAGCAGACCGGTTCACAAATGGTAACCACCACCGACTATCTGGAGGCGATTAAAAGGGCTTTGTTTAATCAGTTGCTGGGCCGTCGTTTAGGCGAGTTAAGTCAATTGCCGAATCCTCCTTTCCTGGGAGCGAAAGCCGGGATAGGAGATATGATGGGAGGACTGGAACAATTTACTTTTTCCGTCAGCGCCAAACCTGGCAGGTTGCAGGAAGCATTTGATATTACCTGGTCGAAAGTAGAACAGGTGAAACGTTTTGGGTTTACGCAGGCCGAGCTGGACCGGGCAAAGCAAAGTTACATGACAGGTATGGAAAACGCCAGGCATGAGCAAAGCAAAGTACCTTCCAGCAATTATGTGGCAGAATACCAGCAGTTATTCCTGAAAGGCGCCGCATCCCCGGGATTCGATTGGGAATATAACTTTGTAAAAACAGTGTTGCCCCGGATCACAACAGACGACCTGAAAGCAGTAGCAAACCGTTATATAAAAGATGTTAACCGGGATATTTTCCTGGTAGCGCCGGAAAAGGAGAAAAGCCATCTTCCCGACTCTGCCACCATTAATAACTGGTTCGGGAACATAGCGGCTGCACCTATGGAACCTTATAAAGAAACTACTGCAGGTGAAACCCTGCTGAAAAGTATTCCGGCCGGAGGTAAGGTAGTGGGCCGTTCCAACGTTCCTGCACTGAACGTACAGCAACTTACCCTTAGCAATGGGGTGAAGGTATGGCTTAAGTCCACCAATTATAAAAACGATCAGATCCGGTTTGTTTCTTTCGCACCGGGTGGTATCAATAAGTATGCAAACGCAGATTATCCCACGGCATCCAGTACGATTGGTATTATAGGTGGAAGTGGTTTGGCAGATTACTCGCCGGTTCAGCTGTCGAAGATACTGAATGGAAAATCAGCGGCGGTGGGCGCCTACATAAACGGCCGTAACCAGGGCGTAAACGGAGAATGCAGTACCCGTGACCTGGAAACAGCGCTGCAGCTGGTTTACCTGCGATACACCGCTCCACGCAGGGATACCGTGTTATTCGACAATGCTATTGCACAATCCAAAGAGCAGATCAAAAACCGCTATGATGATCCTGGTAATGTATTCAGAGACACCGTATCGAGTGTATTAAGTGGCTATCACTACCGAATGAGCCCGGCTACGCTGGAAAGGTTGGATAGTATCAGTCTTGATAAGGCATATACTATTTACCGCGACCAGTTCAGCGATGCTTCCGGGGCTAATTTTGTATTCGTAGGTAATTTCAATACCGATAGCATACTTCCCTTGCTGGAACGCTATCTTGGAGCCCTGCCCGCCCGGAATAAACCGCAGGTCCCCGTAATATTACATACGCAGGTGCCAAAAGGAAAACTGGTAAAAACGGTGGCGAAGGGGAAAGATAACAAGGCTACCGTGTTGCTGGTATATCATGGCGATTGTGCTTACAGTGATACCGCTAACCTGCAGCTGCAGGCCTTGTCGGAGATACTGCAATACCGGCTGCTGACAAGCCTGAGAGAAAAGGCGGGCGAAGTATACACGCCATCCGTGCAGGGGGGGATGTCGAGGGATCCGGATCAGCGTTATGGGGTGAATATTTCATTCGGCTGTGCGCCTGAGCATGTCGATCATCTGGTAGGCCTGGTAGAGCAGGATATATCAGCGTTGCAGGCGCAGGGCGCTACCGGCGATGAATTGCAGAAGTTCAAGGAGGGGTATCGCAAGCAATATGAATTGCAGATACGGAGCAATGAATTCTGGCTGCAATATATAGTGGGTAAGCTGGAGCGGAAAGAGGCGTTGAAACCGTTGCCGGATATGGAGAAGCGATTGGCGCTGATTACGGCTGGTACGATGAAGGCAGCAGCGAAGAGTTATTTGGAGGGGAAGGATTGTATCAGGTTTGTGGCGTTGCCGGAGAAGAAGTAGTTGTCGCCGGGGCATCATCTGTTTTTTAAATTCCTGTTTCAATGCACCATAAAGAAGGTATTTCACGCTGAGTGAAATACCTTCTTTATAAATACACTGACCTACCTATTCTATCACAATTTTTGCCTGCTGAAATATCTCAGTCCACTGTTTAATGACATCTGCGGGCAGAGTACTCTGATGGAGGGAAAAGAAAAGAATATGCCATCTTGTAGCACCCTTTGTCAAATAACACAAGTTTCCTTCAGGATCCGCGTCCGCACATTCCACCTTGAAAAGTGCTGATTTTTCAGACTTAGCCAGCAGAGCATACTTTGAGTTCTTACAAGGTTTCCTGATTTGAGCGCTATATCTGCTAAGGATATTCTCTATATTTTGATTTCCAGTCATTTTTTCAGAAATTAAAGAAACGACTGTTGTCCAATGTTCGGGCATTTCGTTCACAGGTAAAACCTGTTTAAAGTGCGTAGTCGAATCATCTGAATCCATATACATCCTCCATTTTCTGTCGCCCGGAAGAGTTATTTTTATTAACTCCTGTTTGGCTGGTAAGTCGGGTTTAAAAGTTTGTGCGACCCGATGAAACAGTTCCCTGGATTCGGAAAAGCGTCTGGTTGTGCTGGTGCAGGTGATAATATAGGCCCTGTCTTTACTGTATACAACAAAATCGCTGGCCGAGAGGGTATCTTTTTCCTGCGAACTGCCGATATGTACATCATCAAACCATAGCATCTTTTTCCCATTTACCGTATAACTTCCGGTGTCCAGTATTTGAAGCCTGCTTTGGGCTGTAGCGGCAGTCAGGTAGATGAAGGCACTGTCGACACTTATTCCAGGGTGATTAACAATTGAAATATTGATACTTGTCGGAAATTGTTTGGTAGAATCTATTACAGGATTTACTTCCCGGGATATCATACTGATACCGGGTTTATCGGTAATTGTCCAGTACCTCCACGTTTCGGGAAGTCCAATATAGTAATTGTAAGTCGTGTCCTTGTAAGGATAAAGCAGTTGAGCCCGGGTAATAGTAGGTAAGAACAGCAGAAGAAAAAGCAGAAAATGTTTCATAAGTAATAAATGCTACAATGCATAGTATGGCAAATATATGACATTCAATATTATTACTTTTTACCTACCTAATCTTCACATACCTAAACTCTCCAATCCCCGTACGCGCAACAAAACCCGAAATCTTTCCCCGTTCATTTCGTGTATACTCAATCACACAATTATAAGATTTCAAAAAGAACACATCCTTCTTCTCTGCAAATATCCGCCCCTGACTGATAATTTTATTGCTGTACAAGGCCAGATTCCAGCGGTATAGGTCACCGGTAGTGGCTGTAAATTGTTTTGTCATGCCATTTGCCAGATGCGAAGGTGATATAACCATTTGCCTTGAAAACTTCCTTATCTAAATTAGATTTATAACACCGGCGCTATTGGCTCACGACAACAATTTTTATTTTTATTGGTTGATAGTAAAGAGGTATTTCTTATTGAAGCGCTACTGAAAATAAAAAGAAAATTTTACTCCCGTATGGTATATGCTGTTATTTTGAGAAAAGAAAGCAAAATAGCACTATCATGAGTTAATTTAATGGCAACAAATGGAGAAGGAAAAATATTTTGAAATGTTAGCAGGTATATTGCCTGCAGCGGAAAACAGCGATTTTATCCGTCGGCTTGAAAGCAAATGCACTGTTCTTTCGCTCGACAAAAATGAACCACTTATTGCATTTCAATCCAGCAACCGGAAGATATATTTCATCGCTCAGGGTAGTTTTATCAGGAATATTATTACGTCGAGAGGGGAGGAAAAAACAGTGATGTTTCATACCGAGCATTTTTGTGAGTTTTTCAAATCTTATGATACTGTTTACTTTCACAAGAAGACGAACTACGAAGTGAAAGCTAACGAAAAATCGGTGGTGATAGCTGTAGATTACGATTTTCTGTTTCAACAGATACAAAATGATATCAGGTTGCTGCAATTCTATACACGTAAAACAGAAGAGCTTTTTGTAACTATAGATCTGTTTCGCAATTTTCAACTGGGATTAACAAGTGAAGAATACCTGAAGTGGCTGTATGAAAACTATAGTTTCCTGTTTCAACGGTTTCCCGGACAAAGTATTGCGAGCTTTATGGGCATTACCAACGTATGGCTGAGTAATCTGAAGGCCAAAATCACTTTTTAAATTACTTTAAACGGTGTTATAGCTGTGTTTTTGACCTTTGTATTGAACAATAAAAACAAACACAGCCATGAAATCTTATCAATCCAACACAGCCTGGAAACAATTAAATGAACTGCTTCCCGCCGATTTCCAGATTAAAGAAGGCCAGCTACCACTTGAAGAAGAATGGGAGTGGAAAGGCAACAAAATTCACCTCGATCGCTACCCTAATCCCCAATCTGCATACCGGATCTTCCTGCATCACGGTGTAGGTACGAATGGCCGGCAAATGAGTATGATCTTCGGGCACAAAATGGCGCAGCTGGGATATGAGGTGGTAGCTATTGATAACCTGGGTTACGGAATGACGGCCGTCAATCAAAAAGACATCACCTACAACGACTGGGTACATTGCTTTGCAGATTTTGTAAATACAGAAACAAAACGGGATTACAAGAAACCGGTTCTTTATGGATTAAGTGCAGGCGGAATGGTTTGTTATAACGCGGCCTGTTTCATGAACGAGGTTCATGGAATCATAGGAATGTGCTTTCTGAAGAATGATGATAAAACAGTAGGAAGGGAAACTGCCAGATTCGGCTGGAGTAATTGGCTGATGTTTCCCGTGATGAAAGGGCTTAATAAAATCGGCTTCAAACGAATGAGGATTCCGATGAAGGCGGTTTCTAAAATGAATTGCCTTACTAATAACAGGGAAGCATTGAAGGTTTTTTTGAAAGATGACAGTTCGGCGGGGGCTAGTGTACAAATGCAGTTTTTGTATGAATATATGCACTATAAGTTGCCTGTTCCGGTTGGGGCGTTCAATAAATGTCCTATTCTTTTAACGCAGCCAGCGAAAGACAGATGGACGCCGCTGCATTTAACTGAGATGTCGATGAAAGGGATTAAGGCGCCTTTTACGGTGAAATTGTTGGAAGATGGCGGGCATTACCCGATGGAGGAAACGGCGTTGCGGCAGTTGGTGCGGTATGCTGAGGCGTTTATTGGGGGGCTGGGGTAAGGGTTCTTTTTCCGGAATATGTTATCTTTATCATATAGGCGTAAACGTGTTATCGAAAAACTGTTTTACCAACCGGTACACTCAGCCATTCAATTATCGTTACCTAAAACTATGATATGAAACTAAACCTCCCACTTCCCATCTGGACTATCCTGTCACCGGTCCTCGCCTGGCTGGCTTATTTTACAGTAGGCAACATGTCTGGTGCGTTTCCGCTGATTGTGCTGACTACAGTACTGATTGCCAGCGTGCTGGCAGCGGTACATCATGCGGAAGTGGTAGCACATCGGGTGGGGGAGCCTTTTGGTACTATTATACTTGCGCTGGCAGTAACAATTATAGAAGTATCATTGATCGTATCTCTGATGTCGTCAGGTGGCGACAAAGCTGCGGCGCTCGCCAGAGATACCGTTTTTGCTGCCATCATGATTATTCTCACCTTTATTATCGGGATCTGTATACTGGTGGGCGGTGCCAAGTATAAGGAGCAGTTTGTGACCAAACATGCGGCAACATCTGCTTTGGTAACGCTTACGGCTATACTTGTACTTACGCTGATATTACCAAATTATACGATCAGCAGGCCTGGTCCGGAGTATACCCAGCCGCAATTAGCATTTACCGCGGTGGTAAGTTTGATCCTTTACTCCGGGTTCATCATGATTCAATCTGTGCGCCATCGTGATTATTTTCTGCCTAAAGATGAAAACGGAAATCAGAGTGATGATGAAGAAATGCATGCCGAACCACCTTCGGTTAAAACAATGGTTATAAGTCTTGGGTTGCTGATAGTTTGTTTAGGTGCAGTGGTATTGTTGGCCAAGAAACTTTCTCCTTTTATTGAAGCAGGGGTGGAAGCCATAGGGGCGCCCAGTTCGCTGGTAGGCGTGATCATCGCCATGGTCGTATTATTGCCTGAGTGCCTAGCAGCAGTGCAGGCAGCGCGGAAAGACCGACTGCAAACCAGTATGAATCTGGCGTTGGGATCTGCGCTGGCCAGTATCGGATTGACGATTCCAGCAGTGGCCGTTTTTACGATGTTCAGTCATACCAGGGTTTTATTGGGGATCGACGCGATGTCTATTGTCTTGCTGATACTTTCTATTTTCACGGTAGTACTTTCATTTGTGACCGGGAAAACTAATGTGCAATATGGAGTGGTGTTGCTGACTATATTTGCGGCGTATTTATTTTTAACGATTTTTCCATAGGTGGAGCGCTGGATTGTGTATTAGCGGGGTACTTTTCCGTTATAAAAAGCAAAACGGGTTTCCAGGCTGAAACCCGTTATACTTAGCTCATTCAGATAACCGTTTCTCCAGCTCCCTGATACGTTTCTCCTGTTCCAGCAATAACTGTTGCTGCTTTTCCAGTTGCTTATTTTGTTGGATCAGGTATAAAGTCAGTTCCTCTATTTTCTGCATCTGTTTTTGCTGCATTTCCCCGATGTTCAGTCCGTCTTTTACAATAACAGCTTCAGAAGGGATATCTGGCAGATGTTTGTGAAGGTTAATGTATTGCTCAATACTGGCAAGGGGCAGCAGGTTATAACTTTTGTCGAATACAAAATCAGACCAGCCTGTCGATGTTACCTTTACCTTTTGAGCAGTAATAGCACCAGCAACAGCAAGCATCGACTGTGGATTCCGGGTACCGATACCAACGTTGCCATTATCCATTAGTGTTAGTCTGGGAACACACAGGCCACCGGAACAACCAAGGTTGTCATATGCCCAGAATTGAAGACTGTTGCCGAATGTGCCGGTCATATTGTATATCTTCCAGCTACTGGCGCTACCGGGAGCTGTTTTGGAAGGGTTGTTGATAGCAACAAACCCTCCAATATTACCAGTAACACTGCTGGTTATTGAGCCTTTTATCAGGCTGTTGCCATTAACATCGAGTTTTTCCATAGGATTTGTTACGCCTATGCCAACATATCCGGATGAGTTAATCCGTATCTGTTCCACTCCGGAAGTACCCAAAACAATATTTCCATTCATATCTGATTTAGTGGAATAACCGCTCAGATCTATATAGGTCTTTACGTTCGAGTGAGTACCTCCTCCGGCGCTGACCCTTAAGAATCCATCATCGGCATAGTAGGAAGTATTGCTTACACCGCGGATTTCGTTAAGGGTGCCGCTTACTACCTGAGGCCGGTCGCTGGCATTAGTAAGACCGGTGTTAATAGAGACGCTACCGGTAACCTGTAGTCTGCTGAATCCATCGTCAACGGTACTTCCAAGTACGATGCGGTTGCTGGTGGTGCGCCCCCGGTCAGTTACTGTCTGGAGGGTTTCAGGTGTTTGGGCGTAAACACCCACAACGATAGCATTGAGCGTTAAAGTGAACAAACATTTCTTCATAGATATATTATAGTTATAGTGAATATTAATTATGCTGCGTGGAAGGGCTGTTACAGTAAGATCATCCACACGACTACATATGATATAGGTAAAGCTAAAGATAGGTAAACTTTTAGTGGAGAAATGGTTGTGATTATGATTTGTAGATAAATTATCTATTGAGTACGCACTTACAGTGCGTATCGGTCAACTATTTTAGTCCGGTATTTCAAATTTAATTATTTACATTGCAGGCCTGACGATGCCCGTATTCTGACTATAGAAAGAAAAAGATATTGTGTTTGACCCTTACAATATCCTATAGTTTGTAGTCGTCATCTGAAGAAGATTGTACTGAGATATGTAGATTTTTTTAACCCGGATAATTATCTGTAAAATGCCTGTTTCTCTTGCCTCGTCTTCTTTAATACCTATATAACATGAAAAGATTATCTCTTTGTCTATTTGAACCTTTTGGATGCCGGCAGGTTACCACAAACCCTTAAATCTGTTACCACAGCTTCCAATGGAAATTATACACCCAAAAATATATGGTAGGAAAATACCAGGTAAATTAATCTTTTAATAACCTATTTAACATGAAATTTTTTAAAGCAATTATCCCTGTTTCATTCCTGGCCGGTTTATCCATGCCAGTTGTAGCGCAAAATACTTTTCCAGTCACCGGCCCTGCAGGCATTGGTACTACCAGTCCTCAGGCATTATTGCATGTTAGCCGCCCGGTTAATTCCGGCTTGCCCTCTCTACGCTTTGGCGCGCCTGGTGATCAGGGTAATGTTAATGTGCCGTTGCGTGCCGCCACGGGAGCATACGACATAGAATTTTATACATGGAGAGATATAGTTCCCAATCAGATCGGTGCCAGGATCAGGGCAGAAAGAATCAATAATTATAACGATAATAGCGCGCTTATTCAGGGTATGGACCTGGCTTTTCAAACATCTACCGGAGGAAATGCAGCGGAGCTGGCGGAAAGGATGCGTATTACCAATGGTGGCAATATAGGGATAGGTACTGCTTCCCCTAACACCAGGCTGCATGTAGATGGTGGCGCTGTGAGACTGAGTAATCCAGGGGCATATCCGTACGGCTATAATATGGATATTACCTTTGCCGGTGCCTGGGCCCGGGAGTACAGTATCACTTATGGTAGTACAGGTAAAATGCTGGCATTTGGGACTTATGCAGCTGACAATAAATTAATTTACGGTTATATCAGTGGTAATACCCCATCTGATGCGGCCTACTACAATCCCTGGATGGCTTTTATGCCAAATGGAAATATCGGGATCGGAACAACCACACCGGGTTCTTATAAATTAGCAGTAGAAGGAACGCTGGGTGCACGCAAGATCAAAGTACAGCAAACCGCCTGGGCTGATTTTGTATTTGCACCGGATTATACACTGCCATCTTTGCAGTATGTGGAAGAATTCATCAAAACTCACCAGCATCTGCCGGAAATACCATCAGAGAAAGAAGTGAACGAATCGGGGATCGACCTGGGAGATATGAATAAGAAATTACTGCAAAAGGTGGAGGAGCTGACGCTGTACCTGATTGAAGAACGTAAAGTGAACCAGGCGCAGGAGCGGAAGATGAGTGAGATGGCGGAGGAGATAAGGTGGTTGAAGGAGAGAAAATAATACGCCGGCGGACTGTAATTTTTTTTTAGTACGCATACCTGATTAATGGAGGGACGTTTCGCCAGCACCTGATGAATTACCTGATAATTATATATTCATTAAATTAGCAGGAATATCAAATTAAGTAAAGCGAAAATTATATAGAATGGAAAGTATAATTAAATGGATTGAAAATTGGTTTGCCTCTCAATGTGATGGAAATTGGGAATATGTTTACGGTGTGAAAATTTATACCCTGGATAATCCCGGCTGGTCAGTGGAGATTGATTTGGAGGGTACGGAACTCGCTGACCTGGAAATGGAAGTCCAGGTTTTTGGAGACCCGGCGGGGAAAGACTGGCATTCTTTCTTAGTTGCGGATGCCGTCTTTCGTGCCGGAGGTGATCCCGGTAAGCTGGAATTGCTGCTTAACCTTTTTAAAGAGCTAGTCGAATCAAACACAAACAAAGGATAGCTAAACATACCATCATGAAAACGCAGGCAGTATTACCTGCCGTGATATAAGACCTCCCTGAAGGCGCCTTCTCCCCGGATGGCGCCTTTTACTTTAATAGCAAAACAACGGATAACCATCCCCGTTCCCATCTCCCTAAAAATAAATTTCATTATTATAAGTATACTTATTATATTTGCACATACAATAAAAGACACCATGATAACAGCTACCATCTCTACCACTACCACAGCCGCTACCAGCGCACAGCTCTGGAAACTCATGTCCGATATTAACAACTGGGCCCAATGGGATGAAGGCGTAGAATCTGCCGAAATCCACGGTAGCTTTGCCGCCGGTACCTTCTTTACGCTCAAACCCAAAGGTGGCCCTAAAGTGAAGATCCTCATAGAGGAAACCCGCCCCGGTACTTATTTCCGCGATAAAACCACTTTCCCTCTGGCGAAAATGTATGGTGAACACTGGTATGAAAACACGCCTGAAGGCGTCAAACTCACCGTTACCATGACCATGAAAGGACTGCTCGCACCACTCTGGAACAAAATCGTGATGAAGCACATTGTAGCCAGCCTCGAAGAAGAACTCCAGACGCAGATTAACACCGCTAAAAAACTCTGAGCATGAAATATCGGATCGCAGTAGTTTCAAAAGATGATACCATGCGCGGTGTGGCAGGCAGCTGATGAGATGTGCAGTTTTATGAATGCCACGAAATACCTATCTTACCGCTGGTAAACCAACTGGATTTCATTCCCCGGAAAGATAAATGGAGATACCCTTTCCGGTTCGGTTTCCTGGAGATCAACGCGCATGATTTTCATCTTATTAAATCAAAAATGCAACCAGATGAAGAAAGAAGAGCAGATATTCTCAGTTGACAACGCTGATCAAAGTCCGGGCTTCCTGCTGTGGCAGGTGACGAGCCTCTGGCAACGAGGTATTCGCAAGGCATTGGAGAAATATGATATTACGCACTCGCAATTCGTTCTCCTGGCGAGCACCTTCTGGCTTAGTATGCAGGATCAGCCGGTAACACAGGTGCTTTTGTCGTCTCATTCAAAAATAGACCCGATGACTACCTCCACCGTGCTCCGTACCCTGCAGGGGAAAGGGTTGCTTATGCGCCAGGAGCATGCTACTGATACCCGTGCCAAAACTGTGGCGCTCACTGATGCCGGTAAAAAACTCGTGAAACAGGCTGTGAAAACAGTCGAGCAGTTCGATAAGGAATTCTTCGGCATGCTGGGCAACAAAACAACTGCATTCAATAAAACGCTGCAAAGCCTGCTAACCTGGAAAGAAATAACGGATTGAGTTTTTTAAGGCAGCATTGGCACTGCCTACAAGGTTTTAAATACAAAAACGTACCTGTTTTGAAAATGTACAGACTTGTTATTCTTTTTCTTTCATTGCTGGTAACAGGCCAGCTGATTGCACAATCTCCTGTTGTATTAAAATCGCCGGATGGTAATATCCTTTTTCGTTTAACCGTTACCGGTAGTGGTGCCATCAATTACGAAGTGGCTTATCAGCAAAAGGATATCATAAAATCATCTGCTTTAGGCGTTGAAAACTGGCAGGATGGATTAGTACTTAAAACAGTGCGTTCCGTATCTGAAGATGCTTACTGGAAGCCTGTTTATGGAGAACGAAATCGCATCCGCGATCACTACCAGGGGCTGTTTTTCACGTTCGTCAGAACGGCAAAACCGAGAGAAACAATGCAGATCGAAGTCAGGGCCTATAACGAAGGAGTTGCTTTCCGCTACATTTTTCCCGGTGCCGCCGGCATGACGATCAGCAAAGACCTGACAGAATTTACCTTACCGGACGATACCAGGGCATGGTTTACTGATCATGCGCAGGGCGGCTACCGGTTGCTATCGCTGGATAAATGGCCCGGACAGGCCGAGCGTCCGCTGACGCTGCAGTTGCAAAACGGCGTGTATGCAGCGTTGGCAGAAGCGGAAGTAGTGGACTATTGCAGAACAAAATTCGTTCTCGACCCCGCCAGGCCTAATACGATCGCATGTGCGATGTTCGATAAAGTACCGCTCACCGCCCCCTTCAACACTCCCTGGCGGGTGATCATGCTTGCCACAACACCCGTTGGCCTTTTGCAGCATAACGAACTGCTCCTGACCCTGAACCCGCCCTGCGCTATCAAAAATATCAGCTGGATTAAACCAGGGAAAGTGATCCGGGAGATGTCGCTCTCAACAAAGGGCGCAAAAAATGTGGTAGATTTCGCGGAGAAGCGTCATCTCCAGTACGTCCATTTTGATGCAGGCTGGTATGGCGCTGAAGAAGATACGGCTTCCGATGCCACCCGCGTAAATGTTGATCCGCTCCGTAATCCCGTAAATGACCTGGACCTGCAGGAAGTGGTACGCTATGCCAGACAGAAAAATATCGGTGTTTGGTTGTATGTCAACAAAAAAGCACTCGAAAGGCAATTAGACGTGCTATTGCCACTGTACGAGAAATGGGGCATTGCGGGCATTAAATTCGGTTTTGTGAACGTAGGTTCCTTCCGATGGACCAAATGGTTGCACGATGCCGTAAAAAAATGCGCACAGCATCATCTGATGGTCGACATTCACGACGAATACCGGCCAACGGGCTTTAGCAGAACATACCCTAACCTGCTTACCCAGGAAGGCATTAAGGGAAATGAGGAAATGCCCGACGCTACTCATAATACAATACTTCCCTTCACCCGCTATCCCTGCGGTGCAGCTGATTATACGATCTGTTATTATCACCGGCCCGAACTGAAGAAAAGGCTGGCTGAAACACAGAATAAAAATATATTGAAAACAACTTCCATGCATCAGATGGCCTTGTCGGTTGTGTATTACAGCCCGTTGCAATTTATGTATTGGTACGATAAACCCGAAGATGCGCAGGATGAACCGGAACTGGAATTCTTTGACCGCGTCCCCACAGTATGGGATGACACAAACGTGCTCGACGGCGGAATAGGACAGTATATCACTATCGCCCGGAAAAGTAATAACGAATGGTTCGTGGGAAGTATTACGAATAATGACGGCCGGGATATTAAAATTAATTGTTCCTTCCTTACACCTGGTAAAAAATACGAGGCCACCATATACTACGATGATCCCGCGTCGCCTGTGCGCACAAAGGTATCCATTAAGCGGGTAGTGGTCGACGCATCCACTGTTTTAGACGCTCATCTGCTGCCTTCAGGGGGGCAGGCTATCTGGCTGAAGCCGGTTAATTAATTCAACTCAACGGATTTTTTTCTGCCTCTGCTTTTGCAGCTGCCTCGAGGAATGCTGTAATCAGCCGGTTAGGGGTTTCCGGTGTTGACTGGTGTTGTGGTACAAAAAGGGTGGCAATAAAGAATGGATGGTCCTGCAATTCCAGTATCCGGGCTTCCTGCGTGGTGTCGGAGCCTACGATCCTGAGGCCATTGCGGTGAAGCTGCTCCTGGTATGCAGGATTGAGTCCGAAGTTGCAATAGTATTGCTCCGTGATGCTTGCGGTACCATAGATCCGGGCTACCTGTGAATCAGCCGCTGTAATGCTGATCTCCAGCGGAGCGCCTTTCAGGTTGCAGCTCAAAGGTGTTACCACAAGCGCAGAAGCGTAAGGATCATATTCCGCATGCTGGGCATCTTCAATGTGCAGTACATGTCTTGCATATTCTATTGCCATATGCTGAAAGCCGCCACAGGTACCCAGTATGGGCAGCTTGTGTGTGCGGGCATATTGTATGATATCCAGCACCCCGCTCATGCTCCGGTAAGGACTGCCAGGCGCAATCCAGAAGGAGGTATATGTTTGAATGATCTCATTGAAGCGTTTATGAATGGTATCTGTTGCAATCCAGTCGTATGCTCCGGTAATACCAGCAGGGCCGGCTGCATGGCCGATAGCTTCATTGGTAGCCTGGTGGCTTTCGGAGGATGGATCGAAGTCGCCGATGATGGCCAGTTTGATTGTATGAGATTTCATACTGTAATTTACTACTATCTTTGCGGCCACCAACAATAATAAAACCGGTACCCGTATGACGCTGGAATCAATAGAACAAGAACACCATTTCGCCTACCCGGCTTTATATAAACAACTACATCAAAACGGTATGCTGAGCTGGGGTAAATTGGGCCCTGACTGGTATAAGCAAACATTCCCCCTGCTAAAGGAAAACCCGCCATTTCTGTTATATGCCAGCGATTTTGAAATCATCGATCAACCTGATATTGCCGGTGAAATCAGTGAGGGCCCGCTGTTCGCAGATAAAAAGCATCAGTTTGTGCCTATCGGCTACACCGGAGCGGGCGACTGGTACGCCTTTTATTACAATCTGAAAAACGGAGACGATATACCGGTGGTACTCGTTTATCATGATGCGGATAAAGCAGTGATATTGGCCAAAAACTTACAGGATTTCATTTTTGCAACACTCCTGGAAGCTATTGCCTGTATAGATCCCGACTATCCTGGGTTGATAGAAGCGGGCGATCTGAAAACGAATGCCCGGAATTTCCTGCGTACGCATGCTCCCTACATGACGCAGCAACAGCAGGAGATTGTATCTGATGTATATGAGAAGGGCACACTTTCCGGGGAAGAGTTGAATAGTATCCTGCAGGCAGAGATAGGTTTCGATTTGTTGAACACAACTTTTCGCTACCAGGAAGTGTAATACCCGGTGGGAAAATTCAGCTGGATAAGTATCTAAGCGAGGGCTGCCTTACGTGTTTTATTATTCTGTTAAATGCAGAAGATATCGGATTTTAATGTAGATTTATGGCATATTGAAAAACTTAATTCGTTTGTAAAACAAACCCCCTTTATTTGTATGACCCAGCTAACAGATACCATATTTAGCATAAATGGCAATACAATACCGCAGTTCAGATCATTTGCTTTAAAGCAAAGCATATTCGAGCATCATCAATTTGAACTCGTTTGCCCGGCACAAACCATCGATGGGGTAACAGGTATTTTTACCTCATCCCGCGAAATGATCGGTGCTACTTTCAGTGCACATATATCCGGTGTTGGCCTTAAAGGCGACATGCAGTTTAACGGTATTGTTACCAGTATAGAAACCTCCCGTGTTAATGGTGAGTATGGAGATGTGATTATCGCCGGATACAGCCCTACTATAGTGCTGGACAGCGGTCCGCATTGTAAAAGCTGGGAGCATAAATCAGTAAAGGATATCGCGCAGGAGGTACTGAAATTCTTTCCGCAGAATCTGCTGGATCCTAAAGTCCAGCCTTTGTCTAAGGAAAGCCTGGAGTATATCGTACAATACAAGGAAACAGCCTGGAATTTCTTAAAACGGCTGACAGCCGAATATGGTGAATGGTTGTTCTGGGACGGCCGCAGCCTGGTAGTAGGGCCTCCAAAAGGAGATAACAAAACCACGCTCGAATACGGGAGCACGCTGAGCCATTTCAGTATCAACCTGAATGCACGGCCCACCCAGATGCAGTACCTGGGCTGGGATTACCAGAATAGCCAGCTGTATACCAGTGTACCCGTGAATGATGCTATCGGAAAAAAAGCCGGGCTGAATTCGCTGGGTGAAAAAGTGCACGAAAAAGCACAGACGCTTTATGGTACCCAACCTAAGCAATGGAGCTTCCGCTATTCCAGCAGCAAGAAACAGCAGGACGATATGGCGACCCTGTTTAACGCGATAGAAAGCAGTAAAATGGTACGCTTAACAGGCAGAAGTGGCCATCCTGGCATAGCTGTAGGGTCCAAAACTGATTTGACCAATAACAATGTATTCAGTGAAAGCGCTGAAGGATATGGTGAATACCTGGTGACAGCGGTGGAACATTATGTAGATACTAAAGGAGAATATAGCAATCAGTTTACGGCTATTCCTTCAACAGTTCACCTGCCTCCGGTTACTGTTCCGGAAACTCCTGTTTGTGAAGCCCAGAGCGGCATTGTAACGGATAATAACGATCCGCAGGGTTTAGGCAGGGTTCGCGTGAAATTCCACTGGATGAACGGCGAAGAGAAAACTCCCTGGATCAGGGTTACCACACCTCATGCCGGTGGCGGTAAAGGAATGTTCTTTATCCCTGAAACAGGAGAGGAGGTCATCACCGGTTTTGAAGGAGACAATGCTACCAGGCCCTATATCGTAGGAGCGGTTTATCACAGCAAAGCCAATAACAGCTTTGGAAACGCCGCTAACGATGTAAAGGCACTGCAAACCCGGAGCGGAAATAAAGTTATTCTGAACGACAAAGACGGAAGCGTATTTGTGGAGGATAAAGATGGTAATAACATGACGATGGATGGCGCCGGAAATATTACTATTAAAAGCAAAGTCACTGTTGCCATCCTGTGTGGCGGAGATGGGAAATCGCCCAAAAGCTCTATTGTCCTCAATAAAGAAGGAGAAATTACCATCGCTGCCGAAAAAGATATCATGCTTAAAGCTAAAAATATCTCGGCTGTTGGATCAGAAATGGTATCAATGGGATCGGGAAGTGGTGAAGGAGATGCCTTTAATGGCTCCGGATTTTCACTCGACCCCCATCACGTAAATATCGCTGCAAAACAAAAATGCAGTATTGGAGCAGAAAAGGAAACCGAAGTGGGTTCTGGCGGGAAATTAAGTTTACTGTCAGTAGAGGACTCTATCCTGAATGGCAAAACGGTGAATATCAACTAAAAAACGGATGCAGAATAACGCTATTATGCAGCGGGTGCTGCAGCTAAGTGACCTATGGAGCCAGGAGTTGAAAGATCATCCGGATGTACGTACGTTTATCATGATGGGTGCCAACCTGGTGGAGTATAAAACCATAAAGGGCTTTGTGATGTTTCAGGCCTCTGAAGAGAAAAACCTGCCGGATACTTTCCTGTTGCATCTGCAGCCATTTGAAGAAGATGGCGGAGTTTATGCAGCCGCGTTATTGCAAAACCTCCATCAGTATTTTCAGCAGTTTAATCAGGATAGTAAGTTAGTAGAAGAATATGGTAGCAAGATTCTATGGGAACATCCTTACCAGGGAAAAACAACAGTTACCCAACAGGAGTTTGTAACAGCCCTGACCAGCCTCGCAGCTACCCTGCAGATAGATGGAAAAAACAGCGTACTGGCTATCGCATTGTTTCCGGAACAGGTAAGCAATTTCGACAAACTGGTAGAATGGATGTCATTCCTTGCAGCCATCCGGATACCCGCACCAATACGGTTTTTATTGTATGATAACACAGAAGCAGAATTGTATAAAGGACTGGTTAAGCACAACTCCGCTGTACGCTATATAAAGCCCGACCTGGACATTCCAGGGGCTATGAACCAGATACTGGAAGAAGCAAAAGCCCGGAGAACATCCCAGGAGGAAATAGACATTATCCAGTTTCAGCAATACCTTATCAAACTGAATGAGGCAGCTACTTACACCAGTGAAAAGGATCTGCTGTTTTATAAGGAGCAATGTTGTAACATCACACGTCGTCATCGCTGGCTGCAGCAGGAGGCCATTGTGTATTTCTTTCTGCATAATTTCTATGCGCATAATAACAAAGAAAAAGCCTTCGAAAGTATTGATAAGGCTATTCAACTGGCGGATGAAGCTGTACACAAAGGCCTGGCCACAAATAACCAGGAACAGTTTCATTACCGGATCGCCAAAGGCAATCTTTATTATTTTGATAAAAAATTATCTGATGCCGCCGCTGTCTACAAATCAGCTTTGGCTCTGGATCGCAAAGATGCCAACCCAATGATGCTGGCCGGCTTATACCAGATGCTGGCATCCTGTCAACGCCGTACGGAAGGCATCAAAGCAACCGCCGCTACCTTATCGGCCGGCTGGGAATTGTTATCCCGGATGCCCGAAGAAGAATTGAAAGAAAACGCTATGGCTATGTTTTATGGAAGGGATATGCTCGAACTGAATGATCCGGAATTGAAAAAACACGAATCTTTTATGAACCGGCTTTGGGGCAACGATTGGCTGTATAAAATCAGGAATAGCAATGTGTACCAGGAATATGCAGGGGCCGACGACAAGTAGCTGCAGACGGATGTAAAAAAGAATAATAACCATGGAAAAATCTAAAACTGTTATCTATCTTATTGTAGTGGTGGTCATTATTTCAGTGGCTTATACCGCCTGGAATTTTATCAGCCAGCAACCCGATAAAAAGAAATACAAAAACTATCAACCTGTAACCGCTACTATAACAGATAAAATGGCGGGAAGAATAAGCAGGTATGGCGCGAAGCCAACCCGCTATCATATTACATTCAAAACTAAAGACGGACAGGAACATACTGCAACCAATATAGAACTGGGAGCCAATATGAATCCCGGGGATACTGTTACGGTATATTATAACCCCGCTAACCCCGACGATGAGGTAGTGCCGTCATTACCTTAAAGACTAACCGCACTCAGTACCTCACTGGCCAACACTTTATTAGCGATGTCATTTTCATCGTTATAATAACCCGCGGTTATCACCACTTCCAGATCCAACGCAGAAGATTGGGGTGAATATGTAGATGTTTCAGGAGATCGTATGGGTAGTGTTTTTAGAAGCAAAATAGTATCGGTTTTGGCGCTCGCTGAAACTGGATAAGGTATAGGATCCTTAGAGGATGATATGAGGATAATCTGAGGATGAGTATATGAGGGGTATAGGATGGATGCTCAATTGATTGGGAAATAGTGAGTTGTACACATTTGGAAATGTATGCGACATTGATGAGAAATGTAATTTCGATAGTATTTTAACATTAGGTATACACGGAGGACATGACCGTAATCGACAATTACAAGATATATCGACAATAATTCAAAGTATTTTCTCGCTTTTTATTTCATCTCAAATTCGATTTTGGTATCAGCTGTCTTCCAGTTGTCGGGTAGCGTACGCCCCAGATGCCGGATAGATACACCGTTGGATAGGATGGCCAGCCAGTAGCCTTCCGCGTTGAGGAAAAGCAGGTAGTTAGAAACCGGTGAACGATCAAGGCCGCAGCCCTTCCGGTAGCCGGCAAAAATACCCAGGAACTCCAGTCCATCGCTCTTTATCATTCTTGTGGTGCCGTAATAGATATAGTTTTTGTCTGTCAGGAATCCATTAACATCTTTTGCAGTAGCCGCATCGATACCATTTAGGATCGTTAGCCCAACTGCCTGGCTGTACTGGTAAACATGATGAGTGTCTTTATAATAACTATTTACTACGTGAACAAAGGAGGTTGCATCTGCACCGGTTTCTTTATTATTCCACATAATTTTATCCGCGGCTTTATATAACAGGTACTCATACTGCTGCTGCTTTTCGGTTATTTTGTCGCCTGTTTTGTTAAGAGAGAGTTTATTTTCACGGGCAAGTGTTATTTGTTGTTGAGATAAGTTACTGTATAGTACTTTATCCCAGGGATCATAAGCCTGATTTTCGTATATAATGTACCTGGAATCGTTTGTGATAAAGGTGTTTTTATCTGATACATCTTTTTGATATCGGAAGGGGAATTTTTTATTGATTACCTGTTGCTTTCTTTCTATGTATTCTCTTTCATAAACACCACGTTTATCATAGCAGAAGTCCGAATGAGGAAGCATTCCAAAGGTAGCTGCGTCGAAGTCAGGTTCGGGGTCGCCGTCTCTGCTCCATATAGTAAAGCCATCCGAAATGTAGGCCCGGTTAACCTGTTCCCATACTTTCACATTTTTTAAATGCTGCTTTTTTACAGGCAAAACTTTATCATAGTAGTAAGCATGGTGCTGATCCGCAGCATAACTGGCTGACAGCCGCCTCAGGGTAGCGGCATCTATACCGGGCAATGGTTTAAAATCTCTCGTTAGTACGGTTGTTGTGGTTTTAAAAAGCCGGTCGTTGACAGGTATAATGGCTTCGCCCTGGTAAGTAGTTACTTTACCATCCATATAACTGTGATGTTTATCGTAAATGAAATTATCGCAGGATACAGATGCACTGGCTGCATCGGAGCCATCAATTTTTTTGTCGAAGTAATACAGATAATTTTTGTCCTTGAAATAATCGCCATTCAGGCATCTGACTGCCTGGAAACTGGCCACATCCCCAACAGGGATCTTTTCCAGATTCTTATACACAGCATCCCTGGTTTTCCATAGTATCTGTATGTTTTTATAGTCATTGTTCCTGCCTACGATCATAAAGCCGGTAGTATCTGCAGCAATGAAGGTACCCCTGAAGTATACCCCGTTTTTGTCTAATGCAAAGAAACCGCCTTCGTTATAAGCAGGCAGGTGAAAGCTGTTCATATCCGGGTAGAGATATTTCCGGGTATGGCAGTTTTCATAGATAACGTAGTTTTTGTTGAAGAGATAAATGTCCCGGTCGAAATAAGGGCAGTTGCCGGATACTACCTGAAGACTGGTATCTACCGCTGCATCTTTTACATGAACAGTAGGCAATAAAGGGCGGTGCTGGGCGCTGGAAGCAAGTGGAAGTGACATTAGCAGGTAACAAAGTTTTGTGATTATTCGTATAGTCATTTATGATAATGTTTTGGATTCACACGAGGTCGTTTAACAGCAGGATGCTTTTTTAGGTGTTTCTCCATAAAACTTTTTTTGAGGGCCACTATAAAAGGAAAGCTATAGGCAGCCTTTACCGGTATCATAGTGGGTGGGGAATTACGAGGGTGCTATCAGTGTATAACATGGAGGGTTCATTATCCTTTATAGCTACCGGGAAGTATTTCGTAGTTAAAAATACTTCCCGGTAGCTATCAGGTCTTATACTATACCTTTAAAGAACCGCGAAAGCCTCTGACGGCATAATAAGAAGAAGCGCCATTATGATAAAAGAAGACGTGGTCGTAACGGCGATCGCCAAACAACGCGCCGCCAAGTTTTCTGATAGCCGCAGGTGTTTGTACCCAGCTGGATGTTTTAGTATCGAATTTTCCCAGTTGTTGCAACTCCCGGTATTGTTCTTCGGTTAAAAGCTCAATGCCCATGGCAGCGGCCATATCGATGGCATTATTGGCGGGTTTCGCTGTTTTCCTGGCATCCAGTGCTTCCCGGTCGTAACAGGCATTTCTCCGGCCTGCAGGTGTTTCAGGTGAGCAATCGTAGAAGATATACTCGCCGGCTTTGCTGTCGTATCCAACAACGTCCGGCTCGCCACCGGTAGTCTCCATTTCGTGGAGCGATGAGAGCTTTTCGGGGCTCGCCGTTAGCCTGGTCTGCACTTTCGCCCATTCAATACCTTTATGACGGCTCACGTTTTTTTCAAAACGGACCTGCAATACTTTAAGCAATTCGGTTTGTTGCGCTGATGACAGCTTTTTTTTAGTGGTCATATATCTCGGTTGAGGAAGTGTAGGTTTATCATTCTGGAAGTCCTTACAAATGTAAACCAGTTAAAGGATTGTACAAAAGCTATAGCACTTAAAATGACTGCCCGGCCAGGAAATGCGCTACTGCCATCAAAACAAGTTCGGGAGCTTCCTTATGCGGTGTATGTCCAACTCCGGGAATAATATAACTGGTAGCACTTCCGCTCACCTGGCTAATGGTTTGCGTTACCTGCGCCAGTGTTCCATATTCGTCGGCTTCGCCCTGGATAAACAAAAGCGGGCAGGTGATACCCGGTAGCAGATGTTCGATGTTCCAGTTCCTGAAGTCGTCCCGGGTCCAGGTAAGCGTCCAGGCTTTAAAAAGGGTGTCTGTTTTATTACCATGATATCTGGCCAGCCGCTGCTGCAGATCTGTAGTTCCATAGGCTTCCATGGCCTCGCGTATACCCTTCAGCGTTATATCTTCCACAAAAATATGCGCTGCCTCTGCCATAACGGCCCTGATCCTGTCCGGATACCTGGAAGCTGCTATCAAAGCAATAGATCCGCCATCGCTGTGTCCGAACAGCAGGGCGTTGTCTATTTCAAGCAACGTCAGTAAGCTGTTCAACACAGCTGCTTCCTGTTCCATATAATTGTTGGTTCGCTCATAACCAGGCATTGGAACCGATTCACCATATCCCAGTCTGTCGTACACCAACACATTACATTGCACTGCCTCAGATAACTGCAAAGGGAAATCCCGCCAAAGTTGTATGCAGCCCAAACTATCGTGCAGCAGAATGATTGTTGGACGGTCTTTATAATGATGATAGGATACTGTGTACAGCAGCTGGTCATCGACGTTGATGAAGCCCGTTGTTTTTTCAATCCCCTCTGAATTAAACATCTGTTTAAGGTACTATTATAACTGCTATAGATAAAAATAAAACTAAATGTATGATAATTTGCCAACTAACAATACGAAGAAAGTATTGGAGAAACGTGTTTTTTAAATTTATCTTCGTAATATCGAGGTGCGCATAATTTTTGTTAATATTGTCAGTCAACCAGGAATATAACGAAGCATCCCTGCTACAGAGGGTTGCTGCGGATGATGAACAAGCCTACAGGCATCTTTTCGACCTTCACTGGAACCGTATCCATCAATTAGCCTTGTCATTCCTTAAACATCCTGAAGAAGCGCGGGATGCAGTACAACTTGTGTTTATCAGGTTGTGGGAAAAGAGGCGGTATCTGAGGGAGGTGGAAGATTTTGATGCATGGCTGTTCATCATGGCGCGGAATACGATTATGAACCAACTCAGCCGAAAAGCAGCCGAAGTAATTATTCCGGCTGATGAGTTGTCATTGGAAGATGAACTGACTCCGGAAGCGTTGATGGAATACAAGCAAACTGTCATGATGATTCAGGAAGCAATAACCCGATTATCGCCCCAGCAATCATTAATATTTAAACTCAGCCGGGAACAAGGCCTTACCCATGCCCAGATAGCCCACCAGCTGAATATTGCGCCGGCTACTGTAAAGAGCCATATTATCAGAGCGCTTCAAACAGTAAGGACGTACGTTCGTGAGCGGGGTGGCCACGCTTTGCTGGTCATCTGGCTGCTGACGGAAATAAAAAGGTGAAAAGAATTTTCAGAGCACTGCACCTGTTTCTTTTTTTTAGTGTCTTTATAGTATAAGCTATACTATTTGTTATGTCAGCACCTGAACAGTTTCAGCAATTGATGGACAAATACCTGACCAATACCATCACCACCCATGAAAAACGGCAGTTGTTTGGTATGATCAGGGAAGGCATTTATTTGCCGCAGCTGGAGGAAATGATGGAAGAAGCCTGGGAGGAGCCGGCAGAGGATGGGGAAGACCTGGCATTGCGGGAGCAGATATTTGAGCAGATAAAAGAACATCAGGGAAAGGTGCGGCGATGGAGGGTATGGCGGCGCACTGCGGCTGCAGCAGCTGTTTTGCTGTTGATGGTAGCAGCGGGATATATTTTCTTATTCCGGACAGAGTCAGTTCATGGCCCGGCAAGCCTGGCCGCCATTCAGCCCGGAAGCAGCAAGGCCGTACTGGTACTGGCGGATAACTCGCAGCTAACGCTGGACAGCGGAGGGCATCGCGTACTCAACCAGGGAGCAGCTGTTGTATCACAACAGGAAGGGCAGCTGGTATACACCGCTGGTGATCCGTTGACCGATGTAAGCTATAATACGCTGCAAACCGGACGTGGCGGACAATTCAGTCTGGTTCTGCCCGATGGTACGAAGGTGTGGGTGAATGCTGCTTCATCGGTAAGGTATCCTACTGTTTTTCCGGATAAAGAAAGACGTATTGATGTTACCGGGGAAGTATACCTGGAGGTAAAGCAGGATGCAAGACCATTTGTTGTATCTACACCATATGAGATGTTGCAGGTGTTGGGAACGAAATTCAACATCAATGCTTATGAGGATGAAGCAGCTACCCTGACTACACTGCTTTCCGGAAAGGTGAAGGTGGAGAACCGTAATGCAGTGGCTGTGATACTGCAGCCGGGGCAGGAATCGGAAGTAGCGCACAAGCCCTCAGCTGTAATACCTGTGCGGGCCGCAGATACAGAACAGGCCATCGCCTGGAAGAATGGTTATTTCAATTTCGATAACGAAAGGTTGGATGTGATATTACGTTTATTGTCGAGATGGTATGATATGAAATTTGAAGCAGATGATGCAGTAGCTGCGCTGCGATTCAGCGCAATCATGGAACGCTCGTCATCATTGGAGAACGTGTTGTCTGCTCTTTCAGCAACCGGAGCAGTGGAATTTTCCCTAAAGAATAATCGTATTAAAGCCCGGTTAGCTAAATAACAAATTTGTTGCAGATACTGAACAAAGACTGCCCTTACGGCGGAGGGAATTGCTTTGCCTGTACCTGAATCACCAGAATCTATAGTTTAAATATTGACGCAGCTTGTGTGAATCAGGTAAAAGTCAGCAACCAACCATTATTGTATGATGCGGTTCCGTATTGCTTTGTTATTGGCATTTTGTATGCTGGGATCGGCCTGCTATGCGCAGATGACTATGTCGGAAAAGGGAGTTACGTTTCCTCAATTCTTTAAAGAGATCATGAAACAAACGACTTACAAGTTCATTTACAATAACAACATGTTGCCACGTGACTGGCGCTTTGATGTTAATGTAAAAAATACTCCCGTGCCGCTTGTACTGGATACCTATTTGAGGCCGGCTCAGCTGACTTATGAGATCCGGCCGAATAACGAAATCGTGATCCAACAGCTAAAGAAGGAAATGCCGGCGCCTGTTCAGGCACCGGCCCAACACAACCAAATAGAGGGTCAAGTGGTTGATGACAATGGGCGCCCGCTCCCGGGCGCCACTATTGCTGTAAAAGGTACTCATATAGGCGTATTGTCCGGTGCTTCAGGAAATTTCAACCTGCAGCTGCCAGACACAAAGGACGCGGTAATTGTTTCATTCGTTGGTTACAGACCGCAGGAATTGGCGCCCTGGACTGGTAGTAAGACCATACAGTTGCAGACATTGCCTACAGCTGTGAAGGAAGTTACCATTACCACAGGTATGTTTAACGGAAACAGAACTACTTTCTCGGGGGCGGTATCTTCCTTCACGGGCAAGGATTTCTATTTCAATCTTACTGTAAGTGCACCCAGCTATGAGGGGTGGCTATTGTTGTGTGATATGGAAAATGGAAATAGCCGGTTGGATATAATATCTCATCGTGGCAATGCCGATACGGTTTATACCGATATTCTTAAAATAATGTCATCAGCTTATATCGCTACAGGGATACCCGCATTTGTAGAAACGGGGTATTCAATGTACCCCAGCCCACCAGCCAATGGTACAGTGGCTATTTACGTTGGCACCAGTAAGAATGCAGTAGCACTTGGGCCGGATACGCTGGAATATAATCCCAGCTATGATCTGGGAATGGCTATGAACCCGGCGCCACCGGTCACAAACTGGGCTGGCTCGCAGTTCTATCTGGGTGTGTACGGTGGATTGCTGTATGCGGATAAGAATGTATATCATTTCGACCAGGGGTACATTGAAGGTCCTGTTAACAACAAAACAGATGGTACGCCATTTACGCCATCCCGCTGGGCGGCGATCAACAAATCCAGTTGGGTGCCCACGGGCGTATTATACGACACAGATAAAGGCGCCTTTTACCGTTATCCCGGCTCCGGAACCAGCTGTGTTCCTTTTAATAATGGAACCCTTTTCGATTTTAATACAGGCAAGGATCTGCTGTATATGGAGTATGTACCGTTCAATAGTGGGGAAGTGTTCGCCGTATTGCAGGACCATACCAATGGTAAAAAATTTCTCGCACGTTTTACCTTTAAAGGCCAGCAAAATTATTATGGAGAAATCGTAGGGGAGGGAATCGCCGGTGCTACGCAATTTGCCGCAAGTCCGGATAAGGGTTATCTTTTTTATTGTGTTGGAGGAAAAGTCTATGAATATGACGCCGTTGCCAATCGTAGTATACTCATGAAAGATTACGGCAACAGGTCGATTTCCCTTATGAAGTTCCAGCGTTTTAATTCTATTAGTGATTTCAATCTCAATGCTGTAAGATATATCGCTCTTTCCCGGAAACTGGTGGTATGCACCTATATGAAGGGGGCTCCCGCCACCTCGGGCATGATGGATATTTATGATGTGCCCGATATTAATGCGCCATTGCAGTTATACCAGTCTTTTTCAGGCGGTATCGGGAAAGTGGTGAGTATGGCGTATAGAGACCGATAGTATGATTCAATAGGCCACTGTCACAGTGGTTCACTTTGAACCGCAATATAAAGATGGTACACTAGATTTTGTTTTCATGAATTGAGCAATAAGAGCTGCTTTTCGAGGCGGCTCTTTTTATTTTCAACGAAGCCGTTTTAGCGTTCCAACGCAGATCTGGCAGAAAGCGTAAGCATAATGCGTAGATTATTATCGTATCTTCATCACATGAAAACTGTTTTCCCTGCAAGCTATTCCACGCTTTGCCCTGTAGCCCTCTCCTCATTGATCGCTAAAAAATATAGCCTGGAAAATGTAAATGGCAAACTCCTGGTCAGGGGAGTAGGAGATACTTACCTGATAACTTCCTCCAAAGGCCGTTTTATTCTTCGGGTCTATCGTTCTACCCACCGGAGCTTACCGCATATAAGTGCAGAAGTAGCATTGCTACAGGCGCTGAAGAAAGCCGGTGTATCAGTATCTTATCCCATTCCTGATATCTCCGGAGATCCTGTTCAGCAACTGGAAGCCATAGAAGGAACACGACATGCCGTTTTATTCAGCTACGCCCCCGGTAAGGTCGTAAGAGCGCTCAGTGAAAACCAGCTTCGCGCATTGGGCCAGGAAATGGCACGTTTTCACAATGTGTCATCATCTGTTCAACTAAACGAAACCCGCTGGGATTTTGACCTCGAAACCACGCTTTTCGAACCCTTGAAAATGCTGAAGCCCGCCTTCGCAGAGGATCCCGAAGGGTACAACTGGCTGCAGCAGGCCGCAAAACAGGCCGCAGAAAAGCTCTCACAACTAAATACGGCGGAATTCTCCAAAGGATATTGTCATTTCGACTTCCTACCCAAGAACTTTCACTTTGAAGACGACTCCGTCACATTTTTCGACTTTGACTTTATGGGCTACGGCTGGCTCGTGAATGACATCATGACCTTTTACCTGCATCTTACATTGGATGTATTTAACGGACGGATGACGCAACAGACTGCCGACAACGACTATGCGATTTTCCTGGATGCATATCGCCAGTGCCGGCCGGTAAGCGAGGAAGAATTAGCTGCAGTACCTTACCTGATCCTGGGGTTCTGGTTATTTTACATGGGCTTTCATACCACCCACGATCAGTTTTATGCCTTTATTCAGCCTGCTCATTTAAAAGGCATTACAGGATTATTAAAACACCTGGCAGGTACTTATTGGGAGCCCTCAGCACTCTGAATAATCCGAACGGAAAATACCATTCACCGCAACAATATCGCCCAGCCGAAAGGTACTTTCTCCATTGATTTGTATCATATCATCAGCAATAGTGGTACCAGGGCTGATGGCGGTAATTTTGCCGGATACTCTCGATAATCCCTCGTGATCCACCAGTAATCCTGCGGTTGTGCTTTCTTGCTGAAGACTGGTCAGAAAGGCTTTCAGCTCTTCATGTGTTCCAAAAGTTTGTCGTTGATCCATCTGCTTATTTTTTGAATACCCAAAGCTAAGATTATTTAATTTTTCGGGAGATGTAAATAAAGCGCTGCACCAGACGCAACACAGCCGGGATGGCTTCGCCTGTAATGGCTAATCCGTTCTCTTACTCTCGTCGTCAGCACTGCCGCTACGATGATTCCGGCTTCTGCTATTGGTTGGCTTCCCGAACCGGCAATTAAAGGAAACGCCCACCCGCCGGTTATCGTTTTGCCGGGAATAAAATGATATGGCATTGTCGATACCTGTTGTAACTCCATGCGGACGCATGGTATTGAAAATGTCATCTGCCTTTAACCTGATAGTTGCTTTATCCTTTAACAGGATCCTTTGTACACCGGCACTAATGTTATACACCGCACTGCTACGGTTTTGCGCCCAGGTTTGTGCTCCGGGGAAGAAGCCCGTTAATTCAGCACTCCAGCCCTTTCCGAATTTGAATTGATGATATACTTCCACCTCATGCAGGTTGGTAACACGATGGATACTGATCCCCGGAAGGTCGCCATTGTTGTAAAAAAATACATTCAGCAGATGCAGATTCAGCGCCCACCACCTGGCCGGAGAAAGCGACACGTCTGCCACCAGGCCCAGGAACCTGTTATCCATGAAATTCTCCGGCCGGGAAACAAATACATCGCCATAAGCCCTGGTGATGGTATACAGGCCATTGTTGCCTCCGCCGTAGTCGACGGTAAAACTGAAATAGTGCTTGTAGGTATACATCAGCTCTATATATTGGTTATAACTGGCGGTCAGGCTCGGATTCCCGGCATTGTACGAATACCTGTTAACATAAAATACAAAAGGATTTAACTGCTGATAATTAGGCCTGGAGATCCTTTTACTGTATCTGAAGAATAGCATGTGATGGCCGCCGGAGTCGAGTTTATATGAGAGATACAAACTGGGAAAGAGTGCATTATACGATCTGCGGAAGGAGGTATCAGAAAACACCGGGTTACCCGGCTGATGGCTTTTAGCTATCGTGTTTTCTATCCGCAGCCCGCCCTGAACGGCCCAGCGCGTCCATTCTTTCTTCCCGCTCATATACGCGGCATTGATGTTTTCTATATAGCGGAAATGATTGCTCCTGGCGTAATCGGGCAACTTGATACTGCCCGCTTCGTTGTACCAGTTAAACAGGTTGTCGGTAACAACATAACTCGATTTGATCCCCGCCTCGAACTTCAGCTGATGCGCCAGTGGAAGCGTGTAATCCGCCTTTCCGGAATAGATATGTATCTGTATGGGTTTTTCGAAATTAAACAGGCTGTCGCTGACAGGCTTGCCATCAGGAAGATAAACCGCGTTCGGCGAAACCTGGCTCGAGCCGGAATAGTAGTGCAGGTAGTCAACATCAGCGGTTACCGTCTGGCCGGTACTATCGAACTTATGCAGGAAGTTCAGGTTCAGCCCTGCTTTCTTCCAGTCATATTTCCCGCTGGTATACCCGCTGGCAATGGTGTCAGGGCGCATATCACTACTGTACTGATGGCTGTTGTATCCCAGCCAGTCGGTTTTCGGATTTATATTTCCGGTGAATACCGCCCCCACAACCGTTTTCGGAGTAACAAAATAATCCATTCCCATTCGGGCATTCCAGCTGTCGTAACCAGACTGGTACCGGTTATGTAAAAGTACGGTGCGCAATGGTGCGCCATCAGGCCCGTAAAAGTACCTGGCATTGGTTTCATCGTAGTAATTATGTTCACCGGAATAACTGAGGTTGCCGGATAGATTCACTTTTTGTGTTTTGAAATTGACATTCAGGGCGTCGTTTGTTCGTGCATATACCCACTGGGTATATCCCAGGTTAATATTGCCATCTAATCCCATCGCCCTGTTTTTTTTCAGCACTATATTGATGATGGCGCCTCCGGCTGCGTCGTATTTGGCAGGCGGGTTGGAAATGAGCTCTATCCTGTCGGCCAGGCTGGCCGGAAGCGATCTCAGATATGCGCCTAATGCAGCGGCAGAAAGATAGGTAGGTTTATCATCGATCAATACGAGCACATTATGCCTGCCGTTAAGACTGATCCCGTCATTTAAGTCTACGCTCACTCCCGGGCTTTTGGCAAGTGCTTCCAGCAGATTGCTGCCGGCTGCAGTAATCATCGCTTCGATATTTACAATGGTACGGTCGATGTGATGCTCTACCAGCGGTTTTCTGGCGCTTACCGTCACTTCCTTTAACTGGCGCTTAGCCTGCCCCGATAATTTGCTGCTGTCTTTTTGCGCCAGGGCCGGATATCCCGGCAGCATGGATAGTAGCAGCCATAAAAGCAGTCCTGATCTCATAGATTGCGCTTTTTCCGGTAAATTTGGTAAAGCCTCCGGCGCCGGCAAAAAGAGGGGGCCGGATAGTGGTGTTGAGGTGGCAGCGGGTTATCCGGAGGGGATCTGATATTTCGTCACCGTTTTTAGGGTATCCGTCACCGTTTGGGTATTATCTGTAGGAAATGGAATATCCGCATGGGGATTTGCCGAATTTTATGATATGTTCACCATTCAGCAACTGATCAACGGAAAAATATGGAAGCGCCACCTGGTTTTTACGGTGGCTGTACTGGGTATGCTGGCCCTTTGGGCGTATCTGTTTTATGCGGGAGGATTTCATTTTAATAGTATAGGCCCCGCCGTGGCTAATGGCCTTTTCTTCATGGCATATATCTACGCCGGCCGGTGGTTATGCGGGCGCTATTATCTGAAAGGACAACTGTTGCCGTTTGTAGTTTATTCGCTGCTGGTAGCTGCTGCATTGCTATGTGTGGATTTTGTAACAATCAAATACCTGCTGGGCTATCGTCATGCCGAATTTTTAGAATTGCTATATGGTTCCGTACCTTTTTTCTCAGCCGGACTGATCACAGGAATATTACTCAAACTCATACGGGTATCAATGGAGCGGGAATTAAGAGAAGCAAAGGCTAAAGCAGCGCAAAAGGAAAGCGAATTCGGACTGCTGCAGGCGCAGTTAAGCCCTCATTTTCTGTTCAACGTACTCAATAACCTATACGGTATCTCCATAGATCAACCTGAAAGGGTACCGCAGCTGTTGTTAAAACTATCGCATCTGCTGCGCTATTCAGTTTACGGAGCAAGGAAAACTTTTGTGCCGCTGAAAGACGAGCTGGAATATATCAACACCTATATAGCGTTCCAGCAGATCAGGATGAGCGACCGGCTGGTGCTGAAAACAGATACTCCCCGTATAGCCGATACCGGTATACAGATTGCTCCACTGGTATTAATCGTTTTTGTTGAAAATGCATTTAAACATGCAGGGAATACCACCGGACAACAGGTTTACATAGATCTGGCATTGACACTGGACGATAATTTCATTTGCATGGAAGTAACTAATTCTTATCAGCAAAATGCGCCGGTAAGCGAATTGCCGGACGATAATTCAGGGGTGGGTCTTGCTAATACTATCAAAAGGCTTAATCTCCTGTACAATAATAATTATACACTCAGGCAATACGCACAGCACGACCGCTATTTTACCGAATTGAAACTCAGTATAAAATATGCATGAAACGATTACCTGTATCATCGTAGACGACGAGCCCACGGCCAGGTCTATCATCCGCAGTTATTGCGGGCATCTGTCTTTCCTGCGTATACTGGGCGAATTCGGGAATGCCCTCGAGGCAAAATCGTTTCTGTCAACACACCCAACTGACCTGGCTTTCCTCGATATCAATATGCCGGTATTGAGTGGCATCAGCTTTATCAATACGCTGAAAAACGCACCACTCGTAGTTTTTACCACCGCTTACCAGGAGTATGCAGTAAACGCCTTTGACCTGGCGGCAGTGGATTACCTGCTCAAACCGTTTTCCCTCGAACGATTTATCGTGGCGGTTGATAAGGTAAAAGAAAAATTAAATCCCGCTGTCAAAGAAGACGAAACTAAATCCCTTTTTATCAGGAGCGAGGGGAATATTTATCAGTTGACCTACGGCGATTGCCTGTATGTAGAAGCACAGGGAAACTACACCAAAGTAGTTACAAACGGAGCCACCTACCTCACTAAAATGCCATTTTCCACTTTTACGGATACACTACCGGCAGGCATTTTTCTGCGGGTTCACCGTTCATTTGTTGTCAACAAAAACAAAATCAGTCACCTCTCCGGTGGAAGAATATTTGTGGGAACATATGAAATCCCGGTAGCAGCCAGCTACCGGCAGGATTTATTTAAAGCTATCGGCCTGGAGTAATGCTATTACCCAAAAATAAATTTGTGTAGTTAAATGACTACGCATATATTTGTAGTCAAATGGCTACACAATGAATTTGAGAAGAGATGTATTTCAGGCAATAGCTGACCCTACAAGACGGGCCATACTCTTGCTGGTGGCTTCACAAGCCATGACAGCCGGAGCCATAGCCGCCAATTTCAACACAGCAAGGCCTACCGTTTCAAAGCACCTGCAGATACTCACCGAATGTGAACTATTGGCACAAACGCAGAATGGCAGGGAAATTTACTATCACATTAATGCAAAAAAAATGAAAGAAGTAGATGACTTTATTGAGCCATTCCGCAAGATGTGGGATGACCGGTTTAATGCACTGGAAGCAATCATGAAAACCTACAAAACAAAAAAATAAACAAACATGGAACTAAAAACCAAAGTCAACGCCGAAGACGGCAAACTGGAAGTAGTGATTACCAGGGAGTTTGAACTGCCTGTGGAATTGCTTTTCAGAGCGCATGTTGAAGCAGGCATCATCGAACAATGGATGGGTACAAAAGTGCTGAAGCTGGAAGCACAAAGGCATGGTAGCTATCAGTTTGAAACAACTGATCATAAAGGCAACAAGTATCCTTTCAGCGGGGTTATCCATGATTTTATCCCTGATAAGAAGATCGTACGGACTTTCGAAATGGAAACTGCCAATACAGGGGTACAACTGGAGTTCTATGAATTTGAAGCACTGACTGACGATACCAGCAAACTTAGTATGCATGTTTTATATGATTCTCTTGAGCACAGGGATCAGATTTTGAAGATGGGAATGCCGATGGGTATTAACATGGCACACAATCGTATTCAGGAAGTAGCGGGCAAATTAAAATAATCTGACATGACAAAAAGAAATAAGATCATCTATTGGATCGCCACGCTCTGGATGGCGCTGGGAATGACTTCTACCGGAATCGTCCAGATATTCAAAATGAAAAGTGAATCAGATTTTATGACTGGTTTGGGTTATCCCGGTTATTTTATGACCATCATAGGCGTCTGGAAAATACTGGGAGTAATTGCTATATTGATTCCCAGATTCCTTTTGCTGAAAGAATGGGCATACGCAGGTTTTTTCTTTGTCATGTCGGGCGCACTATTTTCTCATATTGCAATCGGCAGCCCGGCAAAAGATATATTTCCCTGCATATTGTTGCTTACGCTGACGGCGGTTTCCTGGTACTTCCGGCCGGTGGAAAGAAAGGTGATATTAGCTAATCAATAAATGTAGCAAGATGAATCCTAAGATAGATGCCTTTTTAAGTCGCGCTCCGCAGTGGCAGAAAGAAATGACAAAGTTGAGGGCTATCCTGCTCGACTGCGGGCTGACCGAGGAAATGAAATGGGGCAAGCCCTGTTATACTGATCAGGGCAGGAACATCGTAGTAGTGCAGGGCTTTAAGGAATACTGCGCCTTGCTGTTTCTCAAAGGCTACCTGTTAGCTGATCCTGACGGTATCCTCGTGAAAATGGGAGAGAATACGAAAATTGGCCGGCAGGTGCGTTTCACCGACAGTCGCCGCATCACTGAGCTGCGGGCAATACTGAAGGCATATGTCTATGAAGCTGTGGAGGTGGAAAGATCCGGCGTGAAAGGAACCACGGCTTAAGCTACTCTGAGCGTAAGCTCTGTACGGGATTAACCAGCGCTGCTTTAATCGCCTGGAAGCTGATAGTGATCAATGCGATGATCAGCGCTCCGGTTCCTGCAACGAGGAAAAACCACCAGTGCAATGGAATCCGGTAAGCAAAGGCCGCCAGCCACCGGGTCATTACCCAGGCCGCGAGCGGAAAGGCGATCAGGCCGGCGATGGCAACCGGTAAGAGAAATTCCCCGGCCAGTAACCGCACGATACCGGCAACACTGGCGCCCAGTACCTTGCGTACTCCGATCTCCTTGAAGCGGCGCTGCGCCGTATAAGCCGATAAACCGAAAAGCCCCAGACAGGATACAAGGATGGATAGGAGAGAAAATACGTTGATCAACCGGCCCATATGTTGTTCGGCAACATACAACCTCGACAAATCCTGGTCTACGAATCCATAGGTAAAAGGATAGCCCTGATAAACGCTGCCAAACGATTTTTGCACCAATGGTAATATGGCTTTCAGCGTGGCGGGTGTGGTACGCACCACTACGTATAGATTTCCCCGTGACCAGTCTTTCATCAGCAACAAAGGATCCACCGGCTGATGTATCGGCTTGAAATTAAAATCTCTCAACACCCCGATAATAGTGCCTACGTGGCCGGAGTAGGTGATGGTTTTGCCCAGGGCAGCAGTTGGGGTAAGGCCCATTGTTTTCAGCGCCGTTTCGTTGACGAGATAGTTATGTTCATCTCCGGCAAAATCTTTCGAAAAATACCTTCCGGCAATCAGGTGCATGCCAAATGCACTGATCAGGTGCTCATCGCCGCCCAATAAGGAAAAAACCACCTGACGGCCTGGTTGCTGACCAGCCCAGTGCACGTCTACATCTCCACTGGTAAGATTGGTGGGCAAATCGCTCACTATAGTATGATCTGTAATGCCCGGATAACGGCTCAGGGTTTCGTCGATCAGCCTGGCACTTTTCTGCATGTCTCCCATTTGCGGAATAGGGATATACAGCAGGTTCTCTTTGTTATAACCAATATCACGGTGATGGATAAACTGTAATTGCTGATTAACGACAATGGTGCCGATGATCAGCACAATAGAGATAGTGAACTGCAACACCACCAATCCATTCCGGAAATAAGACTTTCCGGGATGAAATGTCTTCATGCCCTTGAGTACATTTACCGGTTTAAAGGAAGATAAAACCAGGGCGGGATAACCTCCGGCCAGCAGCCCCACAACAACAGTGATGGCCAATAACCAGGCTATCCTGCTGCCGGAGAGGAACAGGAGGTTCACTTCTTTACCGGTTATGTCGTTGAAAACCGGCAATATCAGCCAGACCAGAACAAGACTCAGCACCAGCGCAGTAAAGCACAGGAGCAATGATTCTGCCAGGAACTGTAATGCCAGCTGGTAGCGCTGGGCCCCGATCGTTTTACGCAAGCCCACTTCTTTGGCCCGCGCACCGGAAATGGCAGTAGCCAGGTTCATGAAATTAATACAACCAATCACCAGTATAATTAGCGCTACCCACGAAAAGATATGTACATACTGAATATTTCCCTGGCCCGCAACATCCATGATGTAATGGGAGCGCAAATGGATATCAGTCAACGGTTGCAGCTCGAACGTGGCTTCCACCTGGGGAGTATGCTTTTTATATACAGCCAGGACCTTTTGCTGCAATTGCTGTATTTTCCCCGGTGCATCTGCCGCATTTTTCCGGAGCTTAAGAAAGGTGAAATAAGTAAAGTTATTCCAGAAGCTGTTGTCGTTTCTTTCCTTTTCTTCCCTTACCGACATGGGTAACAGGAAATCGAACTGCAGATGGGAATTGCGGGGAATATTCTTTAATACGCCGGTGACCATAAAAGAACCCTGATTATCCAGCATCATCATTTTCCCCAGGGGATCGTCGTTGCCAAAGTATTTTGCAGCAGCCCGTTCTGTCAGCAGAATGCCGTCTTTCCGGGATAATGCTTCCTGCGGAGAGCCCTTCACCAAAGGATAGTTGAATACCTGCAGGAAATTGGAATCTGCGTAGCCGATCCCGGTTTCGCTGAACTGACGATCGCGGTACGACAGTACTTTCTGGTCAGCCGGTGTAAAGCGTGCTGCCGCCAGCACTTCGGGCAGCTCTTCCTGCAAGGCCGGGCCAAAAGCGAAAGGAGCAGTGGCGGCTTCTTTACCTGCGCCCCTTACAATGACCCGGTAAATATCCTCCGCGTCGGCATTAAACCGGTCGTAGCTCAACTCATCCTGCACCCACAGAAAAATGAGTATGGCACTGCTCATACCCAGGGTCAGCCCCAGGATATTAAGGGCGGAGAATAATTTGTGATGTCGCAGGCTGCGCCAGGCAGTTTTGAAGTAGTTGCTCAACATACGAAAGCAGTTTTTGTGGGTGCAGGCGGTACTAAGACCTGTGGGCGGGGCGCAAGAAGGATGCCATACCGGAAATGCACGGAAATCAGCGTGGATGCCGGCAGAGAGGGGAGCGGGGTGTCCGGTTTTATGACAGCGACTGTCCGATATCGGTCATTAAAGGTCTGCTATAGTCAGGCTATAGCCCTTGCCATGAACGTTCTTAATATTTATGGAGGCATCTTTCCCGAGCTTTCTGCGGAGCTTCGAAACATACATATCCAGGCTGCGGCCGGTAATGACGCCTTCGTCTTCCCAACCTTCTTTCAGTAATAAGTTACGGTCAATAACCTGGTTCAATTGCCGGGCGAAAATGCTCAGCAGGGTTTGTTCTTTGGCTGTCAGTGCGATGGTTTCTGCACCATAGGTTAATTTCCCTTTTACCGGGAAAAACATATAATCCCCAATGGCAACGCCTGGCGTGGTATCCGTTTGTACCGGGATAACGGATATGGGGGAACGTTTCTTTTGATAAACAAGATAGCCAATGCTGCCTGCAATGATGATGAGCAAACCGTAAACGAGTAATGAATAGAGCTGTTGCTGCTGACTGGCTGCTATGACACCTGGCAGCTGAATAGTGATGATATAACTGTCTGCCGGCATATTCCTGCCAATACAGGGCACAGTGCCTTTTGCCGCATCTTCACTGGTAAACCCGTACACAATCTGTGGCGAGCCCGCCTTCATCACACTCAATGTATAAGGCGCAGTCAGTGGTTTGCTTTTCATGATCCTTTCTGTGATGTTCAACAGGGAATCAGGTACAAATGGAAAGGGTTTTTCAAACGAGATCTGATAAGCACCCTCCGTAATTTCTTTTACAGGCAGTACGATGGAGGTGCTGTCGCCGGCAGCCAGCAGCAACTCGTGACCAATATGCCGTAACTGGATGACTTTACGGTTATCTTGTTCGGAGGGCAGCGCTTCAGCGATGCCGGAACCCGTGGCAATCAGCAACAGAATAGAAAGGAGTGGCCTATGTAAATACCGCACAGTAAAAGATTTACAGTTCAATTTACATCTTTTTACACATGTTTACCACTAAGGTATTTGTGCCCGTTTATTTTTGAGTCAAATGATTTTCTATGATAAAAAAATTGCTGATCTCCCCGGTTAATGTAGAAAACGGATTAGTATTTATCCGCGTAATGGCCGGCTTATTGATCTTTGTTCATGGCTTAGGTATTTTTAGTCAGGGCCATATGGAGGGAAACATTGCCTGGCTTACCGACCTCCATTTTCCTGCCCCGGTATTGATGGCCTATCTGGGGAAAGGAACAGAGCTGGCAGGAGGGATATTACTGATCCTGGGATTGCTGACCCGGCCAGTAGCCCTTGCCCTGGTCATCAACATGAGCGTCATTACCTTTATGATGGGCTCGGGAAAGATTTTTGAAGACGATCAGCCGCCGTTTTTGTTCCTGGTATTGTTTCTGTTTTTGCTGGTAACAGGTGGAGGAAAGTATAGCCTCGATAAATGGCTGTTTGATAAGATACCCGGTTGAAGTTGCTTATCGTGACGGAAATAAATCTAGCGTTTATGTGGGAATAATCGGTGGCATTTAATTAAATTCACTGGATGACTATATTCTGAATACTAGATAAATTTATGATTCCCGATATGAGAAAATACCCATGAGAATCTGTCTGGTAAATACGATTTCCACACTTATATTGATGGTAAGTATAACCTGCCATGCGCAGCAGGAAGGTATTACGCTGAGAATAGATCCTGAGGCAGCAATAGGTGCTACTACCTCAAAGCTATTTACAGCCATAGATTATATACCACTGGAAACGAATAAGGAGAGCTTATTCGGAAAAATCGATCAATTGTATGTGACTGATGAGTATTACATCATCCTGGACATGGATACCAATGCCGTTTTATTTTTCCTAAAGGACGGAAAATTCCATTCAAAAATTAACTGCGGCCGGAAAACCGATGAAGTAAAAGCACATTTTTTTACTGTCGACAATACCAACCGGATGATCAAAATTGGTTATAATTTCAACAAAGTAAAAGTATTCAGCTTTGATGGAAATTTGATGAGGAATTATGAAGATACTACCGGCGCTTACTATTTCTATCAACTGTCAGGCAATACCCTTCTTTCTTATAATATCAACTATAGCTACAAGAAAAACAGGCAGGATTCAGTTGATTACGAATTGAAATTTTATTCGGATGGCAACCTCTCCGGCAAGGCATTTCAATATGCGAACTACAACAGGATGATCTGTAATGAAGACCTTACATCTGTGGCAGGGGGCTTCTTTTTCGATACCGGGAACCCCGATAACGTTACGTTGATCCGGTACTATGGATATGATATTTACGCGGTCAGCAAAGATAGCATTCGCAGGAAGTATACTTTCGTATTTCCACAGCAACGATCGCTCCCGCGCGACTTTAAATATGCTCCGGACTATTATGGAAAGCGATTTGCCTATATAAAGAATACCAGCGGCGTTATTTTTACGGTGTCGCATTTCTTTCAGTTAGGCGGGCTGTTGTTTTTTAAACTGAATACGCTGAATGGAAGCGCTTCTTATATCTATGATCTTCATTCCGCAGCCCTGATCGCAGTGGATCATATTGCAAGCGACGCTGATAATGGTTACCTGCCCGTAACGATGAATGGTAATTACAGCACCGCTAATTTCATTACGTATAGTTTTCTTACAACTGACGGCGTAAATATATATGCGAGTGTGTCGTCCCGGGAGATGTTTGACGCCAGAGATGCTGCCAGTAACAGGGGCGTCAGGTATAACGATCGCATACAGGCATATTTCAGCAATAGTTCGGCCCGGAGTAATCCTGTTATTATTAAACTAAAGCCCAATCCCGGATATCCTTTAAAGTGAAGCATTTCATTTACCTGTTTTTGTTGACTGTTATGCAGGCAGCAGCCCAGCAGAAAGACAGCACCCGGGTTGGGGTTGTAACAGGCGCGGTACGCGATTCAGTACATGATTATGCCTTACAACTGGCTACTGTAGCAGTTTATAGTGTAAATGACAGTTCGCTCATTAATTATCAGCTGTCGGGCAACCTGGGAGAATTCAGTTTTAAGGAGCTGCCTGTTGGTGTGCTATTAAAGCTCATAGTGAGTTTTATGGGATATGATCCGGTAGAAAAGCATTTTAAAATATCCGCCACAGAGAAGCGGCTCAACTTTGGTAACCTGATCCTCAACAAGCATGAACAGGTATTAAAAGACATAGTGGTAAAAGGAGATATTCCTCCTGTCAGGATGAACGGGGATACACTGGAGTTTAACGCCGATGCCTTCAAACTCGCCCCCAATGCGGTGGCAGAAGATCTGCTGAAAAAACTGCCCGGTGTGGTGATCTGGGGCGATGGTGCTATCACCGTTAACGGCAGAACCGTAAGTAGCGTACTGGTGAACAGAAAGCCTTTCTTTGGCGGCGATACCAGGGTAGCTACACAGAATTTGCCAAAGGATGCCATTGAGAAAGTACAGGTATATCAGCAGCGCAATAACGGCGGAAGCCCGATGGATTCAACTACCCATATCAATATTCAATTGAAGAAAAACAAAAGCATGGGGTATTTCGGCAAGTTGAGTGCAGGATATGGAACTAATGAACGCTATGAGTCAGATGCCAATATCAATTTATTTTCCAAACGGAATCAACTGGGAATCATCGCTGCCAGTAATAATATCAATAAACGGGCAGATGATATGTCGACCCTGTTGCGCAACAGTACCTATAAAGGCGCGACAGACGGAGGGCTGGGGTATCAGACCGATTTTAATCAACAAGGTATTAACCGGTCTAACGTAGCGGGATTTGCATTTCAGCACGACTTTATTCCGGAACCTAATGCTTATAATGATAGCAGGTTGAATGTGGACTACCTGATCGGAAATAATAACAGCACAACATTAAATAACACGGAAACGCTTACAACGATCAGTGAAGATAGTATGCAACTGCGGCAACAGGCTATGAATGTGACCACAGATGCCACTACTCAGCAGCTGAATGCGAAATATAACAGGCATAAGGATAATATTACATTTTATACCAACGCAGGCTTTCAGTCGGAAGATAGTCGCAATAAAAGCGGGCAGCTAAGTAAGCTCTTCAACAACGCGAAATACCCGGTAAGCAGTAATGAAATAAATAACGATGAGCAGCGGAACAACCGGAATATCAATATAGAAACAGGTATTGTAAGGAAAGATAATGGTTATTACCGGGGGCCACGGGATTTTACGATCAGGAATACATTTACCTATAGCACCCGCCGGAATAATCTTCTCAGAAACAGCTCGTTTGTTTCTGTGGCTGATCCTGCCCAGGATACGCTTTACAACAGGCAGTATAACAACAGGAATAATGAGATCAACGAAGCCCTTTTTATAGAATGGGGGAATTTTTCCAGGAGTATTTTCGGCTCCCGTGGCTTCGCAAGGGGATTATCAATGAATATACAGAATAGCTTTCAGATCAGCCACAACAGCCGGTATAATGAAGCCGGCGATATACAATCCGGGCATCTGGTTACTAATGCCTATTTGTCGGGCAAAAGCGATGCGCTGATCATAAACGAACAACCTGCACTGAATATCGGAAAACATCTTTCCTGGCACCTCTCTGGCCGTTATTCAAGAGACCTGTCTGCTAATCTCATTGCGCAGGCGCAGTTTTATTATCTGCAGAATACCTCTGATCACAGCTTTCAGCAGATCGCCAACCGGTATCAATATTTTGTTCCGGCGGCCAGCATCCGGTATAGCAATATCCAGTCCGGCATATTCGTGGAAAGCTATAACCTCGGATTTAAGATCAGCAAAGACTATCCCTCCGTTGATCAGCTGGTACCACTGGTTGATAGCTCAGATCAATATTACCTGCGCCTGGGAAACGCAGGCCTGAAGCCTGCCGACAGAAAGGAAATAACTTTTTCGTGGAGGCGTAATAGCTTCGCAAACAGGAAGTCATTTAACTATTATGTAAATATCACAGGCGGGATGATCAGCAATGCGCTTTCGGATAGCAGTGTGATAGATAAGCTGGGCCGGAGCGCCTACTATACAGTTAATATGGATGGTAACCGGTATTTAAATCTGCGGGGCGAATTGAACAGCGCATTTAAATTCTCTGGTCAACAGATCCAGGTGTTTATGTCTTCTTTGTTTAATATCTCCCGAATGCCATCCTATGTTAACAATATCAGGAATTGGTCGGACAATATCAGGAATACCAGCACGGTGAGCTTGTATTATACCAGTGAAGACAATATTACCCTGGATCTGAAGCAACAGCATACTTTTTACCGTTCCGCTCAAACAGGCGCCAACAGTACCATTTTCAGGAGTTATATTCAATCAACAGAGGCAGGCGGGAGTTTTGTTTTAAAAAGACTAACACTGGGAACCAACCTTATTTATAACTACACCTCGGCCTCCGGATCCCGCTCCCATCATTTTACTGTATGGAACCTCAATGCCTCGTATCGCATGTTGAAGGCCAATAATCTGGAGTTCAAAGTAGTAGCCATGGATTTACTACACCAGAATATGGGAATAATCAGTTATGGCAATAATAATACCCTGACCACCGGAACAATGAATACTTTGAAGCAATATTTTTTATTTACTATCGCCTGGTATCCGAGGAAATTTGGCAAGGGGAATAATGCTCCGGCGACCGGGGATTAAGCCGGCAGCACTTCATTATTTCCGTGTTGTCGCAAACCGGTCTGTCAGGAAACCGGCCACTTCTTCCATCGCCCGTTTCGCGCTGCTAATAATCCCGCCCATCTGAAAAAATCCATGAACCATTCCCGGATATTCCGACCATTGCGTAGCTACGCCCGCCAGCTGTAATTTTTCTGCATATTGCACCGCCTCGTCGTGCAGCGGATCGTGTTCCGCGGTGATGATGAGCGCCGGTGGCAGCCCCGTAAGATCGGACGAATTGAGCGGCGCTGCATCCGGATGGTGCCGGTCGGCCGGCGCAGGGGCGTACCAATCCCATGCTATGCGGGCGCCATCGAGCGTAAGATTGGGCCCATCAGCATACCGATGCCAGGAAGGCGTGTTGAGCGATGAATCTGTCACCGGATAGATGAGTACCTGGCAACAAACGGATATATTCATCACTTTAACAGCCCGTTTTGCAGTGGCTGTTGCCAGCGCGGCTCCGGCACTGTCGCCCGCAAGGGCAATACGAGCGGCATCAATGTTCAGCAGCGCAGCATTGGCCACCACCCATTGCAACGCATCGAAGCAATCCTGCAGGCCATGCGGAAACGGAAATTCAGGCGCCAGCCTGTAATCGACGGAAATAAACACGGCGCCGGATAATTTTGCCAATGTTCGCAGTGGCCTGTCGTGCGTATCCAGACTGCCCGCATTAAACCATCCGCCATGAAAATACACTACTGCCGGAAGCAGTGGCTGGTCCGACGGCCGGTAAATACGTATACGGATATTTCCGCCAGACAATAGTATCGTTCTTTCTGTTATATCTATTTCCTCGGCCTCGCCGGCCATAGGGATAAAAGCTTCATAAAATTGCCGGCCCGCAAGCGCCGCATCTGTTGTATCCACAGCCGGGATGGATTGAATGAATTCCAGCGCTGCTATTACATCCGGGGATAATGCCAATTTGTTGTTCATCTTTTTGACACAAAATTGGGCATTGGCTGAACATAAATAAAATAATATGATTTATCATCTTCATAAAAATATTTATATCCCGTAACGGATAAAAATGCTAACTGAATTGCTGCCTAAACTCCAGGGGCGACAGATTCGTTTTTACTTTAAACAGCTTGCTGAACGACTGTGGATGCTCGAATCCCAGTTCATAGGCTATCTCGCTTACCGACAAATCAGTGGTAGATAACCGCTCTTTGGCTTTTTCAATCAACCGGTTGTGGATGTGTTGCTGTGTATGCTGCCCCGTTAGCACTTTCAACAGGCTGCTCAGGTAATTGGAAGACAGATTCATGGCCCGCGCAAAATACTGTACGGTAGGCAACCCCGTTTGTTTGGGATCATTAAAATACCCGGTCAGCATTTCTTCAAAACGGTCGAGGATCCTGTGGTTGATTATTTTCCTGGTAAGGAATTGCCGATGATAAAATCTTTCGGAATAAGTGAGCAATAATTCCAGCTGTGCAATAATGACCCGCTGGCTGAACTGATCTATATTAGAATGATACTCGTGCTCAATATTTCCGAGGATACCGGCGATGGTGGCTTCTTCTTTCTCCGACAGGTACAATGCTTCATTCACGGAGTAGCTGAAATACTCATACTGCCTGATTGTTTTGGCGAGCGGCGTATTCCAGAGAAAGTCGGGATGGATCAGCAGAATCCATCCCGTATGTTTTTGCTGAACGCTTCTTTCTATAGAGAAAACCTGTTCCGGCGCCATGAAAAACATCACCCCTTCATCGAAATCGTATTCCTGCTGCCCGTATCTCATTTTACCATCAAATCTTTTTTTGAGCGCTATAGAATAGAATTCCAGCACCAGGTTGTCTGGGGCTTCCTGAGGGTGCTGAATGTCTTCACAATTGATAACACTGATCAGCGGGTGCTCAGGTTTAGGTAAGCCCCGGAGCTGGTGAAATTCAGTGATGGTATGGATTTTATGAGGAGTGGTATTTTTCATGGCAGCAGATTTTAATTTCCCTGGTTAAAGACAGCCGCAAATTCTTTGGCAAAGTCCGTTAGTTTTATTTTGCCTGGTACAACGGGCCCATGTGCATAATAATCTTCTTCGAAAGCGCCATTGTGAATACTATCATATATATCTGCAATCTCAGCTGCCGTGTTATCCGGAATACCTCTTTCCTTAAAATCGGCCAGTGCTTCTTCCCGGGAACAAGTGATCCATTGCAGGTCTGGTTTGCCAATAGCCTTACCCAATACGGCCGCAATGTTGTTACAACTGCACTCATCGCTGAGGATGTAGCGTACCGGCCTGGCAGGAAGAATGGCGTCGAGCTCTTCTGCAGCAGCAGCGGCAATATCTGTTGCTGCTACCAGCTGTGTTTTATCTTCTCCACCATAGTTAGCACGAATATACCCCCGTCTTTTAATTGAATCTATAAAACCATAAAGATTGTAGAAAAAAGAACCCGGCCGGAGATGGGTGAGAGAGAGGCCCGGAAGCTCATTTAATATACCCTCTACATCGTGGGAGCCGAGGATGATACCAATACCTTTATCGAGATGGGCGCCCATACTGCTGAGATGTACCACCCGTTTTACACCCGTGGCCCTGATGGCTCGCGCATAGCTGTGGCCTATCTGCCGGTAACGGGCTCTCTGATCGGTGGTGGTGAAATTGGGCGGTATCATCGCATAAAGTGCATCCGCGCCTTGCAGCGTGCAGGTGAGGAAATCTGCATCTTCCACAGCGCCGATGGCAGCCGCTGCTCCGAGGGCTTCAATGGCTTGTTGTTTTTCCGGGTTGCTGCTGACAACAGTTACGGTATGTCCTTTTTGTACCAGCAATTGCGTCAGTGGCCGGCTGATGTTGCCTGATGAACCTGTTACGATAATTTTCATATAACTGTTTTTTGGAGATACAAAGTTCAGCCGCAGCAGGGGAAGACATGTAGCCAAATCTACTATTGTTGTAGCCGAAATAAGGCGATGTGGTTATAAAATAACTACCTTCACCCTATGAACGCTGGTATCTTTTTACATGCAACTGCTCTCCTGAATGATACTTTTTTTGAAGACGCCATTATATTCATTACTGAGTATAATGAGAAGGGAGCCATGGGATTTGTGATAAACAGGGTGTTTCCGAGAGGGTTAACGGAGCTGGAAGAATTTAAACACGGGAAGCCTTTTCCTTTGCGCGATGGAGGTCCGGTAGACAAGGAACATCTTTATTTTTTACATCGCCGGCCCGATTTGATAGCAGGAGGCACGCTGGTGGCGGATGGCATTTATTTTGGAGGCGATTTCAAAGCGGCGGTGGAAGGCATTAATAATAGTACCCTTACAGAGCAGGAGCTGAGGATATTTATCGGCTATTGCGGCTGGGATAATGGAGAGCTGGAAGAAGAGGTGGCGGAGGGCAGCTGGGAGGTGGCAGCATCGGGGGCCGTATTTTAGAAGAAGTAGTTACGATACAATGTAGTACATGCTCATCTCTGGTATAAAAAGCAAAAAGCCTTCAGATCCCGGGATCTGAAGGCTTTTCAGCATAATGCCATGCTACTAGAACTTGATCAGCAGTTTTTCGGAAACAAGCTTAGCATCTTTATAATATTCGAAATGCCAATCCCCGCTTTTCTTCAGCACAACTCCGTGGGAAGTACCGTTTTCAGCAATAAAGTAATCGGGTGCGGAAGTTTTAAGCAAGGTTAAAACTATTTTAGGAGAAGTATCTATTAACTGATATCCATTGGCAGTTGCCTGAGCATATAAGGTGCCGGCAGCTTCTTTTACTTCTGTCACTACAGCCGGGGTGGTAGGCAGCGCAGGGGCCGGAGCTGGTGCAGTAGCAGCAGCAGGCGCCGCAGCCGGTGGAGGAAGTGCGTTGGTGGTACCGTTATAAGCATATGGTACATCATTCAATGAAGTAAACGCATCCCGCAGCGCGAGGTTGTAGGAGGTGGCAAATTCTTTCTCCCTGCTTTTTCCTTCTTTACTTTTAAAGACGATATTGCCCTGGCAATCTTTCAGCAGCAGCGTAAGGTTGGTAACAAATAGCCCTTTTTTCTGGGTTACCTCCGCACGCAGTGCATTACACTTATTGGCAGCAAGCTCCTTGGGGATTTCAGCATTGTCGAAGTAAGCAGTGAATCCTTTTTCTTCAAGGAGAGACTTGGCAAGGGTATTCAGCCCATACTGATTATCTTCTCTCGCAAAAGTAAACCGCTCAGGCAACAGTACATATTTGTAATTGTTGATGGAATTCTGGGCGTACCCGGCCAGTGATACAAATAGAAGAAGTAAAATGGCGTATCGTTTCATATGGCTTATTTTCATTTAATTACGACGAATATATATAAAATACGCAATTGTCAGAGTATCTGAAAGAAAAGAAATAAGCAGCGTCGGATTTTTTATTAAGAATAAGGGGGTAAATTTAGTCAGATTGGCATTTGCACAATAGTTCTATCGCTGTTATCGTTATTTAGGTTGCTATACCTGATTGAATTTGTGGAAAAAGAAATATCACTTCCCAATCATCGACGTTTCTTGCTGAACACTTGAAATCTACCCGTAAAAAAACAGCCTGTTTTAAGGCTGCTTCAAATTGTTCAATTTAATTCCACATGCCATGTTTAAAAACTATCTGAAAATTGCCTGGAGAAACCTATGGAAGAATCGCCTGATTTCAGGTATTAATATTGGCGGTCTTGCTATTGGAATAACAAGCGCCATATTGTTGTTGGGCTATGTATCTTATCAATATAGTTACGACAACGTCCACACGAACAAACGGGATCTTTATCGCGTCAATCTCGATTATTACCAGCAGGGGCAACTCGTTTTTAAGAGCGCAGAGAATTATTCCGGTGTTGGTCCTTCCCTGAAAAGTGAATTTCCGGAAGTCATTGCAGCAGCGCGATTGTATAACGTTGGTTCCAAGAATAATTGCGTGATTACGGCTGATGACAACAGGGCTTTTAAAGAAACTAAAGTATTGTTTGCAGATCCTTCTTTTCTGACCATGTTTTCCTTTCCTTTTAAAGAAGGAGATCCGCACGCTGCGCTTGATCAGGCTGGTACAGCCGTAATATCAGCGTCCATGGCCCTGAAGTTGTTTGGTAGTGAGCATGTGCTGGGTAAGATGTTCAGAATGGACGACGATGACGGCGTGTTGGATCTGTGCCGTGTTACCGGGGTATTTAAAGATGTTCCGGGGCAGTCGCATATAAAATTCGATGTACTGATTTCCTATGCCTCTTTATATCACCGGAGCAGGCCCCGGTTTGAAAACAATTGGCAACGGAAAGATCTTTACACTTACGTACAGCTTCGCCAGGGAGCAGATCCGGCAATATTGGAGACAAAGTTGCCTGGTTTTGTCAGTCGGCATATCCCTGCTGAAAAGGAAAATGCGGTGGAAAGCAGGCTTTCTTTACAGCCGGTGGAGAAAATACATCTGGCGCCAGGGCGTGATGATGAACCAGAGCCGGGAGGAAGTGCCAAAGCCATATTTTTCCTGATGTTGATTGCTTTTTTTATCATTACCATTGCCTGGGTGAATTATATTAATCTTTCCACCGCAGGGTCTATTAACAGAGCGAGGGAGATCGGCATCCGAAAGGTCTTAGGTTCACAGAAGATCCAGTTGATAAAACAGTTTTTGGCTGAAGCATTGGCTACTAATATAGTGAGTTTTACTATTGCAATTGGGCTGACGGTGTTACTGCTGCAGTGGATGAGAGGTGTTTTCCCGGATGACTTTTCCCTGCCTGGTTTTCTTTGCAGCTCCTATGGCTGGCTGTTTCTGGGGTTTCTGGTTATTGGCGCTCTACTTTCCGGGTTGTATCCGGCTTTTGTTATGTCCTCTTTTAAACCGGCTCTTGTAGTGAAAGGCGGACTGAAAGCATCCGGAAAAGGAATATTGTTGCGGAGGGGACTGGTAGTTTTTCAATTTGCCCTTTCCATTTTTCTCATAATAGGGACTATTGTTGTTTACCAGCAGGTACATTTTATGCTCAACCAGGACTTAGGCCTGAAAATGAGCAGGGTAGTGATAATGGACAGGCCCGGGCGTTGGGCCAGCCACTCAGATTCACTGAATGGACCAGTGGTGCAGGCTTTCAAAGAGCTACTCAAAAGAAATCCGGCTATAGAGTCAATGGGCATGTCGGATGCGCTGCCCGGAAAAGAAACGAGATGGCATGGCGAATACAGTACTACGCTGTCGGGTGATAAAAATGAGATGAGTATCAAAACTATCGATATAGATGAAGACTATCTGCATGTTTTAGGAATCAGCATGAAGGCGGGCCGGAATTTTTCCCGGAAGTATGGAACAGATCAGCACGGGCTGGTGATATCCGAGTCTGCCGCGAAACTGTTGGGTTTTACGGGCCCGGATGATGCTGTTGGTAAGCAGGTATGGACTAATAAGAGAGCTTGCATGGTATTGGGCGTAACGAGCGATGTTCACCTGCAATCCCTTCAAAAGAAAGCCGAGCCGCTTGTATTTCAATTCAATGGCCGTGATTATTCGGACGATGAATATTATCTCATAAAAATTAAAACGGCCGATATTCCACGGACAATTGGGTATATCCGGAAGTCCTGGGAAGAGATCTTTCCGGGCAATCCGTTCAGTTTTTCATTTCTTGACGATTATTTCAACCGTCAATATGACAATGATATGCAATTTGGTTTGTTATTCGGTGTCTTTTCGATGGTGGCGATTATCATCGCATGTATAGGATTATTTGCCCTGGTGGCATATATGGTGCAGCAAAGAACCCGGGAAATCGGGATACGGAAAGTGCTGGGGGCCAGTCTCCGGGATATTCTGGCCTTATTTACAAAAGACTTTACAAAATTAATCCTCTTCGCAAATCTGATAGCATGGCCGCTGGGATGGTTTCTGATGAATAGCTGGCTGAGGGAATTTGCATATAGGATTCATATTAGCTGGCTGGTGTTTTTGCTGGCGGGGGTGTCTGCTCTTATCATAGCATTGATGACCATCAGTTTACAGGCGTTAAAAGCTGCCATTGCCAATCCGGTAAAGGCCATCCGGGCGGAATGAAATTGCTGGAAAACTGTTAAACAGGGAAGTTCATTTGACTGTATATTCGCATGAAGTTATACCAGGAGCCGGATTTTTACGATCTGGCTCCCGGCTTAAATCTATAACCATGCGTATACTTTATCAAAGCGATACAATCGTTGTTCGTGAGTTCAGACCAGATGAACTGCAGTTGTTCATGTCGTTGTTTGAGGATGAACAGGTAACGCGGTATCTGCCGGCACGTACACTGGCGCAATATACAGCGCTGTTCAACGATGCTTTGAAAGATTATTGTACCGGTGTATTAGGGCGTTGGGCAATATTTGATACTGCCAGCGATGATTTTATCGCTATTGCTTTACCATAGTAAATGTCATCCTGTCGCCCGTCACTATTGCATTTTCCTTGTAAAAAACCAACGTTTTACAGTCGTAGCTGGCAATGGTGCCGTTGAAGGTACCATCGCTGGTAATAGTGTTGCCGGTTACATGCCAGGTGCCGTGGCTGTTTGCTCCCTCAGCTGTGCAAACGGTGCCGGCATCATTGTAGTTATAGGCGCCGTCGCTTTTTAATATAAGGATATCGTCTTTTTCGCAGTCATCAAGAGATGACAGGTAATCCACCGGCGCCGTAGTGGCAGTTGCCCGGTATTGTAAAGCCGTAAGTTTGTACGAGCCGGCAAGGCCGGTCATACTGATACCACATTCCGGCTCATTGCTTTTTTCTTTTTTACAGGACAGAAGAATGGTGCCCAGTACGATGGCCATAAAAGCAAAATTCATAGTTGATGTTTTCATACATTTCAATTAGATCAGGTATAACACTTGTTTGCTGGTAATACTCTTTTGTTGTCCTGAAAGGTTGGGTAGCCTGACAAAAAATTTTTTTTTCACTTTACCCAACCTTTGGCAAATAAACTGGGTATTACCTTTACAGGACCATGTACGTCAGATGCTCATAGGGCATAATAAACAGGCAAATATGGTTACCTGCCGGCTGCAAAGCCGGTTATATATATTAAGAAAATAGATTAATTGTTGTATTAAGAGAATAAAATGAGAATTACAGTATTGATGTTAGGCGTAGCCTGTTTAATGAGTTGCGGTACTACCATGAAATTGTCAGTTCCTGAAAAATTCAGGGAACAGGCTACTATGCAACATGTTACCGGCGCCAGGGGCAACAAAATGTCGTTTGCTAACTTTACAACCTCAAAGATCCAAAGAGGGGTTCATGTTAAATATCCGGGATGGGGAGGCCGCGGTTTTTTCCTCGAAAATCTATGGCTGAACCAGATGGGGATACAGAAAGGAGAAACGATAGAAAAAGAAAAGGCAAAATTCCGCTATGCATTGACGGATGGGAGAAACTATGTGGAGGTGTACGCAGACGAAAAACAGGTGACCAGGAAAGTGGAGTATGAAACGATCCACCATAATGATATTTTGAATGGATTTGAAATATTGCAACACCACCAATACGTGTTTTCAGCAACTATCCAGGTGGATACCACGCAGGAAAGCAAAAATTGGGGCCTGCTGATGACAAATATATACGACAGGAAAGCGGAAAATGATAAGAACCCGTTTACTTTCGTAAAACCTGGAGCAGCCGGACTGGCAACAAATGGGACAGATACTGTTTTTATAAAACCATTGAGCATCAAAAAAACAGAATTATCCAATGGGAAAACCGGGCAGCTGCCATTTAAGTTACTGTCGGGTTACGAACTAAGTACGAGCGGGGGCGTGATCGCTATTGTAGATATGATCGATCAAAACATCTGGTTCTACAATGAGCTCGACCCTGCAGAGAAGCTGAACGTAAGCGCCATCGCAACCGCTATTTTCGCAAGAAAGGTCAACGATGAGAAATGGTAAACCACAGCAGCCGGAAACTCATCGTTTGCAGCGACTGAAAGAATAGCTGCCGCACATCTGTACTGCGAATACCCGCATCATCATCAGGTGGCGTCAGGTACAAAATAACACTTTAATAAGTGTGCCGGGGTACTCCCTCTACGCAGGGCTACCCGTTGATAAAAACAAACGAACCCAAGTTATTTGCTTAATTGCTGGAACAGGATCTAAATAGCATCATCACGGACTGCCGTAGTGGCAATAGAAAGGCGCAGGAACAACTGTACCGGCAACTCTATGGCTTTGCCATAGCTGTTGCCATGCGCTATGCTATTGATGAGCATGAAGCAGCTGATATCCTGGCACACGCATTTGTGAAGATGTTCCGGAGCATCCATACATTCGACGAAACCAAAGGCAATTTTCATGGCTGGTTAAAACGGATCATCATCAACGAATCACTTGACCTGATAAAACAACGTGCCCGATTCGCCAACCTGGAATTAGATACAGCAGAAGAACCGTTTGTAAATAACAGCATCATCGAAAAAACAGATGCAGCCGCCATATTACAACTGGTAAGGCAGCTGCCCCCGGCCACCCATGCGGTGTTCGTACTATATGCGATCGATGGCTACTCTCACAAGGAAATTGCAGCACAATTAAATATCAGTGAGGGGACCAGCAAATGGCATCTGAGCGAAGCAAGAAAGATACTTCAACAAAAAATAAATGCTATAAAGAATTAGTGAATACAACCACTCCATATGAACAATCAATAGCAGCAAAGCTGGAACAGGTACCCATCCCGGACATGGCCGACGGTATCTGGGCCAACATTGATATGCAGTTGGATGCGGTTGCTGACGGCCCGGACACAGGCGCGCCAAAGAAAAATATTACCCCGAAATATACCACTGCTATCTGGTACGGCCTCGCCGCTGCAATGGTAGCCGCTACACTGCTGTGGTACTATAGCCGTAAAGATCATACACCAGCGAAAGTACCTCCACAGGAAATTTCGCCAATACCACAGGTAACAGCTCCTGCAAAGGATAGCAATACCACTGTTGAACAAAGAAAAATACCCCAGGTAAAACCAACACCAGGGAAAGATTCCATACTGCTGAAAGATACACTTAACAATATACCTGCCACCGATTCGATAGCTACACCTCAACCCTTGCCGGTAAGAATAGATTCATCATCTGTGAAACATTACAGGCCTTATATCGACTCGGCAAACATCCCCCGCCGTAAAAAGCCCAAAGGGGTGGGGGGCATCACCCCCGACGACTACCGGATCTCTACGAGGAAAGATTCATCCGGAAAGGAAAACTAAACGCTAAAAATCTTTATTCCAGCTGGTTATAGATGAATTTGGGTAGTACGCCGAAAGAAATACCAATGGTAAGAAAAGTGGCAAATAAGGAAAGTATTACAGGGGCTACTAGAACAGGGAAACTTTTGCTGGTTGCTGCTGTTTCTACAGTTTTAACAATTGTACTCATAATTAATTAAAAAATTGAGTACAAAGGTATCCCCGGCTATAGCGGGGAATGCTATACGTTTAACGGCTATAGTTGGACAATTCATGGTTTTTAACCCTAAACTCCACTGGCGTTGTTCCTGAATTTTTCTTAAAAAATCTTGAAAAATAAGCGTGTTCCTCGTAACCCAACTCAAAAGCAATCTCCTTCACATCCAGTGTCGTATAATACAACAGCCGCCTGGCCTCCAGCAATATTTCCTGCTGTATCCAATAACTGGCAGGATGCCCGGTTGCTTCCTTGATACATTCATTCAGGTAAAGAGGGGATATGTTGAGCAGTTCCGCGTATTGCTGCACCTGTTTCAGCTGTTTGAACTTCTTCTTTACCAGTCCTCTGAACTTACTGGCAACGGTAAACCGTTGTCCATTGATGGATTCCCTGATAATATCCTGTTGCTTCACCTGGGCCGCTATGAGCCCCATAAGAGACGCCATAAAGGACGATACGACCGCCTTTTTAAATGGATAATTTTCCTGCAACAGCAATTGCTCCGCCAGCGCTATGCTATTGAAAATAATGTGCGTTGCTGCTAATGGAAATATCTGCCGGAGATGCTGGAAGGAGTCGAACAGATCCCGGTACTGACCGGTAACCAGGCTCGCATCCACAAAAAGAAAATGCCCGGCGCTGTCCGCTAGGCTGATGTAGCGATGTACCTGTCCCGGCATAATAAAGCACAACGAAGGCCCGCTCAACGCCATTTCATTGAAATCAAGTTCCAGGAGAAGTGCTCCCCGCTGTTGCAATATGAATACATAATGATCATCCCGGTGAGCAATTTTGATCCCCTCATGCAGATTGATCATCGGTTTTAATTGTATACCGAAATCGTCTAGTTGTTTTTTGTGTATAGCTATGGGCGGTTTCGTGTTCATGTTTCAAATGTACGATGTATGCGCTAACCGCTGCCTGTAAAAAAAGTTGCCAGCAGCCCAATAAAGTTGCACGACCGGTAACATCATCTTATACCAACAGTGCAGCTGATCCTTCATGGGCTTCAGGTACTGGCGGTAGTTGGAAACTGGCGTAGTGGAAGAGCAGCCGGTCTGTTTCATCTGTCTTGCCTGTTTGGGCCACGTCCTGTGCTCTTTGCCAGTATTCACCGGCAGTAGTGCTATCGCCTTCCAGGTGGTAGCTCCAGCCGATATAATAAAGCGCCTGATGCCAGCGTGTGGTGCTCACTTCTTCCACTTGCGTTACTGCGGTTAATTTCTCCCGCGCTGCTGTATACTGTTTGTCAATGATCAGGCCCAGGCCCCATGCTAACAGCAGATAATCTGCATCAAAATGATCCCTTTCTTTTTGGAAGAGTGTTTCAAAAACGGTAGCATAATGTTCATAAGGCACATACGGGTAAAGGCTGCTTTTTTCGGACAGCACTTGTATGCACCTGTTTATATGACGCAGCTGTAATGGTACAAACTTAATATTATCCGCGTCCCGCCTGAGGGCCAGATCACAGACCTTTTCGCTACGCATGGCCATAGGCACATATTCCAGGGCCGAACCATAATCCTGTGAGCAGGCGATTTCACAAAGTTGCGGGGTAACAAATGCTTTTGGCACGAACTCGAAATCATAGGAATCCCTGCTGACCGCAATATCACAAATCTTTTGTGTAAGGTATTGATGCGGCACTTGGTAGAGGCGTTCCGGATCTTCAGCACGCAGGGCGCTGACGATAAAATCCTCATCCCAGAAACAGGCCCAAACTTTATCAAAAGTATCACTGTCGAACTCCTGTATGTCTTCATCCGTTTCCGTCGCCTGCTCGTCCCAGCCAAAGGCTTTGACGTTTTCCTGAAACGCCGGCAGATGCCCCAGATGCTTTTCAAAATACAGATAACTGTGCTGGTTGATCTGCGAAGCATTAACATGCTGGAATATATCCATACCATATTTCCGCAGCATTTTCCCCATCCGCTCAATATCCGACTGTGATCCATAGCGCCAGCTTTGCCGCTCGTATTGTTCTTTTATAAAAGGCCATTCCGCTTCTTTTCCATATTTATTTTCCAGATATTGGAAGATGGATATATCTACCAGTCTTGCCGGAATGCGCGCTATGACCTGAAGCCCCAGGTCAATTGCCTGCCTGATATATTCATTGCTATGGTATTTTAAAGGCAGCTCTACACTGGAGGTGCTACTCAGCGCGCCACTGGCAATGAGTGCAATATTCATCCTTTCGTCTTTAAATGCCTCAGGAACGTAATTATAATTGTACTGATTACCGGCTACTGCACGGAAACAAAGTTCATAGGTCATTTCTCCGGCGGGAATGTGGGCCAGATCTATTCCATGCGGATGTGTATTGAAAACGCCGGCAGTAAGCAGCGCAGCCGGAATATGATCATAGTAGCAGGGTTCTTCGCGATTTATTGCCAGCAGCACGGCTTCCTGATCTATCAATTCCGGCTTGAAATATTGCAGCAGGTTTCCATTCACATCATATTCCCCGTTAGTCTGATGCGTCATCAATGCCCGTAACATATCTGTTGTCCGGTATTGCTCCGGTATGGTGTATAGTTGCTGGCTGATCCAGTGGTAGGGAATCTCCCCGGTTCGCCTGTACAGATCCGGGCCATATTGCTGCAGCACCTTGTTGAAGAATTCATTCCAATACGGCTGATCCTTTACGGCAGCCTGCAGTTGCACGGCGTCCCAGTTAACCGCAGTTGATTCGCCGTAAAAGTAAGTGAGGTTGGTTTGTTCGGTATAAGGTTGCGCCCTGGCGTTTTTGTCGCGCGCAAATCTGTAATATTTATCAGCCTTTTTATGATCTCCCTGAAGATAATACACCAGCCCTAATAGCCAGCTGGTAGTAAAGATACCCGATAGCTCCGATGATTTCTCCAGATAGCTCTTCGCCTCATCCAGCCGGTTCATATACAGATACGCTTCGCCCAGTACCCGTAGTGCAAAATGTGATGCTGCATTTTTCTGCAAAGCCATTTCCGCCCATTCAATAGCTTTTGTATACTCACCGGTACGTATGGCACTCAGTGCAGCCTGTTCTATGCAGGCAGATTCATAGGCGATTTTTTCAGGGGTAAACGGAATACCGGCTGCATAGCGTGCCATCGCCTGTACAAAGGCCTGCTGTTGCCAAAGGCATTTCCCTGCATAGAAATATGCCCAATAATAGGATGGGGAGACATTAATCGCTTCCTTAAAGCACTGATAAGCACCCGCCAGATCTCCTTCGTTTTTCAAACGAACGCCTTGCCTGGTAAGCTGAATCCCTGCTGCCGTTACACCATCCATCAGCACCGGCTGATTGTTTTTCAGCGCCTCACAGATTTTATCTGTATAGATATCCATATTATCGTGATAACTCTCCCTAACAGGGCCATAAAATTCCGGACGGAAAGCGTAAGCATAGTCATGCCATTCCAGCAGGGCATTGGTTGTTTTATAGGCCGACAGCTCATCGCTGTTGTATAATGCTGCAATCAGCGTATGCGGTGCAAATTCAAAGCAATAGAGATCATAAAACCAGGAGAAAAAGAAAGGGGCATCCACCTTCCTGTCAGGCATAGTGTGTACCACTTCGTCGTCTTGTCCCCATGCGAGTACCATATAACGGCAGGATTCTTTTCCGCAGGTTTTTTGAAAAAGTCCCAGGTCCAGGTAATCCGCTGTGGTATCACCGGTTACGTAATAGTGGGTTGCTTCGCCATACGAAGAACGTATCTTTCCGCGGATGTTCATGTTTCCATTTACTACCAGCAGGTCGAAATAAGCGTCAGGTATTTCCAGGTCACCATCTATCTCCAGATCTCCTTCGCAATAATAAATACGGTGATACTGCTCAAAATATTCTCTTTCGCTTTCGTATTCTTCTCTGTAGTAACTGCAAGATTCGTGGGCGTCGTCCTCTGCCAGATCCCAGTAATCAAATAAGCTGTCAACGTTTAGCCGTTCCCGTACCTCCTGGTATCCGAGCAGTTGCAGGCGATGTTTTTCTAGGAAAGCAGCTGTAGCCTGATTTACATCTTCCTGATCCTTATTCGTTAATCTATTTTCCATCAGCAATTTATTATTTTCCGGGACATCGGCTTTGGAGAAAAGCCGGGGTTAATTAAGACCCGGAGCGCACCAAAAATAAACGAAATATTCGATAAAAAAACGGGGAAGCAGCTGTAAAACCGCTTCCCCGTTTTGATGTTAAACTAAGCTGATCAGTGTGCAGGGTTCATCGTTTGTATTGCTGCACGGGTGGTCACAAAATTTCTTCCTGAGTTAGGACCTTCCATATCGATCCCGTAGGCAAATACGCCGCCCTTAGTGCCTTGCTTTGGTTGCCATAGCGCATAGGCGGGCATCTGACCAGGCTGGTAGCCGGTACCATCTTCATAGTCTACGCCCACCAGGTATTTGGACGGGCTGATGTACGATGCGTAGGTTTTGAAGGAGGAAGTAAGACTGGTGGTGGTTCTCCAGTAAGCCTGTTGAAACACATAGCTCACCACATCTTTGATGCCGGCCATCAGTGCATTTCCGTTCTGATTGGTATCATATACCAGCAATTTGGTAGTACCTGATTTCGGCCCGAGGTATTTCGACAATGCCTGGAAACTGGCGATCTCATCCTGGAGTGTAGTACCGCTATCGGTGCTTTCAATATCTATATCGTATCCATCATAGTTATAGGTATTGATGGTATTGATAATTCCCTGTACCCAGCTGGCCAGGCCGGTAGGATTGGTGGAGGCGCCGGAGAAATAGCCCCCGGTGTAAATCACTTTGGTACCGCGTTGGTGCAGGTAAGGCACATATACCAGTTTCAACGTATCCCAGAAAGGATTTCCGGCAGGAGTATAGTCGGTGAATACACTCACAATATCCACGCTGTCTGGCAGATCTGTCATTCTTGTTTTGTAGTGCACTGGATCGGTAACCGCGTCGCCCCAGGTCCGGTAATAGCCGGCCATCAGCTGGTGCACGCTGTTTTTGTACGCGATCAGGTTACTGAAGTTGGTGGTGGTGGCAGTAGTAAGGTTAAGGTTGTTGGTTTCGATTCCACCGGGTTGGGGCTTAAGCATGTTTTTAGTACAACTGCTACCTGCCAGCAGGATAGCGCCAAACATAACAATCATCATGAAACGGAAATTGAATAGTGTCATAACAATGATGGGTTTTAGATGAATAATAAATGCTGAATTAAACAGATTTGCTAATCGGGATTTTTATTAAAAAGTTCACTGTTTTTGTTGATGGGTTAAATGCTCCTTCCGGATTCCTTTTGCACAACATGGGTCAACATTTTCCGGTGTACTACAAGATAAGAATAATATTTAAACAGGCAAATTGGTTTTTGGGGAGATAGGATAAAAAGGACTCATCAATGTAGCAGATGACGAAGAATTTCTTACTATTGTAGAAATAGTCATCCCTTATCCCAATCCATGTTTATCCCAAAGTTGCTTTGTTGCGGAATATGGCTGCTTTACGCTGTTGTTGCGGAGGCCCGGCCGCCTGCCGACAGTGTTACCAGCTTTTCTGCTCCAGGCCCGGCAACTACCTTGCATCTGCGCCCGGATACATTACGTTACGCAGTGGTCTCGGATAGCAAAGCAGATTTTGGACTTACCAACAGTTGGTGTTACCTGGTGTGGAAATTACAGGGTAAGCCGGCCGACCTGATTTTATCTATAGACAATACCAGCCTTGACAGTGTACAGTTGTATCAGCTTTTTCCCGAAGCCCTGCCGGTGCTGCTATATAGCGGCGGTAATCACTTGCCTTATGATAACCACCGTGCATACGTATGGCATACTGCTGCTGTATCTGCAGGCACAGAGCCAGCCTATTACCTGGCGGCTTTCCGGGCCATGGGGAAAAATGTGAACGTGGGTTATCAACTGCTTGGCGCAACAGAACTGGCACAGCGTTATCGCAGCTTTGACCGGCTGATATGGCTATACCTGGGAGTAGTGCTGGTGATGATAGTTTCGGCGATTATTGGCCTCTTTCTTTTTCGCAACGTCGCCCTGGGTTATTATGCGCTTTACCTGGGCTTTATCAGTTGCTGGATACTGGCGCATTACGGGTATCTATTCCCCATGTTGTACCCACAATGGCCGGGCTTCAATGAGATAGTAAAGCCTGTAGCAATACAGTTAGCGCTGTTCAGCATGTTACGGATGCTATGGCAACTTTTTGCCGCGCAATTGCAGGCAAAAGCGATACGATTATTCTTGCAGGCATTTTCTCTTGCTATCCCGTTGCTGTTGGGCGTTTTGTTGGTTTCCCTCCTATGGCAGCCCGGCGGGTTTATCCCAGCCTGGATGAACGTTGTCTGGCATCTTTATTTATTATTGGGAGCTGGCAGTATACTCGGTCTGCTGGCGTGGTTGTTCAACAAAGATAGTACAGCACGTTTTTTTTGCCTGGCTGTGGCTTGTGTTTCCCTCATGACTTTATTGCAGGTATTTTCTAATGCAGGCTTGCTGCAAAGCTACTGGCTCAACGACCATGGCATTTTGCTGGGTATTTTGCTGGAAGCTGGTATCTTAACTTATGCTATTTTTCTGAAGCTGTGGAAAGACAAACAGGCCGTCCTGTTGAAGGTCAACCGGTTGGAGGAAGAGCATGGCAAAGTGCTGGAGCAGCTGCTGATGATACAGGACACGGAACGGAAGCGGATAGCTGGCGATCTTCACGACAGTGTGGGGCCTATGCTTACCGCCCTCAAAATGAACTATCTCCGTATTATACGTGTCAGCCAGGGTGTACAGGAAGAGCTCATCAGGAGTACAGAAGCGATCATCGATAGTTCTATCGCCGGTATCCGGGATATTGCCCATCGGTTGATGCCGCGTAATTTGGTCTCCAAAGGGTTGATTGTAGCACTATCTGACTATGGACGGGATCTTTTCTCTCTGTATCAGATATCGTTTGATTTTAAACACCAGGTAGTGCAAAGCCCGGGAGAAGAATTACAGATGCTGATTTACCGGATTACCTGTGAGTTGCTCATGAATGCCGCCAAGCATGCCCAATGCCAGCAAGTGTTGTTGCGGTTGCAAATCACTGACCAGGAAATCCATATAACGGTAAAGGATAATGGAAAAGGGTTTAATGCAGATGATGCGCTATCTCATTCCTTTGGCTTGTCGAATGTGGTGAACCGGGTAAAGTATGCCCGGGGAGTTATACAGATATTGTCGGGTGAAGGCAAGGGCACGGAGGTGCTGATTGCGATGCCGGTGGAGCGGAGCTGATGAATGTAAATGGAAAGAGGCTTTCAGATGAAAGCCTCTGGGTTTTGGGGAACGCAACAAGGACAGTGTTATGTTATTTAGTTCTTCCGTCGTTATTTGTAAAGGGCTTGCGATGCACTCTTAATAGTAAAGAAGTATCTTCAAAATGTCACTTTACATGTTAACCCAAAGACGCCCTTGCGCACAGTATTATTATAATATGGGCTTAATGTTACCGCCCAGGAGTTCTTTTCACGAATAAGGTCATTTCTTTCTTTTTTTAATGCTCGCAGATTGCCACCGCCAATAACCATTATAATGCCCAAAACCTCTGCGGCTACACTTGGAATTCCTACGGCATAGGTTGACGACGTGTTAGATTTGTCCCCGAATGATGAGTTCTGATCTTTCTTGTCCAGGCTTATCATATAATAGATGCCTACACCGCCAGCTGCCATAAGCACGCTTCCCAAAATTTTGTGACGTGTGTTTTTTCTTTTAGCACGAGGTATTAATTTGTCATTTAGTTCTGCTATCCGGTTATTTACCTTGTTCTGGTGGACAATTCTATTTACTTCATCTGCTTTGCCTTGTTCCTGAGCTCTTTTATTATTTAACTGAGAATAATACAATGAGTTCGGGGTACTATTTATGTAAGCGGACAAAGAAGTTAAGCTTCCATCTGCCAAAAGATTCTGGCTCGCAATGCTGTCTTTTCTTTTAAAATCGGACAAGTCCGATTGCAGCCTCAGTATCTCAATGTATTTTTCCTGAGGGTAATTATTTTTATCCGTTATTTGGAAAAACTCGGTAAGTGCACCCTTTAGGGGAACATATGGTGTTGGAGAACTTGAAAATTGAGCATTTAATATCTGGATTTTCAGGTAGAGAATTTTGGAATTGTTTTTTCCCAGGAAATTTTCTGCGGCATTTATCTGTTCTAATGCACCATCATAGTTTTTGTTGTTGAATAATTCCTCCGCTTGCAAATAGGCATTCTGTGCCTGAGAGGATTTGTCCTGCGCGTATATCTTGCTTACAAGAATACAGGAGAGTGAAATTGCAATAAAAGGTTTCAGTATTTTCATAAATTTTTTTTTAAAGATCCGCGCTTGATCCACGGATCAGATTACTATCAATGTTGGCTGGCCTTTATGTCTCAAAATATTTAGTTCATTTTAATTACCCTTAACTGCGGTTATTGGCATCTCAAACCTGCCATCAGGAATTTGGTCAGACAGTTGTATTAGTTATTCCAAAAATCCTCCTGCTTTTTCTCCTTTTCTTTTTTCTCCGCTGCTGGCGCCTTGTTCTGTCCTGCAGGTTCTCCCCAGAAATCTGAGCCGGCCGGGATTGAAGTTTCAAAAGGCAATCTGGTGAACGACAACAACTCGCAAGGCAGTCCAATTAAGTGCCCGCTGGCCATTTTTTTGATGAACTCGTCCTGGAACTTATCAATATTTATCACCGGGTATAACGTATACACCTTGTAGCCACCCGGCGGTTTTTGGTTTAAAGACAGCAGCAGCTTGCGTTGTACCTCGTCTTTCAGCGGATGGCTGCCGTCTTCATATGGAGGGACAAAAGCCAGGGAGGAAAAGTAAATGGACTCTTCTTCCGCACTGTTACTGATAGGTGCAATTAACAAGGCAGCATAGCGGCCTTTCGACACGAGATCGCTAAACTGGTATTTGTTGATTTGTATAGCGTCTTCAATAAATTGTCCCTTGGCTTCTATTAGCGCTTGTTTCCGCTCTTCTTCTCTTCTTGCTGCAGCCTCCTTTTCCAGACGTTCCTGCTTTTTCTCCCCTAGGTGAGCAAATAAGGTCACCGCTAGTCCTACTCCGGTATAGGCCAATTGTGCTTTAGGATCACTGATCTCGCGTGCTCCAGCCATGGTAGCGTCCAGCAGGGCACCGGAGGTTTTCTTACCTCCGGCAATAGCGGCATCATATACGCTGTTGGCAGCGGTTTGCGCATTTGTAAGATCCATTTGAGTTTGCTGGTACCTTTGCTGCTGTTCCGCAACCAGCTGTTGCAGCTTTTGTTGCTGTTGTTGGGCTGTATTGATCTGCTGCCGGTTCAATGCCTCCTGTTTTTTCCTGTTTTCATCGGTAGCTTTTTGGCGGGCGTCTCTATCTTGCTTCTCTTTTTCGTCTTTTGCTTTTAGTATTTCCCAGGCCGCTTTGTTCCCGGCTTCGTTCGGAGGCTGATACCCTTTGGGTTGTTCCCCTACATTAATAAAATCGCCGCTTTGGTCAACGCTGCTGCCAAAGTTTCCTGGCTGTCCTGCGCCCGTATTGCCGCCGGTGCCACCAGTATTAGATAAGGTAATCCGGCGGCATTTCTCGTCTGTCAGTTGGGAGAGCCGGATATCAAACACCTGTAAGCTGGTAACGTACCAGTCGCCGGGAGATTCTTTTATTTGTGTGGGCGCCAGTTTGTTGGCCGAAATAGACATCTCATTGGTACTGTTATCGCAAACAGTGTGAAAAACCACGTTTACCGAACAGTATTTGCTGGACGATATATTCCTGATCCTTGCGTAAGTATTCGCAAATGTGCAGGACCTTTTTCCGAACTTAAAGGATACCTGTATACCATAACCAACATCAATCCAATCGCCCCAGGCCTGCCCATACAGAGCGGTATGGCCCATTAAAAAAATTAGCAGTAGCAAGCATGCACTTTTCATGGTTATTATTATTCTTTAATGAAATATTTTGACTTTCAGGAGTAGCGCCGTATCCTGGTCCCGGGCGTAGCATTGCCCGCATAGCAGCAGGCCTGCTATCCATATGAATGATCGCATAAGAAAGGATTTAGGATTAACCAGGTCATACTCCATGACAGGGTAAGGGATACCATGTATAGGTTTGCCATTCAGCACAGTTTCAAAGGTAGGCACTTCTTTCCCCCTGCCTGTCATGCTTATCCCTCAAAAATCATCATGGTTTTCCATGATTTTGCCACGGAAAAAAAAATTATTTTTACGTGTAAAGCCTTAGCTATCATGACGACGATTGCGATTGCCGACGATCATACCATTTTCTGCGATTCCCTGGCAGCCCTGATCAACGAGCTGGAAGGTTTTTCCGTATTGTGGAAAGCGCAAAGCGGGAAGGCAGCTATTGAACGCGTGCAGCAGCAAGCCCCCGATATTTTATTGCTGGACGTGAATATGCCTGGCATGAGTGGTATAGAAGTGGCAGCCTGGCTTGCTGTCCATAATCCCAACCTGAAGATCCTGGTGCTGACCATGGAGGAAGACGACGCCAGCATCATCAAAATGCTGCATCACGGCGCCAGGGGCTACCTGCTGAAATCTGTTTCTTCGGAAGGGTTGCATGAAGCGCTACAGGCTATTGTACAATACGGCTTCTATTATACGCCGTTGGTGGCCCGACAAATAGGCAAGCCGGTGGAACAAAAGACACCCGCCATCGTGTTGAAAGACAGGGAGCAAATGTTACTGCAATTGATGTGTACTGATCTTAGCTACTCCGAAATAGCCAAACAGGTACACCTGAGCGAAAGCACCGTAGACACTTACCGCGCGCGGCTATTTGAGCTTTTTGATGTGAAAAATCGTATAGGGCTCATATTGAAGGCCAATAGTATGGGGTTAGTGAAATTATAGTAATAGCATATACATACCGCCAATATTATAGAGAGCCTCTATCAGCAGCGTATCTGATTAAAAGAGCGCCTTCGTTTTTGAGGGCGCTCTTTTAATATCATTATCTACTTAGCAGAAGAACCACCATCTATCACATATTGCGCTCCGGTGATAAACTGACTATTATCAGATCCGAGGAACACCACTAATCTCGCTATTTCAATAGGTTCCGCATATCGCCCAAGCGGAATACCGGATGCAAATAATTTTTCCATCTCTGCACCTTTTCCCGGTTCATATCCTTCTTCAATAGAACGCATCATCCGGTTGTTGACCGGCGACGGATGTATGGTATTCACACGAATCTTCCTGGGCGCAGCTTCCAGGGCTGCAGTTTTCATAATCCCCAGCGTAGCGTGTTTGCTGGTCGTATAGGCGATAAAGTTAGGAGAGGCCCCGAGTCCGGCTACTGACGAAGTAATGATCATACTGCCGCCGTCATTCATCTGCGGTAACACATATTTACAGCCCAGGAACACGCCCTTTACATTAACGGCCATTACTTTATCGAAAATATCTTCCGGAAATTCAGTAATGGGTTTAACAACACCTTCTATACCCGCGTTATTAAAGAAGATATCTATCTTTCCGAATTTTTTTACAGCTTCCTTTGCATATTTTTCCACATCCGCTGCGGATGTTACATCTGCTGCAACATAGGCTGCATGGTCACCTAATTCAGCAGCTGCTTTTTTTAATGCTGTTTCATCAAGATCTACAAGAACAACTTTAGCACCTTCTTCAATAAATAACTTTGCGGTTGTTTTTCCGATACTTCCTGCTCCGCCCGTAATAAGGGCCACTTTGTTTTCCAGCTGTTTCATAATCATATATTTTAAAGTTATTTGATCTCAGCAAAAACGGTAACAGCTGTAGCAGTAGGTAGATAGATGTGTTGTGATATTTGGGTATAGCAAAGGTATCGATTTTCCTTCTCGCGGGAACAACAAGGAAGAGATTTAACATTTCCGAAAAATATGACGTACTATTGTTGGATGATGAAAATTATATTTGGTCAGATGACCATGCTGTTGATCCTTTCCTGTAGCGGTTATGCCCAGACTAATCTTAAAACTGCAGAAAAGCAATTATCACAATTATATTCGAAGATCTCAGATTCCTCTATTAATTGCTCCTATAAATTTGGCGAGGAGTTTAGAAAGTTAATCAAAGATAATCCTGCCACCATTAATTATGATTTTAAAATATTACGCGACAGTAGTCGTTGTGATATTGTAACTTCAAAAGATGGCAATCTCAGAATCTACAGTTGGGATACGGAAACCGGGGGAACCATGAGATTCTTTAATACTATTTATCAATATAAAGATAACGGGAAGGTATATACGCGGATACCTGTTTTTAAGGAAGGTGATCCGGGATGCTTTTATTCAAAAATCTACACCGTAGTGATAAATGGAAAAACGTATTACCTCGCTATCTCCAACGGAATATATTCCAACAGCGATATTTCACAATCGGTGTCCGTATTTACCATAGCAGGTAACCAGCTTGCAGATACCGCAAGATTATTCAAAACAAAAACGAAGCTGCTGAACAGGATTGATGTGTCGTTTGATTTCTTTAGTGTGGTAGACCGGCCGGAGCGACCGGTGGAGCTGATAACATTTGATGAAGAGAAGAAGGAGCTGTATATACCGGTGGTGGATAAAAAGAATCAGGTGACGAAGAAGAGTTTGGTGTACAGGCTTAAGGGGGAGTATTTTGAGTATGTTGGGGTGGGAGATGGGAAGTAACCTCCTCCACACCCCTCCGCAACACCCTCACACTCTCCTCGGCTTCCTGCAGCGTCATATGCCCAAACCCCAGCCGCATCGCCGTCAAATCCTTCTGCTGATACAACAGCGTCTTCGGAATAAACAAATTATTCTGCGCACACACTCTGCTCAGCCGCATCAGATTGATCGGCTGCTTCCACCGGATCCATACCGCCAAACCGCCCGCCGGCTTCTTGAAATCTATATATCCGCCCAGATGCTGCTGCAACAACTCCACGAAATGATCCCGCCGCTCCTGGTATACTTTCAACGACTTCTTAAGATATCGCTGTATCTCTCCTGCTTCAATCATTTCCCCTAATACCTGCTCCATCAGTACATCGCCCTGCCGGTCTATAATACCCAGGTGCTTCCGCATCTCTGTCATCAGGTTTTCCGGCGCTACAATGAACCCGGTTCTGAACCCCGGCGCCAGCGATTTTCCGAAGGCGCCGGTATATACCACCATGCCGTTACTGTCTGCACTCGCCAGGGGCAGCACCGGACTATTGTCGTAATGAAAATCGTAATCATAATCATCTTCCAGTATCACAAACCCAAAGGTGGAGGCCAGGTTAAGCAACGCAATTCTTCGCTGTGCACTGAGTGCTACGGTGGTCGGGTAATGATGATGCGTAGTGATATACAACATGCGTATCGGATGCTGTTTACAGATATTCCTTACCGCGTCTACATCTATACCTTCGTCATCTATCGGCACCAGCATAATTTGTGCGCCCGATTTCTGGAAGATCATATTAACAGAGAAGTAACTCAGCGCGCCTACCAGTACAATGTCGCCCGGCGAAAGTAGTATTTCTGAGGTGATATAAACACTCATTTCGGTGCTCCGGGTGATGAGGATGTTGTCTTTGGATATATGCAGTCCGCGCGACTGATTCAGGTAATTCGACAGGTTCTTTTTAAAATACTCGCTGCCGTCGTGGTTGTAATATCCCAGTTTCCGGCGATTACTTTTTCGCTTCAGGTTAGCACTATATAAACTCGAGAGATGGTTGATCTGGGTCAGACGGATGTCGGGCGTGCCATCATTGAATACATATTCACAGGAGGAGTGCTCGAATGGATTATCCAGCAGGCTCGATTTTTTGAACGAAAATCCGGTGGTACCAGGATAAACGGCCAGCTGCTGCTCTCCGGCAGGATGGATCGTTTGCGGCTTTGCGTCTGCTTTGCCTGCAATGAAGGTGCCCTTATTGGGGCGGGTCTCCACCCAGCCCTGGGCATCCAGCTCCTCGTATACCGCTACTACCGTATTGCGATTTACCCCCAGCAATACGCTGAATTCCCTTGTGCCCGGCAGCCTGGTACCGGTCACCAGAAACCCGCGCTGTATCGCATTGATCAGCTGCCGGGCTATCTGCAGGTACACCGCCGTGGCCGACCCACGGTCTACCTGTACAAAACTTTTATATGGAATCGGACTGCTCATGATGCTAAAATTGGCATTGCCTGATGGTCCGGCAAGTTATTTCATTTGAAAGAAGGAACAATTGAATATGTTTTTTGCTAATGTGTAATTGTTGTGAAGATTTGAATAAATACCGGCTTTTTAGGCCACTGGACTATCTCAGCGGCCAACTCTGGCCAGTAAAATATCATCCGGACTAGCTAAAATATAAAAACTGGTCTATTTAGATCATCCGGTAACCGTTTACTTTTGAATGGAAACAAATTGTATATGCAGGATTTATTGCAACATATCGTTGGCCACGACCAGCTACATGCCCGGTGGCTGAACACGCTCTCCTTCATGGAAAATGCCGGCGCCAGGAAAATATCGGCCTGTGAACATCCCACGCTGGTCAGCTTCATCCAGCTGAAACATGCTGCAGAAGAGCATCGGCACGCCTACTACCTGAAGAAACAGATCGCGAAAGTAGATCCGGAATCCTGTAAAACATACCAGCTCCACGAGCTGCTGGCCCCCAACCAAACCCGGCACTACCTGCACCGGCTGGACATGCAAACCTGCCGTTACCTGAAAGATACATTTAGCCTCGAAGGCAGCCGGCTCCGGCATGCGGCCTATCTCTTTGTGACCTATGCCATCGAAGTACGCGCCGATGAGCTGTACCCTGTTTATCAGGCTACACTCGACAACGCCGCCAGTAAGGTAATGGTGAAGTCTATCATCCTGGAAGAAGAAGGGCACCTGGAAGAAATGATCAACCAGCTCAATGAATTCGATGCCGCCTGGGAAACACATGCCCGGCACATCCTGGCCCTGGAACAGCAGTTGTTCAGTGAATGGCTCAGCGCCATCGGTGAAGAGCTGAAAGTACCTGCCTGAGCTTATCTGCATACTACTTATTATCCACTCAATAACGAATTATGACATCTGCTATCAGAAACGACTGGACCCTCGAAGAGATCCAGGCTATCTACGACCAGCCCCTGCTGGACCTGGTTTATCAGGCGGCTTCTGTACACCGCCAGTGGCATTCCGCCCGGCAAGTACAGGTGTGCACACTGCTTTCCATTAAAACCGGCGGATGCCCGGAAGATTGCTCCTACTGCGGGCAGGCGGCCAGGTACCATACTGATATAAAAGTACAGGCCCTGCTGCCTACTGAAACCGTACTGGCGCACGCTCAAAAAGCAAAAGATACCGGCGCCACCCGTTTCTGCATGGCCGCTGCCTGGCGTGAAGTGAGAGACAACAAGGATTTCGACCGTGTAATCGATATGGTGAAAGGTGTAAACGACCTCGGCATGGAAGTATGCTGTACCCTCGGTCTGCTAACGGAAGAACAGGCCGTACGCCTCCGCGAAGCCGGTTTGCACGCCTATAACCATAACCTCGATACTTCCGAAGAATATTACCAGGAGATCATCTCCACCCGGAAATTCGACAACAGGATCAATACCATCAACAACGTACGTAAAGCAGGAATCACGGTTTGCTCCGGCGGAATTATCGGTTTGGGCGAATCGCACCGCGACCGTATCTCCATGTTGCTCACACTGGCTACCATGCCTAAGCATCCGGAATCTGTTCCCATCAATGCCCTCGTACGCGTGAAAGGTACGCCGCTCGAAAGCAATCCGAAAGTGGATGCCTGGGATATGGTCAGAATGATCGCTACCGCAAGGATTGTAATGCCCGCATCAACCGTACGCCTCACCGCCGGCAGGATAGATATGACAGAGTCTGAACAAGCCTGGTGTTTCATGGCCGGCGCCAATTCCATTTTTACCGGTGAAAGAAAAACACTGCTGGTGACCCCCAACCCGGGCGTTGATGAAGATATGCAGATGCTGCAGCACCTCGGTCTGGAACCAATGCCAGGAAAGAATTAAGAATAGGGAATGTGGAATTAAGAATGATGAGCGAAGATTTTAGCGGATACTTTGAATGTTATCTATCTGCTAAAATCTTCGCTCATCATTCTTAATTCCACATTCCCTATTCTTAATTCTTATCTTTGGATCTCAGTAGCATTTAACCCAATGATACCTCCGATAGACAGAACCGTGCTTATCAACGCAACACCTTCAGTGGTATGGAATTACCTCACCCTGCCGGGGTTAATGAAGCAATGGATTGGCCCTCCGGAAATGGAAATCGAGGTGAACACCGATTGGAAAATCGGCAGACCAATGATCATCCGCGGATTTCATCATGTCGGCTTCGAAAACAGAGGCGTTGTTCAGGCTTTTGATCTACATAAACAAATCCGGTATACACAATTAAGTACGATATCACGCCTGTCCGATCTGCCGGAAAACTATACTGTTGTTGAGTTTACACTGACGCTCGTTCAAAACGAAACCTTACTGGCCCTGAAGATCTGGAACTTTCCTACCGAAACGATTTTCCGGCACCTGGATTTTTACTGGAGAGGTACGTTGGAAATAATGAAGAAGCTCATAGAAAAACAAAACCTGCAAACAAAAATCTAAACGCTGATTTATACAGAAAAAAATCATTTTCAATACCAGCGCCTGATTGAATGCAGTATCAGTGGGCAACCGTTACAGGCAGGTCCGGGAATTTTAAAACCTGCTGCATTTAATTTATCTTGCCGCAAATATTATACATCTCATGAAAAAATCGATCATCGCATTATCTGCCCTCGCTGTATTGGCATCCTGCGGAGGTCCTTCCTCTGACAAAGCTGCAACTACCGAAAAACAGGAAGTAGCAGCTGCAACCGGCAACAACTTCACCATCGACACTACCGGCACCGTTGTTGGCTGGCGCGGTACACACAAAGGTGGTATGGCTCCCCGCTTTGGCGTTATTTCCGTTACAGGAGGAAGCCTTTCTGCTGGTAAAGATGGATTAACTGCAGGTACTGTGGATATCAACATGGTTTCCCTGAAAGTGGATACGGCATCTGTAACTGAAAAAGACAAAAAAGCGAGCGACCTCGAAGGGCACCTGAAAAGCCCCGACTTTTTCAATGTAGGAAAGTATCCTACCGCGAAATTCGTTATTACAAAAGTAGCTGCTTACGACAGCACCCAGCAGAAGAGCCTCTTACCAGGTGCTAATCACCTGATCAGCGGTAACCTGACACTGAAAGACAGCACCCTGAACATCACGTTCCCTGCTGTAGTAAATGTTACTGCCGATGAAGTAACTGCTACTGCAAAATTTGTTATCGACAGAAGCGCCTGGGGTATCAGCTACAAAACTGATGGTAGCCCTGAAAACTGGATGATCAGCAAAGATGTTGAACTGGACCTTAACCTCAAGGCTAAGAAAAAATAATGGCTGTTACTTACAGCAATAAGGAAACCGGGGCAGATATCACCCCGGTTTTTTATTTTTATCCGCTGATCCATTCATGAAGAAATTATTAATTTTAGACCTTCCATTAAAACAACTATGCGGCACCCTCTTGTAAGTATTATCATCCCCGTTTATAATCTGGCGCCTTATCTGCCCCGTTGTATCCAGGCTGTTACCGGGCAAAGCTATCCTCATACGGAGATTATTGTAGTGGATGACGGATCTACAGACGATTCACTGGCTGTTTTACAACAGCTGGCGCAGGTGCATGAGAATATCCAGGTACTGACCCAGCCTAACGCCGGCCCCGGGCCTGCCAGAAACAATGGGCTGGACCACGCCAAGGGCGATTATATTTTATTTGTAGACGGAGACGACTGGATTGAGCCGGAAACAGTAGCGGCATGTGTAACCGAAGCAGAAAAACACCAGGCCGATATCGTCTGCTACGGACACCGGACCGTCAAATGGGTGAAAGATCAGTTCCATACTGTCTGGACCACTCAATACCATCCGGAAAATTACATCAACAGCGATTTCCTGGTTAGCTGCCTGGCAGAGTGTTCGCTCAGGAAAGATATCATCAGCACCGCTGCCTGGGGAAAGCTCTACAGACGCGACTTGATAGAGAAACATTGCATCAGGTTCCGCATCCCGAAATTCGAAGATACCCCTTTTGTTATAGAGGCCGTTTATTATGCCAAAGCAATCAGGTGCATCGACGGAGTTTTTTATAACTATTTAATCCGGGAAGCGGAACAAAAGGAGCAGTCTATTACCGGCGCGCGCCTGTCTGAAGAAAAAATCAAAGCATTTTATGCGGCAGACCGTCTTGTAAAGAATTTCCTGATGGAGCAGCATATTTTCGAACAATACCGGGAAGAATACCAACGTTTTCACAACGCAAGGGTAGTGATATATGGAGGCTACTTTGAAACATATGTCAACGCTGCCACGGTCGGCAAAGAAGCGCACAGGATAATGATGCAGCAATTACTGGAAAACAGGAAAGCGCTTACCTGGCACCGGAAACAGGTTTCCCGCCAATACCGGAAAAGAATCTTTATGCTCAAAATAGGAACTGCTATAGGTACGGTAAACATAGCCACAGCCAGACGTTTCTTTCTCTTTTACGAAAACATCATGGGGCTCAAAAAGTAATTATTTTACGATGGTTTAATCCCTAATGCGGCATCCAGTTGCCTGTAAGCAATTTCTTCTGAAAAATTATTTTTGAAACAGGTAGCGGCGAAGGCACTTTGCTGCGCATAAAATACCGGATCATTCAACAGCTGTTGTATATACTCTGCAAATTCAGCAGGGTTTTCTGTAGCCAGGCAACCATTGCTGCTTTTATTCGGTAAACCATCCAGTCCATGATTATTACACACTACAGGCAGTCCGAATGACATGGCTTCAATTACTTTCACTTTTACGCCGGTACCCGCCAGCATAGGGCAGAGTACTACGCGCGACTGATCATAATATTCGCTCAGTGATGCTGCGAACGGTACCAATGTAACATTCTTCAACCCCGACGGTACATGAGCGGTTATCTTACCTATGACACAAATGCGGATCGTTGCAGGCAATAACGGATACACCTGATTGAAAAACCATTCGCAGGAGATCATATTATTCCGGTTATCGGAAGCAACATAGATCAGGTCGAACTTTTCCGGCGTATCTGCCGCTGCAGGCGGCGCTTTCTCCACTACCACCGGATGAAACCAGGTCTCGCCCTTTACAAACTGCCCGAAGAAGTAGGTTTCCTCCTGCGAAAGACTCCATACCTGATCAAACAACGATAATCTTCTCACTTCATCCCCGAGAGCAGGTCCCAGCCGGAAACCTTTGTCGCGCTGGTGTTGCGACGACATAAAATCATGCGTGTCCAGGATCGTCACCGCTTGTCCGATGTAAGGATTGTTTTTTATCAGATCGGCCCAGTAGATATAGCTGATAATAATATAGTCGTAACTGTTATGCTGCAGAATATCGTTGAATAACTGCTGAGAATATGAATTAACATGATTTGGCACCGCACCTTTGACGGGTTTCAGCTTTAACTTAAACAGCAGCTCCTTCAGCTTATAATTAAAAAAATAAGTGATCGGATTTTTCTTGAGAGGCTTACGAAACCAGAACCAGGCCTTTTCTACCAGGCCACTGTTGCGGATAGCTTCCATGCCTTCCGGCGAAATTCTCTCCCAATCGCCCTGGCGGGAAATCAAATCTACCTTCATGCCTCTGTCCTTAAAATACCTGAGCAAAGTATAGGCCCGTGTCTGGCAGCCACTGTGCAGTGTTATAGGATTATATGGAAAAGCATAAAGTACCCGCTTCATATCATGAACATTGAAATAAGGCCACAAATGTAGGAAGAATTACGAATTAGGAATTACGAATTACGGATTGACAGGGAGATATTAGCGAGTAAATAATGATATTGTTACTCGCTAATATCTCCCTGTCAATCCGTAATTCGTAATTCCTAATTCGTAATTCTTTTTATTGTAACTAACTCATAACCATAAACTTAAATCGATAATTTCTTTCTTGGCACAAACTTTGTAAAATGCCCTGTCGTCAAAAATACGGTACCGTTATATTTTTTTCATTTAGCTATGTTTTGTTATAGCAAAAACTGATTATTATCAATAACCCAATTCAATTTTTTATGAGTAAGTTTACAAGATTTGGGAAGTCTGTTCTATTGGCTTCATCTGTACTGGCATTGACGGGAACTGCATTTGCACAGGAAAATTCTAACTCGAAAGTAGACCGTGTTACTCCTTTCAATGGTGTTAAAGATTACCGCACCTGGTCAATCGGTGTGTGGGGTGGTGGATCAGCTGCTTTCGGTCCGTTCGGCGGCCCTTATTATTTCAATAACTTCGACTTCAATCACGTTGGGCTTGTGTATGGTGGTTATATCAAGAAACAGATCTTCCACAACTTCGGTCTGCAGGCTGAGTTTATGCAGGGACAAGTGAAAGGTTCTACCAAAGGATCTCAGACACTGACGAACATTAACGGTGTTCCTGTACCCGTTGGTGGCATTAACTCCTTCAAAACTGATATCGACTGGTCTGCTTCCGTAAGTGGTGTATTCACGCTCGGAACCATTAACTGGATCAATAAAAAAGGCTTCATTCTTCCGTATGTATCTGCCGGTGCTGGTGCTATTGCTTTCCGCCCGTCTGTAACTGCGGTGGATGGTAAAGATATGTCGGTGCTGAATTCCGATGGTAAATCTCAGCATCGTGAGTTATTTATACCGGTAGGAGCAGGTGCGAAATTTAACGTTGCACGCGGCGTTAATATAGACCTGGGTTACACCGTGAATTTTGTAAACAGCAATGTATTTGATGGTGTAAACAACGGCAAGAAAGATAAATTTTCTACCGGCCGTGTAGGAGTGGAATTTGCACTTGGTAGCAGAAGAAAACCACAGCTGGCAGTAGTAAATCCTGCAGCGCAGCTGGCAATGGACCTGTGGGATAAAAATGCGGCGCTGAAAAAATCCCTTGCAGAAAGCGATGCCCGCAATCAACAGGCTATTGCTGAACTGCAGAGCGAAGTAGCTGATATGAAGAAAGATACCGATGGCGACGGCGTTCCTGATTACCTGGATAAATGCCCGAATACGCCTGCTGGTACTAAGGTAGATGGAGCTGGTTGCCCACTGCAGACACCTGTACAGATTATCAAGGAAAAAGTAATCGTCACTGAAGCAGATAAGAAAGTGGTGAAAGATGCGATCGATAACCTGGAATTTGATCTGGGTAAAGCTACTATCAGACCTACTTCTTTGGCAAGTCTGGATAAGGTAGCTGCATTGCTGGTAGAGAAAAACTTTAGCCTGAAACTGGCTGGTCATACCGATAATACCGGTTCTGCCACCACTAACATGCGCCTCTCCAAAGAACGTGCTGAGGCTATTAAAAACTACCTCGTATCTAAAGGCGCCAATGCTTCCCGCATCGAAGCTGTTGGATATGGTTCTACTCAGCCGATTGCTTCCAACAAAACAGCAGCCGGCCGTCAGCAGAACAGACGCGTTGAGTTTACTTTGTATTAATGAGCAACTTTAACGTCACGCTTACCATAAAAAAACTGCCCGGTTTTACCGGGCGGTTTTTTTTATTGCGCTGTTGGTACAGATCCGGTAAAGTGTTTGGCCGGATTGGGTTATGCCCAGGTTTCCCATAGATGCAACCAATACGCATGTACATCTTCCCGTATAAATACGGCACTGGAATTCCTGGTTTGCTGCTCCCCATTGAAAACCTGTGTTTCCTGGTAGATAACCAGCACGTGTTTGTCGGACTCATGTGCCTGCATACCCGTGATAGTAATTTGCATGTCCGGCTTCGCACCAAAGGCTGTAGGCAGCCAGGCCAGTGTGTCTTCATATGATCTTTCAATACCATTGGGAGATATCATACGGAAACGGGTACTGAAATGACGCAGTAACTCCGCGGCAGCTGCTGCTGTACCATTACCATCTCCCTTGAACCATTGGCAGATCTGTTCATGAAAAAGGATCACTTCCTCTTTTGCTTTTTCTGATAAATGCATGATCACTTATTTAATGTTATTTATTTTGATAGTTAACAGGAACGCATACAACTGCACCAGGGCCAGTACGCCCAGCGTCAGCGATATGGCGGCATTAAAGGCATAATGATCCAGCAACATAAAAAATAAAGTACCCAGCAATGCTACGCCCAATACGCTGCCCACCTGTATAGCGGTACTGACAATACCCGCTGCCTGTCCGGCTACATGCGCGTCAATACCTGCTAAGGTAATGCGCATCATCGAAGGCATCACAATTCCGTGCCCCATACCCGCACAGAAAAGGGCGATAGTGAGCAGCCATCCCGGTTCCGGTGATAGGAGCAATGCAACTACTGCTCCGGTGAAACCGATCACCAGTAAACCCTGACCAATGCTGACTACATAATTGCCGGCCCGCCTTGCCACCGCTGCGCTGATAAGCGGGCCCGTAAAAAATCCCGCTGCATAGGGCAGTACCGATAAACCGGCCGCTAATACGTCCCAATGCAGCCCGCGTTGTAAATAATACGGATACACAAGGAAAAATGATGCAGTATGGTTATATAGATAGATGATCGCAAGGCCCGATACAAAATGCCGGTCGCGGAACAGGGGCAGGTGTATCAACGGTGATTTCCCCTGACCCAGTACCGATTTTTCTACCCGTATAAAGGCTAACCCCGCCATCAATGCTATTCCCAGGCAAATGAACACCCACGCCGGCCAATGCGCTTCCCTGCCTTTGATGATGGGATAAATAAACAGCAGCAGTGCTGCCGTGATCAGGAGCATGCCCGGAATATCCAGCTGCTGCCGGACAGGCGGCCGGTTTTCTTTTAGTATATACATGCCCGTTAGCATCGTGATCACACCTACCGGAATATTGATCAGAAATACGCTCTGCCAGCTTAATCCAAACAAGCCGGCCTTCACCAGTATACCACCCAGCAACTGCCCTGAAATAGCGGCCAGCCCAAATACGGCGCCGAAAATACCCATCGCTGCCGGTTGCTCTTCACGCGGAAATATTACCCGGATAGTGGAGAGCACCTGTGGCGCCAGCATGGCTGCAGCAAAGCCTTGTATGATCCTGGCGCCAATCAGCCACCAGCTGTTGACCGACATAGCGCAGGCGCCCGAACTGATCGTAAACAGCAGCATCCCCGACAAAAACAACCGCTTGCGGCCGTAAATATCACCCAGCCTGCCGCCTGTTACTACGAAAACAGCATAGGCGGCCCCGTAACCCGCCACTACCAGCTGTAATGAGCTGTCGCTTAGCCCCAGATCCGCTTTGATGGCCGGAAGCGCAATGTTAACAATGAAAAAATCCAATGGTGAAAGAAATGCACCCAGGCAAAGTATTCCCAATGCCCACCATCGCCGGGGATGCGCGAGCTGTAATGCTGCGTCCATATACGAAATCCTGTTTTGAAAGGGCAAAGAAAATCAGAATTGTACAATTAGAAATTGCACTTTAAGAGGTTTTATTGGTAGTTTTGTGAGATGTTTGATCAATTTGTGCAGTTGCCATATGAAATTGTGCCGGAGATACTGGACGAATGGACGGCCCCCGCGCGCCCGATGCATTATTTTCAACTGGCTTATATCCGCGAGGGCAAAGGAGTACATCATGTAAACGGAAACAGTTATCCATACAGTAACGGAAAATTATTCCTGCTCTCTCCGGACGATCAGCATAGTTTCGACATCCAAACCACCACCGGGTTCCTGTTCATCCGCTTCTCCCAGTTGTTCATCCTCCAGTTGAAAGACGATGCGGAGCGGCTCGAACAATGCGACTGGATGAAGAAAACGGATTACATCTTCCATAACTATCATTCCAAAGCAGGTTGTATCTTCCGGGATCCGGCCGATGAAAGTCTTGCTGCTACTTTGTTACAGAGCATCGAACGGGAGCACCTGCTGCACGGAAAAGGCTACCGGCTGATCATCCGGCAATCGATGTCGATTTTGCTGAACCTCATTGCCCGGAACCTGCTGCGCGCTGAAAATACCGGCGTTGCAGAAAACAGTGGCCGCTTCTCCATCATGCAAATCATCAGCTACCTGCAGGAACATGTCTATGAGCCCCAACAACTAAAACTGCCGCAACTGGCGGCCCGCTTCAATATTTCAACAACTTACCTGGGCGAGTATTTCAGGAAACATACGGGGCAGAGTATACAGGAATACGTAATTGAATACAAACTCAAACTGGTGGAAACCCGCCTCGGATACAGTAACATGCGCATCCAGGAAATAGCTGAGGAACTGGGATTTACTGATGAAAGTTATTTGTCGCGCCTCTTTAAAAAACGCCGTGGTATTACGCCCGGAGCGTACCGCAAACAGTTGCAGCCCGCTAAATGATCCCCGCACTGTCATGAAAATTATGAGAATTCTATGTCAGTTCCTGATGCCTGAAGCGCTAACTTTGCGGCGAACGGAACACCAGCAATTGTAGAAAATGAAGATTAGCATTGTTACAGAAAAAAGGATCAAGGAAGGCAATATAGGAATAGCCACCATTCTCGCATTTGCCATAATACCCATGTCAGGATTTGCGACCGACATTTACCTCCCTTCACTGCCCGGCATGACGCGGGCATTGGGGATCTCCAACGGTCAGGCCCAGCTTACGCTGAGCTTATTTTTGATCAGCTATGGATTATCACAACTGTTTGTAGGCGGACTGCTCGACAGCTACGGACGGTACCGCTTATCGCTCATATCCATATTTGTGATGGTGGTCTCCAGCGTGATCATCGCCAATACCCACAACATTTACGTTATCTATGCCATGCGTATACTGCATGGAGTTACGATGGCTACAATGGCAGTAAGCAAGCGTGCCCTTTTTGTTGATTTATATTCGGGAGATAAATTAAGGCACTATCTCAGTTTTTTTACGATCATCTGGTCAACCGGCCCTATTGTAGCACCTTTCATCGGTGGCTACCTGGAGGTTAACTTTGGTTGGGAGTCCAATTTTTATTTCCTCGGAGCCTTTGGCGCCTTGTTCTTCCTGCTGGAGCTGATCTTTGGCGGTGAAACTATCAAACACACCACACCTTTTCATCCCACAAAAATCATTGCTATTTATTATGAGATGATACGCACCAGCAGCTTTACGCTGGGTATAGGAATGATGGGACTGGCTTACTCCATGGTAATGGTATACAACATGTCGGGCCCGTTTATTATCGAGCATCATTTCAGCCTCTCACCCGTTGTTACGGGCTATTGCTCGCTGGCGTTGGGCTTTGCCTGGATGGTGGGAGGTTTCGCCGGAAAAGCAATGATCAACCGGCCGCTGCTCCGCAAAATGAGCGTAAACGTTGGGTTACAGCTGTTCTGGGCTGCATTGCTATTTGTGATGTATACCCTGTTCGATCAGCTGTGGACCGTGCTTGTATTTGCTTTCCTCGTACATGTGGGCGCCGGGTTTACTTATAACAACTACTTTACTTTCTGTTTGCAACGCTTCCCCCGCAATGCGGGCATCGCCGGAGGCCTCACCGGTGGCCTGTCTTATGTGATCGTTTCCATTCTGAGTGGGGCGCTGATGTACCTCCTGCCTGCAAAAGACGGCGTAAATTTATCTTTCAGCTATCTTGCACTGGGGCTTTTCAGCGTAGTAGTGATGTATCGCGTAGGCGTACTGACGCGTAAAGAACAAACGCCGCTGGTAAGTGCCTGACAACATCAGTGCCGTACCATCGGCTGCGATCTGCTGCAGATACGCTGTCCTCCGGCCATCACCCGGGGCGCCGGGCCATCGCCTGGTGGATCGAGGTATACCTGTCCGCCACCTGCGGGCATGGAACGCACTTCCAGACAGGTGCCGCTCCAGTCGAGTGAGAAGAATAGCCTGCTGCCATCCGGCGACCATGCCGGGAACCATTCCCGCACACCGCTGCTGGTGACCTGTTGCAGATTACTGCCATCGAGATTCATTTTCCAGATATGTTTGCCGCTTACAAAGGCTACCTGCTTGTCGTCGCGGCTGATATCCAACTGCACCGGCGTATCCTGGAAGGAACCATTACCCACCGGCGTGGCATTATTGAGTGAAGCATCAGTAAGATAGAAACCACTGGCAGTGCTCATCAGCAACCGCCCATCGGAAGTCCATGCATAGTCTTCCGCACCTTTGAATGCATGGAGCGCCTTCCCGTTTCTGTCTACTATAAAAACATATTTATCAGGATAAACAGATGGCGGCTGCCGGATAATAGCGATCAGTGATTTATCCGGTGAAAATTTTGGAACACCGCTCACATATTTCGTCAGCTGGAATCGCTTGATGACTGTACCATCGGGGTTATATATCGTAAAGGTGATATCATCGGAATTGAGCGATTCACTGTAGAAAATAATTTCGCTACCATCTCTCGCTACATCATAACGCTCCAGGTGCGATTCCTGGGCATGATTAATAATGCTCTTCTCTGTACCTGAGCCCAGGTCTAATACCTTGAAAGCCAGATTGGCAGCGTAAAACAGGTGACCGCCACCACCGCCACCGGAAGGATGGCTATCTTTTTTACTGCATCCGGTTACCAGCAAAACAGGGAGTAACAGCAGGAAGGAACACAAGTTTTTCATGATGATGGATGATTTGAATGAGTACAAAAATCCTACTTTCACAAAGGCAGGTCAATCGCTGTTATCCATGATTTTCATCTCCCGGAAAAAGGGGAGATGCATCTCCCCGGTTGGGTGTATTTCATAAAATGAACAAGCGGAATTGAAAGAAATTCTGCAAATTCAGGTATGAAAACATGGCTACTTTGCATGATGTTCCTCACAACCTGGAACATCATCAGCGCGCAACAGGCATCCCGGCGACAATTGGATAGTACGTTGGAACTGGCTGCCAGGAAGGCTCCTGATACTACCAGGGCGCGACTGATGTATGAAGTGGCCGAGCTGTATCTCAAAAGTAATCAGCCCGACAGTGCCCTTTTCCATGCGCTGCAGTCGGAACAGCTCATGCAGGAGCAGCACTACCATTACGGCCGTGCAAAATCCCTTTTTGTACTCGGAAAGATTTATGCGCGTACCAATAAACTTGATAAATCGGAAGCGGCCTATAACGAAGTACGCCGCCTTATGCAGCCGGATACCAGCGCTCCGGCCATGCACCTCTATGCCATTGCCACCGGGAACCTTTCCGCGGTGATCGGAAGAAAAGGAAACCCCGACCGGGAACTGGAAATGTTACTATCTGTTATCCCCATTTTTGAAAAACTCAACGACACGCTTTCACTGTCCGTTAGCATGTTCAATATTGCTTCCAAATTTATTAATGCCGGCCAGCCACAAAAAGCGTATCCTTATTTGCTGAAGAATATAGCAATGGTCCGCATCAAAGGCCAGCCGGAGAATAAGGCCAACGCTTATATCACGGCAGCTACCCTGTTGTTGCAGATGGATAGTGTGCCTCAGGCCGGCCAGTACCTGGCACAGGCCCGCACAGCGCTGGATGCTGCAGGCGCCAGCAGCTTATGGGGACCGTGGTACCTGTATGATGCCATGTACGAAAGCAGGAACGGCCATTTCAAAGTAGCAGAACAGCGCTGCGAACAGGCCGATTCTGTTATTACTATCTGGAAGGATAAAAATAATCACTACAACCTGCTGACAGCGCGGCTGAAGATTTATGAAGCACAGGGGAAGTATGCTGCTGCTATTGGTCAGGCTCGTGAAATTTATAAGCTGGCAGCGGAAGACGGGTCCGCGTATTATCATTTGTCGTCCCTGAAAGACCTCTACCAGCTTCATGAAAAGGCCGGGCGCCTGAAAGAGTCGTTTACTTACCTGAAAGCCTATACGGAGTTGAAAGACAGCCTCGATCAACGTCAGATAAAAGTCCGCATCAACGAGCTGGAACAGCAGTACCAGGCCAGCGAAAATGAACGGCGTATACTGGAGTTGAAAAATCAGAACAGCACGCAGCAGCTGGCATTGCAGCAGGGATATTTCCGGCAAATGATTTATCTGTTTGCGTTGTTGGTAGTAATCGTGGTATTGTTCCTGCTTTTCCTGTTGCTGCGTAACCGGCAGCGCATTAGCCGGCAGCGTCAGCAACTGTTGGAACGGGAGCTGGAAAAAGTAAAGCATGAACAAACGATCAACAATTACGCAGCTATGCTCAACGGGCAGGAACAGGAGCGCAGCCGGCTTGCCCGGGAATTGCACGATGGGCTGGGAGGGCGGCTATCGGCGTTACAATTGAACCTTACCAAGCTTCCTGAGAATGCCTCGGGGATAAAAGAGAAACTGAGCCATCAGCTGGAAACCTCTATGATGGAGCTGCGGCAGATAGCCCGCGATCTTACACCGGTGTCGCTGTCGCGCTTCGGATTGGCTGATGCCCTGAAAGACGATGCCCATACCCTGAAAGAAGCCGGTATCAATATCATTCTTCAGGTACTGGATCTCAGCAATGATATTCCTTATCCCGTGCAGCTGATGCTTTACCGGATCGTACAGGAAAGTGTTACCAACGCTGTCAGGCATGCAGCAGCTACGCGGATACTGGTACAATGCTCCCAACAGGATAATATCATTTATATTACAGTGGAAGACGATGGAAAAGGATTTGATCCGGCCGGTACACAGGGCGGAAGCGGAATGGAAAACATAAAGGCCCGTGTAAGTCATCTGAACGGTGTGCTGGATATACAATCGGCGCCGGGTGCAGGCACCATCATCAATATAGAATGTAAACTGCCATGAGTGATCAGAAAATCAATCTGCTGATAGGCGACGATCATCCGTTGGTAACGGAAGGACTAACCACCCTGCTTGGGCAAAGCGGGGATATCATCATCCGGGGTGTGGCTGCAACGGGGAAGGATATACTGGAACAGGTAAATACCATTGCTGCGGATGTACTGTTGCTGGATGTGAACCTGCCGGATATGAGTGGTATCGAAATATGCCTCGAAGCGAGGAAACTGAATCCGGCCCTGAAAATACTGGGCCTGAGTAATTTCAGTGAGCGTAGTATTGTATTACGTATGCTGCATAACGGTGCGTCGGGTTACCTGCTGAAAAGCGTGCCCATTGCGGAGATGGTAAAGGCGATTGAAATAGTGGCCGGAGGCGGCATTTACCTGAGCCGGGAAGCGCAGGAGCTACTGACAAAACAAGACGCGTTTAATGCTGTTGAAAAGCCGGTATTGACGGCCAGGGAGAAGCAGGTACTGCAGCTGATTGCAGAAGGGTTGACCTCACCGCAGATTGCTGCGAAATTATTTATCAGTCCGTTGACAGTAGAGAGTCACCGGAAAAACCTGATGCAGAAGTTCAAGGCAGGCAATGCTGCCGGACTGGTGAGAAAGGCCGCCGAATGGGGGTTCTGATCAGCGTAGCGCCTTTACTGTTTTCGCTATTTTTTCTATACCGTCTTTCAATTCCTCTTCATTCAGGGAGGAAAAGCCCAGCCGCAGCGCGTTAGGAGCTTTCCCTGTATAGTACATGTTCTCCGGCGAAAAAACAGCGATTCCTTTTTTACGCAGGTTAGCCGTCAGTATCATTACATCTATCTCCGGATGAAACTTCACCCAGTAGCCCAGTCCACCGTCGGGTTTCTGATAGCTGATATATTTACCAAGATGTTCCTGCAGCAGCTGTTCCATCAGCTGGCGCCGCTGTGCATACACTGCACTGGCTTTCCGGGAATGCCGCGCAATGGCGCCACTGTCCATCAGTTCTGCAATAGCCTGTTCCATGGTAGGATCGCCCTGCATGTCGATGATACTCCTCATTTTAGTGAGTGCGGCAATAAAGGACGCCGGTCCGGCTATATAGCCGATCCGCATAGCCGGTGCTATCACTTTGCTGAGGGAGCCGATGTAAATCACGTTCATGGCATGCTGCTGGCTGGCCAGGGGCATCAGGCTCTTTCCCTCGAAATGATATTCATGGTCATAATCATCTTCCAGGATCGCAAAACCATATTTGTTGGAAAGGCTGATCAGGTGCAGGCGTCGTTCCATTTTCATACTTACCGTGGTCGGAAACTGGTGATGAGGCGTAACGTATATTGCTTTTACGCGGCCGGTCTGGCAGTGTTTTTCCAGTTCGGTGGTAACGAGGCCCTTATCGTCTACAGGAATGGGCAGGATCTGTGCACCGGTCGATTCAAGGGCTTCCCAGGTAGGCAGGTAGCCTGGCATCTCCATGAGCACCAGGTCGCCGGCGCCAAGCAGGGAGTGGGCCGCCAGGTACAATGCCATCTGGCTGCCCCGGGTAATGCACAGCTCATCCGGGCCCACACTCATGCCCCGCTGATGATTGAGCATGGTGGCAATGGCCTGTCGCAGGGCGGGAGCACCCTGGGAAAATCCGTAACCCAACAGCCGCCAGCGGGCTTTTTGTTCCAGTATTCGTTTGTAGGCTTTGGCCAGATCGCGTACGGGAGTAAGCCGCACATCCGGCAGGCCGGTGTCAAATACAATGGTGTTGGGAGGATGCGGCGAATCGATAGTAATGCGGGGATGCCGGAAACTGAATGGCTCGCCGGTGGCAACAGGGCGGGTGAAATCGGGCAGCGACCGCGGTACAAATGTGCCCTTCTGGGCAACTGCCTCCAGCCAGCCTTCCAGGATCAGGTGCTCATAGGCCAGTATCACCGTTTTCCTGTTCACCTGCAGGTCGTCTGCCAGCAACCGGGTACCTGGCAAGGCCGCGCCCGGCTTCAACCGGCCGGTTTTTATCTCCCGTACAATACCTTCTGCTATCTGTAAGTATACCGCCTGAACAGCGTTAAAATCGAGCTGTATAATTGTTTTCCAGGGGCGTAATGACTGGACCATGTAATTGAATTAAAACTGGATGACCGGGATCATCCAAGTTAATTGAAATTTTGCATTGTAAATAACCAGGTTTAAAAATTGAGAAGATGTTCATACCCACGATAAATCAAATGACCGACAAGGCCGAGATCATCGCTTTTATGACACGGTTCAGCTTTGCTACTATTGTCAATAACGCAGCCGGCGTACCGGTGGCCACACATCTGCCTTTTCAGGTAACTGAGCGGGACGGGCAGGTGGTGCTGACGGCTCATTTCGCCAAAGCAAATGATCAATGGCAGGAAATAGAAAAGGGCCGTAGCCTCGTTATCTTCAATGAGCCACACGCTTACGTTTCCCCGAGGCATTATGAGAACCAGTTACAGGTACCTACCTGGAACTATGTAGCGGTGCATGCTTACGGGCAGGCAACTCTTATTACAGATCCTGCTGCTGTGATGAAAGTACTGGAAGATACTATCCTGACTTATGAAGCAGGATATCTCCAGCAATGGAGCGGATTACCGGACAGCTTCCGGCAGAAGATGATGAATGGTCTTGTGGCCTTCGAAATAGTAGTAGATGATTTGCAGGCGAAGAAAAAACTCAGCCAGAACAAAACAGTACAGGAACAAAAAAGTATTATCCGCGAACTATCGGCCAGCGAAGATACTAACGCTGTTGTTACCGCTGAGTACATGCAACGGGAGATCCCACGAGAGTAGCAGCGGAATAGTTGATACATAGAGAAAAGCACAGCCGAGGCTGTGCTTTTTCTTTTTATCCCCTTCTGGCTTAAAAATTGCGGCACTGCGCGGACACCGAATACAACTGATCATTATATGAAAAAACTAATCTTTCCGGACGAGTACCAGCAATGGTGGCTTGGCGGATGCTTTCGGCGATACCTGCCGGGCGAAAACGTATAGAAATACTCTTTAGGATAGTTTGACATGCTTCTTTGTTTTTTATGTAAAAAAACGTTAGCTTAGGTAAGACTTTTTTGTCGCACTATCTGGTAAAAGAGTACATTCTGTTAGCCATTCTCTTCCCCATATAACCAAAAAAATGGCAGGTCAGGAAAGGCTAAGCGCGCTATCGTTAACGGAACCGAAATAATCGAAACACCACAACACAATTAATAATATTAACGCTTCGCATGGACGCCAGGAATGTAGAATATATTCAGCGGGTGCTGCAATTGACCCCAATGGGCATTATTCTTTACACCTTTGAAGGAGAGTGCTTTTTCGTAAATAGCGAATGGGAGCGGATCTCGGGGCTCAATGTTAGCCAATCCCTGGGGAACGGATGGATGAGTATTATAATGGAAGATGACCGGCAGCGGGCTGTGTCATCCATTGTGAACCGTCGCCAGGAGATCCTGCGTATCCGCCATTCTCACCTTGGTATACGTCACCTGAAGGTGCAGGTACGACCTTGTCCGGGTATCGACGGGCAACCCTTTTGCCTCATTGGTCATATACAGGATGTCACCGGCGAACAGCTGCAGGGGCGTACCGGAGGCTCGGAGCGGCAAACCTGGTTGTTGCTCGAAAGCCAGCGGCTGAACAACGTTGGTGGTTGGGAATACGACCTGGAAACTACCGAAATATACATGACCCCGCAGACCCACCATATACTGGAAGATGATATTCCTCCCGGTTTCCGGCCGGTATATAAGGATCTTCTTTTTTTCTGTGATGAAAGATATGCCGCTGCCCTGGAAGCTTGTGTTGAAAGAGCCATAAAAGAAAAGATTCCTTACGATTATGAGTTTCTGCATGTAACCGGAAAATGGCTGCGCCTCATAGGCGTACCTGTAACGGAGGATGGCAGGGTAGTGAAGTTGAGAGGCACACTGATGGACGTGTCTGATAAAAAACAAAATGAGCTGGCACTGATAAAAGCCCGGGAAGAGTTGTTGCTGAGTAAGCAACTGCTCGATATCAGCCAGGCGATCAGTAAAACCGGTGGCTGGGAGCTGAACCCTCGAACGGGCGAAGTTTTCTGGACGAGGCAAACTTATATCATTTACGGGCTTCCGGAAAATTATGAGCCGGCGATAGGTACCAGCCTGGAGTTTTTTGAAGAAAGCGATCGCGAATATATATTGAACATATTGGATAAAACTGTACGGGAGCAGACTTCCTTTATCCTGGAACTGAGAACCACTACAGGAAAGAATGAAAAGAAATGGGTGCGTATCATCGGGGAACCCGTGGTGAAAGAAGGAGAGGTGGTAGCATTGCGGGGTGCTATCATGGATATTACAGATAAGAAAGAAGACGAGCTAACGTTGATCCGTGCAAAGAACATTGCGGAAGAAGCAGCCCGGGTGAAAACAGAATTTCTTTCTGTGATGAGTCACGAAATAAGAACGCCACTGAACGGTATCATTGGCCTGACAGCCTTGCTGGAACAGAATCATACGCCACAACAGGAAGAGTATATCAATAATCTGGCTTATTCTGCCGAACATCTGTTGCAACTTGTAAATGATGTATTGGATCTGCATAAGGTAGAAAGTGGCAACATGAAACTCTCCAGTGCCGAGATCAACCTGTTTAAATTGCCGGAAGATATATTCAGTTTGTTCCGTCCGCAGGCAGCGGCAAAGGGGATTGCGCTCAAAAGCGATGTGGCCGGTGAAGTGCCACTCAAAGTATTGGGCGATCCGGTACGTTTAAGTCAGATATTGAATAACCTCGTCAGCAACGCTATCAAATACACGGAATCGGGCGAAGTGATGGTGGCGATTTCTTTGGTGGCGATTGAAAACAGCCAGGCGGTGATCCATTTCTCCGTGAAGGATACTGGTATCGGCATTCCGGAAGAGTTGCATGAAACGGTATTCGAAACGTTCACACAAGGCCATAAAGCTACTACGAGAGAGTATTCCGGAACAGGATTGGGGCTTTCCATCACGCAAAAACTAATAGAGCTGCACAACAGCACCATCGCTGTGAAAAGCTCACCTGGTCAGGGCGCCGAATTTTATTTCAACCTTACTTTCAACCTGCCTTTACAGAAAGCACCGGTTACACCCGCCAGCCGTTTATCGCCTGTGGCCGGGCATGAAAAACGGTTTGCCGGTATGCGTGTATTGCTGGTGGAAGACAATAACATTAACATTATTGTAGCCAGAAAACAATTGCAGTATTTCGGTATAGAACCCGATTGCGCCCGGGATGCGCAGGAGGCGTTGGAAATGCTTAGAAATAAGCGCTATCACCTCGCCATGCTCGATCTGCATATGCCGAAAATGGATGGATATGAGCTGTCCGAGATCGTTAGCAAAAACTACCCCGATGTACATATCGTGATCTTTACCGCCGATATCATGGACGACGTGCGTATACGGCTGGCTGAGATGAACATCTTTGATATACTGCATAAACCGCTGTTGCCGGCGGAACTGCTGCAAACATTGCAGCGGGTGGTGCAGCTAAGGGCTATCCGGTTAGGCGTGGAGTAAAGGTATCTTCAGGCTGCTATGTTTAAGGTGATGAAAAATGTAGTGCCTTTCCCTTCTGTCGACTCAAACCATATTTTTCCGCCGTGGGCTTCCACAATCTGTCTGGAAATACTCAACCCCAACCCGAAAGATTCTTCCCCTTCAGTACCGGCACGCTTGGTTGCAGACGATGGGGTGTATACTTTCGACTGCAGATTTTCCGGAATGCCGATGCCATGATCTTCCACACTCACTGTTACCACAGCTTCCTCACAATTCATCCTCACTAGTATGACTGATCCCTGCGGGCTGAATTTAATAGCATTGCCGATAACGTTGCTGAATACCCGCCACAGCTTTTCGCGGTAGCCGGTAACCGCTACGGGAACTGTTTCCAGTGTGATCTCCTGCTTTTTTTCATTGGCCAGCACCTGTTGTATATCCACACAGTTTTTGAGTACGGTATGCAATTCCACGGTTTCTTTTTCCACATCAGCAATACCACGATCCAGGGTCATGAGATCGGAGATCAGGATGAGTGCATCGGCACTGGACGACCGTATGAGGTCTATCAACTCTGCATCCCGGTCGGCCAGCTGGCGGGATGCCAGCATCAGCTCTGCGAGCGACTGAATAGCGCCGATAGGGCTGCGCAGGTCGTGCGCCACTATTTTCAGTATCCTGGAATTGTCTTTCTGACTTTGTTCCAGCGCCTTCAGACCCTGGCGGACGTTTTCATGCTCCATCAATACCTGCTGGTTAAGCAGCTTCAGGGCTGCAAGATGTTTGCGGGATTTCCGCCAGTTATGCCAGATCATCCATGTCACCAGCACAAAGCCAATAAAGAGGATACTCAGTATGATCAGGTAAGAAGTTTTCAGGGCGTTGTCTTTCTCCACGCCGCTCAAATGAAACTCCCGTGAAATATGTTCGATCTCGTCGCTGGCATCGGGGAGTACCGGGTTGTTGAGATTGATCAGGGAATCGTTCAATTGGTTGAAGGACTTCAACATGTTGAATGCCGCTGCTGTTTGCCCGCTTTGGTCGAGGTATTGCCACTCCATTCTTCGCCAGAGCAATTCAATTTCGTCGGAGCGCACTTTGCGCGCCTGCTCATCTGCTGCAGGTCCTGGCACTTTGTCCATAGAGCTTCTCATTTCACCGAGTATTTTTCCCGCATCCCGGAGCCGGTTTTGGGAAAGATAAAGCTGTGCCATCCTGGCCATTGTTTTCTGTGCATCCCGGATTTCATATTGTTCCTTCAGGTTGATTCGGATGCCTTCCTTATAGGCGGCTTCAGCAGCGTCGAAAAGGTGCTGTTTGGCCAGTATGTTGCCCAGGTTACTGTGTACTACAGCTTTGGCTGCTTCATTCTTTGAGATCTGGAACTGGCTGGTATTGAATTTACTTCCTGTAGCATTGATGAAACGAAGTGCGCTGTCGTAGTAAAGCTGCGCTGAGGCATAATTACCTTCGTACTCGTAACATAGGCCTATATTATCGAGCATTTCCTGCTGGAAATAGTAATTTAAAAAAACATCCGGATCGCAGTGCTGTGCCTCGCCGAAGCTCTTTTCAAAATACGGGATAGCTTTCACGTATTTCTCCTGCTTGTAATATATCATCCCCAATCTGCGGCTATAGTCTTTATAAGAGCAGCTATCGCCGGTAGTCTGGATGGCCTGCCAGCCCTGATAATAGAAAAGATAAGCTTCACTGTATTTCCCCTGATCCCTGTAAACATCGCCTTTACTCAGCAGGGCACTGCCATATTCCCGGATATGATGCTGCCGGAATTTTTCGTTTCTGAACAGAGAAAGGGTACTGTCTGCATACTGCATAGCCAGCTGCAGGTCATGTTTCGGTATCAGGTAATACCAGCGCAGATAGTCGTATCTTCTGAACATATCTGCCGGTCCCGGGTTCCTGAAAGCCCGGTAAGCACTATCCATGAAGTTGACGGCAGAATCTACATTGATATGTTCGATGGTATCTTTTTTCAGGAAAATGGCATCAAAGTACCGCTTGTGTTCCGGCAGATTATCGTCCGGAGCAGTTGTACACGAATAAAAAAATGAAACAAACAATAATGGTTGTAAATAGTAAGTGTTGGGTCGGCAGAATAGGCTCATACGGGTCATCGTTTCATTTAGCACGGAAATGAAATTACGGAATAAATTAAGAATCAGGAATGTGGAATTAAGAAACAGCGCGAAGAAATTAGCGATTTGATCATCAACCGCTAATTTCTTCGCGCTGTTTCTTAATTCCACATTCCTGATTCTTAATTCATCAGTTCTTATCCCACCACAGCGGCGTTGTTATCTTATCCGGGCCTTTCAGCAGATCTACAGCGGGCCCCATGGCAGCTGAATTGTTGTCGAATTCCTGCTGGAGGAAGCTAAGCCGGCGTATCCATTGCTTGGATGGGTCCGTTACGTCCGGGTTATCGGAATTGGCGATCGGGTAGAGACTGAAGCTCTTGCTTCTGCGGTAATCCGCCCAGGCTTCGCAGCCATCCGGGAAGAGTGCCAGCCATTTCTGCATAGAGATTTGTGCCTGTTGCACGGCCGGATTCACCGGATCAAATAATACAGGGAAGCTTACCAGCGCCGGCGAATTGAGATAATCGCCCGGTGCAATAGCCGGTGTAATGCCGTTGATGTAAGCCGTGATAGTGGTATTATCAGTGATCCCCCATTGTTTGAGCGACTGGGTGATACCGGACTCATACAGGCTTTTAGGTGTACCGCCCATATTCCAGCCCAGCAATGCTCCTTCTGCACGCAGAAACCAGGCTTCTGCCGAACACATGACGTTCTGGGGAGTGATCTGGAAATCGGTAATGCCGCCTGCTGCAGGGGAGCTCCAGCGGGCGCCTACATGCGAATTGGCTTTTACGCTGTTGGCCGGCAGGGTAAGCTGCGTAGCCGTGAGGCCATTGCGCAATCCTTCGTAGGTACCTGTGTTTACCGCAGGCAGGAAGTAGATGGGCATGCGGGGGTCTTTGTAGCCTTTCAGTACCGATTCCATCGCTGCACTCATGCGGAACTCGTTCCAGTCGCTCATCTGAGCAAGACCGTTGATATCGCCTCCGTTCAGGCTTTTCTGAAGCAGTGCATCATCATCCGGACTGGCCGCCATCACGCCCGCTGCATAGGCGGCTTCTGCTTCCGTTTTGGCCCTTACCGGGTCTACTTTGGAAATACGCAGTGCCAGCCGCAGGCGGAGTGTGTTCGCGAATTTGATCCATTTGTCTACTTTACCCCCGAAGATAATATCGTAGGAAGAGAAAGGTGTTTCGCCGGTTTTTGTTTTCAGCACATTCACGGCGGTGGTCAGTCTCTTGAAAAAATCATCATAAATTTTATCCTGCCCATCATAAGGCACGGAGGTACCAGGCTGCCCTACTTTAAAGTAAGGGATAGGCCCCCAGTAATCCGTGATCCGGTGAAAAGCCAGCACCCACACAATATTGGCCAGTGCGTACTGGGAAGAGTTAGGATCTGTTTGCGCAAAAATAGTCTGCAGCTGCGGCACCACGCCGGTGTATAAACGTAGCCAGGCAGAATTGAACCAGTCGGACCGCATCACATACCGGTCAGATGGGAACGACGTGGATTCACAGGCAAAATACTGCGCGTACTGGTCGGCATTCAGATTTTGCGCTACCTGGTAGCTGGTGCTGAACATGGCCTGATCTTCCGCCCTGGTAAACAGAAAGGGAAGCTCGCCGGCGCCCGGGTTTACGATGGCATTGGCATTGGTATTTATCTTCTCATACTTCTTCGTACAGGCGGTAAGCGTTAGCAGGAAAAGGCTGATGCTATATATGGACTTTCTTTTCATTTTTCGTTAGTTTTAGTTTTTAGAAACTTGCCTTCAGGTTAAAGCCCCAGCTGCGGGTAGAAGGAAGGTTACCGTATTCAACACCCTGGTAGTTGCTGTTGGCCAGGCTCAGCTCTGGATCAAACCACATTTTACGTTTACCCACACCCGGTATATCCAGCAGCGAGCTGCCCCTGTAGATCCACGCAAGGTTACGCGCTACTGCAGACAATTTCAGCCCTTTGATAAAGATGTTCTTAGGCAACGGAATGCTGTACCCGAAGGATACTTCTCTTACGCGGAAACTGGTGGCATCATAAGCAAAGAATTCTGCTGCTCCGTAACGTTTGCCGGAAGCGGTTTGCCAGAAGTCCTGCGCACTGATGGTATTGGTTACCTGCTGCTTGTTATTATCCACGCCTCCCAGGTTCCAGCCACCTTCGCGGTATTTCGAGGTCACTTCCGGAATACCACTGAAGGCCAGGTTCATTTCGGTTCCTGAAACTACGGTACCGCCTACACGACCATCGATCAGCACGCGCAGGGAAAAGTTTTTGTAGTTGAAGGTATTGGTAAGACCCATGTTGGCTTTAGGATTGTAGTTACCAATGTAAGCGGTGGTACTGGTGATGATGGGTTTACCTGCGGCAGTAACCAGGTGCTGTCCGGCATCGTTGGTAGCCCATTTCAGACCGTATAAATCACCATAGCTGCTACCTGTTTTCACCACTACGGTAGCCACACGGGCATCTGTATTAATAGAAAAAGTTTTGATGTTATCGGACAACTCAACTACTTTGTTTTTATTGAAAGATACGTTGTAAGCAACATCCCAGCTGAAGGCAGCGGATCTTACCGGGGCGCCGGTCAGCAGGAACTCCCAGCCTTTATTCTCGATATTACCTGCATTGATGTACTGTGTCTGGTAACCGGTAGCGGAAGGCAGACTGAGCGACAGCAACTGATTTTTGGAATTGCTTTTATAGTAGGTGGCAGTCAGTCCGATGCGCTGGTCGAGCATGCGCATATCAATGCTCGCTTCTACGTTGCTTACAATTTCCGGCTTGAGGTTGGCAATCGGATAAATCGTATTGCGGCTGATCTGGCCGTTTCCGGCACTTTGTGTGAAGTTGAACGTAGCGTTGCGGATCTGTTCCTGGCCGCCATTACCTACCTGCGCATAGCTCAGACTGGCTTTCAGGAAGGAGATGGCCTTGGGCATATGTACCAGTTCGGAAATCATCACGGAAGTACCGGCTGAATAATAGGCATAGGAATAAGGAGAGGGCAGACGGGAATCCCAGTCGTTGCGGATACTTCCATCGAGGAACACGGCATTTTTATATCCCAGGGTGGCCTGCGCGAAAAGCGACTGTGTTTGTGTTCCGCCTGCAGAGGCAGTTGGATTAGGTGCTTTGGCGAAAGCAGTGCTGAAGCGGTTGGGCACACGCAATCCGTTTGCCTGCAGTGAATTAATACTGTAACGGGTGTCGTAGAAGATACCACCGGCATAATAATTCAGGTCGAAGTTTTTGCCGAAGTGGTTCTTACCTTCAAACATCAGATCGTACCACTGTTGGGTGGTGGTCATGTTACTCAGCAGATAATCACCTCCTGTGCTCAGTCCGGCGCGCAGTACTGTTCCTTCCATATACGATTGCTCCAGTTCATCCTTCATGCGGTCGAGGTTAGCCCGGCCGGTAATATTGAGCCAGTCGGTCAGCTTATATTTCGCAGATATAAAGCCCATCACCCGGTCTCTCTTGTAGTTGATGGAGGTATTATAAATCATCCAGTATGGGTTCTGGTAGATAGATGACAGCGTTGCGGGCCAGGCGGTAGCCACGGGGATACCCTGGGAGCCCATTTGCTGATAGTTTTTAGCGTTAGCCAGACTAACATTACGGGGGATCTGGTAGACGTCGATTACCGGAGAGTTTTCCTCACCATTGCGGGGAACGTTGTTGATGCGCTGGTTAATGTAGGTGACCTTGGCATCAGTAGAGAACCTGGGGCTGATTTCGTTGCTCACCCTCAGGTCTACGGTATGCCGCATCATATTGTTTTCCGGCACGATACCACCCACATTATTATTGGTATAGGAGAAATAAGACTGCATTTTTTCATTTCCTGCCGATACTCCTACATAATTATTAAGGGAAACGGCATTCCTGAAGAAGTTATGGATATTATTGGGCTGGGCAGAATAGGTATCCTGCTGGCCGAGGTAGTTGGTGAACGACTGGCCGGTCATTTTAGCGCCCCAGCTGTCGCCTACCGTAGCGTTTATGGTACCCCCCAGGCCCTGGCCATATTGGTTCTGTACCTTAGGCAGGGCAAAGGCGCTTTCAAAGGTAACGCCTGAGTTCAGGTCTACTTTAAAGCCATCCCTGGTTCCTTTCTTTGTAGTGATCACCAGCACGCCATTGCCGGCCTGGCTGCCGTACAGTGCGGCGGCAGAGGCGCCACGTAATACGGTCATGCTCTCTATGTCGTCCGGGTTTACGTTAGAGGCGCCATCAGGGCCCTGTATGCCTCCGAAGGTACTGCCGGTAACATTGTAGGTGGGGTTGGCAATAGGTACCCCGTCTACCACTATCAGGGCAGTGTTGGTACCCTGCAGGGAGCGGTTACCCCTCAATACGATTCTGGCGCCGCTACCAGGGCCGCCGGAACCCTGTGTAACGATGGCGTTGGCCACCTTGCCCTGAAGGGAGTTCAGTACGTTATTGGCATCACGAACTTCATTTAGTTCAGCCGTTTTAATGGTTTGCGTAGCATATACCAGGCTTTTTGCCTGCCGGGCTATACCTAACGCCGTTACCACTACCTCATTAATGTTCTTGGAAGCCGGCTTCAATGAAAAGGTATAACTGGCCTGATTGTCGAGCGTAGCTTCCATCTGCTCATAACCCACAAAGCTTAGTATAAGCGTGGCGCCGGGTTTGGCGCTAAGACTGAATTTTCCTTCCGGATCGGTGGTAGTACCTGTTTTGGTACCTTTAATGGTAATGGTTACCCCGGGTAAGGCAGCCCCTGTATTGTCTTTCACTGTTCCAGTGATCGTTTTGTTCTGAGCGGCGGCAATTACAGGCAGGAAGATCAATAAAAGTCCTGCCAGATTTTTTTTGATAAATCTGTCAATTAGCATTGGCATCGTTGTTTTAAGTGAAGGCGTAGTTGTTCCATTACGGAAATTATTATGCGATTTGTTTTGATTGATAAGCTCAAAATCAACTATATTTATCATGGATAGGGGCCAAAATCTTAAATAAATGGGGGGAATATTTTAAATGGATTGTCAACCGATTGATTTTCAATGAATATTTTTTGTATTTTACCACTTATATAGCGTTTAATCCGCCTGTAATTTTTATTGACCGCTTATAATCAGTGAGCAAATATGGGTATGACTGCGTTTCGGGAGCGCGATGTCAGAAAGGGGAAATGGTATTATCGGGGGAAGATTGTTCTGTTGATAATCCTGTTTTGCTGTATCGATTTAACACATGTCAGCGCGCAGAACATTGTTTTTAATCATCTTAAAGTAGAGAACGGGCTTTCGCATAAAAGCGTATTTGCCATTGTACAAGACAGCCGCGGCTTTATGTGGTTTGGCACCCGACACGGCCTTAATCGCTACGATGGCCGTAGTTTCAGGATCTATGAACATGATGATGCAGACAGCAGCAGTATTTCCAGCAGCTATGTAAGCTCGCTGGTGAGCGATACTGCCGGCAGCGTTTGGGTAGGCACCGAAGCGGGACTGGATCGCTATGATCCGGTACGGGACTGTTTTATCAAAACGCCTGTAACCGCAGGGGTTACTGCTTTGCTGATGGACAACGACGGAACAGTTTGGGCGGCCACAGCGAAGGGAGTGTACCGGTTAAAGGATAAGCAGCATAACCGGTTTACACCGGTTAACATAGGCGACGGACTGGTACGCTGTATGTTCGCTGACCATGAAGGCATTATCTGGATTGGTACTACCTGTGGCCTTATCCGGCTGAAGAAGCATGCCGGCGGCTATTGCAAAGAGGTGTTCCTGCACGACGACAATAATACCGCCAGCCTGAGCGACAACGGGATTACCACGGTAGCGGAAGATAAATACCGCCGCCTTTGGGTGGGCACGCAATGCAGTGGCGTTAACAGGTATGACCCTGCATCGCATAGTTTTGTCCGTTATGAACAACAACGGGGTAATACTACCGGCATTATTAATAATAATATCAGGAAGATATTTTCAGACCGGCTGGGCAGATTATGGATCTGTACCCAGGAAGGGCTGAGTATCATGGATCCGTTGTCGGGCAGATGTATCTCCTTTCAGCATGACCCTGTGAACCGGAAAAGCCTCAGCCAGAACTCCCTTCATAGTATTTTCCAGGACAACAACGGTTCTATCTGGATCGGCACTTACTTCGGTGGCGTAAATGTAGTACACTCGTCTGTGACCGCTTTCTCCATATGGCAGAATAATGAGCAGCATGGCAGTATTAGTAACAACGTGGTAAGCGGTATGGCGGAAGATGGAGCAGGCAACCTGTGGATCGGCACGGAAGGCGGCGGACTGAACTACTTCTCCCGGGCTACTGGTAATTTCACAGCCTATAAACACCAGGAAAATGATCCGTCGAGTATCGGATCCAATCTCGTAAAAACAGTACTGAAAGATAAGGACGGAAATATATGGGTAGGCACGCATAGTGGCGGCATCAACCTGCTCGACCCTGCCACCGGAAGGTTCAAACACTTCGCAGGCATGGGAACTGCTGAGGAGCTTTTTAACACCGAGGTAGGCGCATTGATGGAAGACAGCCAGGGGCGCTTCTGGTCCGGCTGGCAGAATGGCGTAATTGTGTACCGGCGCAGGAACAGGAACCTGGAACAACTGCCGCTGCGTATTCCCGAATTACAAAACAGGCATACCACCTGTTTCCTGGAAGACCGTAAAAAGAATATCTGGATCGGTACCGCAGAAGGTTTATACCTGTATGCCGACGGGCGTTGCAAACTGATACAGAAAAACGGTATCAATTGTATCCGGGAGGATGCCCGGGGCAGGATATGGATTGGTTTGTATTATAATGGTCTTTTCCTGTACGACCCCAATACAGGCAAAGGAAGGATCTATACGGAGAAAGACGGCCTGCCGCATAGTAACGTCATGGGGATACTCGAAGATAACAGCCATAACCTGTGGATCAGTACGGAAAACGGACTGGCTGTTTTCAATCCTGATACCAATATGTTCCGGACCTATACGCAGAGCGACGGGCTGGCAGGCAATGAGTTCAATTATAATTCTTTCCTGGAAGACAGCAGGGGAGAGTTCTTCTTTGGAGGGGATAACGGTCTTACCGGATTTTATCCCGATAAAATGGGAACAAATAATTACGATGCCAACATGGTGATTACAGGTCTGAACCTTTTTAATCAGCCGGTAAAGATCAATGGCAAAGATGGTTTGCTGAAGGAAGATATCAGTCTGACCCCTGAAGTGGTTTTCCATCATAACCAGGATGTATTCACCCTGGAATTTGCGCTGCTGAACTACATCCGCCCGGGTAAGAACCGGTATGCCTACAAGCTGGTGGGCTTCGATGGATCCTGGAACGAGGTAAGCAATACAGCTGCCACTTACACCAGCCTGCCGGCGGGCGAATATACGTTTATGGTGAAGGGAGCAGGTAATGATGGCATATGGAGCCGGCCTGCAGTGCTGAAGATTACCGTACTGCCCCCGCTTTGGCTCAGATGGTGGTCGTTTCTTCTATACGGTGCGGTAATTACAGCGTTGCTATGGCTGATTTTCCGTTTCTTTTATCTCCGGGGAATGCTGAAAAAGGAGGAAGAACTGCACCAGGAAAAACTCAATTTCTTTACCAATATCTCTCATGAGATCCGTACTCATCTGACGCTGATCACTGCGCCGGTAGACAGGATCATGAGCTCCGGGGCCGCAGGCGGTTTCTTCTGGCAGCAGTTGCACCAGGTAAAAGATAATGCAGACAAGCTTTTGCGCCTCGTAAGTGAGCTGATGGATTTCCGTAAGGCGGAAACCGGGCATCTGCGGTTGCAGCCGGCTTCTCACGATGTAGTGGCATTTCTCGAAGCCATCGTGAATCATTTCCGGGAACTGGCAACAGAACGCAATATCACTATTTCGTTTAACCATCACCGTGATATCATCCCGCTCTGGTTCGATAGCTTGCAGATGGAGAAAGTATGCTTTAACCTGCTTTCCAACGCTTTCAAATTTACACCGGATGGAGGTACGATTATAGTAAGCGCAGAGCTGCGTTACGACGAAGTACGGATCAGCGTTACCGACAACGGCCGCGGGATTGCCGCGGAATATATAGATAAGTTGTTTGATAATTTTTTCCAGGGAGATGACCATGGCCAACAGAATACCGGCTACGGAATCGGGCTGGCCCTATCGAGAAGCATAGTAGAGTTGCATAAAGGAACCATCACCGTAGAAAGCCGCCCCGCTTCAGGAAACCGGGAAGGTCGTACGTGCTTTACCGTTACTATCCCCAGGAAGAGTTACATGGGCGACGCACTCGTTCCATTGCCCGAACCTGTTAAGGTTCCGAAGCGGAATAGTGCGCCTGTAATCGCGGCAACGGAAACCACCGCCGCTCCCCGGCTGAATACCATTCTGCTGGCAGAAGATAACCCCGATCTGGGGCGGCTGCTCAGGGAAACATTTGAACCACTCTACCAGGTAATCCTTTGCGCCGATGGGCAGGAAGCCTGGAAAACCGCTACAGAGCAGATTCCGGATCTGGTAATCACGGATGTGATGATGCCGGGTATGGATGGATTTATGTTATGCCATGAGTTGAAAACAGATGAACGGACCAGTCATATTCCGGTAATCATGCTCACTGCCCGTAACGGGCAGGCCGATCAGTTACACGGACTGGAAACCGGCGCAGATCATTATCTGGCCAAACCATTTAGTCCGCGTGCGCTGGAACTGAATGTAAGAAACCTCCTCGCATTGAGAGAAAATATCCGGAACGTGGCGGGCCGGCGCCTGGCATCGGAAGGCAAAGAAGAAGCTGTATCGTCTGTTGATGATATCCATACCGCTCATGATACATTGCCGAATAAGATGGATCAGGCATTTCTGCAACGGGCCATCGGTTTTGTAGAAGAACATATGAATGATCCTGAGTTTGGCGTGAATATGTTGTCGGTGAAACTGGCCATGAGCCCACCGGTGTTGTATAAGAAGCTGAAAGCGGTAACGGATATGTCGGTGAACGACTTTATCAAATCCCTCCGGATGAAAAAGGCAGCACAGCTGCTGAAGGAAAAGGAAATGGCGGTGTATGAGGTAGCATATTCAGTTGGGTATAACGACAGGAAGTATTTTAGTAAAGAGTTTAAGAAGCAGTTTGGGCAAACGCCGCAGGAAATTAAGAATAGGGAATGTGGAATTAAGAAACAGAGCGAAGATCCTGGCGATTGACAATTCAATTCAATCGCCAGGATCTTCGCTCTGTTTCTTAATTCCACATTCCCTATTCTTAATTTCCTTCCAGCTTCGCTATCGCATTATTAATCACCTCCAGCTGCTCTTTCACCTGCCTTGTATGCGGATACCTTGCTACCAGGTCTTTCAGCAAACGGAGGCCTTCCGGTCCGTCGCCGGCCTGCAAGGCTTTAGCAGCCTGCTGAAAGAGCTGTGCAGCAGCATCCTGGTCGGGATCTTTTTTAGGAAAATATTTGTATTCAAAAGTCTCCCATAATTCATTACTCCAGGGCCAGTGTTGCTGCACAATATCCTTGTTCATGCCATTGAGTATTTGTGGAAACTGCCGCCCATTGAACTCCGGCTCCATTTTTTTCAGCACGTTACATACGCCTCCGTATATATGTGCGGCTGCATCGCTTAGGGCGGCAGGCACCGGTTGTCCGTTGAGTAGCCTTACATAATCACTCCATTTCTTCCAGAAGGTGTACAGCATTCTGTCGCCCAGCGGATTGGCGGCTGTCAGCTGCTGGTAGCCATTGTATATGTTCGTCAGGAATGTTTCGAAAGAAGTAGTTTCTTTGAAAATGCTCTTTGCCCAGGCGCTGTTATAATTTCTGAACAGATGTTCCAGCACCAGGTAAGGCAGAGTAGCGGTAGCATCGGTGCCGGCTGCCGGCAGCTGACTGAATACCTGTGTGGCAAGCTCGCCTGGTTCTATCGCGAAAATGAGATTGGCCACAGGCCATTGGTTGTACGGACATAGCCAGCCGCTGTATTCCCAGTCGTTCAGATTAGTGATGCGCCGCTTCGAATTTATTTCCGGCAAATTATGCTGCATGTACTGCGCATAATGCTGTTGTGTGAAGATGTTGATCAATCGCTGGCGGTATTCCAGGTCGTTGAAACCGGCCTGCTCCAGGTACTTTCTTACGAGGTATAAACTGTCTTTGTCTGTGGATACCAGGATGTAATCGAGGCTCAGCGTTACCAGTTCCGGGGTGACCAGTTTGCCCTGTTGCATGATATTGAGTACTTGTTGCAACAGGCCCGACGACTTAGGGCTGCGCAGCAGCATGGTATACAGCTCGATGAGCTCATTCTTTTTGATCGTTCTGTTATTCCATGCATCCACGAGTAGCTGTTCCATTTCCATATAACCGCGCATGCCGTCGTTTTTCAGCATGGCGTTTTTGAAGGTCGACAAAAATGCGCCGGTCTGATCGGCTTTGTCGGCGCCCTTCAGCAGCCAGTTGGCGCCGGTAGCAGCTACGAGGTAGGGCAGCTCCGCCCTGATATCAGCGTGCTGTTCAGCAAGCTGGCCGAGCAGCTGCACCCACTGATCGAGTGGTTGCTGCGGATACCAGCCGATATGGCGGTAGAGGACACGGAATAAAGAAGGGGCAAGCTGACTGAAATCAGTTTCCAGTGTTTTCAGTATGCCGTAGATGCGATTGAGTTCATGAATATCTTTTGCCTGGTCCAGCAGCAGTCCCATACTTTTTTTAAGATCAGGATCATCAGTATAGGCGAATGTCTGCAGCCGGGCTGTTACCATTTCTTTCAGCGCAGCCGGGTACCATTTTCCTTCCAGTATGCCGCAGAACAAACGAAGCAGTGGTTGCCTGTTTTGTGCTGTTACCGTTACCTGGCAGGCTGCCTGTGCCAGCTGTACTTTCAGCGGATGGTCTGTTTCCGCAGTGCCCAACGCTACAATAATATCTTCTGTGGTGGCGGATTTCCGGCCGGTTTGCAGGAATACCTGTATCAGTGCTCCCCGCAATGCAGTGAGTGGTTCTGTTTGAATAGCCTTTGCCAGTGCGGGTTCCAGCTGATCCTGGAACTGAGCAAATTTGTTGGTGAGAAAAGGAAGCGTGGCTTCCCGTACATATGGATTAGCGTCCTGTAAGCCGCTGACAATGATTTCCGGAACATCGCTGTACTGAAGCTGTACCAGCAGCCGTATTCTAAGGCCGGCGGATGTTGTTTGTGAGAACAGCTGAATAAATTGCTGCTGCAGCTCAGGATGGGCCACGAGCCGGTCGGCCACCAGGGCCAGCAGTTCCGGTTGGTCGGGCATTTGCTGCAGCGCAGTAAAGATGCCGTTAAACAGCTCCGGATCCACCTGGCGCTGATTAGCCAGTAGCGCAATGATACTGCTCCTGACGCGAAGCGACACCTCCGCAGGAAGCAGCCGGGTGAGCGTAGTGCCGGCGATGGTGGGCAGGGATGGCATGTCAGACAGTATCCGTAACGCCTCCAGCCGCAAGGGCACTGGCTCCAGCGGATCGAGGAAATGTAGCAACAGCGCAGTGGCATGTGGTTGCGGAAGCTGTGCTACCAGTGTCAGCAACGGACCTTTGCAGGCTGCCGGGGCAAATGGAAGATAGTTACTGAGCTTTTCTATCGTTTCCGTGGTCTTATTGACACATTGCTGCAGCCCCTGTATACTGGCGATCTGTATGTAACTGTCGATATCATGTACCAGCGTTTCTATCAGTATTTCCTGTACCTCGCTCATGTGTGGCGCGAGCGATGCCAGCCGGGTTACGGCCAGGTAACGCAGTTCCCGCTCCGGTTCCAGGCAGGCTATCAGGGAAAGAGCGCTGATATATTGCTGATGGTTATTGATCCGGGAGATGTCGATGTTGCAGAGCTGCTCCAGCATAGCACCCTTCACCTGGGTACTTTCTTCTGTATTGATGGCAGCTGCAAGTTTGTCGGCGCCTTCCTGGGTTTCCAGGAAAGGACGTAGCTGTACAAGTGCTGCTAACCGTTCTTCTGTACTGCGTTCTGCAGATAAGAGTATATCGAATAAAGCAATTTCTTCCGCCATATTCTTGTTGACTAAAGATGATTAAATATGATACCTGCCAATTAATCTGCAAACCCCGGCCCATCGTCTGCAAAGCCGGGAGCCGCTGCTGCATTGCGTTGCAGAGCTTCTGCATCCTGTCCGCTGTTGCGGCAGGCGGTAATGAACTGCTCTTTGCAATCGCGGTCCTGCAGGATGCCCGGTAATTTGGCGGTTGCCGCCAGCAATTCAGGCACCTGTTCTGCAGCTGCATTTACAGAGATGTAACGCAGATAGGGCAGTATTCCGGCGGGGGTAGTCTGCCGCAACATGCGCCTGCTGAACTGAGCATCCAGCTCGTTTTTCCAAACAAGCCTGAGTAGTTCATCCAGCTGTATCATGTTGATATATTGTCCTCTTTTCTCCAGCAGCAGCCACAGTCCTTCTTTCAGTTCTTCGCAGGAAGGGTTGCTTTTCAGAGCCAGCAGGTACCATTTGAATTTAGATTCATTGCCAAGGTCGGTATGCAGCAGCTGATTGAGTGCGTAGCGGCTGAGGGTATCGTCTATCCCGGAATAGGCAGCCAGGAAATTCAGTATTTCCAGGTCGCTGACGCCGGCCTGGTACAGACTGCCAGAGGCAGCCGGATTAAGGCCAGCATACAGGATACTGTTGGCCATCGGTGGATTATCGTTGTAGAACCACCAGATATGCGGGAACACACCGCTGAAATCATGCGTCACGTCGGCTTTATGCAGCCATTGCTCCCAGTTGATGCGGGTGCCGCCATCCTGTGCAATGCTTTTTTCCTGTACTTTATTGCAGATACTGCGGATTTCCTGGTTGTTTTCGTGATCGGCGAGCCGGCTGAAAACCTGTATGGCGGCATCCGGCAGCTTTGGAATGAAGCTGAGTTTCCTCGCCAGCTGCAACCGTAGCTGGTCTGCCAGATCGCTGCGCAGCAATGCCGGCGCGGCTGCTGCTATCACGTCTGTATTTTCCCGGGTGCCCGGGATCAGCAGGATTCCCCGCAGCGCCCATTCCCGGATGGCCGGAGCCGGGGCATCGAGTGCACGCAAATACAAACTGTTTAATTCATCGCCCACATTCATTACCGTGGTAATGGCTTTCAATATGACTGTCTTGCAAACATCGTGTTGCTCTTTTTCATATGCTGCCATAAACCTTTCGAACATCATCGTATTAACGGCTACCTGCCGGCCAAGAATATCGTAAATGCCGGCCGCTATATCGGTTTGCAGATCCAGTTCCAGCAGGTTCCACAAGGCATCCGACAAGGCGCTGTTTTTTTCCGTATACGGCGCCAGCAGGTATAGCAGCTGTTGCGCTACGGTAATATTCTTTTCCGTTTGCAGGCAGTTGCAGAGGAAACTGATATTGTCTGGTGTGAGCGCAATGCTATAGGCAAATACATTCATGGCCGCCTGTCGCACCGCAGGATCCGGATCTTCCCGGAGTGCGTGCAGTATAGCATCCGTGATGGCTGTATCGCTGATACCATGTATCGCCAGCAGCTGAATACTCCATTTTCTCAGCAGCGGATTGTTATCACCCAGGATGATGTTGCGCAGGGTTTTTTCCGGAACAATGGAACGATCCACACAATAGCGCAGCACCATTTCCCGGATAACAGCAGGGGTCGTAGGCTGCAGCAACTCTTCCAGCTGCTGACGATCCAGCTGATCGTGCAGCAGGAGCCTGTTTACCAGCACCAGTTTATCTTCCGTATCCGTTTTGTTCAATATCTCCCTATAAAACTCAATATCTTCTTCACTAATGGCTACCGGAATAAGCAGCCAGGAAAGTATCAGCCGGGATACATCTGCATTCTCCTGAGATTTGTAAAAATCCATCAGCTTCCGGCGCGCGCCTGCATCATGGAGCGCAAACCTGCCAAGTAGCGGAAGTACGATATCCCGCGATTCATTTTGCTGCAGGATATCCATCAGCAGGGCAATGAAGCGGCCCTTGTCGGGAATCGCCTGTAAGCCGCCTGCCGCCAGTCTTTGCAGCATATCGGCCTGTAAGGCGGTATCGGTTTCTTCACTGAGCAGGGAAATCCATTTCTCAGCAACCGCCCGGTCATTTAAATACAATGCGGCGGACGACAGCAACGAGTACTTTGTATCGGTATCAGACAACGGCACCATATCGAGCATCATCAGGGCCTGTTCGCTGCCTGCATTACGCCGGGCTTTAATATCTTCGGTAATACTGCTCATATTCATATATCATCCAATTGATCAGGTGTTTTTTAATGTACCGGGTTTAATGCCTGACAGGGCAGTAGCAAGTGCTTCCTGCTGCTGTTCATCCAGCGGCAGCTTGATCAGCGCATCCATGGCCTTCTGGCGGGAAATGGTATCTATCATTTCATTCTTCACAACGGCCAGCAACACATCGAAACGTTTGGTAACGCCGGGGCGCAGGTAGCCATCGAGCGAAATACGTACCAGCTCACGGTCGTTGTCGTACAACAGTACATCCTCCAGCGCCGGCACAATTTGCGCGTACGTTTCTGCAGCGTTGGCGAGGATGCCTGCGCAGGTAACGCGGAACGGTGAGCCTGGTTCTGTCAGCTCGTCGCAGAAAATATCTGCCAGCTGCGGATGACGCGTTACAGACAAGGCTTTCACCTGGTTAAACAATACCTCCCGCAGTTCTTCATTGCGTTCGTTTCTGAAAAGCTGCAGCAGCGGATCGAGTATTTTTTCGATATTCACTTTGCCCAGCAACAGTTGCAATACTTTTTTGCGCTGCCCGGTGTTAGGAAGACCTTTAGCGCTGTTCATCAACTGCAGGCTGATTTGCTCGTCTCTGCCGGCATAAGGCGCCAGCATGTCGGTCAGCATGCCGAACTCCGTATCGTTGAACACGCCGGGGTTAGCCGAAAATGCGGCAGCCACCTGTGTTCTGATCTCCGGAATACGCATCAGCGGCTTGAGTTGCTGTAGCAAGGTAAGGCGAACGCCTTCCGAACGGTCGGAAGTCAGCAGTCCTGCCAGCGCCATCATCTGTTCGTTGCTGAGCTCCGGCAATTCGCCCTGTAACTGCAAGGCCTTACTGCGCACGGTTTCGTCGCCATCCTGGGAGGCGGACCAAACCAGTTGCAACAGAATATCTTCATTCCAGGGCTTTATTTTCGTCAACGCCTGCAATGCTTCCAGACGGGTGTAGGCATCGTTATCCGTGCGCAGCACCGGGATGATGACCGCCGCATAGCTGGCATCCAGCAATCGCGCACTGCTCAGGCGGGAAAGAATGCGGAACCGTATATTCCGGTCGTTTTTCACGGCCAGGTAGGGTTGCAGGGCGGCCGCCATTTTTTCGCCCCATACCGGGCATTTTTCTGCCAGCTCAATGGCCTGCAGTTGCATCAGCGTAGGTGCGTTAACGTTTTTCAGCAACGCAGCAAGCGCTGTTTCTTCCGATATCGAAGGAAGAGAAGCGATCGTATCCTGAACGGCTATACGCTCCTGCTCGCTCAAAGTGTCCTGTGCTGCCAGCTCCACGAAGAATACCGCCAGCCGCGGATCCTGGTGGATGCTATCCTGCAAGCGATAGAGCAGGGCGGTACGTGTGTCTCTGTCTTTCTCCTGCCGGTATACTTCCAGCAGCGCGTTGAATAACGCAGTGGGGTCCGGAAAACGGGACGTATTGAGGCCGGACAGGAATTGTAACAACCGGGCTTTGGTTTCTTTGTCTTTCGTCAGCGGCAGCACTTCCAGCAAGGCCGTAGTAACCTCCGGCACGTGCAGGTGCTGCGAAGCCATCTGGATGATCTGCGCCTTGATCACCTGTTCGGAATGCGGACTGCCCAAAACTTTACGGATGAGCCCCGGCAAAGCATTGTCCGGGCGCTGAGTAGTATGATCCATGCTATGATTTTTTCAATGATATAATTGACGGGCGTCAGATACCGGCTATGGCTTCGATCTTATCGAGTGTAATCACACAGCGTTTGCCATCTTCCGTTCTGATTTCAACAAATGAAGGGTAAATGTTGGTAACAATACCAGTAAGGGTATGGTGGGTTAAGAATATGCGGACAGGCAATTGTTCCGTCTGACTATTCTCTAACATGACAACTAAATAATTCAAAGCAGACATATGGTTAACATTTTGAATGACTCCGTTTCCGGCCTGGGCGTAAATATAAGTAATTCAGGAGGAACAGCGCCGCAGGAAGAAATTTTTAACGATTTGATCTAGTAAAAAAGTTCGGGGATATTTATCTACGAAATTTTCATAGATTCAGTAAAATTATATCCCATGTTACCTAAAAGCCTGATTTTTTTATTCCTATTGGGGTTGACCATGCAAGCGAATTCCCAGGTAAAGCGGGGAGATAAAGTGAGCAATTTACAGATCACTAACTGGATTGAGCATGTGCCGAAAGACAAATCACTGAAGGGGAAATTTCTGGTGGTGGATTTCTGGGCCACCTGGTGCGGGCCATGCCTGGGAGAGGTACCTCATTTCAATAAATTAACGGAAGCGAATAAACGAAATAAGCAGCTTGTATTCCTGGCTATGAGTGATGAGAAAGAAGTGGTAATCCGGCGGTTATTGTCTAAAATGCCATTTTCATCTGTAGTAGTTTCGGATACTACGGGGGAAACGTTCAAAAAATTCGGGATCAACTCTATTCCGTTCCAGGTGTTGATCGACGACCGGATGGAGGTGAAATGGACAAGTAAGGAAGGAACACTGGATGAAGATATTCTGAGGCGATTTGTAAACCGGGAGCCGATTCCGCTGCCAGAGAAGCCTGTGGTGACCGGCGAGAAGTATCTGTATGATTCGTTACAACAATACTATCAGGAGCTCTGGGCAGATGCGGGAAAAAACGAATACTTCACGATGGGACCGGTAACCAATCTGCCATTGGGGAAACATATCATCAGGAAAGGAACAGATCTTTGTAATGATGTGGTAATAGGGACAAAAGTGAGGGAGCGCCTGGCCCAGCTGTTAGGGACTTCCAGGGCAATGGTGGTATTGCCGGGTTCACTGTCCGACAGTTGTATTTCTTACTACTATGCGAGCAGGAAAAAAATATTGGACCGGGATGTGTTGGAGGCCATATTAGATAATTTGCATTTGCATATGGCAGAAAAAGATAGTTTAACTGACATAATAGTGATGGAAGTAAAAGACAGCAGCAAATTATATTTGGACGTGCCCCGGCAACCGGAGGATGTGAGCCACATTAGTACCGGTGAGGGCGGCATTATTGTACTCAAGAATAATACGCTGCCGGCCCTGGTCAGCGCTTTACAGGACCGGTTTGATTGCAATATGACAGTCAGAAATATAGATCAGTTTGGCCGGAAAGTGAATATGACAGTGAAGTCAGGCGATTTTACACAGTTGAAAGCATCGATGGAAGCCTATGGTGTGGAAGTTTCAAAGCAACAGCAATTACAGAAGGTGTATTGGTTTGAAATTAAGAATTGAGAATATAGAATTAAGAAACAGAGCGAAGGCCTAAGCGAATAACATTTATTCGCTTAGGCCTTCGCTCTGTTTCTTAATTCTTCATTCCATATTCTTCATTCTCACCGTATCCGGTAACAATGCCAGGCAAACCAGTACCACCAGCAGCAATGCGCTGCTGATATAAAGGGCCGCTTTGTAAGCTGCTATATAATCGGCTACTAACGGTGAATGACCTACGAAATAAAAAAAGATACCACCAACAGTACCCGCACCCAGCGCAATAGCCGATTGCTGAACCGTATAATACGTACCGGATGCCGCGCCTGCAAATTCATGCGGGATCCCTTTCAGAGAGAATGCCAACAGAGAGGGTAACACGGAACCGCAACCAAGTCCGTACAGGAACAGGATACTGCCGAACGTAAGTGTACCCGCCTGCGGCGTGGTCAGGAATGCTACGTGTAGCAGCAGCGAGACAATCATAATAACGATGCCGGTTTGTAATACTCTTTTGCCAAAATGATTCAGCAGCTTTACTGACAGTATAGAGGCTATCACATACCCGATCCCCTGGAATACAAAGTAGTAGCCGGCCGTGGAGGAGCTAATAGTTAGTCCGTCCTGAAAGAATACGCCGCTGATCAGGAAATAGGGTTCCTGTACCAGGAAATAAAAGATGGTAGCGATCAGGCCTATACGAAAATCTTTCAGATGAAACAGCCGGGCGTTGATGAGTGGTGCTTTGTCCTCGTGGAGTTTCCGTTGCTGGTTACGTGCAAAAATGATGAACAATACAACTGAAACTACGAGGAGCAGTATACTCCAGGCGGGCCAGCCCAGCTCGCGCCCTTGTATCACCGGGTATATCAGGCAGAAGAGAGCGGGTGTGAGTAAGGCTACACCGCCGTAATCGAATTGCCGGGAGGTGTCTCTGTTGGTTTCTTTCAGGAAGAAACCGGCCATCAGCAATGCAATGATGCCTACCGGGAGATTGATAAAGAAGATGAGCCGCCAGCCGTCGATCGTGAAATGGGTGTCGGGTAACAGGCCGCCGAGGAATTGCCCGATCACCGAGGCGGAGCCGGCGATGATGCCATAAATGCCAAGTGCTTTCATACGTTCCCTGGATTCGGGGAACAGCACCTGGATGTAGGATACTCCCTGTGGCGTCATCAGCGCCGCGCTGATGCCCTGGAAGAAGCGGGCCAGGTTTAGCTGCCAGCCGGTTTGCGACAGACCGCAGATACAGGAGCTGACAGTGAACAGCAACATGCCGGTGATGAAGATTTTTTTCCTGCCATAATAATCTCCCAGCCGGCCGCCGGTGATGAGAAAGCAGGAATATCCCAGCAGGTAAATAGCGATCACCAGTTGCAGCTCGCCGTTGGTTCCGTTGATGCCCTTTTTAATGGAGGGCAGGGCTACGTTGACAATGAATATATCCAGTACAGCCAGGAAAATGGCCGACGATACAATAAGCATGGATATCCACCGTGAAGTTCTTGTTTCCATATATAATATAGATAATTCTATCTATTTTAAAGAAAAAAAATAGCGGTTAATTTTTTGCAGTAAGTGAAAGAAACTGGCGGATCAGCAGGCCGATGGTTTCGGGATCATCTTCAGGGCTGTAGTGGCCTACGCCCGGGAGTTCGTATATCTGACCGTTGGGGAATGTTTCACGGATGAGTGGCAGGAAATGTTTGCCCTGTACGGTTTGGTCGGCCATACCCCAGATGGCTAAAGCAGGCAATGCGCTGATGATGTTCCGGGCTTTTTCGGAGGGTGTTTCGAAAACATGTTGACCGGTGGCGATGCCTTTGGCCCATCCCAGCACCCCGCGGCAGTCGGCCGCTGTAAGGAAAGGCGCGCGGTAGGCTTCCAGCCAGGTATCGGTTATCAGTTCGTTGCGTTCGAATCCGTTTAGTTTCAGGGTACTGAGTATGTTGTAATGTATTTCGTTCAGTATTGTTTCCAGTTTACCGTGTGGATGAGCGGCCATTATCCACCTGAACCAGGGCGAATCTTCGAGGTTGGCTGCAAAGCGTTGCGGGAGGCTGGGCTGACCGAAAGGAGCGGGGCCGTTGACATTGATCACGCGCGCGATTCGTTCAGGATGCCTGGCGGCGAGGCCCATGCCTACCGGCCCACCGAAATCGTGCAGCACGAGGGTGATCTGTTGCAGATCGAGATCCAGCACAAATTGTTCGATGTTGAGGATGTGATCCTGCAGCCAGTAGCTGCGGTTGCCTGGTGTTTCACTTTTCCCGAAGCCCATATGATCGGGAACAATCACGCGATAGCTGTGGGAAAGCTGCGCGATAAGATGCCGGAAGAGGTAGCCCCATGTTGGTTCTCCGTGCAGGCAAAGCACCACCGGACCGCTGCCTTCATCTGCATAATGCATACGGAATCCGGGTGCGGTACTGAAATGAGGCGCAAATGGAAATGTTCCATGAAAGGTTTCGTTAGCGGGTATCATGTTTTCAGATTTAAATTAATGTTTTAAAATAGATAGATATATCTATTTTATTACTGTGCAAAAAAAATCAGGAAAGTGTTTTCCTGATAAATTTCTTTACGTTTTCGAGTGCCTGGGTATTGCGGGCAATCGTAGTGCTGACAACAGCGCCTTCCACCATCATGAAGCAGTTGTCTGACAGCATTTTCCTGTCGAGGTTGCCTTCGTTGGGGAGTTGCTTGAAGAAACTATACAGCATGGCCTTTTGTTTATTTTTATGGCCTTCCACCATCTGCTGCACCTTTTCTTCGCGGGCGCCTACCTGCGCGATGATTTTGATGAAAGGGCAGCCACAGTAATCAGTTTTCAGCTGATGCGCAATCCGGAAATCCACATACTTCAGGATCTTTTCTTTCGGATTATCGATACCCTGAATGAATTTATCGAACCCTTCAAACCATTCGTTTTCCAGCTTTTGCAGGTAAGCCAGCAGCAGATCGTTTTTGGAAGGGAAGTGGTTATATAGGGAACCAATAGCGATATCGGCTTCGGCAATGATCTGGTTAATGCCGGTTTGCGTGTATCCCTGGCGGGAAAACAGTTCTGCCGCCACCAGCAATATCCGGTCCTTTACTTTTAATTTTTTCTGCATGCGCGTCAATTTCGGGAGTAAATATAGGAAGATTTTTAAAAATAGAGAGATCTATCTAAAAATTGAAACCAGGCAGACAATACCTTTTGCCTTTGGAAGAATTCGTATATTGGACACTGTTATTAACCCGCAATGTGTTTACTCACATCTGCCTAAAATAAGTACACTATGGACGAATTGCTGCATGTGGAGAATGCCATTGTTGTTGCCATTACACCGCTGGAGAAAGGACGGTTAATTGAAATCAGACCTGCAGGAAAGTATCATCAACTGTCGCTGACGGAAGCGGTATCCGGAGAAAAAGACCAGCTCTTTGTCACCTTTCATGCGTATAAGGCCACAGGAGGGTACGATATACTTTATGCCGTAGTGGATTCGAACGGGAATATTGTAAAGGTGATGCACGAAACTGCCGGAATGCTGCCATCCGTGTTTCATGCACCGGATGGGGCGTTGTGGCTGTCTGTAACTCCCTATCACCCCGATAAGGAACTGGAGACCTTCCTGCCGGTTTCAGGGCGGGACAATGTTACGCCACTGAAGCCCGGGAGGCCTTTTGCAGGGAAGTTCATAGGCACAATCGGACAGCAGGTGTTGAGCTGGATGGACGAAGTATTTTCAGATAAGAAACCCGATAAGCTGCTGGTATTGAATTTTGAAAACGGGCAGGTAAAGAAGAAGAAAGAAATAAAGGTAGATATGCCACAGCGGAATAAGGCGATAGTGGCAAATGATAAAACATACCTGCTTTGTCGCCATGCAGGCGGATTGTTATTAAGGACAATGGATACAGCAGGGAAGATATTATCGTCGGCCCAATTAACGCTACGCCCGGCGCAATTTGAATTTCTTTCGGTAAGCAGCAACGATACGATCCGGTTGTTTTATACCGGCAAAGGTGGTGCAGCAGGGATCTGTGAGATCAGTGCAGATGGCACCATGAACAGCATCCCCCTGCTTGAAACCGGCCTGGACTTTTACTCGACCTGGCCGGCAACAGCGTTGGGAAACAACAGTTTCCTCATCCGGTTCACGCATGAAAAAGGGAACGGATGGATATTGATCCGGGAGCAGCGTGTGGTGGAATGTTTTCTGCAAAACAATGCAGACGGCCTGTACACCGATCTGGTGAGTAATGCTGTCATCCGTGTAAGGAATAAGGCTGCAGTACTGGCGGATGCTGCGATGCAGGATAACAGCGCTTATGCGCTCGTGTTCCGGCCTAATTCGAATGAAGGGGGTCCCGGCGAAATAATTATCCTGCAGCGCAGTATGTAAGACACTAAGGTTATGAAAGCATTTGTTCGTATTCCTGTTCCAGTTTCATATGTGTTTTCCAGAAGCCGGCAGGAGTGGTTGCTTCCAGGTTGGCCACCAGTACACCCAGATGTGTATGCCAGCCGCTTGCAGTTTCAACGCGGATATCTTTACTGCCAACAAGGTTGCGGTGAGTGAGTCGTAACAGTACTTTTTCGCCCTGCTCTTTCAGCTCAAACGTTACATCCGAATTACTTTCCCAGGTGAATGCAAGCAGGTGGGGCGGGGAGATTTTCAACACGGTGCCGGTGGAACTTGCTCCATGTTCCATGCTTTTGTACTTTTCGGGAATGGGGTCGTTTGTATCCGGACTCAAATCGCTGTGGAGGAATTCCAGTGTTACTTTTCCGCCTTCAAACAATTCCATTTCTCCTTTGGCGAGCCATTTACCTCTCTTTTCAGATTCGGTGAGGTAAGCCCATACTTTTTCGACAGGCCCGGGCAGGAGCCGTTCAAATACAAGGGTACCCGGTGCCGTCATCTTACCATATTTTTCCATCTTTACAGGTTTTTATTTTTTTTGAGGAAATTTATCTCCTATCAGGTTTAAGCGGATGTTATGTTCCAGGTAGGCTTTCAGGCCGTCGAGTACCGTAGTGAATCCGCCGGTGAGGTCATTTATTTCCCTGAACAGTGCTTCGTTTGTTGATTTCAGACCGTAATTGGTAACCACCACATAGGTACTGTCATCACTGAACGACTGGAACACGAAATCCACGTGGGTAGCGGGATTGCCCCAATCGATAGCAATCTTCTCATTTGGTACGATCTCTTTTACCGTTACGGTAGAGGAAACGCCATACATTTCCCATTCCCAGGTAACAGTTTTTCCGGTTTCCAGTTTACCGCTTCCTTTAGTGAACCAGAAATTCTTTGTGATCTCCGGATCAATAAAAGCCTGGAAAACTTCTCTGGCGGGTTTTCTGATAAGCATCTCTGCTTTTACATACGGTTCTGCCATGATGGATTTGTTTTATTGGATGAATACTTATTTTTCTTTCAGCAGGTGCTCCAGTTTATCCAGTTTGTTATTCCAGAAGGAGCGGTATTGAGCTGTCCAGTCGGCCACTTCCCGTAACGCTGCAAAATTGGCGCTGCAGTGCTTTTCCCGGCCCTGTTTGATCATCACTACCAATCCACATTCGGTAAGTATACGCATGTGTTTGGAGATGGCAGGCTGGCTCATGCTGAAATTCTCAGCAACACCGTTTAAAGTCATGGTTTGTCCTGCAAGCAGCCCTATAATGGCCCTGCGGGTAGGATCGGCAATTGCCTGGAATACGTCTCTGCGAGCGAGCATGTTCTTATCGTTGTTTTTTACAAAGAAGTTATTTATATAACCATTTGGTTTGGTAAAGTTATATATAACCATTTGGTTTGGCAAATTTATTTTAGGATTTTGGGTTGTTTGTTTTTTATTTGGCTGAAAAGACAACGCCGGCTACTTGTCCTGAAAGCTGATTTACAGCGGGATTACAGCCTGTTGGTGATAAGCTGAAAATCAGCAACTAGTGTGTCATGCGCATCCGGACCCACGGGGCATGCGCACCGGGGCGCACGCACATAGTAACAGACGGAATGCCGGCGCTGTCAGGAATTAAACTGCGGACCTGATAGATGGTACGTCCGGGAACCAATGAATTCCGTCGCCTTCTTTTAGAAATAAGCTACAGACTACATTGGGTAAAGGTTGCGGTAATTTTGATATCTATTTTGACCTGACTATAAATATAAAACCTCTGAAAATCAGACAGTTTGTTTATATTAGTAGGTATTGGAGATTCAGTCTTCCAACACTAATGCTTAATGGTGTACCAGGTTTAAAATTTTCGCAGGTTAATAAGTGGTCAGTGAAATCCAGAATAGCATTAGAATATCAGCGTAGTGATCTGCTTTATTAATCGCGGGTAGAGATATTCCCTTATACTGTCAATTTTTAACCGATATAAACCTACTATGTATAGACTGGAACACAGCTATAGAAAATCTTCCGGATTAGGTTCCCTGTATGCGTTGGCTTTATTGTATTTATGGTTCTTACTGACAACTGCCTGTAACCAATCGCATAAACAGATGGCAGATCATTCGGCTTATTTCGATCCCTTTATTAACGGACTTCGGGTATATACATCCAATCAGTATCAGGAAGCCTTCCGCCGCATTGATTCGGCGTATGACGCTTTCCCCGACCCCAGTCCGCTGGACATCTCAAAAAAATACTACTTTAAGCTGGAGCATTATTGGCTGGACCGACGGGATCCGGATATGGGTAATATATATATCGACAGCATTCTGAACATCCTGGCTGATTATAAAAACGAGCCCGCCTGTTCTAAAATGTATGGCCTTGCCATACTATGCCGGGGTGATATACTCCGGGAGAAACTGAAACTTGCCGATGCCATTACGTACTATTTCCAGGGCAGAGATTACATTCAGAAATCAGGGGATACCTGCACGTTTAGTGAGTTTAACGGACGAATTGCCATGGTATACTATCGTCAGAAACTATTCCCTGATGCAGTTCCCTATTTCCGGGCAACTTTTCTAAATCTGCAGGCCTGTGCCCCGGATACATTTTATCGGTTTCGATATCAGCAGGGCCAGTTGGATAATATCGCACTGTGTTTTAGTCAAATCAATCGAAGCGACAGCGCCTTATTTTACTATGACAGTACGCTAAGATATATTCAACTGTTCGAACCGGTTTTTAAAGGCATGCCGGAGCGGGAAAGAAATATGCAAGTGTCCAGAGGAGTTGTTTACGGTAATAAAGCAGATGAACTTTTGAAAGCCGGCGACACTTCCCAGGCTGAAAATCTATATAAAGCAAACATTCAGATTAATCTGCGAAAAGAATGTGAAATGGGGAATGCGCAAAGCACCATTAACAAATTAATCAGCATGTTGCTTAGCCAAAGAAGATACGACGAAGCACATGCATGGATGGAAAAACTGCAATCCTCTCTGGATTCATTTCCCAATGCTGGCAGCAAGCTTTGGTTGCTGAATCTCCAATCTCAGTATTACGAGTTGAAAAATCGGCCGTCAACTGCGTTAAGCCTTGCTCGTAATTATCTCCGGATGAAAGATTCACTGGACAATGTTAACAATCCGCTTAGTAGTGTGAACACCCAACAGCAATTCGATTTCCTGGCCAGGGATTATGAATTGAAGTTATTAAAGAAACAGGATGAAGTAAAAAACGCCTATCTCATCATTTCTCTGCTATTCTTCGTATTTGCTCTGGGTATTATCCTGCAGGTCTGGTTTAATGCCAGGAAAGCACGTGCCAATGCTAAGAAACTGCAGGCAATGAACGATACGATTTCCACGCAAAATGAAATCCTGGAAGAAAGTCTCAGCGCCCTGGAGCAAAGCCAGCAAAACAATACAAAAATGATGAAAATTGTTGCGCACGATCTGCGTAATCCCATTGGAGCGATCATTCCCTTGTCAGATCTTTTGCTCGATTCAGGCGCGATCACCGACAGCGACAGTTCAGAACTGCTCACTATCATCAGGGAATCTGCCACTCATTCGCTGACGCTTATCAGCGAGATGATGAACCTCGATATTGCCAGCGATATTCATAAAGAACCTGCGGAATTACACACTATTATTCAATACTGCATCGGGTTGCTGCAACAAAAAGCCGAGGAAAAAGGACAAACGATTATTGCCGACTTACATCCCGCCATCGTTGCCTGCGACAGGGAAAAGATGTGGCGGGTGTTCAGTAATCTCATTACCAATGCCATCAAATTCAGTCCTTCCGGTGGAGTTATCCGGGTATTCATGGAAAGTAGCGGAGCTCTTGTGCTGATAGCTGTAAAAGATAATGGCATTGGCATTCCGGATGATATAAAGGAGAATCTCTTCGGCCTTTCAGGAACCGCCAGACGTAGTGGTACTTCCGGTGAACAATCTTTTGGATTAGGTTTATTTATCTGTAAACAGATCGTAGATGCACACGGCGGCCGGATTTGGGTGGAAAGTAGTGAAGGTAATGGCAGTACGTTCTGGATTGAGCTGCCAGTGCTGGCATATCATGTGCTGTGAAATTAAGCATTAAAAAAGAGCGGAAACCTCCGCTCTTTTTTAATGCTTAATTCCCTATTCCTGATGCTAACTAAAAGCTATTTCCCCTTCCCAAAATCCGGCGCATTCTTATCATACCACACGCGCTGCGTGCTGAGGGTAGGCAAATCCATCGCATTCGGAGTAAAGCCCTGTTGCTGCATCGCCGCATTCCAATTGGCGCGGTTTACTTCTCCAGGATCGGTCAGCCAGAAACGGCGGAAGATCACTTCATTGAATGGCTCCCTGCTGTAATAGGCAGATCCTGTTTTAGGATAGCCGGTACGGCGGCAGAACACATATGCCTCGTTAGGTTGCCGGTACATACCCAGATACTGCTGGATGTAGATACGTTCCAGGTCGTTGACGCCATTGAATTTTACCTGCGGATTGCCGAGATAGTTGCTGATTTCTGTTGCTCCTGTTCCGGAATAGGCCGTTGTAGATCCCGCTGCAATGGCAATGGTATTCATGGTTTGAATGGAAGAGGTGATACCTTTTTTGTACCAGTCTTCCGCACTGCCTTTGGTATTGGCGCCACCTGCATATCCCTTCTGTATAAATTCCGCTATGTAGAAACAGGTTTCTGCATAAGTGACTGCCACATCCAGGAAGTTGCCTTTGGCCTGATTCAGCTGTGGAGAGAAAAACCGGCGGTTGATCGGCGATATCAGCGAGTATTTGGTATAAGGGCTCACCACAAAACCGTTGCTGATAAAACTTGCTACGGTGGGGTTGGTGGTCCAGTCGGCCGGACCTCCCTGGTACATGATCAGCGGATCGGCCGGATCTATAAACGAAGGAAGTGTGACGCCGTATTTCGTGAGCGAATCCCGGAAGCTGCCTGTCAGGTCGTTTTTATCGAAGTAAACCGGTAACCTGGGATCGTTGCTGCTTTTCAGGAACGACATGATAGAGGTGGTGGCATACCTGCGGCTGCGGTAATCGATATCGCCGCTGGTACCGAACGGAACGTAAGTCACATTCATATATTTCAGCTGAGAATCATCGCCATCAATTGGGCCAATAGGATCTTTGAGCACCTGCTGAAAAATTGCCTGGCACCTGGCATTATCGGCGTTTTCGAGCCGTGCGGCAATCCTTAGCTTCAGCGTATTGGCGAGCTTCACCCATTTTACCCAGTCGCTCTGGTAATAGATGTCAGATGATCCATAGGTGGCCTGGGCTGGCAGCGAATTATCAGAAAGCACTCTGATCGCTTCATCCAGTTGTGCCAGCAGGGTATTGAACAGCGTTGCCTGATCGTCGTATACCGGGCTGTATTTCTGATCGTAGCGGCCCTGTATTGCCTGTGAATAGGGGATGGCTCCGTTCATATCCGTTACCTTGATGCCGTGCAGCGCCTGCACGATGTAGGTCACTTCTTTGATCTTCTGGTAGTTGTCCTTATCCTTTCTGGCATCTACCTGGCGTCTTATCTCAAAAAGATTGGGAAGGATCTGCAGGTAGTAGTTACTGTAACGGGTGTTAACGTTACCGGTGATCTCGTACGGGCTGGAGGTAACGTGCTGGGTTACACGCATCAGCTGTTCCATGCTTTCCCACACCCATTCAGTACCCTGATAGGTGAATAGTTTATCTTCCGAATAGCTGAGCAGGTATTTAACATCCGGTGTGATCACCACACTTGGATCGGTATTAATATCCCCGAAGTTTTTTGAACAGGAGCTGGTGCCCAGTAATGCCACTATCATAGCAGCTTTTATATATCTGATTGTCGTTTTTTTCATGATCTGGTGTTTTGAGTGATACAATGGTCTGCTGCTAGAATCCTACCCTGATGGTGCCTGCGATGGATCTGATCATCGGCAAAAATCCTTCTTCACCGGAATAGGCGGTGTTGTTAGAGTTGTTGGAGGCAGGATTATAGTTGTAGGGCAGCGAATTGTACAGGTAAAACAGATCGCGGCCTACGATAGCCAGGCTCAGGTTATTGAGCTTTAGCTTATTGCAGATGCTGGCGGGAAACTGGTAGGCAAGCGATATCTGGCGAAGTGATATCCAGGAGTTTTTCCTGATCCAGTAATCGGCCACGCCAGTAGAAGAGGAGCCATAGCGATAATAGAACTGTGGTGCGTGAGTTGGCTCTACGTAGCCTTTATCGTAGGCCTGCTGGTAGGTAAGTCCGCCTACATCTACCTGTGTACCATTGGGCAGGGTCACTTTCTGTCCTTTAGGAAAAACGCCGTCGGGGATGAGCCCATCGTCGTAAGTCTGGTTATCGTATTTGCTGGTCCAGGTGATACCGCCGTGTTCAGCATCCCGTCCTTTGAGTGTGTTGGGGAATACGCCGGTATGTGTACCGTAGCGGTAGGTGAGCAATACGAAGTCGCCGCCGATCTTGGCATCCAGCAATACATTCAGCGAGAAGCCCTTGTAGCGGAAGGTATTGCCCCAGCCGGCGCGGAATTTTGCGTTGATGTCGCCCACATTCTGGAGGGTATTGCTGCGTGCAGGGAAGGCTGCCCTTGCGTCGGAACGCCATGCCAGTACGGGTTTTCCGTTGTTGGGATCGTCGACCGGTTTGCCGTTGGCATCTGTTGCCTGGTAAGGCTGCGAGTGAATGGTGGTACGCAGTACGCCGTAGGATTGTCCGACAATGGCCCAGGTGCTGATTTCTCCGATGTTGGCGCCCAGGTCGTATTCGGTACGGCCGGGATACAGGTCCTTGATCAGGTTCTTGTTAAAGGAATAGTTCAGGTTGGTGTTCCATTCAAAGTTTTTGGTTTTAACCGGACTTCCATCTACCATTATTTCCAGTCCGCGGTTCTGTATATTACCGGCGTTGATCAGGATACCTTCCTGCCCTGATTCCTGTGGGGTGCCAATATCCAGTATCTGGTTCTTAGTGTTGTCCTGGTATACTGATGCGTCGAAGCCAATCCTGTTTTTGAGGAAACGCATTTCCAGCCCCAGCTCTTTGGCGATCTTCCGCTGTGGTTTAAGATTGGGTTGCAGTACGATGAACCTGCCGGTGAGCGGATCACGGAAACGGCTATAGGTAGATGTAGGTACATCCGTGCCGTTAGACGACGTATAGCCGTTGAAGGTAAATCCCGGATTGATGACAAAGGGATCGGTATCTCCACCGAGGGCTGCGATGTTGCCTCTCAGCTTACCATAGCTGATCCAGGTGGGCAATTTGAAGGTTTCTGAAAACAGCCAGGATAAGCTCACTGCCGGGTAGCTGTAGAAGAAATTACCGCTTCCGTCTGAATAGGTGAGTGCAGAGGACCAGTCGCCGCGGAAGGTTGCCTGCAGGTAAAGTTGGTTTTTCCACGCCAGGTCTGCACTTGCATAGAGGGAGTTGAATGCTTTCCTGTTTTTAACGCCGCCCTGGGCTGTCGGTTTCTGCACGGAATTAGCCAGGAAGTACTTTCCGGGGTAATTGAGTCCACCTACTGTTTCGCTGTAGTTGTAAGTGGTCTGGAAACGTTGGGTTTCACCGCCGATATAACCGCTCAGGTCCAGGTCTTTCGTCAGCGTTTTATTGATCATTGCCATCCATTTGAGGAAATAGCTTTCTTTGCTGGTATGTCCTAAGCCGTATAATCCGCCGGCGAAATTTTGTCCCTGTCCGAGTTCTTTGTTTTCGTTTTTGGTATAGAGGTTATTGATGTTGCCTTCCAGCAGGAATTTCAGCCAGGGGTTGATGGTGGCGGTGAGTGCAATGCGGCCCCGGATAGTCTGTTCATTCTGCAGGTATTCGTTTTCGAACAGGCTGAACCAGAACCTGGATTCGGGCGCTTTGTTGGGCTCATTGGGATCTGTGGGATTGGGCACGCCGCCAAATATGCTGGTGTATTTGTCTTTCTGCATCCAGTACCTGGTATCATAGTTCCTGGGCAATATCCAGCTGAACAGTTTACCAAAGTTATAGGAGGCGAAGGCATCGAGGCCGCCCAGCCGCGGCGGGTTCTTACCGGCGAAATCCGTATAGTTGGCACTTACATCGGCGCTGAGGAATTTGTTCACGGTATGGGTAACGCGCAGGTCGAAGCTGTTTTTAAGTAAACTGTTTTGGGCTACTACGCCAGTGCTCTGATCGCGTGTATAGGATACCCGGAAGGTGGAACGGTCGTTGCCACCGTCCAGCGAAATATTGGTGGCGGAGCCATTTCCGTTCTGGAATGCCTGCAGGAAATTGTTCGGCTGTGCTACGTATTTAGTGGGTGTGCCATCGTAGTTCAACACATCCTGACCGGCGAAGCGGGGGCCCCAGTTCTCCAGTTCACGGCCTATCTGGCGGTCGATGTACGGCTTACCGGTAGCCGGGTCGGTAGGGAATACTTTTGTTCTCCAGTTCTGATCCGGTTGGTAGTTGGGATCGCGGTTATCCGTAAAGAAGGCACCTACAGTGCCTCCGCCGTATTCGTTTTGAAAATCCGGGCCGGAGTAGGGATGAAAAGTATTGAAGGTCTGACTAACGTTAACGCCTATCCCTTTTCGTTCATGCCCTTTCTTGGTGGTAATCAGGATTACGCCGTTGATGGCTCTGGAACCGTACAGTGCGGCAGCAGAAGAACCTTTCAATACAGTGACGCTTTCAAAATCTTCCATATTGAGGTTTTTCAGATCGTTCCCGAAATCGCGGCCGGTACCGCTGAAGATACCGTTATCCACGATTACGCCATCGATCACAAAAATGGGCTGGTTGTTGTTACCCAGGGTAGAGTTACCCCTGATAATGATTTTGCTGCTGCCAAACAGGCCGCCTGCGCCCTGATCGATCTGTACGCCGGCTACTTTACCCTGCAGGGCATTCACCGGGTTTACTTCGTTGGTAATGGCCAGGTCGGCGCCTTTGATTTCGGTAGTGGCATAACCCAGGCTCTTTTTAGCTTTGGTAACGCCCAGCGCGGTGACTACCACTTCACCGAGCTGTTTGTTGTCTTCCGTAACAGTAACATTTACGATTCCCCTGTTATTAATGGGTATTTCCTGACGGATAAATCCCACGGCATTAAAGATCAGCACGCCATCTCCGGGGGCATTGATCATGTAAGTACCCTGGTTGTCGGTGATAGCACCGGCTTTGGCATTTTTCAACATAACAGATACCCCCGGTACAGGATCGCCGGTGGGAGAAGTGACCTTTCCGATCACCTTTACATTTTGTGCAAAAACTGCATGGCTGAGGCATAACAGCAAACACAGGAAGATATGCCCTGTAGTGCCGGCATGTAGACATTTCCGCATACTGTTCTGATTTTAGTGGTTGATAAATATGATGTGGACTGAATAGATAGAACTACTTACAGGCTTATACGACCATAGAGGTGGTTTTAGAGATAATTTTCTGGTTATTGGCTATTATACATCTTTGCTCTGGATGAAAGAGGGAATACATTCGACAACAGTCTGACTAAAATAACAAGTTGTTTGTCGTAATGTTCATATTACTTTCACTTAACATGATGTATTTTTATCATGCTATTCTTGTAGCTGGAAAAAATACTTGTCAGTTTTCCGGTTGTCCTGATTTTTCACCCGGACTACTTTTGTATAAAACGATACAGCATGCTTACAAACGAAATCATGTACAAGGCGCTGGTGGATAAGGATCCTTCCTATGAGGGAACATTTATTGCAGCTGTGAAAACAACAGGTATCTTCTGCCGGCCTACCTGCACGGCCAGGAAGCCTAAGATAGAGAACGTAGAATTTCTCAGAACAACGAAAGAAGCCATCCAGAAGGGGTACCGGCCCTGCAAAATATGTAGCCCACTGGACCGGCTACACGAAACGCCTGTTTTTATCAGCGCCCTGCTGAAAGAGATGAATACAGATCCATCGGTCAGGTTCCGTGATGGCGATCTGATAGCAAGAGGGATAGAACCTGCCCGCATCAGGCGCTGGTTCCTGAAGCATCATGGAATTACATTTCAGGCGTATCAGCGGATGAACCGGATCAATGCGGCCTTTAAGAAAATACAGGCCGGCGAAGCGGTAACAGCAGTGGCATACGACAGCGGTTATGAATCGCTGAGCGGGTTTGCAGATTCCTATAAATCATTGATTGGCGCCTCTCCGCAGCAGAGCAAAATGCAACGGATCATTAATGTAGTGCGGCTGGAAACGCCCCTGGGCACCATGATGGCCTGCGCCGTGGAAGAAGGTATTTGCCTGCTGGAGTTTACAGACAGGAAGATGTTGGAAACAGAGCTGAACGCATTGAAAAAAATGCTGAAGGCTAATTTCATACAGGCGGAGCATACACATTTTGCAGTGCTGAGAAAACAGCTGGAGGAATATTTCGCAGGTCAGCGCAAAACTTTCGACGTGCCGTTATTTACGCCAGGTACGGTTTTTCAGCAATCGGTCTGGCAGTTGCTGCAAACCATTCCTTATGGGGAGGTACGTTCTTACAAGCAACAGGCCAATGGGCTGAACAGGCCGGAGGCAATAAGAGCCGTGGCAGGCGCTAATGGCATGAACCGCATTTCGATACTGGTGCCCTGTCATCGCGTGATAGGAGAAGATGGCAGCATGACCGGCTACGGCGGCGGTATCTGGCGGAAGCAGTGGCTGCTGGAACTGGAGCGGAAGTGAAATAAAATCTTCCGTTTATCCAAATTATCGGATCCTTTTTCTGTTATTTTCCTATTTTCCGCCGGTATCAACTCATATCAGACGTATGATCAACTTGAATTTGAAAGCGGAGGCGCAGCATACCTATGATGCTATTGTAATAGGATCCGGTATCAGCGGAGGTTGGGCAGCAAAGGAACTATGCGAAAAAGGACTGAAAGTACTGATGCTGGAAAGAGGCCACCAGCTGGAACATATCAAGGATTACACCCTCGCCACAGCTGCCCCCTGGGAAGTGAAGCACCGGGGCGAAACTACGAACGAATATGAGAAAGATCATCCGTATGTGGTAAGAGACCATCTGCCGGAAGAATTCAACCAGAGCTACTGGATGAAAGATAAGGATAGCCCGTATGTGGAAACGAAACGTTTCGACTGGATGCGGCCCGACATCGTTGGTGGCCGTTCTATTATGTGGGGCCGCGGTTCCCTGCGGCTCAGCGATCTGGATTTTGAAGCCAATGCAAAAGAAGGGATAGGGATCGACTGGCCCATACGTTATAAAGATCTGGCGCCCTGGTACGATCATGTGGAAGCTTTTGCGGGTATCAGTGGTGAGAAGCTGGGGCTGGCACATCTGCCTGACGGCGTATTTCAGAAGCCGATGGAATTGAATTGTTTTGAGAAAGAAGTGAGAAGCAGAATAGAAAAGTCGTTCCCGGGCCGGCATATGACCATTTTCCGTACGGCTAACCTCACGCAACCTATCGGCGACCGGCAGCAATGCCAGTACCGGAACCGTTGCGCCCACGGATGCCCGTTCGGCGCTTATTTCAGTACACAGTCGTCGACCTTGCCGGCAGCTGTCAAAACCGGTAATCTGACGCTGCGACCCGATTCCATCGTTAACAGCATTATCTATGACGAAGCTAAAGGCAAAGCCACCGGCGTGCGTGTGATCGATAAACATACAAAGGAAACGGTGGAATATTATGCGCGTATCATTTTCCTGAACGCTTCCGCCCTCGGCAGCACGTTTGTGATGCTGAACTCCGTATCCGGCCGTTTCCCGAACGGACTGGGCAACGACAGCGGTGTACTGGGCCATTACCTGATGGATCATCATTTCCATGCCGGCGCCAGCGGCACTTCCGATGAGTTCAGCGATAAATATTATTACGGGCGCAGGCCAGCGGGATTTTATATTCCGCGCTTCCGCAACGTGGGCAATGATAAACGCGATTACCTGCGGGGCTTTGGATATACCGGCTACAGCAGCCGCCGCGGATGGGCAAGAGGTATCGCCGAACTCGGCATAGGTGGCGCATTCAAAGATTATTTGTCTGAGCCCGGGCCCTGGCAGATGGGCCTGATGGGTTTTGGTGAATGTTTACCTTATGAAGACAACCAGGTGATGTTGGATCATAGCATCAAAGACGCATGGGGGCAGCCGGTATTGAAGTTTAACTGCGATTTCAGAGACAACGAGAAAAAAATGCGCAAAGACATGGACCAGGATGCCTGTGAAATGCTGGAAGCAGCAGGACTGAAAAATGTAAAGCCCTTCAACCGCGACTCATGGCCAGGTATGGCGATTCATGAAATGGGCACTGCGCGTATGGGCAGAGATCCGAAAACATCCATGCTCAATGAATGGAACCAGCTGCATGCAGTGAAAAATGTTTTTGTAACAGATGGCGCCTGCATGACATCCTCTGCCTGTCAGAACCCATCACTTACTTATATGGCCCTCACTGCGCGTGCCGCCAATCATGCGGTGGATGAGCTAAAACGCCAATCGTTGTAAGACGTAAAATAAAATTAATACCTACTTTTTGAATTTTATTATTATCTTTAAGGGCAGTTAGTCGATAATGACTAGCTGCTTCCTTCCTTTATTCTTTCCCCGTTTGCCGCCTTTATTTATTCCTGTTTTTTTCAGACAGCATTTTTATTTCTTATCGAATACAAAACCAACATCTGATAGCTATGAAAAAGAAGGGATTTTTAATTGACATGGATGGTGTCATCTACAAAGGCAGTGAACCCATACCCGGCGCGGTGGAATTTATCAATAGTCTGCGCGACAGGGACATTCCTTTTTTATTTCTTACCAACAACAGCCAGAGAACCAGCAGGGATGTTTGTTACAAGCTAAACAAAATGGGTTTCCGGGTAAATGATACCGACATCTTTACCTGCGGAATGGCTACGGCCCGCTATCTGGCATCCCGGAAGGAAAACGGCACTGCTTATGTGATTGGAGAAGGTGGCTTATTGACAGAGTTGCATAATGCAGGTTATTCAATTGTAGATGATCAGCCGGATTATGTCATCATCGGGGAAGGCAGAACCATCATGCTCGAATCTGTTGATAAAGCGATCAACATGATCATGAAAGGAGCAAAGCTGATTGCCACCAACCTTGACCCTAATTGTCCGATGGGCGATGGAAAATACCGCGTTGGTTGCGGTGCATTGGTAGCCATGCTGGAATGTGCCACCGGCATCAAAGCATTCAGCGTTGGAAAACCGAGTCCTGTTATGATGCGCATGGCACGGAAAGCACTGCAGCTTGCAACAGACGAAACTATTATGATCGGAGATACCATGGGAACAGATATTCTCGGTGCAGGATCTATGGGATTCACTACCATACTGACTTTAACGGGCGTTACCCGGGAAGAAGACCTGGCGCATTTCGGCTATGCTCCTGATTTTATCATCAAATCAGTGAAAGATCTGCTGAATGAGGAATTCTTCGAAAGAGTGATGGGAGAGGTGTTAGCCTTTCCCTATTCGTAATTCCCTATGAGGGATTTTGCTCCCGCAAACGAAATACCTATAAACATTCATGAAGCGCTTCTTCTTTTTCCTGCTGTGCCTACTATCCCTGAATGCCATTGCTCAGCAAAACAGACCTGTAGACGGTATATTAGACGAATTCTATCATCATCCTGAACATGTGATGGTGGCGGCACACCGGGCGGCCCATCTGAAGTATCCGGAGAACTCGCTGGCTGCGGTGCAGGAAGCGATTAACCAGGGTATTGATATTGCGGAGATTGATGTACATGAAACGAAAGACAAAGTATTGATCATCATGCATGATGATAATATAACACGGGCTACCGGTAAGAAAGGGAAGATCCGCGACTATACTTATCAGGAACTGTTACAATTCCCTTTGTTGTATAACGGCCAGCCTACCAGCGAAAAGATACCCACCTTTGATCAGCTCCTGAAACTGGCCAAGGATAAAATTATGGTGGATGTGGATTTTAAGGAAGACAGTGAGGAGGCGGTTAAGCAGGCCGTAAAGCTAATCGCAGCCAATGGGATGGAAGATCAGGTCTTGTTCTTCATTTACGACCATAAGGAAGCTGCCAGGTTGCGGCAATGGAGCGCCAGGCTGCCGATTATGCCACGGGTGCATAATGTGGCGGAAGTAAAAGAAGCGCTGCAGATGGAACAGCAGCTTGGAAAGTTTCCGGTGATTCATATCGATGACGACTTTTATTCAGATTCCCTGATGCAGCAGATCACCAGCAATGGTACCCGGGTCTGGATCAACGCCTTGGGAAAATACGATAAGCTGGAAGAGCAGCAGGAGGGCGCAGGGTTCAGCCAGCGCCGGAAAGATGCGGCCTTTGCCAATGCTATTCAAACCAACTACCCGGAGAAGTTGCTTGCCTGGCTCCGGAAAAACGGATTGCATAAATAAAAATCATATGGTTGTCACCCGTTTGAGAAAAACGGGAGTAGTGTTGTTGTAATCAGATGCAACAACCAGAAAATGAATTATCCAGCTATTGCAAATATGGTGCTGGCAGGGATGCTCATGGCCTCCTGCGGGTAATCCCCGCATCAGCGGTAATAAGATCAGCCTGGGTGCACAACAGTAATTAATACATTTTTTCCGTTTCTATGATCATCGGCTGCGTGTCCACGCGGCCGATTTATTTTTAACGGGGCATCTGCAATGTGAGTTGCATGCCTTTAATAAAAGTAGGAAGACCGGTATCCATGTGATCCAGGTTGGAAAGCATTTCTCCTTTGAAGCTGATGTAATGCATACAGTTGCTGCTGTCGAGTTGCCGGAGGAGGGTTTCCCTGGGAACGTCTCCTGAGTCGGTAGACTTTTCAAGTCCACCGAAAGTGAAATATGCTTTTGATGCAAATATCGTATCCGCCGCAATGTGATAGTCAGCTATCTGCTTTGGCAGATAGTAATTGTTGTAATGGAGAGATGGACTGGCCGCCACATAGCCGTGAAACTTCGGGCCGGTACCGGTGATATCACGGTAAAGGGCATACGCAGTGAAGTATCCACCCAGGGAATGCCCCATGAGCACACGTTTGCTGCTATCAGTTTTATAGTGCCGGTCTATTTCAGGAGCCAGCTCCCTGTTGATAAAAGCCAGGAATTTATCGGCCCCGCCGCTCACGGGCATTTCATACTCCGGTATGGCTAACGGGTACGTATAATCGCGGTTTCGCAGGGAGTCCATTGTGGGGAAGTCGCGATACCCAATGCCCACCAGTATTACATCTGGCAGTAAACCCACTTCTGTATACCGGCGTGTAACTGCAGCCATGATATCGAAATAAAGATTAGCATCCAGCAGGTATACCACCGGGTATTTGTCGGCGTTGGTTTTATTGTAATGTTCGGGAAGTTGTATGAAGATGGAAAAGGAATCATTTACTTCCCTGGAATACATCCTGGCGGGAAGGCTGCCGTTGTTTTTCAGCAGTTGTGGCCGGTTACAGGCGAATAGCGCGAACAATAGTATTACAGCAGGATACAGTTTCATAACATTTGTTTTAGGTAAATGGCTGCCGGATGATGCTACTATAACATAACAGGTATTTCTGTTTAATGTTTTTCTAAAGTAATGGATCTGCTTCCTTTTTTGTCTCCCGGGTATTATATTTAACCAATTATTATGAAAAAAGATACCGCTACAGAAAGGGCCGCGATGCCCAAAGGAAATACCAGTATACTGGATAACAGGAGTCTGCAAAGCAGCTATGCCACTATTATTCCCCTGCTCCGCCCGGGTATGCGTGTGCTCGACGCAGGTTGCGGAACGGGCGCCATCTCAGCGGGTATTGCTGAGGCAATCGGGCCGGAAGGGCATGTGACAGGAATCGACAGTAGCATTCATCTAATCCGGAAAGGACGGGAAGATCATGCGGGGCTTGCTAATCTCGACTTGCAGGAAGCGGACCTGTTTACATTTGCTCCTGCGGAGAAATTCGACCTGATCGTTTCGGCGAGAGTATTACAATGGCTCAGTAATCCGGCAGCAGCGCTGCAACACTTTAAATCGCTGCTGAAACCGGGAGGCTATATTTCTATCCTCGATTATAATCATGCCCGCCTGGAATGGACGCCGGCGCCGCCCGAGAGCATGCAGCAGTTTTACCAGGCCTTCCTGCACTGGCGCGCCGATGCTGGTATGGATAATGAAATTGCCGATCATCTCCCGGAGCTTTTCAACAGCCTGGGCTTTACGGATGTAACAGTGCTGCCTGCTGATGAAGTGTATGTGAAAGGCGAGGCATCCTTCCCGGATAAAGCCGGTATATGGACGAAGGTAGCTGAGCTAAGAGGACCGCAAATGGTGGAGAGTGGCTTTCTTACAGAAGCTCAGCGCCTGCAGGTAATAGCCGAATACAATGAGTGGGTAGCAAACGAAGGAACACGTATGGTCATGAAGCTGAAAGAAGTGAGAGGAAGGATATAGCGTAATCAATTCTGCCTGGTATCCTGCGATGTTGTAACCGGTCACAAAGGTGTACAAAAACGGACATATTATATTAAAATCTATTTCTTAACTTCTGACAAACATTAGCACAGGTGTATGGCATATTTTTTCAGCATTTGTTCTCATGATCAGAAATTACCTCCGGATTGCCTGGCGCAATCTTATCCGTAATAAAGCATTTTCACTGATTAACATCCTGGGCCTTTCGCTGGGCCTGGCCTGCAGCATGATGATGATACTCTGGATCCGTGATGAGCAGGCCGTGGATGGATTTCATGACAACAATAAGCAGCTATATCAGGTATATGTACAGCAAACGGCGCAGGGAAAAACGGATGCCAGTTACCTCACGCAATGCCCGCTGGCTGTTGAGCTGAAGAAGTCGTTGCCTGAAATACGGTATGCAGCAGGGTACCAGGAATATCCGCCAGTGGTCATCAAAACAACTGATAAGGCCTTGAAGCTGGCAGGGGCTTATGCCGGGGATGATTTTTTCCGGATGTTCAGTTTCCCGCTGTTGCAGGGCAATGCCGCTACTGCGCTGCAACCTGGCGGAGTGGCGCTTTCTGAGGATGTGGCCACGCGCCTTTTCGGTAATGCCGGCAATGCCATCGGCCAGGTGGTGACATGCGAAGATACTGCGCAGCTGACTGTCAGCGCCGTTTTTAAAATACCAGCTGCTTCTTCTTTGCAATTCGATTTTGTACGGTATTGGGGGGATTATTTCAATGCCAGCCATGCATGGACGCAGAGCTGGAACAGCTTCAGCCCGAATACGTATATCCGGCTCCGTGAGGATGCCGATCCGGCGAAGGTAGCTGCCAAGATGAAAGATTTCGTGTACCACTATCAGCCGAGAAGCAAAGAGGGAAGCACTTTGTTGAACATTCAACCATTCTCCCAAAAGTATTTGCACGGCATATTCAAAAACGGCTCCCCCGCAGGCGGGCGGATCGAATATGTACGGCTTTTTTTCCTGCTGGCGATATTCGTGATGCTCATTGCCTGCATCAATTTCATGAATCTCTCTACCGCCCGTTCTGCCGAAAGAGCACGTGAAGTGGGCATCCGCAAGGCAGTGGGAGCGCTGCGTTCTTCTTTGGTAGCGCAATTCATAGGCGAGGCTTTACTGATCACCTTCTTTGCCATATTGGTGGCGTTGCTGGCAGTAACATGGTTGCTGCCGGCGTTTAACGGGGTAACCGGGAAGCAGCTGTCGATACCGGTACAGCAACCGGCATTCTGGGCACTGGCGGGAGGAATGCTGCTGGTAACCGGATTGGTGGCTGGCAGCTATCCGGCGTTGTTCCTGTCGTCATTGAATCCTGTGAAGGTATTGAAAGGCGGCCTTAAACAAAGCGGCCAGGGAGGCTGGTTCCGCAAAGGAATGGTGGTTTTTCAGTTCACGTTGTCAGTGATCCTCATCACTGGTATGCTGGTGATATACCGGCAAATGGAATATGTACAAACGAAGAACCTGGGTTACGACAGATATCATTTGCTGTATGTGCCCATTGAAGGAACGTTGACCAGTCGTTATGACCTGTTCAAAACGGAAGCCGCCAATATTCCGGGCATCACATCGATATCGGCCATGAGGGAATCGCCAACAGTGATTGGTCATCATAAAGGCGGGATCAGCTGGACCGGGAAAGATCCGGCTTTGGAAGCAACATTTGCGGATGCAGCGGTAGGATATGGCTTTGTGAAAGCGATGCAATTATCGCTTGTGGAAGGCCGGGATTTCTCCGCTGATTTTGGCAACGATTCTACGAGTTATATACTGAACGAAACAGCCGTGGCAAAAACCGGTTATCAACACCCGGTGGGAGCGTCGTTTACGCTCGACGGAATTCAGGGAACGATCATAGGCGTAGTGAAAGATTTCCATTTTAACTCCATGCATGAAACAATTGATCCGCTGGTGATCAGGCTGGAAAGGCAGCCCAAATGGGGGAATATACTGGTGCGCATAGCCCCGGGAAAAACCAAAGCCGTGCTGGCAGGCCTGGAAGGACTTTGCAAGCGTATCAATCCCGGTTATCCTTTTACGTACCAGTTTTCTGATATGGAGTATACCCGGCTTTATAAAAATGAACAGCTGGTAAGCCGGTTGTGCAATTATTTTGCGGTGCTGGCCATCTTTATTTCCTGCCTCGGTTTATTTGGCCTGGCCATGTTTACGGCCTCCCGGCGTACCCGGGAAATCGGCGTCAGGAAAGTATTGGGAGCATCCGTTACCAATATCATGATGCTCATGGCCGGAGGCTTTCTCAGGCCGGTGATGGCTGGTATGCTCATTGCTTTTCCGGTAGCCTGGTATATTATGCATCATTGGCTGCAGCAGTTTGCTTATCGGGTGAGCCTCGACTGGTGGTTGTTTGGATTGGCGGGGCTGCTGTCTGTTTTGGTGGCTATGATCACCATCGCCTGGCAAAGTGTGCAGTCGGCCGTGATGAATCCTGTAAAAAGCCTGAGAACAGAGGGGTGAGGACAACAATAATCCGGCAAGACAAGCTTAAAAATATACGCTATGTTCAAAAGCTACTTCAGCACTGCGTGGCGAAACCTGGCCAAGAATAAGGTTTTCTCCATCATCAATATTACAGGTTTATCTATCGGCATTGCGGCGTGTCTGCTGATCCTGCAATATGTAAGTTTCCAGCTGAGTTTTGACAGGTTCAATAAAAATGCGGCAGATATCTTCCGTGTCACCAACGACCGTTATCAAAACGGAAAGCTGATACAGCATGGTACCATCACTTATTCCGCCGTGGGAAAGGCGATGCAGGACGATTTTCCGGAAGTGATCAACCATACCCGCATGCGCCCGGCATACGGGGTTATGATAACTGAAGATAAAAAGATCGGCGACCAGGGAGGCTACTTTGTCGACAACGCCTTCCTCGATATGTTTTCGTATCCGCTGATTGCCGGCGATAAATCTACCTCGCTCACCGCGCCCTTTTCACTGGTACTCTCCCAAACGCTTGCCAATACACTGTTTGATAAGCATAGCAATGCTGCTGATATGATGGGGAAAGTAATCAGCTTTGATGGGATACCCTGTAAAGTGACCGCCATTTGCGCTAACCCGCCGGAAAATTCTCATCTGAAGTTTAAGTTCCTGTTGTCATATAATTCGCTTTACAGCGGCCCGAATCCATGGAAGCAGTCCGACTATGATTTCACCGATTCCGACTTTTGGCACTATATCCAGCTAAGGCCCGGAACGGATTATAAAACGGTGGAGGCAAAGCTGCCCGCCTTTAGCGACAGGCATTTCCAGGGAAACAAGATATCCGGCAGCGTTGAGAAATTCTATTTACAGCCTTTAACCAGCGCACATCTGTATTCCGATTACGAATACGAACTGGCCAATACCGACAGTGCCACCATAGTTTGGTCGATGTTGATCATTGCCGCACTGATCATCTCCATCGCCTGGGTTAATTATATCAATCTCTCTACCGCCAAATCTGCAGACAGAGCCAGAGAGGTGGGTGTGAGGAAAGTAAGCGGCGCTACCCGGTTGCAACTGATCAAACAGTTTCTGACAGAATCTTTCGTGGTGAACATGATTGCCCTCGGGCTGGCTATCATCCTCGTGACCCTGTTGCAGCCTGCTTTCAATCATCTCATTCAATATCATCTCTCCTTATCTTACCTTTTCCATAATGGATTGCATGGATGGAATGTGATCGCCCTTCTGTTGGCGATATTGGTGGCAGGGATTTTTGTATCAGGATTTTATCCTGCGTTTGTGTTGTCTTCCTTCAAACCGATAGTGGTCTTAAAAGGAAAATATACCACCTCATCAAAGGGTATTCATCTGCGCAGGATCCTGGTGGTAAGCCAGTTTGCCATTACCATTGCATTGATCATCGGCTCATTCGTTGTATATAGCCAGATGCGTTATATCAGCAAACAGGATCTGGGCATTAACCTCTCGCAGGTACTCGTGGTCAGGGGGCCTGGCCTGACGCAGTTCGATTCCACTTTCATCACCCGCTCAGATGCTTTCAAAGATGAATTAAAGAAGATTCCTCACGTGCAGAACGTCGCCAATTCATGGAGCGTTGCCGCTGATGAAATGGGCCGCGATTTTGATCTGAGCCTGAGCAGCGATGAACATGCACCACACTTCACTACCCGCAAAGTGGCGGTCAGCCCGGAGTTTGTTCCAATGTATGGCATCCGGTTGCTGGCAGGAAGAAACTTTGATGCCACCGATTATAACGTTGATAGAAACAAGGTACATAGCATCCTGCTGAATCAAAATGTATCAAAGCTGCTTGGCTTTGCAAAGCCGGATGATGCAATCGGCAAAACCATTCACGTAGAAGGAAAGCAGTGGGATGTGATAGGCGTCATTTCCGACTTTCACCAGAAATCACTGCGTTATCCGCTGGAACCATTGATATTGATGCCGCTGTACAGTACCAACAGCGCTATCTCCGTAAGGGTGGATACAAAGGATATTACTGCTACCATGAAGGCAATCCAGGCGCAATACGACGCCTATTTCCCGGGTAATCTTTTCGATTATTATTTCCTGGATGCCAGGTTTAATCAGCAATATGCCAACGATCAGTTATTCGGCAGGATATTCGGTATTTTCTCTGCCCTGGCGATCTCTATTGCCTGCCTGGGACTGCTGGGATTGTCGTTGTTCACGACCACCCAGCGTACCAAAGAGATCGGGGTGCGGAAAGTAATGGGCGCATCTGTCGCCAATATTATTGTATTGCTTTCAAAAGATTTCATAAAGCTGGTGTGCATCGCCTTCCTGATCGCCGCGCCGGTAGCCTGGTTGGTCATGAACCACTGGCTGAGCGATTTTGCTTACCGCATCAATATCAGCGTGTGGATATTTGTAGTGGCAGCGCTGTTATCTGTTTTCATTGCACTGGCAACCATCAGCTTCCAGGCAGTGAAAGCCGCGCTGGCCAATCCCGTGAAGAGTCTGCGAACAGACGGATGACACGAATAATCAACAAGTAAGATAAACATGTTTGCTCCCGGAGGCCTCCGGGAGCAAAAACTTTTTTATATCAAAATACCAAAGTAACTTTGCAAAGTTAATTAACTAAATAATGAGTCAATCAGATGCAGTAGTAATAGGCCAGGCATTACGCGACCTGGTTACAAAAATGAGTAAGCGTTTACGCAGGCAGGTAGGCAACCTGGGAGCTATATCGCATTCGGAAGGGCATGTGATGAGCCTGCTCATGAGCCAGCAGGAAGCGTATCCGTCGGAGTTAGGTACGGCGCTGCGGATCAGTTCCCAGTTTATGTCGCAGATACTGAACCGGCTGGAGGGGCTGGGTTACATCAGCCGGCGTGCTGCGCCCGACGATGGCCGTAAAACGCTGGTGTCGCTAACGAAGAAGGGCCGCGGGATGGTGGAAGAGAGCCGGCGTGAGCGGGAAGAATGGCTGGCAGCGGTCATTGCTGAAAAATATACTGCAAAGGAGATGAAAGTCATCCGGGAGGCGCTGGCGCTGCTGGCCACCTTGCCTGATGCGTGACAGGAAATAATAACAGGCTATGTACAGGGTCAGGGAAACGAACACTTTTTGGTTCATGGCGCCACTGGTGCTGGGCAATATGTTGAACCCGCTGAATTCAACGATGCTGGCTACGGCTATCGTATCGATCTGTGGGGCATTCGGGCAGGATTTGGGAACCGGCGCACTGCTGATAGTGCCTTTGTACCTGACCTCGGCCATCGGGCAGCCGCTGATGGGAAGACTGGCCGATATTTTCAGCGCCCGCAGGATCAACCTGCTGGGATTTGTGGTGATATTGATCTCGGCGCTGATTGGGGTACTGGCCCGTAATTTTTCCTGGCTGATTGTATCGAGAGTATTACTGGGCCTGGGATCGTCCGCTGCTTATCCGTCGGCCATGACTATGATCCGGCAGCGTTATGCAGCGCTTCACCAGGAGGTGCCGGGGCGGATACTGGGGCTGCTAGCTATTGCATCGCAGGTATCTATTGCGTTTGGGCCTTTCCTGGGAGGTGTGCTCACAGAGCATTTCGGCTGGCAGGGAATATTTTTTGTGAACATTCCGCTGGTGCTGATCGCCTTGGCACTGTCGTGGGTAAGCAGGCGGGAACAAGCGCCGGTAAAGAAAAAAGCCGGACAGGTGCTGAAAGAACTGGACCTGCCGGGCGTACTTACATTCGCCATATTCCTGATCATCTTCCTGTTAACATTACTTTATCCATCCTGGTTATGGATAAAAATTCCGTTGGTATTACTGGCGCTAATAGTTTTTATTTCGGTAGAAGTAAAACATCCGCAGCCGTTTATTGATATGCGTTTGCTGGTCATGAATGTGCCGTTGAGCACTACTTTCCTCCGGCAGGTGGCCATCAACTTCGTTATGTACATGACCATTTACGGGATGCCGCAATGGATGGAGCAATCGAAGGGGATCAGTCCTTCCCGCGTAGGACTCCTGATGTTGCCTTTGTCGCTGGCAGCAATGCTTTGCAGCCTGCTGGTATCCGGCTCCAAACATAACAACCGCCTGCTGCTGGCCGGAACACTGAGTATTATCATTGCATCCGCAGGGTTTTTCCTGCTGAACAGGGAATCATCGATTCCTTTTATCATGGCTATTTCCATCCTGTTGGGCATTGCCACCGGGGTATTGACGATCGCCAACCAGGCTACCTTATATGCCGCGGCGCCGGCAGGCCAGGTGGGGATTTCCTTTGGCCTGTACCGCACCGTGGGCTATGTGGGCGCCATTGTAGCCGGATCGAGGCTTAAGCACGAATTCCATAGCGGGGCTACAGATGCCAACCTGCATTTGTTAGCCGGGTACTGTTTGGCTGCCTGTGTGATGGTGGTGATTTTCCTTATTCCTGTCTTCCTGAAAAAACAATCTTAAGCATATGACATCAACAAATTCATCTACAGTATTGCTGGTAATGGATATCCAGGAAAGGGCGATGAGCATTGCGTCCGACAGCCACCAGCTGACAGCGAATCTTCAAACCGCCATAGCAGCAGCCAGAGCGAAAGGTATCCCTGTGGTATATGCCGTGCTGGGCTTCCGTGAGGGATATCCTGAAGTGCACCCGGAGAACAAAATGTTCCAGCAGCTTTTCAGGAGCGGTGGCTGGTTTGTATTGGAGAAAGATGAGGGGGCGGCTATTCCTGCTGCCGTGGCGCCTTTGCCGGGAGAAATTGTGGTGAACAAAAAAAGAGTGAGCGCCTTTGCCGGATGCGATCTGGAGCTGGTGCTGGGAAGATACCGGGCGGAGCAACTGGTGCTCACGGGGTTGTCGACCAGCGGCGTGGTGCTGAGCACATTGAGAGAAGCTGCAGATAAAGATTACGAGATCACGGTGTTGTCTGATTGCTGTGCCGACAGGGATCCGGAAACACACGATTTCCTGGTGAAAAAGATCTTTCCCAGGCAGGCGACCGTGAAAACTGCCGGTGAGTGGGCAGCAGCATTGTAGGGAACATACGGCGTAGCAATTTTATGCGGTAATGGTGGTATATTTATGTAATAAGCCTAAAACGATTGCCGTATGAATAACCTTCACCGGCCGGCTTCCAGGAACATGATAGAATCTATACTTGTGCTGCTGTTGTTGCTGGCCCTGTTATTGGCGCTGTATGATGTGTTGCGTATCTTTTTCGGCGTACTCACCTTTGCGCTGATCTTTTCTGTGTCGTTTCATCAGCTGTTCGAGCGTATGGCAGTCTGGTTTGGCGGCCGGCGTAAGCTGGCGGCTACGGTTTATGCCATTGTAGTTATCGCTATCATTGCGCTGCCGGTCACCTATATCATTGCTGCGCTGGGTTCGCATATCCGGGAAGCCATACACTGGATTGCCAATGTGAAGGAGAACGGTCTTCCGCCGTTGCCGCAATGGGTTATTAATATTCCTTATGTGGGCGTTGAGATCAGCGACTTCTGGCAGCATCTGCAGGAAAGCCCCAGAGAAACTATTTCCAATAATGTACGGGAGCAGCAGGTGCGTACGGTGCTGCATCATGTTATCAGCAGCGGCGCCGGTATAATCGGAGCGGCGGTGCAGCTGATAATCGGGATTATCATATCCGCATTTTTCCTGGTGAGCGGCGAAAAATCGGTGCGGCCTATCAGGGCCACGGCGGAGCATCTGCTGGGAAAGAAAGAAGGCAGCGACCTGCTGAAAGCTACCACTATGGCAGTGAAGGGCGTATCTATAGGCGTAATGGGCACTGCTTTTATTACCGCTATTGTTGCCTGGATAGGACTTAAAATAGCGGGCATCCCGATTGCGCTGGGATTAGCAGCGGTGGTGTTTTTCCTGGTAGTCATACAAATAGGGCCACTGGTAGTATGGGTACCTGTTACCATCTGGATGGCCATGCAGGGCCATCCGGGGATGACGCTTTTCCTGATCATATACGGTGTAGGGATACTCATAGGAGAGGCGATCCTCAAACCTTACCTGATAGCCCGTAGCGGCAAGCTGCCTTTCCTGGTGTTGTTCCTGGGGGTGATCGGAGGCGTGGCTGCCTGGGGCTTTACAGGGATATTCAAGGGCGCTATTATCGTGGCGGTGTTTTATACAGTATTTAATTCCTGGCTGGAAAGAAAAGGTGGCAAGCCTGCTGCTGCGGAATAGATAGTATATTCGCAAATATGAAAGCAGCTTCTGTCAGCGATATTAAAAAGGAACTAAGTACCCTGCCGCCGTCGGCCTTATCTGCCCTTTGTTTGCGGCTGGCCAGGTATAAACTCGATAACAAGGAACTGCTTAGCTACCTGTTATTTGAGGCACATGATCCGGAAGGTTATCTTACTACCGTGAAAGAAGAAATAGACAGCGGCTTTGAAGAGATGACCGGTGATAAATTGTATCATGCAAAGAAACGCCTGAGGAAGATACTCCGTATAACGAATAAGCATATACGTTATATGGGATCAAAACCGGCAGAGGCGGAGTTGCTGGTATATTTTTGTACAAAGATGAAAGAAAGCGGATTACTATCTTCCTACAGTATCCAGTTAAATAACCTCTATGATCAGCAGCTGAAGAAAATTGAAAAAGTGATAGCCGGCGAGCATGAAGATCTGCAATATGATTATCAGCGTCAGCTGCAGGAGCTGCGAAAAAAATAAATGAATGAAGATCATTATTGAAACCCCCCGTTTGCAGCTGCGTACTTTTGCTGCGTCAGACGACGAATTTATTTTCGAACTGCTGAACACCCCTTCCTGGCTGCAGTATATCGGCGACCGGCAGATCCATACCCTGGCTGATGCGCAACGTTATATCATGAACAACCTGTTGCGGGTATATGCGGAACAGGGATATGGGGCATTGGTAGTGGTGCTGAAGGAAACAGGCAGGCCTATTGGTATGTGCGGCCTCTTTAAACGGAAATACCTGGAAGTACCCGACCTGGGTTTTGCTTTCCTGCCGGAAGTAGAAGGGAAGGGGCTGGCCTATGAAGCCACCATGGCGGTATTGGATTATACAAAAAATGAACTGGCCTTACCTCGGTTGCTGGCTATTACCCAGCAGGATAATCAGCGGTCTATTAATTTATTGAAACGCTCGGGTTTTATCCAGCAGGGAACTATTATGCCGCCGGGAGAGCCGGAAGATCTGGTGTTATTTGATATTGAGCTGAAACATTAGTGCCGGTGCTGCTTATACAGCATCCATAGCCTGGAAGTAACCAGGTAAGTGAGCGACCCCACACACAATACCACGAGCCCGGTTCTCAGCCACGTAGCGGCGGTTACAGACAACCCGATTCCTGTACCGATGGCTACGTATGCAGCCAGGCATAACGGGCACTTCGGAATGAGTGCCAGGGTGATGCCCGGCGCCGCCCATTTTGAGAATTTTACGATGCGTTGCCAGCATGTAAGCGGACCTGTGGTCTGTGCAGGAGCTGTTTTGCGGTGGTCGCTGCCCGTAGCGCCACCGCAGGAACAATATGGTTTCATATGCCGATTAATCGTGGTTACAGCAAGAACCCGGCGTATTTTCTTCGTGATACTTCCCTGTTGGATCTACTTTTCCTCCGGATTGGTATTTATCGTGATGTCTGACCCAGTCGGTCAGGCCCTCGCCTTCATTGCGGCCCAGTGGCGCAATATCGAGGTAGTTATACACTATCAGCTGCAGTTCTCCTCCCCGTGCATAGGTAGAGTAAGTATGGTAGATGTCGCCCGCCGCGTCTTTATAGAAGCAGCTGAGCCCTGGCAGGTCTTCCGTTGTGTGGGATAACCCTTCTAACATACCATAGTTGTAATATACGCTGCCTTTCTCCAGGTCGCTCTTATGGAACGACACATAATAATCGTAGTTGAAATTGTTGTTGCCGGAAGATACCCATTGGAAATGCCAGCCCATCCGTTTTTTGAAGGCTTCCAGCACTTCAATGGGGGCACGGGAAACGGCTACCAGCGATACATCGTGGTTTTCGAGGTGAAGCCGGGAACTGTCGATGGAGTCGGCGCTGAAAGAGCAGCCTACGCAGCCCACTGTTTCATGGGGGCCAAACATAAAATGCTGTATAATCAGCTGGCTGCGGCCATCGAACAGGTCGGACAGGGTTACTTTACCGTTGGGGCCATCGAAAACATAGTTTTCCGTTACTTTCTCCCAGGGCAGTTCCATGCGTTCGCGGGTGAGCTCGTCGCGCAGGCGGGTGTATTGCTTTTCTTTCTGGAGGAATTGTTTCCTGGCAGCGGTCCATTCTTCCCGGGTTACTACTTTATGAGGCGGACGGGCTTTTACTGCCGGTTCAGTGGATGTTTGGGTACTCATAATGTTGCATTTTGATCTGTTACAAATCTCCGGAGTTAACATGAAAATAAAGATGTGCAAACACGCCGATTTAAGGGGGCATTTGTGCCAAATGAAAGCATTATTTTTGTGGGGCAACATTTAACCATGGTCATGAAAACAGTATCACTACTTATTTTCGAAGATGCCATATTATCGTCGCTGGCTGTTGTGATAGATATATTTGCCGGTGTTAATCATTACCTGGAGCAGACGGGCAGGGAACCGGCGTTTAAACTGGAGCTGACCAGCGAAAAAACAAAGCATATACAGCTGCAACGGCCGGCACAATTCATCTGTTATAAGACCATCGACGAAGTGAAACAGGCGGATCTGATCATTGCACCTGCTTTTGAAGGAGCGGCGGATACGATACTGGAAAAGAACAAGGCATTGATTCGCTGGATACAGGACATGTACGAGGGTGGAACCGAAGTGGCGAGCCTTTGTATAGGCAGCTATTTCCTGGCGGAAGCGGGGTTGCTGACGGGTAAGTCCTGCACTTCCCATTGGCAGTCGATCGAGGATATGCGTAACCGTTACCCCGATATCAAACTGCTGCCCGATAAAGTAATGACCGATCAGGATGGCGTGTATACCAGCGGCGGCGCTTTTATTTCCCTGAATCTGGTCATATACCTGATAGAGAAATTCTGCGGCAGGGATGTGAGCATAGCAGTTAGCAAGATGTTTTCCATTGACATCGACCGCGTTTCCCAGGCGCATTTCGCCGTATTCCAGGGCCAGCGGGGCCATGAGGATGAAGGGATTCACAAGGCGCAGAGCTTTATAGAAGCTAATTACGACCAGCAGCTGACCGTAGAGCAGATAGCTGAGCAGGCTAATATGAGCAAGCGCAATTTCATCCGTCGTTTTAAAAGCGCCACCAAAAATACTCCGTTGGAATATTTGCAGCGCGTTAAAATAGAGTCTGCGAAGAAGGAGCTGGAGAAGAGTTCCATCAACATCAGCACATTGATGTATAATGCCGGTTACAACGACATGAAAACATTCCGCCAGGTATTTAAGCGGATCACCGGGCTTACACCAGTGGAATACCGGCGTAAGTACAGCCGGAGGGTTATAGAGGAAGATGCGGCCTGAGTGGTGCGCCCTATGGGTAATCCTAACCAGGGGCCCCTTCTATATGCCCGTTTTTCAGGCAGCTACCAGTTGCTTTCCCATCTCCCGAAAAATTTTTTATGATGGCCTTATCTGCCTATTTTTATCCTTATGACGAAATTATTTTACAGCCTGGTGCTGCTGGCCGGCATCAGCAAGCTGGCCAATGCACAGGAATTATATATGCCGCGGAATATCCGTCAGGCATATGTTAACGGAACGAGAGACAAGAACGGTGCACCCGGGCCGCGTTACTGGCAAAACAAAGGCAGGTACGATATTCATCTGGCAGTGAATCCGCCCGACAGGCGGGTGAATGGCCGGGAAACCATCCATTATGTGAACAACAGTCCGGATGCCCTCCGCGGCGCAGTTATCCGGCTTATTTGTAATCTGCATAAATACCAGTCGCCCCGCTCAGGGTACGTCAGCAAAGACTTCCTGACCGACGGCGTAGTGATCGACACCCTGCTCGTGAACGGCGTACGACAGCCATTCAACAACGACGTAGGCACCGTGGGGCATGTCACATATCCGCAGCCGCTGGCATCGAAAGACAGCATCGTGCTGCAGATCAGCTGGCACTATGATTTATCCGTACAAAGCGGAAGAGAAGGCATGCTCGACAGCACCTCCGTATACATGGCTTACGCCTACCCGCGCGTATCGGTATACGACGACTACAACGGCTGGGATGGCATAGAACATACGGACAGGGCCGAATTTTACAGCGACTTCAACGACTATACCGTATCGGTAACCGTGCCGGATAACTTCGTAGTATGGGGAACAGGCATGCTGCAAAATATCGATGAAGTATTGCAGCCGGAGTTTGCAAAGCGCCTGAAAGCCTCTTATACATCAGACGAGGTGATGCACATCGCCAACAAAGCCGAGATGCAGCAGAAAGTGGTGACCCGCCGAAACGGCCACAATACCTGGAAATTCACTGCCGATCATATTGCAGATGTGACCTACGCCGCCAGCAACCATTATGTATGGGATGCTGCCAGCGCAATAGTTGACAGCTCCACTATGCGACGCGCCAGCATGCAGGCCGCGTACAACGATACCGCCACCGACTTTCATCATTCCGTAGCATTTGGCCAGAACGCGCTGAGATGGTTTTCTCACAACTGGCCGGGCGTGCCGTATCCTTTCCCGGTGATGACCGCCGTGCAGGGATTTGCAGACATGGAATACCCGATGATGGTAAACGACGGCACCGTGGGCGATGACCTGGATTTTGCGCAGCTGGTGCAGGACCACGAGATGGCGCATACCTGGTTTCCGTTTTACATGGGCATCAATGAAACCCGCTATGCATTTATGGATGAAGGCTGGGCCACTACTTTCGAATACCTGATCGGTATAGCGGAGAAAGGAAAGGACGTAGCAGATAATTTCTACAAGAAATTCAGGGTAGAAAAATATATCAATAGCCCCGCTACGGAAGAAGATCAGCCCATCATCAGCATGTCGACCCAGGTGAGCGGAGCCGGCTACGGCCATAACTCTTACGGAAAAGCATCGTTATCTTACCTGGCCATAAAAGACCTGCTGGGCGATGCGCGGTTTAAGCGCTGCTTACACGCGTACATGAGTAACTGGCATGGAAAACATCCGATTCCCTGGGACTATTTTAACTCGTTCAATACCGCTGCCGGCGAGAACCTCAACTGGTTCTGGAACAACTGGTTTTTCAGCAATAACTATATTGATCTGACACTGGCTGGCGTAGAACAGAAAGGTAAGAAAGCCAGTTTGCGCATCGTTAATACCGGCGGGTTTGCCGTGCCGTTTGATGTGGTTGTTACGTATGCAGATGGCACAACGCAGCGTTTCCACCAAACACCGGCCATCTGGAAAGCTAATACCAAAGCGGCCCGGCTGGAGCTGACACTGGCGAAAGAAGCCAGGGAAATACAGCTGGACGGTAATCTGTTCATGGACGCAAACGTGAAAGACAACGTCTGGAAGCGATAACATCTGTAACCGGGTGGGTGCTCCCTCACCCGGGTTTTATTCCGTGAGTGGTTTTCTAATATCAGTGAAGGAAGTTACATTTGAAGTATGAATCTGATAGGTAATATCATATGGCTCATCTTCGGAGGCTTCGTTGCATTTATCCAGTATATGATCAGCGGGATATTGCTATGCCTGACGATTATAGGAATACCCTTCGGTATTCAGTGTTTTAAAATAGGGTTCCTGGTACTGATGCCATTCGGCAGGCAGGTGCGTGAATCCGGCGGGCAGACGGGGTGTTTGTCTACGCTCTTCAATATCATCTGGATCTTCATTGGCGGGATCTGGATAGCTTTGACCCATCTTTTCTTTGGGTTGCTACTGGCGATTACTATTATAGGGATTCCCTTTGCGCGTCAGCATTTTAAGCTGATGAGTTTGAGTTTTACTCCTTTTGGGAAAGAGATTTATTAGCTTTTATTCGCTATATTTGCTGCATCATTATCATCTCCACATATCTGTTAAGGATCCTCAAAGATCCCTCTTCCCGGAAAGGGAACCGGGTTTCCTTTCACTAACATTTTCCTGAAACATATTTAATCATATCAGCAGGGTGATTCTGCTGTCATCTTTGTATACATGACATCATCCAATAACCGCGCTACCGTATTGGCAGCGCTCAGGCACCTCATTGGTGAACGGAATACAGCCGTTATAGATACTTACGTGCACGATTCTTATATGCAGCATAGCCCGCAGGTAAAGGACGGGAAATCAGGGCTGCTGGAGGCGTTAAACCACTTAAAGCAGTTGCCGCCACCGCCTCCGTCGGCTGCTTCTCCAGTGGTGCGTACCATTGCCGATGGCGATTATGTAATGCTGCATATGAACGTTGCTTTTATGGGTAAAAAACTGGTTGTTGTGGATCTTTATCGCCTCGAAGACGGGAAGCTGGCGGAGCACTGGGATGCGACGCAGGAGCAGCCTTTTGGCGTGGATTTAACCGCAGGCGCTTCAGTAGTGGAAGACCTGGAATTGACTGCTGTTAATAAAGACGTGGTGCGCCGGTTTTACCATGACTGGGATGCCCGTTTGTTTTCGGAAGATTTTATTCCGCATAGTGCTTCTTTACCGGAGCCAGGCCGGGTTCATCGTATACTGGGAGAGGGGAACTTTGTGATGGTGCAGTCGTCGCGTGGGGATGCTGTTTTTTATGACATATGGAGATTGAAGGATCAGCTGCTGGCCGAGCATTGGCAGGTTGCGCAGGTGATTCCTGTGGTGATGCCACATGGTAATGGCATGATTTAATCTTTGTTTTTAACAGCCAGGTCGTTTGCTTTTTGTGAGCGGCCTGGCTAATGAAATTTTTCTCCTTTCGCGAACATTTCGATGAACATGGCGATGCGTTTGGCCCTTGTTTCAGGCTTTTTCGCAGATTGCAGCCGGAAGTAGATGGCGAATAAATTTTGTTTGTTGAGTGTATCGAAGAAGGCTTTTGCTTTCTTGTTTTTCTTTAGTGCAGTCATGAAGTCTTCCGGGATGGTTGCTTCTTTTGATGTGGCGTAAGCTTTTTCCCAGCGACCGTCGGCTTTGGCTTTCTCTACCTCCAGGATGCCTGCGGGCTTCATTTTGCCGGCAGCGGTGAGGCGGGCGATATGTTGTGTATTTCTTTCCGACCAGATGCTTTTAGGGCGGCGTGGGGTGAATTTTTGTTTGAAAGTAGCTGCGTCTATTGATTTAGACATGCCGTCGATCCAGCCGTAGCAGAGGGCTTCTTCGAGTGCCTGGGCGTAGTTGATGGAAGGCGTGTTGGTATGTTTTTTATGCATGAGTAGCCAGACGCCATCGGACTGGGCGTGATTTTTTTCGAGCCAGTCGGCCCATTGCTGCTGGGTTTCGAAGGGGAGGATTGGTAGTTCTTTAGGTGTTTCCATGCTAACGAAGGTACGGTATTGGATGGCGTGTATGCGTGGGAGTTAGGGAATTTTTTTAGAAAAATTTGGTAGAATGGAATTAATGACTACTTTTGCACTCCCATTGGATGGGAGGATTCCCTAGCTCAGTTGGTAGAGCAATACACTTTTAATGTATGGGTCTTGGGTTCGAGTCCCAAGGGGATCACAACAAAGAAAACAAAGGAAGTTAAAGCCGCTTGAATCGTAGGATTTAAGCGGCTTTTCCGTTTTTACCATATAAAGGTAAATCATACAAAACGAATCTGAAAGGATACAAAAAAGGATACACAAAAAAAATCTAAGTTTAGTGTATCCTTTTTTCTGGTAGATGCTTATCAGTAAGGGTTTTTAGGACTTGCAAACCGATACAAAACAAACCAAACAAAACCAAAAAATCGGAACCTAAAACTTATTGAATTATGAAAGTAAGTCAAGAGTTATCAATCCTCTTTCATCTCCGGTATGATAACAACAATTCCAATGGCAAGGCAACCATCTGCGTTCGTATCACTGTGACAGGGTTTCCCCGGGATGGATTTTCCCTCGGATACAAAGTGGACCCTGCAAAGTTTAATAAGAATTCCGGCGCTATTGTCGGGAAGTCTGCGGAAGCTGTTGAAATCAATAACCACCTGCAGCATGTAAAGAGTGAACTTATTCGCCATTACAACCTCTTAAAAGCTGTTGATCCTACCGTAACCCCAACGATGATAAAAAATTCCTATAACGGCATCAACAGGGAAAAGCGCACACTTCTGGAAGTCTGCGACTTTCATAATCAGAAATTTCAGGAAAAGGTAGACAAGGACAAACGGAAAGGTAGCACCATGAAAAAGTGGATTACTACTAAAGACAAATTATCAGCTTTCCTGAATTCAGTTTTCAGAATGAAAGACATTCCGTTAGGGAAAATCGAACTTGCATTTGCCGAAGATTTTTTTGATTATCTCACCCTTACGGATGGGCTCCAGGATAACACCGCCATGAAGTACCTGAAAAATACAAAGCAGTTGTTGAAATTAGCTGAGCAGCGAAAATGGGTACAGTGTAATCCACCGAGGTTGCCGGTACCCGGCATATGAAAATTTGTGGACAAGACTATACCGCACACAGTTACGATTGGTACATTGATGATGCCATCTCACTGGCCGCGCGTTGGAAACCTGGTCAGATCACCTACCAACGTATCCTTCATCTGCGTAACTGGATTAGGGAGAACTACCAGCATGACCATAATGTTTCCTATCAGCGACTCCATTCGTTACAGGGATGCCGGAAATGGGTGGAAGTCGTCATTCATGCTGAATACCGCCATGCGCCGGACGAGTTCAAAACCGATTATCAGCAGAGGTTATCGGAAAACAAAGTCATTTTTTCATAGGGAAACAACCTCAAAACAATGTACACTTATAGGATAAGACCTCCCACATCAGGAACTTGGCCGTGCATTCACGGCTAATAACTCCGCCCTGGTTTATTTTAACCCCGAATTGTTTAAAACACCCGAACAGATTAGTATACAGTTGCCCAAAGTATCTTACCGGACCTACGGGCAAATCCGTAAAATGTTTCGTTCTTCAAGTGAAATGTTTCGTTTTCGGACCTGCACAAAGTATAATTTTGTATTTTTAAAAGGCTAATATTTCCCATATTGAGCAAAATATATAACATACCATCTTTTCTAAAATACATAAATGTCAACGGTACCAACAGCGATACCGTTCAGGTTATCTGCTATGATGAGCATAAAAATATTCGACTGCAATCGCCCCCGGTAGAACTTGATTTTTATTTAATAGCGATTAAAAATAATATTGAAGTACAGCCTCCTATAGAGGAAATGTCCAGCTCGTATCTGTTTTTGGACAAGCCGGGAAATCAGATGGAGTGGGATTTGTCAGGCCCATTTTGCGGATATGGCATATTTGTCAGTGCAAAGTTGCTGGACAGGTTTGCAAAAGATTATACGTTTACCGGATACAACCGCCACGAAGCCTTATTCCTAACAGACAGAGAAAGTAAAATCCTACATGACTTATTTGTTAAAGCTTTTGAGGAATATCAAAGAAATAATTTCTCCGAGGATGTGCTGGTATCTTATGCAACGTTGATATTATCCTACACGCAAACTTTTTACGAACGTCAGTTTGAAGCCCGTAGTAAAATCTACAATAAAGTAGTGGCTAATTTCTATAAACAACTGGATCAGTATTTCAGCAATAGCAGGGGCGTGGCAGCTTTTCCGACAGTTGCAGGTTTTGCGGACAAAGCCAATCTGTCTGTCAATTATTTTGGAGATGTTATCAAACATTTTACAGGACATTCTCCTATAGAGCATATTCACCAGTATATTGTACAACTTGCCAAGAAGAAATTACGTGAAACCAAGCTAACCATTAATGAGATCGCCTATAGTCTGGGTTTCGAGTATCCCACCTATTTCACCCGTTTTTTTCGTCAAAGAACTGGTATTTCCCCCAGGGTTTTTAGAAACCAGTAAAATGTTTCGTTTTTAGAGTGTTTCGTTTTCAAAAGTAGCTTACATGTCAGCATAACTTTGCCTTACTAAAGTAACTGAACAGTTAAAAAAGTAAAGGTATGGAATCGCAAAAAGTAAGTTTCAGAAACAAAGAGCTTATAATGGCAGGTAATCTTTTCCTGCCAAATAATTTTGACGAAACAAAAAAATATTCCGCCATTGTAGTGGGGCATCCCGCCGGCGGTGTGAAAGAACAAACAGCTGGAATTTATGCTTCCAAAATGGCCCAAAAAGGATTTGTAGCCATAGCCTTTGATGCCAGCTATCAGGGCGAAAGTGAAGGCCTTCCCCGTCATCAGGAAATCCCGTATTTCCGGGTAGAAGATGTAAGTGCTGTCGTAGACTTTTTAACAACCTTGCCTTATGTAAATGCAAATAGTATTGGTGGTATTGGCATCTGCGCCAGTGGCGGATACGTTACAGCTGCAGCCAGGCAAGATCATCGTATCAGTGCCTTGGTAACCGTAAGTGGTGTTGATATTGGTGAAATGTATCACAAAGGTTGGAATGGTAAAGGAGGAGCCGTAAATATTTCTGAAACACTTATAACTGTCGGAAATCAATGTACTGCCGAAGCAAACGGTGCTAAACCTGTTTATCTGAATTGGGTTGGTGAAAGGAACGAAGCATGGGGAAAAGAGGCAACAGATGGATATGATTACTACAGAACGGAGAGAGCCCGGCACCCTCATTCTACCGGAGAATATCTCTTAACCGATTTGAGCCGCCTGATGGCTTTCCGGGCTTTTGACCGGATAGACACTTTGCTTACACAGCCTTTATTGGTAATAGCGGGAAGTATTGCCCAATCTAAATGGAATAGTGATTTCCTGTACGAGAATGCAGCCAGCAAAAATAAAGAATTCTTTATCGTGGATGGCGCCAATCACTTTGATCTCTATGATATCCCGCAGTATGTGGATCAGGCCATTGAAAAGATGACAGCTTTTTTTCAGCATAATCTTTAATCTTAAAAAAATCATTAAAAAATTAGAACATGGAAAATCAAATCAATTTAGCAGGAATGGAACATCAGCCAACTGCTACAGCGAGAATGCCCAAAGAATTATTGGAAGCAGCCAAAAAGCAAATGGACGAAATTTCGGCAGAAGACTATGCCAAGGTGATGGGGTTGGTAAATGTTTGTAAAAGGGAATGGCGTAGCATTCTTCACAAAACACCGGACGATTATGGTATGGCAAATTGGGAAGATATTTATTTTCCTGCGGATGATGGCGTGCCACTTAGCGGATGGTATATTCCGGCAAAAGGAGGCGAAAGCAATAAGCTGATAATTTTCAACCATGCATTACCTATGTCCCGTGCAGGTTTTCAGGGACACATGGGAATGCCTTGGGCTAGTCTTACGGATATCGAAATCGATTTCGTGTACCAGATGAAAATTCTAACCGACGCAGGTTATAATGTGTTGGCTTATGACCTTAGAAACCATGGACAGAGTGGAACAGCAAACGGTGGAATGAGTGGTATTGGTCAATTGGAATGGCGTGATTGTGTTGGTGTGAAAAAATATGTGGATAATCATCCAAGGTTGGGCAAAATGAAAGTAGCTTTGTTCAATCAGTGTTTAGGCGCAATTTCACAATGGGTGGCTTTAGATAAACATCCTGAGTTATTTGCAAACGTAGAATGTTTTTGTAGTCCATTAGTTCCCAATATGGGCCCAATTTATCAGGCATTTTCGGAATTGTACGGTGTATCACAATACCTTGATTTATTAGATTTTGAATTATTGAAAGCAGGCGGTTTTTCCCGTACTGAAATGGATCCCAAAAAATATGCAAAAAATGTGAAAATGCCATTGTTGATGTGGCAGGTTGAACACGATTCATGGACAAAAAACCCGGAAACTGACCAGGCTACATTTGATGCCATTCCGGGAAATAACAAGGAACTTATCTGGATAGACAGTACCCTTCGTTTTAAAGACGGCTACAACTACTTCGGGCGAAATCCTGAAAAAGTGTTGGCTTTCTTAGATAAATATATGAAGTAAGAGTAACGCTACGGAAGGTCTTACCATCTTCCGTAGTTTTTTAAAAAATTAATAGCAACAACAAAAGATAAGATGTATTCAGAAAAGGAAATAATTGAAATGGGATTTCAACCCGCTCCCGCGGATTATTTCACGGGGAAGGCCTGGTTAAAGAGCTATGTTTTCCCGGATGATAATACAAATGCCTACATTGGCGAGGTACTCTTTGAACCTGGCACACGAAACAACTGGCATACGCATGGAAGCAACCAGATTTTATTGGTGCGTGAAGGTATTTGCTACTGTCAGGAAGAAGGCAAGCCTATACAAAAAATCAACGCAGGAGATTTTGTAAACATTATGCCCGGTGTTAAACATTGGCATGGAGCATCGCCTGATGAAGTGATGATACATACGGCTATTGGCATCAATGCGGAGAAGGGATTAGTGACCTGGATGGAGCCGGTTACCGATATGCAATACAACCAATAAGAAAATATCAAAAAAAGTATAAATGAAAACAAAAGTTTTAGTGCTGGGGGCTGGCGGAGCTATTGCACAGCACGTCATATCGTTTCTTCTGAAAAATGAAAATATTGAGTTAACATTGTTTGCACGACATGCTGAACAATTGAATGACTTTAAATCATCAGCGAAAATTATCAAAGGTGATGTATTAAACAAAGAAGATATAAACAATGCTGTCAAAGGACAGGATATTGTATATGCCAATCTATCGGGGGCGGTTGACCAGATGGCAAAAGTGATTGTAGAAGCAATGAATGCCAACGGAGTTAAGCGGTTGATTTTCGTAACGGCTTTGGGTATTTACAATGAAGTAGCTGGCAAGTTTGGCGAATGGAATAGCCGTATGATAGGTGCTGAGTTGGTTCGGTACAGAAAAGCGGCTGATGTTATTGAAAAATCGGCCCTTGATTATACCATCGTACGCCCGTCCTGGCTGACAGATAAGGACGAAACAGATTACGAAACTACCCAGAAGGGTGAAAAGTTTACGGGAACAGAAGTAGCAAGAAAAGCTGTTGGTGCTTATATTACGGCTGTTATTGAAAACCCATCAAACGACGTAAAAGCAAGTGTGGGAATAAATAAGCCCGGAGTTTACGGGGATAAGCCTGCTTTTTATTAATAGGTTATTCTATAAAATGCACTAAAGCCTTTTTCCATTCTTTCGAAATGGGAACAACCGATGTATAAAGGTTAATTAGAACAAAAAAATGAATAGTAAGAAAAACGCTCTACTGATCAATACACATCTGACCTATCCGAACAGATCAGAAGGGAGATTGAACGCATCCCTTCAGAACGTGGCGCGGGATTTTTTCATATCCAAGGGGTATGCGGTGTTGGAAACCAAAGTGGAGGACGGGTACGACCCAGTAGAAGAAGTTGCCAAGCATCTACAGGCAGATATCATCATTTTGCAAACCCCTATCAATTGGTTCGGAGCCCCCTGGATTTATAAAAAATATGCTGATGAACTTTTTGAGGCTGGTCATGCCAAACGTGAATTTTTGGAGGGCGACGGGCGCAGCAGATTGGACTCAACCAGGCAATATGGTTCCGGAGGGAAGTTACTGGGCAAAAAATTTATGGTGTCGGCCACGTGGAATGCACCAGGAGAAGCATTCGGGGATTCTGAGCAAAGGCTGATGAAAGGCAAAACAACCGCAGACCTGCTGCTGAACATTACCAGCAACTACGCATTTTGTGGCTGTGTCATCCTTCCGGGATTTAACAGCTTTGATGTGGTTAAGAATGGTACGCCAAAAGAAGACCTTGAAAATTACAGCATCCATCTGGCAGGTGTCTTAGGAAAAATTCCCTTATAGATAACAGTAAACGCTAACCTTTAAGATGAGAAAATTGGAATTAAAAGTTATTATAACCGGAGCTACTGGAATGGTAGGTGAGGGCGTGTTACAGGAATGTATAGGCAATTCAGTAGTGAAGAAAATATTGCTTATCAATCGCAGCCCGAGTGGTTATTCCCATCCCAAAATTGAAGAGCTACTTCACCGGGATTTTAATGACCTTTCCCCAATTGCAGAGAAAATACAAGGCTATGATGCCTGCTATTTCTGTGCTGGGATTTCCTCCGTCGGAAAGACTGAAAAGGAATACACGAAACTCACTTATAATCTTACAACAAATTTCGCTTCCGCTATGGCGGCGATTAACCCGCAAATGACCTTCTGTTATATTTCCGGGCAAGGAACTGACAGCTCTGAAAAGGGAAAAAGCATGTGGGCGCGAGTGAAGGGAAGAACAGAGAATGCTTTAACGAAATTACCATTCAAAGCTGTTTATAATTTCCGACCTGCATTTATGCAGCCAACAAAAGGGGCTAGAAATGTAAAAGGTTTTTACAAAGTAATTAATGTACTATATCCTTTCCTAAGAATATTTAGTAAGTCTTTTTTTATGACCTTAAAAGAAGTAGGCAATGCAATGCTCAGTGTCACCATGTATGGTTACGGAAAGAATATTCTGGAAACCGAGGACATACTCTTGTTGAGTAAGAGAAAATAAAAGGTATTTACAGCATGCAAGGATGAACAGCTCTAACTGTTCATCCTTGTTTACCTCTTAAAAAGCAAAATGATGTTTGATATATCGAAACAAAAAGTCAGCGTCAAATGTGGATGCGGCAGAAACCATCAGGTTACATTAAAGGACGTGGCTACCAGGAGGACGGTACGATGTTCTTGTGGAGTCCATATCCAATTGGAAGATGGTAATGGGTCCGTAAAACGAAGCATTTCTGATACGAACCAATCCTTTAATGATCTTGAAAAAGTGCTAAGAAGGTTTGGACGGTAATTTTTCAACCTTCAATAGTATCATTAGGTGTGATAGCTAATACTTGAACTAACAATTAATAAAATATAGTCAACATTCCATCTTACAGTTATCATAACATACAAGTAATAATCTAATATATTACAACCGGTTTCCCTTGAACAAGAGGTGTCATTCTGTTTTTAAGCTCTTCACCGGGTTGGCCAGGGCGGCTTTGACCGATTGGAAGCTCACCGTTAGGAGTGCAATCAAAATAGCGCCAAGCCCTGCTGCCGCAAACATCCACCAACTGATGTTGATCCTATATGCGAAATTCTGAAGCCAGGTGTTCATAGCCCACCAGGCAATAGGCGAAGCAATAAGAATTGCCAGCAACACCAGCTTTATAAAGTCTGCAGACAACAAGGTAGTGATGCGCTGTACACTGGCGCCTAATACCTTGCGAATGCCGATCTCTTTTCTGCGCTGTTCGGCCATAAAGGCTGAAAGGGCGAATAATCCTAAACAGGCAATGAGGATGGCAAATACCGCGAAGCTTGTAAAAATGGTGCCGGTGCGCAGTACATCGGCATACATACTGGCGAACTCCTGGTCAAGGAAAGTATAGCGGATTGGTTGATCGGGTGAGAACTTTTTCCAGATGTCCGAAATGCCGGTAACGGTATTTTGCACATTCGCTCCGCTGAACTTTACTAGCATCATTGACGGACTGAGACTGAAATGAAGCACAATGGGTTCGATACTGCTGCGCAATGATTCGAAATTAAAGTCCTGTACAACACCAATAACTGTAAACACACCGCCGCCGTTGTTAATGCGCATACCGACAGGATTTTTCAAACCAAGTTTTTTGACCATGGTTTGATTGATAATGACTGATCCGCCTGCCGTGTCACTAGCCATATTATAGGAGAAATTCCGGCCTTCGACTAACTTAATGCCCAATGATTCCAGGTAACTATCGTCTACCTGCCAAAACTGCCCCCCAACTCCCTGGTCGAGCTTTCCGCGCCCTTCTATGAAGAATATATTTCCGTTACGAAGGGTGCCACTTATCGGTAAATAATCGCTTATCGATACGCTTTTTACCGTGGCAATTTGGGTTAATGCTGTTTTGAAACTGCTGATATTTTGATCACCCAGCGTATTGGTGCCATGCAATACCATTACCTGGTCCTTATCAAAGCCCACCTTGTGGTTCAGGATAAAGTGCATTTGGCTGTAAATAACAATGGTGCCGATGATCAATATAATGGAGGCAGCGAACTGGAAGACCACCAGGCCGTTTCGCAGTAAGGGGCTTTTGCTCCCGTTGCTGATAGTGCCTTTTAATACCTGCACTGGCTGGAAGCTGGAAAGATAAAAGGCAGGATATAAACCGGCAAGCGCACCAATAATTATGGCTGAAACCAAGATAACCGGCACAAACCACCATTCCAGCCATGGTATTGCGATGGAATTGGATGCGACGGTATTGAAATAAGGCAATAACAGCCACGCCAAAGCGATACCTAAAATAAACGAGATGAAGCTGTAGATCAGTGATTCGGTAATAAACTGCATAATGAGGCTGCTGCGGTATGAGCCTACAACTTTGCGCAGACCTACCTCTTTGGCGCGGTTAACCGATTTGGCAGTGGAGAGATTGATAAAATTGATGCATGCAATAGCCAGGATGAATATGGCAATAGCGCCGAACAGCCAGATAAAGTGTATATCCCCGTTCGTTATTCCATCCGAAAAATCATAAGAATAAAGGTTAATATCTTTTACCGGTTGCAGGTGAAAAGAGATCTTGTTAACTTCTTTTTCAGGTTCTTTCATACCTCCTCTTAGGAAATTAGGCAGCCAATAATTTTTTCCGATGCCAGCGTTGAGTTTTTTTTCAAATGCTGCCACATCGGTGCCGGCTTTTAGTTTAATGTATTGGGCATAGTTAAACCAATTCCAGTCATTCTGCTCGTTGTCCCCAAACTCCATCCCGGACAATGTAAGGAAAAAGTTGAATGGGTGTAAATGCGAGGTTGTAGGAATGTCGGCCATCACTGCGCTGATGCGATAGGGGTGAGCCTTATCATTGTCAATGTACATCACCTGGCCAACTGGGTTCTGACCATGATAGTACTTATCGGCTATGGTTTGGGAGATCACCATCGTTAGCGGCTCCTTTAAAGCTGTGCTGCCGTTGCCAGATACCATTGGCAATTGCAAAACGTCGAGGAATGACTGATCAGCGTAAATAATGCCCTGCTCGTAAGTGTTTTGAGCCTGGTCGGCACGGCGCAGCTCCGCGTGGCCAACGTATGAATTAATTGGCCTGATACGCCCTGAATAGGCAACTTCGGGAAAATCGTTCTGAATAGCCCTGGACAACGGCGCCGGCCACCCCAATCCCTTATCTATTGTGCCGACGCCTGCAACGCGGTAAATGCGGTCCGCGTCAGGATAAAAGCGATCGTAATTCATCTGGTTATGAATATATAATCCGATAAGCAAACAAGCAGCGATGCCCAGGGCGAATCCGCCGATCTTGATTGCCGCATACATTTTTTCCTTACGCAGCTGGCGGTAAGCGATCTTAAGATAAAGTCTTATCATGTTATTGCGTTTTGATGTTTCTGTCACCCAATTTGGCGGGCTTTCCGAACGCAATATTACCTGCTTGATTCTTGACCGGGGTGCCAACTTATCATTTGGAACCTCTTTTTTCAAGCTGTTTTTGTATTCCACCGGGGTTTTGCCGGTCATTTCTTTGAAAACCCGGTTGAAAGTTGTTTTGGAATTAAACCCGGACTCATAGGCAATAGCCAGCAGCGTGAGCCGGTCGCAGGCCGGGTCCTGCATTTTCCGGGCAACTTCACGAACCCGGAATTCGTTTATAAAATCACTGAAGTTCTTTTTCAGTCCGGAGTTGATTATCCTGGATAAGTCATGCGGGAGGATATTCAGTTTCACCGCAAGTGAAGTCAATGTAAGTTCGGTATCCTCGTAGAGGCGATTTGCGACCACGGCTTCTTTTAGTCTCCGGCCTCTCTCCTTTGCATCCGATCTATCGGCTATCGGCGTCGTCAACTGCACACTGCTGTCCGATTTCAACATCACTTCCACGGCAATTAAAATCAGTACAAAGGCAACAGCCAAATAGAAAGTAGCACTAAACATTGATAACACACAGAACAAGCCTAGCAAGTGCAACACTTTGGCCAGTCGCCGGAAAGCAAAACGTGCTCTGTCCATCAGCACCAGCCGCTGTCGGCGATAGAAATCCTCTATCAGCCGGCGCGATAGGTACAAATAGATTGTGACCAAACTTAAAACCAGCCAGGCCGGCATCCAAAATCCTACTAGTAAAGGGCAAAAATGAAGCATATCTTCCCAGCGGAACCGCCGGTCCTGGCATGTTAGCTGCCGTACATACAAATAAAACAGCGGACCCAGTGCTGGTAAAAAAAACGGTGTAAGCCCACCGGTCTTCAATACGATTACTGTCAAGGCCAAACTTAAAAACCGGTTAGCTTTTTGGTCTGCTCTTTTTGCCAATCCTAAAAGCATCGCAAGCGTCAGTCCCGAAAAAAGGGTGGCCATGCAGGCCTGGTTATACAGGTTTATACCGAATATATAAGGACTCATGTAAATTAAGCCCCCAATCGTTGTTCCAAAATACTAACACATTGGCATATAATTTATTATAAAGTATTTTTAGGGATATATTGTTCCAAAACCGGACAGGTGGTCGTTCGGTTTTGAATTCCCTTGTGTCGTCCTGAAATATCACTGTGACCAAAAACACTTGCAAGCTTAAGTCTGAACAGCCATTTTACCATTGCAAGAGCAAATTCGGTCTTTTACACATTAGGATAGGTAATACGGGGAGGGGTAAAGCCTTCCCCTTATTAGCTACCCTACATTTTGCAAAGTCGCAGCAGATATGCCTATATCGCCTCTTTTCTCCCATATTTCCCTGATCTTGCGGCTTGCTTCTTCAGGGGTGATCCTGATATACTTGTAAAAATCACGCAGGCTTTTATGGCCGCTGATTTTCATTATCAGCTCGACAGGAGTTCCTGCCAGAAATTCATTGGTGCAGAATGAGCGGCGGCAGGTGTGAGAGGTAATCCACGCATATTTGGGCTTTACCTGTACTATATCCTTGTTACCTTTTTAGTGGGAGAACTTTATTGACTCGCAAATGCCCGCCAGTTGGGCCACCTCTTTGATATGGCGGTTAAATTCGGGATTGCTTACAGCGGGAATCTGGCGGTTAAAGCGCCCGATCAGTATTTCTTCTGCTGCATCTCTCAAAGGTATAACAACCCAATGATCAGACTTTTCCTGTTTCTTATATAATGACCCTTTCCGCACGTCCTCCGGTTGTATAGAGGAAAAATCGGAAAACCTTAAACCAGTCAGACAGCCGAGGACAAACAAATCACGGTATTTAGCCAGGTGCGGTTGTTCGGAAAGGTCGGTTTGATAAATCCGGGCTATCTCCGCCCATGTCAGATACACTGCATCCGCTTCCTCGTCTAGTATTTTAAAGTCCGTAGGATCAATCGGGGGGATGATTTTACGGCGCATCCTATCCCGCAAGAATATACGTAGTTGTTTAATGGTTTTCCCTACAGTGGAGGTTTTTACCCCTTGTATTGGCTCCATTTTGCCGTTAACTATGGCGCTGCACATAGTCGTAGGTCAGGAAGTTAACAAGGCTCTCATACAGGTTAAAATCGAATGAATCAAATGTGATAGCGGTTTTCCTGTATTCCTGAAAGGCCGCCATGTGGTCTTTCATTTTTTTATAAACATTCAACATGCCAGCAGAAACCTTATCCCGCTTACATTTGATATAATCTTCAATCTGAAAAATCAGATCGAGATTTATTTTGGGGTCGAGGGCTGCCGCCTGCTGAGCCTTTTCTTCCAATATGGGGGGATCGAAAGCAGGGTGGAAGGTTTTCTTTGCAAATGCGGGAATATCCTGTATTTTCTTTTTCACCGCATGGGTGATAATGTCGCTCGCCTTGCGTAACAGGATTGCCAGCTGGCCGTTTAGACCGTCGTCGGTCCCGTATGTTGCAGGGAGGTCGGAGGTAACACGGTGAAACTTACGATTCCAACATTTGGGAGGAACGGCTATTTCCGTATTCAGGAGAATGGTTTTATCCCCGCAATATTGGATAAAGATGATACAGGTGCCATCTTTGCGCATTTTGCCCTTTGGGCAAATCAGTTTGATTGGTAACAACATATTTAGTCGAATTTTTAGTCGAGTTCAATGCTGTTAACCGATATAAAGGTAGGGTGGAAAAATTGCAATCGGTGTTATAGAGTATTGAGAATCAGTACCTTGTAATTAAGTTAGGTAAAGATCAATAAACTTAAAATGGCTAAACGAAATCCCAAGGGGATCACGAGAATGAAAAAGGCTTCAGAACTTGTTAGTTTTGAAGCCTTTTTTGGTTTCGATATAGTATTTTAATTATGCTTTGAACTTTTATCTTACTGATTCCTGTGGAGTATTGGGTTCGAGTTCCATATGGTCTAAAACAAATTTAGTATATAGTTTTATTCATTGGAAGGCCCGCTTGTTTTTAGAATTTGTTCAATAGTTATTTCTGCTAAAAAGTTAGTGAAATCAACAATTTGATTTGCCTCCTCCTCAGAAACAGATACTCCTAGTTTAGCTAATATAAGAACCGCTTCCGATGATGTCAATTTGCCCTTATTTGAGGATTTGCTGAGGGACTTCTTATTGATTTGAGAATGGTACATTTTAAACTATGTTTTGGGACTAATTTTTATTTGGAATTAGTTTAAAGTCAATTGAAATTACAGATTCAATATTAAATTTAGTTATGAATTTTTCATATGAAGAGTTGTACTCAATGTACGGTCGGTTTGATACCAATATTCATATCCAGTTTGTCCCAGGTTCACAGGCTCATCAACTTTTTGGAGATTATCTTATGGGTGAGATTATTTATACGAAAGATGAACGTGAATCTTTGGAGAAGATATTGATCACCAACGAAATACCTCGAACCGATAAAAAGGTTAGAATTCTGCCGTCGGCAGTACTTGATCTTACTTCTGCCCAATTTGAACAAGCAGAAAGATATGGTGTTCTATGTAGTGATATTTTAGAGATTCTTTCAATGAATGGGCCCAAAAGCAATGCATTTACAAAGGTAGGGAACCGTGAGTTACCCGCCCCTAAAACGCTGCAGTTAAACATAAAGAGAGGAGAAGGGAATCGTCTGATGTTCGGATTTTTGAACAGAAGAGCTTCGAGGAACGAATCATTGTCGCCCCAGGAAATAAATATGTATTTCGGGTTGGCGAATTATTTCTCCGTCAATATAGCTGAAGCTCCCTTTACCGATTTAAATTATGATCAAAAGGAATCCAGATATTTTGAGCTAAAGGCGAAATTTGATGATCTTATTATTAGCGGAGGTGAAATAGAAGAGTTTGGTGCCGCTATTGCTGAAAGATATTTACTAAAGGAACAAATGATAACTTCTGAATTTGAACGGTCGGGAGAGAAAATTGCGAAAATTGCGAGTGATTTTGGCGATGAAGTTAAAAATGCAAAAAAGGCGTGTCATAAGTTCGATGAAGAAATTTTATTGTTTGGTGGTAAGTTGATTTATCTCGATTTAGAGCGATTTCTACACATTTATTGTAGGCATGTAATTGAAATGAAAGTGGGAGGGGCCTTCGCAGGTAAAAGCGTCTTTCAGTATAGATACGACGACGTCATTGAAGTAATAAAACTAGTTGTCAAATCGCAAGCATCTGAGATTGATGAACAGTTTAGAAATAATCCAGAAAAAAATTTTAGACGCTCAGGGAAAAGAGCTGTCTATCTATATGGCAATTATTATCATATAGAAATTGAACCAACTGGTCGCCTACTTACTTTTTATCCTTACGAAAATAAAGCAGCCGCAGATGCTGATACTGAGTAGAGAAGCCAGAATCTTACCTAAGATTAATTGTTACGTTTTTTAATCTGATTACTAGGGCAGTGGCATTATTTCTTTATGCCTGCTGCGTAAAGAAGGTCTTCAATAGTTACCCTATACCTAAGTTGAACATTATCAATGTCTTTGCGGTTAGCATTATATTGGATTTTATGGGCTGAGAAATTACCTAATTGCCTGAAGACGTCAGCTTCTACTAAGATATGAAATAACGATATTGTAATTACAGCAATGGGGCATTTTTTCTCACCATGTAACTCGTATCCCATGAGTAGTTGAAAGTGTGATTTTTAGACCCTTGTCACAGGCTTGGACAAGAAATGATAGAAGAGTAGTTGCGTCATCAACAGCTTTAGTAGTAAGTCTAGTTTTTCCTGCTTTTGACTGATTCCAGGTGTAGGACGGCATCGAAAATCCATGAGCAAAGCTATGACGTACTTTTAAAATTTCATTTAAACGTTCCCGAGTCTGATGCCCATTAAGGCTTCTTGCTTTCCAGATCCAATCACTAATTGGGTCATACCCAGTTGTCGAAATTAAGAAGTTTCTTACATTGTCTGCGTTAGGTGTATTAAGCTTTTCAATGCTTGTTGATGTATATCCGACTAATAAGTTGTAAACAGCCATGTATCTGACATCTGTTGGCAGCGATATTAGTGCTAAATACTCTTTGGTAATGGCTTTGACATAGGTATCCCATGCGGCCACTATACCAGTTAAATAAGAATGTAAATAAACCTGCTTTTGTTTTTCTTGTATAGGTTGAATTCGACTATCTATAGCCAACGACCGTAGATGCCTTAAGTCTCCTATCCTATCATGGAATTTAATCGCAGAATTTGACGGCATACAACTACAGTCTGGCTACAAATTTCTGTAATGAGTACTTGTATTTATCTAGGGGAGCCTTGTTGATTTGTATTCTTTCTCCCCTAAAATCTTTTGGGCCCGGTTTAATGACGTGAAGGGGAATTCCTACGGTAGCTGAGTATACACATGCGCTGTGATAATCTGGAATAAAAAGAAATTCTTTACTTGGAGGAACTGTCCGCGTAGAAAAGTTGTTTCTGTAATGCGCATAAAATGTATCAACAGTATTTTTAATTACTTTACTTATTGCTTTGAACGCTTTACTCTCCTTGCCCTCATACATAGTTACGCGATTAGAAACAAAAGAGTGTAACTTAGGTAGACGAATACCTTCCTCCATAGCGCGGCTATGGTAATTGATCCTAGCGTAGGAATTCAATTTAGGGTCTTCCAAATCAACTCCATACAATAAAGCCATAACGTTTTTTATAGCTCTGTGAGAGCTTTCATCTGGAGTAAATGGAATAATCATAGCATGGGCAGCTGTTATGGCGAGTTGTGTATAGATAGCGAAGCTGGGATTACAATCTATCATTATAACAGCTTCTCTATCACCACTTCTCTTTTGGAGGGAATTTGTCAAATCTGTTACCCAGTTTAAAACCATTGACCAAGCCTTTACAGGTATCGCTAATTGCGATGTTTGACGAATTGCCTCACTGATAATTTCAAGTAAGTTATCTCCACAAACTAGATAAAGATTTTCAGGGATATTTGAGTTATAGTCTCTAGGATAACAGATGAAATCTTCTATATCGTCTAATGCTTTAAACGGATTATTTAGTCTAGCTTCAAGATAACCTCCTATAGATCTTCTTATGGGTTCTTTAAGAACTTTTCCTAATGCACTTTCAATATCGGAGGTTGACAATAAAGTTTCCGAGACGTTCGCCTGCGGACATAAATCAATAACATATACATCAGTATCAGGATGCTGATGAGCATATTCACAAGATGTAACAAAGCACAAGAAACTTTTTCCAATTCCACCTTTGTTATTCCAAAAAGCGTAAGAAATCATATCGTCTTAATATATTGAGTTTAATATAGTTATCGTCTGTAATGAAACGTACAGAAGCATTGCGAATATACAGTTAATATGCGGATTTTTAATAAACTAAAACTCAAAAAGTTATATTTAAAAATTATCAAGTATGTTAGTCCCATAGGTAGCTCTGAAAGCTTCCCTTAACTCATAATAGTTTCAACTAGAGTATCCCATTCAAATGCAAAGGAAATATAAATGGAATGAGATTTTACAGGCCGTCAAACTCATCGGGGACACATGCCTTAGTAGAAAAATATCCAAATTGATCTAGCTTTATCGTCTGGTATATATATACACCTGTTTGTTGGCCTGTAGTGGGATCGCGTATAACTTCTTGTTGTCTTTCCTCGAAAAAAGCTGCTAAATTCACGCTAAATAAATGGTTCATGTATAAAGAAAAATGCTCTGGGAATTTAGCTTGTCATATGGAAAATCATCTTCAATACTGTGTTGATTAAAGAACCCTTTTTCAGTACAGTCCCAGTCTGATTGTTGTTTTATGTGGTAGTTTTTCCTTTTTAACAGAAATAATATCACCGCTTCATCATGGCTCAATTGTTTAATAATATTCGGAAATGCTGGGTGTGCCAGGTCTTGCTTTGAGTTATCAATTGAGTTGGCAAGTAGATTAATAAATAGCTCACTTATGATAGAGTTTCATATGTAAGGCTGAGCCCTTCAATAGTTGGTATAATAATCTGAGGATGGCCTTCTATTAAATTTTCGGTTTTAACTTTTTCTGCAACTTTTTCTAATCGCTTCTCCCATCTATCATGTTGTGTTGCTAAATAAGTAAACGGTGCGAGTAAGAATCGTGATGTTTTCGCAACTGATTCGAGTGATTTGCCTATTTGCTTCATAGCTGGGCTTAAAGCATCCTCATATATTTTATCGGTAGGAATAATATTTTTGATTTCTTTAAGATCCATTGTGTTGGTTTAAAATGGGAGATTGTAGTAGTGATAATGAAATAACATCAGTCTGTATATGATAAACTACAATTGCGTTTATGGAAATTTGACACTAATTATTTAAGATCTTTTTCTTCGCCGTGTCAAACTCTTCCTTCGTTAAAACCCCGGAGTCCAGTAGTTCTTTTAATTTTTTCAATTCATCAGCAACGCTACTCCCTTTTTTGTCTTCTATAACAACGGATAAATTCTTAGGTTTTGGCTTGAACTCATCTGGCACTGAGAGCTCTCCAGAGGCAATTGCATTTTCTACATCTATTTCATAATTTTTCATTCCAAAACCAATTTTTGCATAGTAATTATATCCATGTTTTTTACTGCCCCGCGCTTCAATGGCCTTTATCTTAAATAACAATCCAGATTGGCTTCGAGGAAACGAATTTGCCTGATTGGCTAATCCCTGATATCCCGTAGTCGAATGATATGCAAATAGAGATCCAGCATTAACGCGAATAAATTTGAAATCTCCATCAGGCATTGATCCTACTCCGATTTTAATTTCTTTGCCTCTCAATATCTTATATCCATACGTGGTAAAGAGGGTGTCTTCTACTATTCTTGGCAACGTCGAGTCTGGATTTGAATTTTGCGCCATTGTAAATATCGGGGTAAATACAAGGATAAAGACAGAGAAAATAGCCCTAAGGATTGAAACTAATGATCTTTTCATAGCGGATTTGAGGTTTAATTTGATTCACTGGCGGCCGTTATCTATTCATAAACAAAACCAATAAATAAATTAGGTTTGGGGGATCTTTTTCTAATTTAAGGGAAAAAAAGTTAGGTTATTAAGGTACTTAAATATATTATTACTTGTAATATAAATATGCGAATAAGGGCTCTTTACGGCGATGTTACAAATGATTCCAAAAGATCAATTTTTTCGAACAGGTGGCTGATTCGCAGCTGTTGAATACTGGTGCGAATTAAGGTGCTATAAAAGCTAAGGAATTTAGATCCATCTGTAGTGCTGTCTAAAGCAGGTTTAATATTAAGAATTAGTCTGTCTCTCTCTGTTACTATAGGCTCACTACTATGATGCAATTCCCTGAAGAATTTATCGTATGTCGCAGCAAGTAGAACTTCAAGCTCCATAAATCTATCATAGCTCTCATCTGAGGGACCTATTTGATGCGGTAATGTTTCTTTGAATCCGATTAGGATTTGTTCAGGCTTCTCTTGCCTGAGGGTAAGTTTTTTATAGAAACTAGGATAAAACTCTCTCGCATAAAGGAGATAGAGGAATAACACTGGAAGTACATAATAATTAATGGCAAAAGAATTGAGGGCCACTCGTGCACGCGCCATAATTTTTTCCTGTTGCCTGAGCGTTGTCTGTGCGCGCGAAAAAAGTAGAATTGCAAACTCTAGAAAATAACGTCCATCGTGTGCAATTTCCAAACTACGTGGGCGTTGTGGATTTTTGAAGAATCCATCAAAATCGAAATGTCTATAGAGATGAGAGCAAAAGATCTCTGTATTAGGTGCAGGTAAACTAAATTCCAAGTCGATAAATCTTCTGAGATACTCTGAACTGTCAATGTTTTCGCTGCCATAGAATCCCTTAATGGCGTTGCCAAGCTGTATTTTATCTATAGACAAGACGAAAACGATTCCAGGAACATTAAATAGATGTTTTACTTTTTCCAATAGTTCGACAGCATAATTGGGCCGACAGCGATCAAGTTCGTCTATAAACAAGACCAGTGGCTTTTGGTCAATATTATTAGATACATACTTCTCAAGCTCTTTTCTGAATTCATTCAAACTTTCCTTTTTCTTTACGTATTCATCTACCTCTTCCTTAAAAATATCCATTGCCCCTTCTGCTATTTTTCCTAGAGCTTCTGTAAATATTTCTTTATCTATATATTTTGACGCAACGCCCTTAATTAAAGCAGGAACAACGCTTTTGCTGAGTATGGAGGCCTTTTTGAGAAGAGAGTTAAATGTATTGCCTTCTTTGCGAGTTATCGCGCCCAATTCTGCGAGTAGTGCAACAAGTGGGTTGGACTCAAAGTCATTCTCCCAAGCGTTAAAATAAATTGTAGTAAATTTATCTTTGACTAGGTAAAGTTGCCACATTTTTATAAAAGTAGTTTTGCCCGTGCCCCATTGTCCATTTATAGAAAGTACAAATCCGTTTGAATAGGATTTTATGAGGCTTGTTAGAATTTTAGCAATCTTTTCCCTATCTAATTTGTCATTCGCAAATGGGTCGTCTTCAGGGATGTCTTCAAATCTGTGATTAATATTCATACTAAATAGGGATTATTATTGCCAGACTTATTCGGGTTTATTTGCTAAGTTAGCTATGATCAGAATTATCGATTATAAGAATCGATGGTTATAAAGATAAATGAAAAAGGAGATATTTTTGAATAAAATAGAAAAGCCAACTTGTAGCCCTCTCTACTCATCCACCTCACTCATCGGACTCAATAATGCCGTAGCCTCAACATTCAAAAACCTCGCAATCGCATACAATGTCTCAATAGACGGCTGCTTAAAATTCCTACACCAGGTAGATACACCCCCAGGGTTTACCCCAAGTGCCTTTGGCGCCATTACGTCCATCTTAAAATCCTCACTTTTTCCCAAGAAATCCTTGCTATATTACTGCAATAGGGGCATATATACAGACAAAATTTGCTGCCATCTAAATTATACCTATATTTATTTCAGTGTACCCCGAACCGACGCGCTGTACCTGAGCACTGGCTGTAATTTCACCTCAAAGTAAAACTATACATATGAGTATCCCCATGCAATCTTTCAATTTCAATCACCTTTCTGTAAAAGATCTGGTTGAAGCCAGAGACATGTTCCATGTACATTTAATGAATAAGAAAAATGTGGTGGCCACCGCCATTGGCCGCTATTTGATCCGTATGAGTGAAATAGACGCCAGCGGTGTACACAAGGCTCCCAAAGAAGGTGGCAAACAGTCAGCCCGGCCTCCCAGGACGCTGGAAAACAGCGTAGTAATGGACATATCCTGGCCCTGTATTCTTGTATTTGTTAAACAATGGGAAACGGAGAAAAGTCTTTCTGATGTCAATGCGCAGGATGTAGTTCCCAAGACTATTTACATGCCCGATGGTAGAATTGTACCGGTTTGCGTGGTGGAGGCGCCTAAATCAGAGGTAACCGATGATGCAGTTAATGTAAGCAAACTACATTTTCCGGTTAACCTGATCGGAGGGGGATTTCCGCTTTACATAAGATCGCAGGGAGTAAACCGGGTAGCAACCCTTGGCTGTGTGGTGACCGATGGCCATAAGTACTATGCTTTAACTAACCGACATGTGACAGGACAGGGTGTGGAGCCTGTTTATGCTGTTATGGGAGGTAAGGAAACCCTTATTGGTCAGACCAGTGGTAGGTCGATTGGTAAAATTCGGTTTTCAGACCTATATGATGGGTGGAGGAGTGATAACATTTTTGTGGGATGTGACGCAGGGTTAATAGAGATAGAAGACATTACCCAATGGAAGACGGATGTCATTGATATTGGTACGATGGGAGAGCTCTATGATCTCAATACGCTCAATATTGCCCTTTCTCTTATTGCAGAACATCCGGTAAAGGGAGGCAAAAGGCAACCCTCTTTAACCGGTAATGTGGTGGCTTATGGCGCTTATAGTAGCCTGGTAAAGGGAGAGATTGCGGCACTTTTTTATCGCTATCGGTCTGTTGGAGGAGTTGAATATGTAAGTGATTTTCTCATCTCTGGGCGAGATGGAAGCAGTCTTAAAATGCACCATGGAGATAGTGGCGCCCTTTGGCATTTGGAGGTATCAGCAGAAGGCAATACTACAGATTATCAACCCATCGCTCTTCATTGGGGACAGCATGAATTTATCCAGAAGCAGCAAAACGAAGGTTATACCTTTTCGCTCTCCACCTGCCTGAGTAACATTTGTCGGGAGCTGGATATCGAGTTGGTCAGGGGATGGAATCTGGATAATGATTATAGTTGGGGGAAAACCGGGCATTATAAAATTGCGGCAAGGGCGTGTGAAATTGTGTCTAATCGCAAGCTAAGTAAGCTACTGATGGCTAACCAGCAGAATATTTCCTTTACTGACGACGGTATGTTAGCCGGGGAGATGAAAGAGGCCAAATGGGGCCAGTTCTGCGCGTTGGCCGATGTACCGGATATTATCTGGAGAATGACCCGCAAGGCAGATGAGGCCAATCACTTTGCAGACATGGACCAAAGCAATCCGGAGGTAATGGATGGAAAGACGTTGCTGGATATCTGTAAAAAAACGGATGGTATTGATATCGATGTATGGAATGAGTATTATCAGGCATTGGAAGCGGTAGACAGTGATCAGAGTCCGGATAAGCGGGGGGCACTTCCTTTCCGGGTGTGGCAGGCCTTTAACCTGATGGTGGAGTACCTTAAAGCAGGTAAGGTAGCCGAGTTTATCTGTGTAGGCGGAACTGTTTCTCACTACCTGGGAGATGCCTGTCAGCCCCTGCATGTATCCTATTTACATCATGGTCACCCTGGTAATGAAGATGAGAAGAAAGTGCATTCCGTTTATGAAACCAATATGATGGATCGTTATATGCAGGAGTTGTTGGATGGCGTAAACCAAAAATTTAGCACCCCCCAAATTTATACTACGTATGGCACTGGAAAAGAAGCCGCAGTTGCTGTTGTTAAGCTCATGCGAAAAGTGGTGACAAACATTCTGCCACCGGAAGACATTATAGATGTATACAACCAGACGGATGGCCGTGGCCGGATAGACAATATGTGGAACGAGTTAGGTAAAAAGACTATTGATTGTGTGGCCGCAGGTTGCCTGAATCTGGCGCTTTTCTGGGAAAGTGCCTGGGAGGCTGGAGAAGGCGATAAATTAAAGGCGGCAGATCTTCAGGCCATTGATCAGCAAACACTCATGGACTTGTATATGACTTTTTCGTTTTTTCCATCGTTTAAATTAAAAGATCCGAAGTATAAGCAGGCATTATAAGCAGAAGATGTATCAAATGTCTGTGTCTTGTCCTAAAATAGGTTTACACCTTTTGTGTAAACCTATTTTAGGACAAGACAATAGATTAATCGTTATCATATTATTCTCTTTTCGCTTTTATTACTTTGAAAAATACATTTTGCTTACCCTCATGTTTTAGTAAGTCAATCAAATGATGTTTCTTTTTCAGGTTTTCCTTCTCATCTTCAACTTTTGATGGATCAATTGAGTATGATATATTCTCAACTAGAGTTTCTTTTAAAGGAAGCTTACTTTCGCCAAGATCATTTTTTAAAATTACATAATGTACTTCAAGTTGGTTGTTATAATGAAGTCCTATTCTTTTAACTATACCCAGATCATTACACTCCTTTCCCCATCTGTCTCGTTGAACTAAAATGTAATTGCCAATTCTAACATTGGATTCATTGCTTATGCTTTCAACGAGCGACAGTTTGTCTTGGTTTTGTTTTTCTTTTTGATTTATGTACTTTATAATGGTGGATGGATTGACTTGGAGATGGGAATTTGTAACACCTGAAGATTGTAATACTTTCTTCAACTCGGTCATGTCAATTTTTATAAGATCAATTATATCGGAATATTTCTCTATGTTAAATGGAATGTTTGCCTGCAAAACAAACCGTCTTAGGTCTTCGATATGGCAGCCATTTATTTTCTTTAATTCTTTATCAGTTACAGTTTCTTCCAATGCAAGTTCTGAATATTTATCCGCAGTTTCTTTTAGAATGTTATGGTATATGCAATCAAAATCAAAACTTCTATCATTCAACTCTAGATACTTAGTTTCCATATCCTTTTCTTTCCTAGAGGACCTAAGTGACTTTAAAAAGCGATCTGTATATAAGAAAAGTGCATCACCTTCCAATGATGTGATCTCTATGCTACAGGTTGGCGGCAATATGCCGCTGATAGCTCCTCCAATTAACTCTTTAGCGAAGGTATAATGTGTGATAAAAGAATTAATTTCGTCAAAATCAACCCAGTCCATTCGTTGTGGTTTGTAGCTGAAGGATACAAATTTACTCCCTGTGCTATTCCACATATTGTGAAAACACTCGTTGGCCACTTGTCTATCAGCCTCACTAAGGGAATTAATATCATGAAAATCGACGTCGATCAAAAAACGGCAAGCATAATTAGAAAATGCCTCTGAAAGTTCGTAGTTAACGTGGATTTTTTTAAGAGTATCTTTCAATAGAATGATACCTTTGATATGCCGGTTCAAATAATCTGAGAAACTGAGGTCAATATAATTTCTATAAAACATGACTTGATTTTTTATTTGTATTTTGGTCCCATCATTTTAATACATTCTTTCGGGCCTATTTGTTTTTCTATTAATATGTAGACGTTATTTCTTATTTACTATATTATAAAATTCCATTTTCCAGTTCAAGTTCTTTTATCAAGAGGTCAACTTTTATTTCATCAAAAAAACGTTCTTTATTATACCTGTTGACAAAATGGTCAAATATTTTTTTACTTTGTTTATCTAAAAAGGATTCTTCAAAGTGAGGAAATTCGGAATCGGAGTTTAAAATAGATGAGGATCTAAAGTCTTCACCACCATCCTTTTGTATAGTGAGACTAAAATTTTTGAGTATGTTCGATAAATTTGTATCGCTGGTTAAGAAATAAGGATGAATATTGTCCTGTAGAATTCTTGATATTTCAAAACACCTGGTTGTATATCTTGAATGAAAAAAGTCCCAGCAAGTACTTAATATTTTTTTCCTTGCATCCGATTGATTACTGTCAAGGCCTATCATTTTCCAAAAGATGGTATTACCACCAAAGATATTTAATGCTAATTTATATTCTAAAGCCCTGGCCACATCGAGATCATAAATCATCCAATCACAAAATTGGATAATATTATTTTCGGCATTATTTTTTGATACCCCCTTTGATGCCAGGCTCCTGATTTTTAACAGCGCGCAGTAGGTGGTTTTTAAGATTGATTGAAAAGCATTTAACTGACTTTTGGAGACATGAGGTACCTTTGTAAGAATTAAGCAATCCCTATGGAAATCGTATTTAAATCTTTTAAATTCTTTTAGCGGAATTTTAAGAAAAAAGTCCATTCTATATTTAAAGTCTTGAAACTTGTCTTGGTCAAAGGAACTCTCTCTACTACATAATTCAATAAAACCAAAAAGAGGACTAATGCTAACATCCGGATGGTTTTCCACATATTCTTTTAAAGCAATAATCTTTGCGAAATCGACATTTTTAGCTGAACGCCCATAATCAACAATTTTAATTATATAAAGGCAGATACAACTATCCAAAAAAACAATCGGTTGTATACCATGCTGCCGATATTCGTTGATAGAATTTTGGTTTGGTAGTACTGTTTCTCCTTTCTCAGAAAAACAATCAAATATAGCAATTCTGTTCATTTTGCTGGATAAATGTGATGACACATCAGTTTTGTACATTGAAAAAATATAAATATGTACATTGGTGCTTTCAATGTGCTAGGTTTTTTTCAATAATAAATTACGTTATTTCAACTAATTTTCTCAAACCGCATATAAATAAGGTTCAAATTTTGTACTGCCAGGTTCACAGAGGTATTCTATTGAATGCCCTTTTGGGTGTTAAGCAAGGTTATGCAAAGCCTTTCAAGATTTGGATACCCCATCTATATAGTATAATGCTTCTTCATAAGCTAGTTCTCTTTTTTTAAATTTTTTTCTCAAAAAGTAAAATACTGCCAGCTTATACATTGGAAAGCTTACAAATATATATTCGTCATGTTGAGTGAAAAAATTAAAGTGAGGTCTGGAAGTTTCAAAAAAAACAATAGAGAAAAATCTGTCGGTTTTAGATTTTACTGTTATTCGCCGTTGGGATCTTCGTAGATAATCAAGTGCTTTGAATGGATTCATATCAATATAGTGACTCATCCATGATACTGGCAAAGGAGCCCAGAACGGGTTATATTCTGAATTCGGATGCTTGAGATATTTTCTGCGACAATCATAAACTTGTAACTTGTAATCTAAGATTTCCAGCCACCGAATTAGGTTACTCAATTCTTTATCATCCAACTGCTTTTCATTTTCTAATTTTTGAAGAATAAAGATTACTTTTTTTTCTATTTCCGCCAGAATTGTATTATTACAGTCTGGACATGCGGGTATTGCTGCTTTGTTATAGGATTGAGTTTGTCTATTTACACTTGAAATAAATCTACTCTCAACATCCTTTTCGAAAAGCCATTTAGGAAGCACATGCTCTTTGGTGAGATTTTTTGTTGATTTACAAAACACACAAATTTCCTCAACATCATCTGCGGTAGTTGGATGAAAGCGTCTAAAAACATTGTCGCTTATGTCGATTCCTTGTTTTCTGAGATTTACTCTGATTTTTCTAAAGTTTTGATCTATGATTTCCATTTGGTTATAAGTTTCCTCGTTCTCCCGTTATCTAGTTAGAAAATTGAAAATCAATTTTTTCTACTAAAAGTTAGCCAACAACTTTAGATCTACCAAAAAATGACTCTGGTTTTGTGCCATAAGGCTCAGGGGATTTTCAAAAGAAAAGTCTTTACCCAGTAGAGATGTTTTTTTGTTTTTAGCGGTAAAGCTGCGGAATCATTGCTTGACTTTCCTCTGCAAAACTGTAGTGTCGTAAATTAGAAATTTCGGGGTATTCATCAATCAGGGTTATCTACTTGTAAGATTAATCTTCCGTAAAATATTTTACCAGCTATTGAAAATGTATATCAGAAACCGTAAATTCGAAAAAATAAATTAATAAGTAACCCTTTCAAACCTCTATACTTGTGTGTTCGTACTGTAAGCTAGCTATTTTCCCAATTTTTAATTTATTGTTTCAGTAGCTTTCACAAGAAAAGATGGCGGATAAAAGGAATTGTTTGTGCATATAAGTAAAGTTATTGTAGCGCCCTATAAATAATAGCATTAACTATGGAATTGATCTCCCTAACTATTCGTCCCCTTGTAAGGAGAAGTGTAGCTATCAGTGTATTGATAATCTTATCCTTTAGTTGCCAGGCTCAAGATGATTTTGCGGCGTTAGTAAAATCGGTCAGTATCACCGCGCCTTCTCCGACAGCGTCGGCGTTGGGCGAATATGGGAAAAGCCCGGTTGGTTTGGCTACAGGATCCCCTGAGGTAAGCATACCATTATATACGGTGGAAACCCAGCACCTGAAAGTGCCGTTGCGACTGCGGTATAATTCCAATGGTGTTAAGGTAGACGCCATTGCATCTAGAACCGGAATGGGTTGGGTACTGGAGGCTGGTGGTGTAATTACCAGAAATGTAAATGGGAGTCCTGACGAAACAAGTACCTGGTTACCCTATGTTAATGATTTAACGACCAGGGATGGTATTACATATATGCGGAAAGCCGCTGATGTGGCAGAGGGAAATCAGTTGACTTTAGATACCCAACCAGATTTGTTTACTTTTAATTTCGGAGGGTATACGGGTAAATTTACGCTCGATTCGGCGAGGAATGTTGTGTTGATGAAATATGAGAACTTAAAAATTGAGTATTATTTCCTACAGGGCTCACTCAATTTCAAAGTCACAGCTCCTGACGGTGTCGTTTACTTTTTTGGTGGCTTCGGAGCCACGGAGCATACTAAGCCCCCACCTACTGCAGGGCCATGTGAAGTCAACTATGTACGAGCTTCAGCAACGGCTTGGTATCTGACAAAAATTGTACACCCGATGGGAGATTCGATCATGTTTCGCTATCAGGGCTTTCGCAGTACCTATGAACTAGGCATCAACCAAATGTATTTTGCTAAAACTTACGGTAGCCCTACTGAAATTTGTGCTGAAGGTAGGGTGTGTGATGCTTACGGAAATTCTACGTGTTTATCCCGGCTTAGGGTTGATGGGTTTGCCTTATCCGAAATCAGCACCTCTTTGGGAGATAAAGTAAAAATGATAAATTCGGCCAGATTAGATGTTGACAATGAGCTATTACTAGATAGTGTCGAAGTATATTATAAACAGGATCTTGTAAATCCTTATAAAGTTATTGATTTTCAATATACATATTCTAACAGCAGGACCAGTTATGCTAATGACTATTTCACTAACCCCCAATACAGTAAGCGACTTTTTCTAACAGACGTTATTGAAAAGGCCAAGGGAAGTACCTATAAAAAGCATAGTTTTTTTTACAATGACTATGATGGACTGCCGGCCAGATTGTCCTTTTCGCAGGATGAATATGGCTATTTTAATGGGAAGACCAATAGCTATCTGATCCCAACTCCTCCGCCTGACTACCAGGCCGAGTTTCCCTATATTCATGGTGATCGTAGTCCGGAGCCCTATTATGCCGGAAAGGGACTTTTGTCTAAAATTGTCTTTCCCACCGGAGGGTATGACACGCTCATCTATGAAGGTCATTCTATTAATAGCTCTGTACTTGTTCCTCCACCGGCCAGGAATGTAACCATAACAACAGTAGGACAGGGCGTGAAAAATTTAAAGAAGATAGATACAACAATTACAGTTCTGTTTGGGCAGAATGTAACTTTCAATTTTACCTGCGATGTAGTACCAGGCCAAAGTTATGAGCCTCTTGATAATTATACATTTGTCCGTATCTATAGTGGACCCACTATAGTATATACTGCGACCGTTAATGTCGGAAGCCCGGTTACTTACACTCATTCGCTTGTACGTGGAGAATCTTATAAGATCGAGGTGAATGTATATGGCAATGTAGTAAGGGGAACAGCTGATTTTAACTATTATGCTGATCCGGCGACCAATGAGGAGCGAAATAAATTTGTTGGGGGAATGCGTATTGCTCAGATAAAGTCTTTTTCGAGTGAGAGAGGGTTTCATGATATCAGGAAATTCTACTACGGTACTCCTACAAACCTGCAAAAGTCTTCCGGCAGTATTGTTGAGGAAGCATGGGGATATTTTGCAGAGCTGGATGTTCGTTTTTTCTGTAGCTCAACTAATAAGCCACAGAACGGATGGAAAATCGCGAGGTGTTACAGAAAAGCAGCTTATTCAAGTACACTTCATCATTCATTTGGCAATGCTGCTAGTCATATTTACTATTCGTCAGTGGTGGAAAGTCAGGGAGATAACTTTGAAAATGGCGGTATATGGAGTATTTTCAAATGCCGGAGTAATGACTACGCAGACTTAATGTGGGGCTACCGACCACAAGGCATGACATGTTCCAACGTTGCCTGGGAAAATGGGCTAAAGACCTCGGAGCTTTACTTTTCAAAGGTGAATAATAACATTGTCGATAAGAAACTGACGACCTATAATTATAAGATTGATCCACGTTATCAAAAAGATTTGTTTGGTTATCTGGTGAGAAGACGATATCAGGAAATTATTCTAAACTCTAACCCAATCAATCCTGAAGAATATGCCGTATACGATGTTTTGAGATATCCGGTTACTGGTAACTGGACTTACCTGGACACTACAGTCACTACGATTTATGATGATAATGGCCCTACGCTAACCACTAAGAGTGCCTATACCTACGATAATGCACTTCATACCAATCCCACTAGGGTCTGGAATACCAGAAGTGATGGCCAGGAGGAATTTACCAGCATGTCTTATCCATTGGACTATGCTTCCGGAACTCCTTTTTTAGATAGCCTTAGAATCGCCAATATCGTTAACATACCTATTGAAAAGGTAAAGTACCTAAAGCAGGGAACGGACATAAAAATACTGGCCGGTTCTGTTACCATGTATAATGCAGACAGAAAGGGCGCGAAAAAATCCGAACTCCTGTTTTCATCGGCTGATCCGGTTGCCTTGTCAGAGTTTAAATTTTCTAATCGAACTAAAGGGATATTGCCGTCAACGGGTACAGCCACTGTGTTTACAGCAGATCCCCGGTATGAAGAGCGGGTTACCTATGATACATATGATGGGGCAGGCAACCTTAGTCACTATACTCTCAATCAACAGAAAGGAATGTGTTATTTATGGGGATATGACGCCAAATATCCTATAGCTGAAGTAAAGAATGCAGACCTGTCGGAGGTCGCCTATACCAGCTTTGAGTCTTCAGAATGGGGCAACTGGTCTTCGGTCAGCAATACGTTTATTACCGGTGACGGGCTATCCGGTAACCAGAGCTATGCGCTAACTAATGGGGCTATTAGCAAGTCGGGACTTAACACTGCCAAAAAGTATGTGGTTTCCTATTGGGCAAAGTCCGGTGCGGCGGTGAGTGTGACTGGAACCGTGAGCGCAGCTACAGGGATAACCTACAATAACTGGACTTACGTTGAGAAGATTGTTGCTAACGTGTCTGCTGTTACCATTAGCGGTACCGGAAATATTGACGAACTGCGTTTATATCCTTTACAGGCTCAGATGACAACCACCGCCTACGAGCCAGGGGTAGGCATCACCGGAAAGTTTGATGAGAAGGGCGGCGTATCCTACTATGAATACGATGGTCTGGGTAGGTTAAAACTGGTAAAAGATCAGAACGGTAAAATCCTGCAGCAATATGACTACCGGTATAATACCACGCTGTAATAAACTATAGTGATCATGTAAATAATCGCTTTTATGTATAAGATTTTGGGAGGAATAATATGGTGGTTAGCAGCTGTAGCTATGTTACTGGTAGCTATGCCCGGTATCGCGCAGGTGCCTGCCAGCTCGCCCAAGACGCCGGCAACCCCATTACAGGTACCTGCTGCCTATCAGCGCGTATCTGATAACTATGTGCGTACCTGGGAGCCGGCGTTAGCTACTACCGATACTGCCTATGTAGCCGCCTCCGCGCGTACTATAGATCAGGTAAGACAGATTACACAATATTTTGATGGTTTGGGCAAACCCTTGCAGACAGTTGCTAAGGCAATGACCTATGGAGGTAAAGACCTGGTAACCCCGGTTATTTATGATCCTTTTGGCAGGCAGCAGGCCCAGTATCTGCCTTATGCCGCCTCCGGTACAAGTGATGGGACATTTAAACAGGATCCTTTTAATGCGCAGAAAGCTTTTTACATGTCTTATCTGGGCTCAGAAAGTATATTCTATAGCCAGATAGCCTATGAAGCTTCTCCACTGAACAGGGTGTTAAAAACGTACGCTCCTGGAAACAGCTGGGCAAAAAATGATCCTGCTGGGATGGAGCGTGGAGGAAACCGCCCCACACAGGCACAGTATCTTGTCAATACCCTGGCTGATTCTGTACGGATCTGGAGTTTTGCAGCTGGAGCAGCAGTGCCTGTCAGCAATTCGGGCCAAATGTATGCTGCCGGTCAGCTCTATAAAAATGTGACGATTAATGAAGCCGGGTTTCAGGTGGTGGAATACAAAGATAACGCAGAACGAGTGCTATTAAAAAAGGTACAGATGCCTGATAATCCTGGTACAGCTCATATGGGATGGCTATGTACTTACTACGTATATGATGACCTGGGCAATCTTCGTTTCGTGATTCCTCCCAAGGCAGTGGAGGCCGCTCTTTCGGCTGGCTGGGTGATCAGTACTGCTGTGGCCGGCGAGCTTTGCTTCATCTACCGGTATGATGCCCGCAAGCGGATGATTGTAAAAAAGGTGCCGGGCGCAGATTCTACGGAGATGATTTATGACATCCGGGACAGGTTGGCATTTACAAGGGATGGAAACATGAAAGGAAAAACCTGGCTGGCTACTTTTTATGATGGGCTGGACAGGCCGGTGATGACTGCTTTATATAAAAATGCCACCGCTACCCGACAGTCTTTACAGGCTACTGTAAATGGGGCTACTGGTAGCAGCAGTCAGACTATCAGTTATAATTTTCCGGCGCCGGCAGATCTTATAGCAGATAATTATGACGGGAGAGCAAAATACGAAGCGACTAATAGTATCGAGTTTGTAGACGGTTTTGAGGGAGGAGCAGAATGGGATGCCGTTATCACTCCGGGGGCCAGTAGTGGCAGTAGTACTATTACCGCGACTAATACTCCAGCTGGTATTCCTACCGATTCCCTGACTCCCCTTAGCTATACTTATTACGATGATTATTCCTTCGCAGGTGCTTATAGATATGTCCGTGGCGATACTGCAAAACCATATGCCGATGGTAGTCCCAATGAGGAAGCTTTACCGGCCAGTGGTAGTGTCATGGTGAGGGGGATGGTAACCGGAGCAAAGGTGAGGGTCTTAGGCACCAACCAGTGGCTAACGACAACACATTATTATAACGATAAAGGCAGGCCGATTCAGGTGTCGGCAGACAATGTCAACGGAGGCCTGGATGTTACGACAAGTTTGTATGACTTTAGCGGAAAAGTACTCAGCACCTATTGGTGGCATAAAAATCTTCACAGCAGGCTTTCTCCCAAAACTACGGTGTTAACCATGCTGCACTATGATGCCGGCGGAAGGCTCACCAGTATAAAGAAGCGATTAAATGATACCCTTTCCTCGCTTGACAAAACCATTGTAATCAATACTTACGATGAGCTGGGGAGACTGAAAACGAAGCGCCTGGGCATTAATGGCACGTCGCAATTGGAAACACTGACCTATGACTATAACATCCGTGGTTGGCTTACAGGGATTAATAAATCTTACGCAAGTACAGCCGGTAGCGCTGCCAATTGGTTTGGGCAGACGCTGGCCTATGACTCAGGATTCACGGCTTTGCAATACACCGGTAACATTGCGGGAACTACCTGGAAGAGTAAAAGCGATAGTGTTGCACGGGCGTATGGCTATAGCTACGATAAAGTGAATCGCCTGGTATCGGCGGCCTTTACACAACAAAACAGCGGCAGCAGCAGCTGGACGGCTGATCAAAAGGACTTTTCCGTGAGCAATTTGAATTATGACGCCAATGGTAACATCCAGACGATGAACCAGATGGGGATGGCGGGTGCTACAAAAATGCTGATTGATCAGCTTAGCTATACTTATCGCGCAGCCAGTAACAAATTGGCCGCAGTAGCAGATCCTACTAATACAGCCACTGCCAAACTGGGTGATTTTATTAACGGAACCAATAGCGGAGATGATTACGATTATGATGCCAATGGCAACCTGAAATATGATCTGAATAAAAATATTTCAGCCATTACCTACAATCACCTGAACCTGCCTGACAGCATTGTAATCACCGGGAAGGGTACCATAAAGTATCTCTATGATGCCAGTGGTACAAAGCTAAAGAAGATTGTTACGGATAAAACCGGATCAGTGCCAGTGGTCACGACTACCGATTATATAGGTGGCGTTGTGTACCAAAACGATACGCTGCAGTTTTTAAGCCACGAGGAAGGCAGGATACGTGCCGTGTTCAAAACAGGACAGCCTATGCAATACGCATACGACTATTTTGTAAAAGATCACCTGGGCAGTGTGCGAATGGTCTTAACGGAACAGACAGATTTTTCAATGTATGCCGCAACGATGGAAGTACCTGCTGCAGCTAAAGAAACAGCGTTGTTCAGCAACATAGACAATACCCGGTCCGATAAGCCCATAGGCTACCCGGCAGATGAGAGTGCTGGTAAGAACGCTTCCGTCGCAAAACTTACTGCTACCGGATCAGGAAAGAAGATAGGCCCCTCTATCGTACTGCGGGTAATGGCAGGAGATACGATCCAGCTGAGTGCAAAGGCCTTCTATAAATCAGGAGAAGCTAAGGAGAAGAATGCCGCTGCCGCCACAACAGAAAATATGCTGGCTGACCTCTTGCAGGCTTTTGGAGGAAACAACAGGCAAAATAGCAGCGCGCACGGAGAAGCGGTAACTAGTCAGCTAACCCCCTTTAACAGCAATTTCTATAACAATGACTACCGGCGCCTAAAGGAGAAAGAGCCAAACCAGCCCAATGCTGATCGACCTAAAGCATATTTGAATTTTGTATTATTCGATGATGATTTTAAATTAGTAGAAGCCAATAGTGGGGTAAAGCAGGTTAAAGCCGAGCCGGATCAGTTGCAGACCCTCAGTCAGGATAAGATGGTGATTAGGAAATCAGGTTTCCTCTATGCTTATACGAGCAATGAGAGTCCGCAGGTGGTGTATTTTGATAATGTGATATTGGGGGTGAATTCAGGACCATTGCTGGAAGAAACGCATTATTATCCGTTTGGCCTTACGATGGCGGGGATTTCTTCCAAAGCCTTAAAAGGCGCGAATTATGCAGAGAATAGGTTGAAGTATAATGGCAAGGAGCTGCAGAATAAGGAGTTTGGCGATGGTTCAGGATTGGAGCTATATGACTATGGAGCAAGGATGTATGATGCACAAATAGGTAGATGGCACGTGATTGACAATAAGGCGGAATTATATAAGAATCTGACACCATATGCATATGCAGCCAATACTCCGGTTAACGCAATTGATCCAAATGGGAATCTTATCATTTTTGTAAATGGGTTTACCCTCACAGGTAGGGAAAAAGGCTCTCAGTGGTATTGGAGAGAATACGAAATGAGAAGAGTTTACGATCGTCAGCCATCCAATTCTCCCTACTGGCCTTTTGATACAGGGGATTATCACTATGAGGCAATACAAACAGGTAAAGCTTTTGATTTAGAAGTTTCAGAGAAATTGGGAGACAATCATCGAAGGTACGTAGATGGGCATCATGGGATTGGACCAAACAGCCGCCGAATGGCAGGAAAGGAGCAAGGATATACAGATGCTCCTGATATTATTGAAAGTCTACATAGGACGGATGGAGTAATTGATGAAACAATAAAGGTTATGACTCATAGCATGGGAGGGGTATATGGAGATGGATATATAGCGGGTATAAAGAAATATTTGGATGAACATCCGGAGTTAAAGAGGCAAGTGAAAATTACCTTAGTTGCGGATTTTGACCCATTTCAGGGGAACAAAATTGAGAATGATGGTAAGACTAAAAAACAAGAATTCCTTCACAAGGGACATGGAAGTCTTACTGGATGGCTTGCAAATAAAAGAGAGAAGGGAGACATTGACTATCGTGAATCAACTACTATTGGAGCTCATACCATCTTTTCCTTTTTTGATAATATACAGTCTCTTCAAGAAGGAACATATTTATGGAATGCAGAAACTGGATCATGGGACCTACAGAAAAAATGAATATGGTGAAAAATACAAGCATAATTTCAATCATACTATGTTGTTTCATAATTGCCTGTAGGACAAGCAATACGCCGAAACAATACCGGAATAATACCACCGTACCTGGCGCGCTTTATGCCCTACACAGAGCGCAGATTGCAGATTCGGTAAAACGTCTTATTCTACAAAAGGCAGGGCCCTATTATACCAGAAGGACTAATGCTACAACCAGGGTTATCGTAGATACGATTCTATATAGTCCTTCCAGAAATAAGGTTAGTTTTTTTATTATTGTGGAAAATGATGGCAGCGACGGGAAGCGCCCTTATGATGCCAATTGTTTTGTCGCGTACCTTTCAAAAGATAGTATCATTACATCCATTAGATGGATGCCCTATTATAATCTCGAATTGTACAGTAATTTAAAAGAAATTTCCAGAGATATCAGGTTGATTTATTTCAAAAAATTCAAAGGAACAGGCAGCAGTAACCTAAAATATAATCTTGATGATGTTAGGTTCTGGGATGATCCATATATCTGGAATTACTAAGATGCAATTGCTACTATTTGATCTTGCGATTTCTATTTAACATATACTGTAAGGTCGTCAGATGAACTCTAAATCATTTATTTCTTTTGGAATACCCTTGGGGTTTGTATAAGGGCATTCCAAAAGGAATAAAGATTCAAAACGATCGTCAGGTCAAGCCTTAACTACTTTGAGCCGGCTGTAGGATTAAATCCAAACTATTTCAACTAAGACAGCGATAACTATGGATTGTTGATGTACTCTATAGTTTGCAACTACGATTTTTATCCTTTACAATCCCTCACTACCCATCGGGTTGCATCTTTGCATGATGGACAATTGCACTTTGAATAAAATAATTTGCTATTGAAATTCTATTTAAGAAAAATTTACTTGCCAATTTGAGCATATTCTCGCTCTCCATATAAAAGCTTTCTTTTAAATAGGTAGATGCCAGTTTTAATTTATCAACTGTAAACTCAGTTATAGAGGAGACCACCATTTAAAAGAAAAAGAGAAAAAAAAGCCGCAAAGATAGCCAGTACAGGAAGAATTTTCCCCAAAAAAAAACGGCATAAAGCGACATAACATATTCTCAACTTTTGATCCTGCACCAGCGGCATCAAGCCATCAGCTGTAGTAACCCACGCATTTATCCGTTGTTTTTTTGGAAAATTCCCCTGTACCGGCTGGGGAGATGGCTCTCTTTTTTTCTCTTTTTTCTTTTAAAAGCTGCCCTCTGGCAGCCATTGTTTAACCAACCTTTTAAACCTACGTTTTATGTATTACATCAAAAAGTTTGTTACCTATTGGGCCATCTACAACTGCGCCAATGGCGCCAGTCGTCTTCTCACCACACGCGAGCAACAGGCAGTCGCCCAAGAGTTTCCGGAGCTGGCCTGCCGCCAGGTAGTCATGCTGTACTTTGCAACTGTGAGCTGTATTAAGCTTATGCCTTAAGTAAAAAGGCACGGGAGCGCCCCGGGCCTTTTTATGTCCTCCATTGGAACAAATAGTCCATTCCTACCCGGCTACCTCCGGAGTGCAACATTCCCCCTCGGTATAGGCTGCAAAAAGGTACAGCATGCCCATTACCAGAACAGGTAATAAGGAAATTAAAGCCTACCACTACAACGAAAGACTATCTCTCTATTGCGTAGGCAAACCTATACTAGTACTCTTATGAATTTGGGAAAGGAAGAATGGGAGGGAGTTAACGCTTTTGTAGCGCTTCTTGTTCCAGGTGAAACTTTTTCCTGGCTTCTTTTAAATCTTTCAAATAATAAATCATGATTGCCCCAGTACTTCAGGCTTAATTCTTCCCTGATTTTTCTTACTTCGGCGACCGCGTCGTACTCTTTACGTTTTTTCATGGTCTTATGGTTTTAATATTTCGTTCGGGGTCCATATCTTTATTAAGAAACAACCCTAAATACGAATTTATAAAATTATACTGTCCGATACGATCAATGTTTACAGTATATTTAAAATTCACCGGCTGACTGTTTAGGTTAACAAAAAGTTTGGTCTATTCCATGTCAAGGTTAACAGCAGCAAGGAGGCGACTGATCCGTTGCATTTTCCGTTTACCTGGGGTTGGTTCTGGTGGGAGAGGTATAACTTGCCGCTCTTCGTTGGTAATTACAAGACGGTTACGTCGTACATGAACATTAACCCGGTCACCGACAATAAAACCGGCTTCCTGGAGCCATACACCTGCAAGTTGAATGCAGGAAACGGATTTACTCTCATAGGTCCGTCCCTGATGGAGTTGCTTAACCGTAATAAATCTAGTTTTCAATTTCCTATTTTTCATAGCTGTGCTTATTTATTATAAATGTACATATAAGTGAATTTTTATTCTTAAAGATGTAGTTTAGTTGTGCTTTTTGGTGTGTAATTATATCTATTGGATAAATATTGTATTGCTAATGTTTTAAATATGATTGTGGTATTATTGCTTCTCCTTAGATTGGGGGCTGAATTGAATTAACCCAATCAACTAATCAAACTATGACATTCGGACAAAGGGTAACTATTGTAAGAAAACAGAAGAATCTTACCCAAACGGAACTGGCTGCGCAGATAGGCACCAGCGGAAACATTGTGAGTAAATATGAAAGAGATTTCATAACACCATCTATCGAGGTAGCCGCAAAGATTGCAGAAGTACTGGGAACATCGATAGACTACCTAGTTACTGGCGCATTGCCGGAAGGCGGGGCTATTTCAAACGAGGAGAAGAGCCAGCTACAGCAGTTTGACCTATTGTCTCCGGAAGATAAACTACATGTACTGGCTGTCATAGACGCATTCGTGACCAAATCGAAATTACAATCTGTACTGGCACGGCCATCCTGGACTAAAAAATAAAATGCACCGATTTATTGCGAGTGCTCCTAAAGCAAATGAATGCCGGAGATAACCACGGCCATTAGATTTAACGCCAGCCTGATTGCTTACACTTGTAAGACGTTTTCTTTGGCTGGAATATTTTAATCTTGTCTTATAGTTAGGAAACCTTCCCTAATAAATCCACTTTTCCCCAAAAATTCCTTAAATTAGTACACGTAGCACATCATTAGCCCCGTAACAATTGTAACCCCCGTTCACCCTAATAACCCAAAAGTCATGGAATTCATATTACCGAAACACTTGCAAAGGCAAACATCCATTACCATATCCTCTCCATCCTCCGAAACACCGGACCTGTTACCTTTTCTGGATACCACCAATATAACCGGCCCTTTCGGAGAAATGCACCTGCAGCAAACAAGTGCCACTATGTACACCATTTACCAGCACATCTTCCGTATGCAACAAGCCATACGCCTGGAGGTGGTGATCCCCGAACCCATGATCACCTTAAGTTACGCCATACAGGGAGGCCTGAATTTCGGTTTAAATGGTTTGGGAGAAACAGAGATAAAAGGCGGTATCTATCACCTGTATTACATCCCTGCCGGTAGTTATATGGCAGATATCCCGGAAGGAACAACAGCCATCTTCCAGGTGAACCTGCATACCGAACACATAGAAGGGCTAAGCAATGAAGCCATCCAGCAGGTATTAAAAAATGTATTGCAGAACAGCAGGAGTGGGCTGCAACAAAAAGGAGCCACTATTACGCCAAAAGTAAAAATGGTGTTGGAGCGCATTTTTAGTTGTGATATGGAAGATGCCCAACGTGATATTTTCCTGCGCGCCCGGATCTACGACTTGCTACTCCTGTATCTGGATACCTTTAGTGACATACCCAAAGAGGTCAATACAAAGTATCATTTTACGCCCGACGAAATACAATCGGTACAAACCGTCAGTACTAAGCTGATCAATATTCTGCATGAACAGATATTTTTTAGGGAGATAGCCAGGCAAGTGCACCTCCATCCACGGAAAATGGCAGAAGGCTTTCGTTTAGTCTACGGTGTTAGTATACAGGAATGGCTGTTGCAGGCCAGGATGGAGCGGGCTAAGCTACTATTACAACAGCAATCGGATATCCGCCAGATTGCTTATGAAGTAGGCTATAATACGGTATCAGGGTTCATCAGGGCCTTCAGGAATTTCACCGGTTTCACACCTGCTCACTATCATAAATAAAAATCCCGGGAACATCCTTGAAAATGCTCCCGGGGGTGATCAGCAAACGCCTTATAACACTATCTCTTTCGAAGTAGCATTACCCGGCAGATCAGATGCCTGTACTTTCACCTTAGATCCGGTAAGTGAAACCAGATCCTTAGTAGCAGTATAAAGCCAATCAAGACCGTTGGCTTGCAGTACAGCATTGCCCGTTTCCACCAGTTGATTATCCGCGCTGTATATAGCTACCGTCACTTCCTTTACTTTGAAATCATCTATTGCCCGGATAAGGATAGGTTCACCGGTTTTTCCTGTATAGGTAGCGGTATTCACATCCTTGATTTCCGGAGCCCGCAGCGCATCTGCCATCGCCAGGTTATAGGCCGATAGCCCATTCTTTGCAGCAGCGCGGTACACCGCCAGCTGATCAGGATTAGCCATCACCGCTTTGGCATATAAGGAAGCACTCAGGAAACGATCCCTTACTGCCTGTTGCCCCGGCGTTACCCTGCCTTTTACATGATTAGGGCGTTTACTCAAAATAGACTGGCCATAACGCTGACGAATCACCAATTGTTTCGCAAGCGTACCATGTGTTCCATGCAGAACCACATTTTCATTTGATTTTGCCATAAAAAACAATTTAAAAATGAGAGATTACTGAACAGTGCCAGGCCGTACGCACCCGAAACATTCAGCGATTATCAATTTCAAAGTTGTAAAATCTTTTTGTCAAACAATATGCACGAAATGAGAAAAAATGTGCAGCAAATGAGAATTTTTTAATGGAGAAAAAAATACTGGTTTAGTGGTGGCGCTAAAAGAAGGTTGTCCACATTGAGAGGTAAAGGATAATAAAACGATATCTAAGAGATACCACATGAAGTGCCCTGCAATGATTTGTGGATCATCCAGTTGTTGGTATATGGGAAATGTATTATATAACCTGCGATTGGGTAATTTTGATAGTATTTTGACCGTAGTTATTTATGAATCCTTGAAAAGTGGCGCCAATTAAGCCTTTGATATAATCCCACGGGGATCACACGAGAGTTTCAAACCTCGCGCTAGCCGCGGGGTTTGTTGTTTTAGTCGAGCGTTTAGTCGAATTCCTTCTATAAAACCGCTTTTTATTTGCCACGCTTTACACAACATTAACGAGCACTTGTTGATGAGCTAAGGTACTTACTGATATCCCTAATTTTGCCAAAATAAGGCTATCTGCGATTTGATTATAGCAAGAGAGTTCTTCATCCGCTATGCATTCCAGGGACACGATCTTTATATGCTCCCTGGCGGGTTTAGAAGTCAGGATTTTGGATGGACCTGCAATACTAAGGAAAAAGTATTTTAAGCAAATCTTTTCTCGCCTTATCTTTTGATATTTCACAAACGATATTAATTGAGTCTGGATTGATGTTTGGTGGTATTTATTTTTTTAATATATTACGCTGGTGTTCTTAGCCAAAACGATCATGAGAATATTCGTTATCCTGTATATGGACGGTAGTATGTAGTCTTTGTAGCTTGCGTCTGATAACACAAAAAGTCCCTCTGTCGGCAGATAACAGACCTATTAAAACTGTGTGTATTTATGGATATATTACTGATTGAAGACGAGGAAATTTTATTGAACGCCATGCGCGATTATCTTGAAAGCCAGGAGTACAATGTGACAACTGCTTCTACGCTGAAGGAAGTCCGTACTGAATCGGTTCATAAAAATTATGACTGTGTTATTTTAGACATTGGCCTTCCTGACGGGGACGGATTTGACGCACTTAAAATTTTAAAAGAAAAAAAACCTGGAGTGAGTGTTATTATTGTATCAGCTAAAAATTCATTGGAAGACAAGCTTTCGGGGTTTGATTTAGGATCAGACGATTATATCACCAAACCCTTTTATTTACCTGAGTTAAATGCCCGTATTAAATCTCTTATAAGGCGCAGAAATGAGAATGCAAGCCCTTATTTGAACTATGGGCTCATCTCTATTCAAACCATTACACGCACCGTAACTGTTGGCAATAAAGTTATAACACTTACTCAAAAGGAATATGAATTATTGATCTATTTAATTTCTAACCCTGACAGGTTTCTTGATAAATCTGCCATTGCCCGCTATTTGTGGGGCAACCATCTGGATGCTGCCGGTTCTAACGATTTCGTATATACGCACATTAAAAAATTACGTAAAAAATTAACTGATGCAGGTATCCCTGATTATTTACAAACACGTTATGGGATTGGATATTTTTTTTCAATAAAAAAGAGTGAAACTACTAGTTAAAACATTTATTTACCTGTTATTATCAATGGTGCCTATTGGCATTATAGGCAGCATATTGCAATATGAATTTATTAGTAATGCAATACTTAAAGATATAGATGAGCAGCTGGCCAGGCGGTTAAAATTTGTAACGCTCCAATTAAAAAAGGACTCTGTAAATTATGTCCCATGGTTAGGTGTACACAGCGATATAGATATAAAACCATTAGGCAATAAATTAAAATTTTCACCCCAATATTATACGGTATATAAAGAGGGCATTAGTAAAAAATTTGTAAAAGTAAGGTACCTGGAAGCGTGCGTGGAAACTACGCATAGTAATTATATTATAAAGCTGAAGCAGGTTAATGATGAGAGTACGAAAATTATATGGGATGTTACGGTAAATGTTATATTAATCTGCTTAATGCTTTTAGTGGCATTGGTAATTTTAACATTGGTAATTTCAAAGACGCTATGGAAGCCGTTTTATATAGTAGTGGGAAGGTTGAAAACCTTTCGGATAGACCAGCCAATCAACGATGATTTTCCTAAAAGTTCCATCCGCGAATTTCAGGTATTGAGCGATGCCATTTCGATAATGACAAACTATAGCCGTCAGCAGTTTATACAACAAAAACAATTTGCGGAAAATGCCTCTCACGAAATCCAGACTCCGCTTACCATAGCACTTTCCGGCCTGGACGATCTAATGCAGTCAGAACATCTTGAAGTAAAATCTATTAAATCGATACAGCGTACTAAAGATGCGCTGTACAGGCTTTCCAATTTAACGCAGGGCCTATTGTTGCTGGCCAAAATTGATAACCAGCAATTTAAAGCGGACGGTATGGTAAATGTTAGTGAGATTATAAACAACCTGCTGCATATTTATAACGATTTTGCACTGCACAGTCAAATCACCATCGTGCATCAAATTAAAGAGAATATTAATTTATATGGTCACCCTTATTTATACGAAGTACTCTTTAGCAATCTTATTAAAAATGCCATGCTGCATGGTAGCAAAGGCAAAGTCGTACAAATAGAACTTAGCCATGCATATTTTAGAATAAGCAATGAAGGGGAACCGTTGTCCTTTGATGAAAGCCTCATTTTTGACCGCTTTGTAAAAACAACCAATAGATCAGATTCTGCCGGGCTAGGCCTGGCGTTGGTAAAGCAAATTGGGGGGCTTTATGGAATGACGGTAAGGTATAATTATACCCACAAAACAAAACAGCACGAATTTAATATTGAATTTTAGAAAGCAAGCCCGCACTGTCATAGGCAGCAATATATTAATAGTCTTTTGTACAGTTAATTCTGACAAAAAGTACAGAATGTTATAATAGTTACATAACCCATATTCCTGCATTTATTCTCATTAAACACTCAATTTTACATCACAATCGAGTAGCAGTTATTCATTTGATGAATAATTAGAGTTTATTCTATTCGCCAATAAATTCAGTTATTCTGCTAAAATATTAAAACTTTCGCATGTTCAATTTTCACATTAAGGCATCAAATTTTCTTTTGATTTTTCATTTATTATTTATTACTACCATTGTTCGGGCAGGTACTATTAGTGGTATTGTTACCGACAAAGCATCCAAAGAAATATTACCAGGTGCTACAATAAGATTAAAAGGCAATGGAATAAGCTTTACTACATCGACCAACCTGGAAGGCAAATACTCGTTTAAAAACCTGAAAATCGGTCAATACACCATTGTAGTTAGTATTGTTGGGTACAACAGCCTGGAGCTGGAGGCAAATCTCAGCACCGACGTTGCAGTGGTAAATGCCGAATTGGAACTTCATACCGTTGTTATGAAAAGTGTGGTTGTAAAAAGCAGCGGCGGTTCTTCTGAAAGGGTAAATGAAAAAAATGCCAATCAAATTGTAAATGTGCTTTCGGCGAAAACCATTCAGCTTTTGCCCGATATAACTGTGGCAAATGTAATGCAGCGCGTGTCGGGCGTTGTAATTGACAGAAGCAGCTCCGGCGAAGGACGCTACCCCGTTATTCGGGGTATGGATAAGCGCTACAATACCACACTGGTCAATGGCATTAAAATACCCAGCCCCGATAATAATAACAGGTATGTGCCTTTAGATCTTTTTCCTTCGGAATTGTTGCAAAATTTAGAAGTAAGTAAGTCATTGAACCCTTCAATGGAAGGCGATGCAATAGGTGGTACTATTAATCTTGTAATGAAAGATGCCCCGGAAAAATTATTTCTCCAGGCCAATGTTTCTGTTGGTTACAGCACTATTTTCGGGAGCCAGCCTTTTGAAAGTTTTAGCCATAGTGTCATTAACAAAAAATCACCTGCAGAAAATAATGTGGCCGGTTATGTGGCTACTTCAAAAGATTTTCCTAAAGACAACCTGAATCTTACCAATAAACCCAACCCGGTTAACTCAACATATGGATTAACAATCGGTAACAGGTTTGGCAGGCGCAGGCAGTTTGGTGCTGTTATATCGGGCAGTTACCAGGATATTTACAGGGGTACCAATTCCAGCTTCTTTTTTCCAACATCGCAGCCGGCAATTGGAAATGTACCAGCGTTTTCTGATATTTTTTTACGCAACTATTCATTTGAGGACAGGCGTTTAGGCTTGTATACCAAGCTGGATTATCAATTAAGCCCAGGCCAGAAAATAAGCCTCTTTGCTACCTATATTAACACCAACCAGTTTCAAACCCGTAACACAATAGACTCTGTTTTGTCTATACAACGCACTGGCCCCGGCAACGGCAACGTACTTATACAAAAAAGAACTACATGGACGGAACAAACCATTCTTAATACAACCTTACAGGGCAAACACGACTTGGGCAAGCGCTTTCTGTTCGATTGGTCTGCCGTTTACTCTGCCGCAAAACAGCAGATACCCGATCAGGCTGCATTTACTACACTGCACGCTATTACTACCAATCATGCAGGCGTTGCCACCAGTACACCAGAAATGTTAGACGGGCAAATGATACGCGAATGGTTTCATAACACCGATAAAGATGCATCGCTCTATTTAAACCTTACTTATAAAACAACCGTATTGCACCGCAATGCGGAATTTAAAGCAGGTGGACTGGTAAGGCATAAAAAAAGAGATAATTATTACAATCCTTATACACTTGCTGCCTTACTATCCAGCACCAGTACAGCGCAACTTTATACTAATATATATAATGCACAATACGACTTTTTTGGTGTATATGCCGGCGGTACGGGTGAAATAAATGCCAATACCTATAGCACAACCGAAAATATATATGCCGGTTATGTACAAGGAAAAATAATGCTTACACCAAAACTGGAAGCATTGGGTGGTTTACGTGTAGAGCATACATACGATCATTACCAAACCGTGCAGCCAGAGGTGGCAGATGGTAGATTCGGTACCATTTACTACAACGACCTGCTGCCAAGCCTGCAATTGAAATACAGCCTTACCAGCAAACAAAATCTACGCCTGGCCTACTATAAAGCGATATCCCGCCCAGGGTATTTTGAAATAGTGCCTACCAGCACCGTTACAGATTACTTCGTTTTAAATGGCAACAACGCACTTGACCGCTCTACTGCCGATAACGTTGACCTGAGGTATGAATTTTTTCCGGGCAAAACAGACCAGGTATTAATAGGTGGTTTTTACAAACGGATCAAAAATCCAATAGAACTTACAACCCAATCGCAAAGCAGCACTTACAGCAGTGCCTTAAAACTTACCCCTGTTAATTTTGGCGTAGCTACCAATTTTGGCGCTGAAGTAACCGTAACCAAATATGTTGGCAACTTTGGTGTAATGGCAAATTACACCTATACACACTCAAGGGTTACTACCTCTAAAAGCTATTTGTCAAGGGATGCATCGGGGCAAATAAGTAGCACCGACGTAAGCGATACAAGACCTTTGCAAGGGCAGGCAGACCACATTGCTAACGTGTCTTTATTGTATAAAAGTTTTAAAAATGGCCTCGATATGCAAATTGCATACGTGTACACCGGTAGCCGTATAATACTGGTAAGTCCTTACCTGGGGTTAGATTACTATCAGAATCCAGGCAGCCAATTAGACTTTTCTATGGAAAAGGCATTTTTGAAAAAATTCTCAGTATATGCCAAAGTAAACAATATCACCAATTCGCCGCTTACAGTACAAATTCATCAGCCAAACGCTTTTTTAACAGGCAGGTATGCATTACCCCTTCAGGAAAGCAGCAACGCCATTACCGTTCAGAAAGATTATTATAAGCTATCATTTTTATTAGGCTTCCGTTATCATCTGTAGCCTGTAAAATCCAAATAATGAAATTAATTATCATGCAAGAAATAAAACTTTTTTTGGGCTTCGGGATTGCCTTTTTAACAACCATCTGTATATCGTCCTGTAGTAAATTTACAGATCGCCATGCTGATATTTACCACCCGGTAGCCATGCCTTCAAATCCTGTTAGCGATACTGCACCGCTTTGCGGCAATATAAAAGGAACCATGGTAAGTGGTAAAACATATACACTGGGCTGCGATGTTACTGTGCAAGCCGGCGATACCCTTTTAATAGAAAGCGGGGTACACATAAATGCAACCAATGGTTCGGGCATATTGGTTAATGGTATTTTATTAAGCCTAGGTACCAAAGACAAACCCAATTTTATGACGGTAGCGGGCGTTACCCGTACCGACCAGGTAGGCGCACCGGCAAACACCGACCCTGCATATAAAGGGTTATGGAGGGGCGTAATAGGTGGTACAGGTTGCACGTTAATAGTGCTTAAATGGACGCATGTAGACTTTGGCGGTGCGGCGGCCGGCGCCCTGATAGGACCGGCAATGGGTATTGCCTCTAATAAAAATACGTATAGCGTTTATTTTCAAAACCCGGCCGGCTCTTTAATTATTGAAGATTCATGGTTTTACGGAAGTGTGGATGCCCCAATTAATGTATTTGGGGGAAAAGTGGCTATACTAAGAAATACTTTTGAAAAATGTGGTTTTACAAGTGGTGAGGCTTTTAGCACAAAAGGGGGTACTATTGGTGACTTTGCCTACAACCTGTGTGTTGGAGTTGCTACCAATGCGGCACAAATATCTAACAGCGGGGGCACAACCATTCAAACAAATTTGCGGTTTTACAACAATACAATTATTAATTGCGGATGGCGTCGCAGCCAGTCCGGACGTGGTGGTTCTGTAAATTACGAAGTAGGTGCCGCCGGAAAATTCTACAACAACTTAATAGTTAACTGTAAGGTAGGCCCCCGGGTTGTAGTATCGCCTCCGGCCGATACATTGAACCTGGAGTATGGTTATAATTTTAAGTACGGCGATTCGTCATTGGTTACCAACCAATTTTACCCGGTAAGTTATATTACCAAACCGCAACCTACCGATATTCCAATCCCGGCTACATTTTTACCTGCCAATTATACGCTGGGCGACAAGTACGACGGAACTTCGTTAATAGGTCAGAATAACCCATTGTTTATTAACGCGCCGGTTCCATTGCCTGCCGGCTTTAACCTAAGAGACGTTTGTGTAGTGGGGAATTACAATTTTGCGTTGAAACCTAATTCGCCGTGCATTGGTATTGGATATACTGGCTTTGTGCCTACAGGTAATATTCCCATAGATCCTGTATATGGAATTACTGAACTACTGCAACCAGGCAAGGATATAGGTGCTTACCAGATAAACGGCGCAGGTAACCATCATTAAAATGTAGTTATTTTTTAAAAATCTGAAATGAAAAATATGCGTTTAAAATATTTAATTCAACCAGTATTGTTTGTTAGCCTTATAGCTACAAGCTTTTCATTGCAAGCACAGGATCTGGATTATAAATTCATCAAAAAAATCCCACTTGAAGGAAATGGTAAATGGGACTATATAAAAATGGATGGAGAAGCTGAAAGATTATTTGTTTCTCATTTTGATCAGGTACATGTGATAGACTTAATTACCGAAAAGGAAGTTGGGGCCATAAAGAACCTGAAAGATGCGCACGGTATAGCTTTTGCAAGGGCTTTTGGGCTGGGGTATATTACCAATAGTTTAAATAATACCGTTACAGTGTTTGATTACAAGACACTTAAAACAGTAAAAACAATTGCCATCAGTGGTAAAAAACCAGATGCAATTATTTTCGAAACGTTTACAAAACAAATTATTGTTTTTTGTGGCGACAGCAAAAATGCAATAATTATTGATGTAACTAAAAATGAAGAAACAGGGAAAATAGATCTTGGTGGCGCACCAGAATTTGCTGTTTTTGATGGCAAGGGCATAATATACAATAATCTTGAGGACAAAAACGAGGTAGTAGCAATAGATATTACTAAAAAGGTAGTAGTAAAACGCTTTGCTTTAACACCCAACCTTGCACCAACCGGTATAGCAATTGACCATGCTACAGGCAGACTTTTTGTTGCATGCAAAGAAAGCCAAACCCTGGCCGTACTTAAAACAGACAATGGCGAAATAGTAGCAAACCTGCCACTGGGTAAAGGTACAGATGCTGTTATTTTTGAAGCAACAAAGAAAATTGTTGTGGCTTCCAATGCCGATGGTACTGCAACATTGATTAAGCAAAAAGATGCCGACCATTATGAGGTTATACAGACACTTAAAACAAGTGTAGGTAGCAAAACAATGGTACATCGCGCGTCTACACGCAAACTGTATATGAGTGCAGCCAATAAAAGAGGAAATGTGATACAGCCTGGTACTTTTGGGGTATCTGTATACGGGCCGGTTAAGTAGTGTCCGGTACTGAAATAGCGGTAAACAGAATAACCCCTTATGGATGGCATTGATGAAAACCGCATTACTGAATTACCTCCTCACACCATTTCTCCGGCAGAGGATTAAAAGACACGGCAAAACCCCGGTTGGTGTAGTGCCCCCAAGAAGTGTCCAACTTTTTGGGGGCACTACACTGGTCGCAGGTTTTACTTTTTTAGTCGACCACCTTTACCCTTTCCACAGCCTCTCTGCCACTGGCAGTAAACGAACCTCGAAACCGAACACCCCTGTATCAAAATCGAACAAATTATAAATAACTGCAAACTATATTGATCTTGCCCACATATAATTAAAAACCGGCACCTCTTTCGCGATTTGTTCACCTATTAAATCCTCTGACAACAATCACATGTTCAAAAACGATTTCCCGGAACCAATTGTCGTGAGTCGTGAGTAAAAGTGGGCTGAACACTCAATCCTTAATGCTAACATCTGTAGGAGCAATTCTTAATTCTAATATCATGATCAAAAATTATCTCAAAGCAGCATGGCGGGCTCTGAAACGGAATAAGAAGTTTGGTGTACTTAATATTGTCGGTCTTGCGGTTGGCGTTACCTGCACTTCATTGATTTTTTTATGGGTAGAAGATGAGCTTAACTTCAATCACAATTTTGCAAAACGTGACAACCTGTTTCATGTGATGCAAAACGAAAAAAATGATGCGGGTATAAATACCAATGGTTCAACTCCAGGTCCCTTGTCTGCAGCGTTAAAAGCAGATATTCCCGGCATTGTTAACAGTGGTCGCTTAAGTTGGGCAATGGACGAACTTGCGGTTGTTGGCGAAAAAATGATCAAAGAAAAGGGAATGTATGCAGATCCATCAGTACTTTCTATGTACGCATTACCTTTCATTTATGGTAATGCAGGCACGGCTTTGAACGATCCGAATTCAGTTGTAATAAGCGAGTCGATGTCGGAGAAATTATTCGGAGATGTTAATTCTATTGGTAAAACGATTGCTATGAATGCGCGGGCGGCATTCAGTGTTGATGGATTATATACGGTGTCTGGAGTATTTAAAGATTTGCCGTCGAATTGTTCATATCATTTCGAATGGCTATCGCCCTATACAACATGGGAAAATGCGAATACATGGTTGAAGCCCTGGAGTAATAACCTGACAGAAACAATTGTTGAATTATCGCCCGATGCGAAGGTGGAATCCATCAACGAAAAATTGAAAAATTACTTAAGTACCAAAGTTGATGGGAATACCGCTCAATGTTTTTTGTTTAATATGAACGACTGGCATCTGCGTAGCAATTTTGTAAATGGCGTTCAGGATGGAGGCAACATAAAATATGTTAAGCTTTTTTCGATAATTGCGTTTATCATATTGCTTATTGCATGTATCAATTTTATGAACCTGGCCACTGCCTGTTCTGAGCAACGATCTAAAGAAGTGGGTGTGCTTAAAGTAATGGGCGCCGGCAGAAAAGGGCTGATAGGAAAGTTTATCAGCGAATCGTTACTGATGTCCTTTATAGCGGTAATATTGGCGGTTCTATTGCTGTATATGCTGATGCCTGTGTATAATGACCTTGTGCAAAAACAATTGTCTGTAAACCTGTTCTATCCGTCCCATCTTATTTTTCTTTTAGGCATAGGAGTTATGGCTGGCCTGATTGCGGGCAGCTATCCTGCATTTTATCTGTCATCTTTTAATCCTATAAAAGTGTTAAAGGGTCTGAAGATAAAAAACTCCACGGGAACTGTTTTTATACGTAGAGGACTTGTGGTAATGCAGTTCACTGCATCTGTTATACTTATTATTGCAACAATAATTGTTTACCGGCAAGTGCAGCATGTAAAGGAAAGAGATCTGGGTTATAGCAAAAACAACCTGATCTATATGGATTTACAGGGTAATATGAAAGAGCACTTCAGCGTAATTAAAGATAAGCTCCTCTCAACCGGCTATGTAGAGAACGCTGCTATTAGTTTACATGATGCGCTTCATCTGCATAGCTATGGATACGGATTTAGCTGGCAGGGCAAGAATCCAGATAGCAAGGTATCTGTTTACTCCAACGTTGTAAGCCCTGAATATATTTCAACCATGCATATGAGACTAACTAAAGGGAGGGACTTTTATCCTGGTTATGCAGACAGTACTAATGTTATTATCAATGAAAGCATGGCCAGGTTGATGGGCAAAGAGGGAAAGACTGGCAGCATCATCACAATCGGCAATGACAGGCGTACTGTAATAGGTATTATTGAAGACTTTGTTTTCAATGATGTGTATGGCGGTGGGGCGCCGCTCGTTTTATTCAGTGGCGCGTATTCATCGACTGTTATAGCCGTGCGATTTAAGAAATATACAAACCTGCCGCAGGCTTTGAAAAAAGCACAGGAAGTAATGAAGTCGGAAAATCCGGACTTTCCATTTGAATATAGATTTGCTGACAAAGATTTCGATGCCATGTTTTCCTCTGAAACGCTCATTGGTAAATTGGCCGGAGTATTTGCGACACTGGCAATTTTTATTTCCTGCCTTGGCCTGTTCGGACAGGCGGCATACACTGCAGAGCGCCGCGCAAAAGAACTTGGTATCCGTAAAGTCCTGGGTGCATCTGTAATAGGTTTGTGCGAATTATTGGTGAAAGAATTTTTACAATTGGTTGCAGTCTCATTCCTTATTGCTTTCCCTGTTGCCTGGTGGTTTATGAGCAACTGGTTGCAGAATTATAGATACAGAACAGCTATCCATTGGTGGATATTTGCATTAACCGGAATGGCGGTCCTGTTAATTGCATTGATAACTGTTAGTATACGGACCATCAAAGTGGCTGTGACTAATCCGGTAAAAAGCTTGAGGAGCGAGTAGATTTCTTGTTTCTAAGAACAGGAACACCTTCTGCCAAAACTTTCCGGAGACCTGTGATTTAACGGATGAGTAAATTACGTTTATCGTCAAATACAGTATTAAATTAAAAATCAATTAAAATCCGATTAAAATAAACCCATAAAGTAATTCAGGCCACTGCTATTCCACTACTGAGAGATACAAGTGTATCTATTTTAAATTTTTTTTTTCAATAAAGAAAGCTGTAATATTGGCAAGTAATTACAACACAAATCCAAACGCTGAGCCATAATATCTAAGCAAATCTGAGTAACCCATATTCAAATCTGTTATACCAAAAAGTCAGTCTATCCATCATTCTAAGCATGCATATGACAATAACGATGATGATCTTATTGGCAGGTGAGTAATCATAGGCTTTCCGTTATCTTAAATGCGTGTGTACGTTAACGCTATTTTTTCATGCAAACACGATAGCAATCTAAAACCCAAAACCCAAAATCTCAACCGATGAAAAATCAAGTATTTCTTTTCCTGATCTGCCTGGTGGCAGTTTCACTCATTATTTCATGTCAGAAAGACAACAAACAAGGCAGTGCTGACAAACCCAGCGTCTCTAACGACGTATTGGCACTGATCAAGGCAAAAGGTTTCAGTACAAAAAATGTACACGCCCTAAATGGGGGTTATCTCGTAGAAGGAGATATTTTTCTTAGTTCAAAAGAACTCAACCGGGATGCCCGGAATAATAAAGTAAGAGTAGCCAAAACAGAACAGTATTCTACCAATAACCTGGTAGGTGGCCTGCCACGCGTGATCACTGTAATGGTCAGCAATCTGGGAAGTGCCTTCGTGCAAGGCACCGACCTTGCTATCCAGCGTTACAATGCATTGGGCCTGCGCATCCAGTTCCAGCGCATTACCAGCGGTACCGCGGATATAACCATTCAGGGCTTCTATCAGGGGCCTAGTGGCGGTTATATTACGCTGGGATCATCAGGTTTCCCTACCGATATGGGAAATCCTTATAATCTTATACAGATGAATACCCACCCGGATGCCTACGGTAGCAACCCGAACGTACTGTACGTAGGCTCAGTGATCCAACACGAAATAGGACACTGCATCGGCATGCGCCATACCGACTATATGGACCGTTCCTATAGCTGCGGTGGCGATCCGATAAATGAAGGCGATGGAGGTGTAGGCGCAGTATATCTGCCCGGTACCCCCAGCGATCCGGATGCGAATTCCTGGATGCTGGCCTGCTCCAATGGTGGTAACCGTACCTTTAATGCCAATGATATCATTGCATTAAATTATCTGTATCAATAATCCATCGCTAGCCGGAAATGCATGAAAAAAGGAAAGGTTACACCACAGCTATCGTGCGGTGTAACCTTCTTATAATATGTCAAGTTTTCTAGCCTGTTGAAAATTTTGCCAATACGACAGCTTGTATATATATTTGCACGCTTGTAAATATGTATATATGTTTACATATGTCGATGCTGTTACGCTGTACTTAGTGCACCAACTATGAAATACGTATATCCCCATGTAGTGTTGTTATTGACCTTTATTGTACTGTTTAGCCTGAGAGGCTATTCACAAGACTGCATGTCGGTCGTTTCTGCGTCTATAAATAAATTCTTACAATATTTCACTGTTTAATTTTTATTATGAAGGCAATACAAATCCTGAAAAAAGTTAGCCTATGCAGCGCAGCAATGCTGGCATTATTCTCTTGTTCGAAAACTATCATCAGTGATCCAGGCATACCTCCAAAGGGCGATACCGGCATTGTTAGCGGTTTGATTGCTCATTGGCCGTTAGATAGCGCTACGTTGGCTAACGACGTATCCGGCCATCAACACAATGGTGTTTCCTATAATACCTCGCTCACTACAGACAGGTTCGGGAACAAGAAGGGTGCTTTTTATTTCAATGGCGTCAACAGTTTCATTGCTGTAAATGATTCTGCTGATCTTCGGTTAACCAACACCGACTTCACCGTGAACACGTGGGTGAAGCTGGATGTTTACAATTCTTCCTATAGCTCAGCTTTGGTTACCAAACGCGACAACGGTCCGGGTGGTTACGTTTTTGGGATCAGTGGATCTGCTTATGCCAGCGGTGCAGGCTTCTATGGTTATATGAACGCCTTTAGCACCAAAGTAATTGCCAAAGGGGAGTGGCATATGTTGTCCAGCGTGTATACTGTGGCTGACCAGAAAATAAGTTTTTATGTAGATGGCGTACTGAATAAAGTTGCCACTGGCGTAACCCCGCCTAATGCTCCTGCAACCGTGAAGTTGTACATCGGCCGAGATGACGTTAACTCGCCTACCAATGGCTACTTTGTTCAGGGTGCTTTAGACGATATTCGCATCTATGGCAGAGCGTTGAGTGCCACAGAAATCCAGCAACTGTACACCCCGGCCGATCTTAACACTGGCCTGATCGCTTACTGGCCGCTGGATTCCACTAACGGTGCGCGCGACCTGTCCGGCAATAATCATCATGGTATCGCCACCAACACCACGCTTACAGCAAACAGGTCAGGTGTAGCAAAAAGCGCATTCTACTTCAATGGCTCCAACAGCTTTATTGCTGTAAATGATTCTACCGACCTCCGGTTAACCAATACCGACTTCACAGTAAATACCTGGGCGAAGCTGGATGCTTATAATCCTTCTTTTAGCTCAGCTTTGGTTACCAAACGCGACAATGGTCCGGGTGGTTACGTTTTTGGAATCAGTGGATCTGCTTATGCCAGCGGCGCAGGCTTCTATGGTTACATGAACGCCTTTAGCACCACGGTAATCACCACCGGTGGCTGGCATATGTTGTCCAGCGTGTATACTGTGGTTGATCAGAAAATAAGTTTTTATGTAGATGGCGTACTGAATAAAGTTGTCACTGGCATAACCCCGCCTAATGCTCCTGCAACCGTGAAGTTGTACATCGGCCGCGATGACATTAACTCGCCTACCAACGGCTACTTTGTTCAGGGCGCCCTGGATGATATCCGCATCTATAGCAGATCACTTACGGCAGCCGAAGTACAGCAGTTGTTCAACCTGAACAACTGACCGTAACGATTCGTGAAGACCGGCATATCGACAGAAGATGATGTGATAGAACATTCGCCCCGCAGAAGCGAGGGATCACAGATAACTTTCAACCCCCGCGCCTGGCGCGGGGGTTTCTTTTTAGTCGGGTTCCGATGGTAAATATTTATTCTACACAGGTCATCAGTGAAAAAGGGTGTAAAATTTATGAGGTCCGTTTTAACAAATTGTTGGAAAAGTTAAAAGTGCTAGATTAGCTTCAACTTTCAAATCTCTCGCCATGAATAAGCTGACTGCTCTTGTGCTATTATTGATTCTGCATACAAACATCCAGGCAGATCCTGTCATTCAAAAATTTTCAGCGAAAGACGTAGCGGAAGACCTGGACTATCTTTATAAAACATTAAAGATCTCTACTTATAACCTGTTCGCTTTTACATCAAAATCGACCTATGACGGGGAATACAGACAGCTAAAACAAAAGCTCGCCGCCAGGAAAGATTCACTCGGAAAGCTCGAAGCCTATAACCTGCTGCAGCGATTTGCTGCGCTGGCACGTTTGGGCCATCTTTCCTTGCAGGGAGGTACCCCCGACGTTTATGAAGCATACAAAGCTGGTGGCGGCACACTGTTTCCGTTTGGTATCCGTATTGATAATAACAGATTGTTTATACGCCATAACTATACAAATGCTCCCAATGTAAAAGAAGGAGATGAAATTCTCGCTATCAATGGAAAGCCTGCTCTCTATTGTTTGAAAGAATTGTACGCGGTAGTAGCGGGTGAAAGCAATTATTTTAAAAGCACAATCATTGACATGAACAGCTTTTCAAAAAAATACTGGGAAGTGTTCGGTAGTTTTCCCGCTTATCGCCTGCTTATAAAATCTCCGGATTCAAAGGTATCAAAGAGAATAACAGTAATGCCTGTTCTCTGCACTGAATTTGATAAGGTTAATAAGGGAATTAATGAAGTGTTACAGTTCGATCGTGCTTACCGCGTGATAGATGAACAGACTGCGTATTTCCGTCCAGGCATTTTTTTGAATATGGAGGGGCAAAGTACTTCCGATCACAAAACCTTCGAAAAAGGAGAATTCATTCATTTTCTTGATTCAGTTTTTGCGGATATACGTCACCGTAAGTTAAAGAATGTCGTTATAGACCTCCGCGGTAATCCTGGCGGCGACGATTCGTTCAGTGACCCGATGATTGCCTATTTTGCCAATAAACCATTCTGGTTTTGTTCCCGTTTCAGCGTCCGAACCAGCGCACTTACCAAAGCATTTTGGAAAGGTGTCAATGATTCGACGTTGAAAGACATTAAGGAGGCTATCCTGTCTCACAACGATGGTGAAGTATTTGATACACCAATTCCCAGTTTCCCGCCGCGAACTGATTCATTTCGCTTCACAGGAAATGCATATCTGCTCGTGAATCGGTATAGTTACTCGAACGCTGCGGTAACCCCGGCACTGGTCCAGGACTATGGATTTGGTAAAGTGGTGGGTGAACCTACGGCCGACTGCCCCACGTTATACGCAGCCGAACATGACTTTAAACTTCCGCATACACAATTTATATGTTCCTATCCCAAAGCTTATATGGTACGGCCAAATGGCAACACCGAAAGTAAAGGAGTACAACCAGATTACCCGGTGGCGGTAAAACCCGGAACCGAAGATAATGTTCTTGAATATGTTTTGGGGTTGATCAGCATAGCGGGCCATCATCGGTAGGTGCAATGGTGAACAATTGTTCTTCAAATATTTAATCATTAATTTGCAGAACAATCATTTATCACTCAATCCGGAAATCATTTATGCCTTCACATATCTTCAAAAAAATACTACCTGTAGCCCTGTGCTGCTGCATGTGCTATCATGTTCACGCACAGAAAGTCGTAGAACCTGCCAATCACAGCCAGGATTGGACCAGGGAATATCAGCCTTTCCGTATCGTGGGCAATCTGTACTACGTAGGCACCTACGATCTTGCCAGTTACCTGATTACTACACCTTCAGGGCATATTCTTATCAATACCGGCCTTGCTTCTTCCGCAGCCGTTATTAAAAAGAATGTGGAAGCACTCGGCTTCAAATTCAGTGATATCAAAATTCTGCTCACCAACCAGGCCCATTTTGATCACGTAGGAGCCATGGCAGCTATCCGGGAAATGACCGGGGCCAGATTCATGGCAGACGCTGCAGACGAGCCGGTAATAAGGTCGGGCGGTAGAACCGACTACGCGCTGGGAGGGGAGTTCAGTTCTTTCAAGCCTGTTAAAATCGACAGATTACTGCACGATAAAGATGTGGTTAGTCTGGGAGATACTAAACTGCTCGTACTTCACCATCCCGGTCATACGAAAGGTTCCTGTAGTTTTTTAATGGATGTGAAAGATGGTAGCAAAACCTATAAAGTACTGCTGGCAAATATTCCTACGATTGTGACAGAGAAAAAATTCTCAGAGGTAACCGCCTACCCGCAAATCGCTGCTGATTACAAGTACACGCTGGATACCATGCCTAAAATTCAATTTGACATTTGGGTGGCTGCACATGCGAGCCAGTTTGGTTTGCATGGGATACGTGAGGAAAAAACGCCTTATAACCCGGAGTTGTTTACAAATAGGGAAGCGTATGAGAAGACATTGCAACGGGCAAGAAAGGAATATGAGGAGAAGATGAAGTGATTCATTGAATTTGTGCCAGCTGCCTTATCCTTTTCTCCAAACCATTTTTCAGGGAGTGATAAGTGGAACTATCCACCAGGCTTTTTTGTTGTTCTACGATATTGAGGCCCTTCTGGTAAGCAGCGCTGGCATCTTCCATTTTCCCGTCATTCTGTAATAATTCACCCAGGCTATCATATAAATTTACGTCTTCCGGATAAAGTGTTACTGCCCAGGAGGCCACTTTTACCGCTTCTTCCTTCTTTTGTGAATAATAGAGGTTGTAGGCAATATGGTTAACATCTTCTGCTGTGGGAAGTTTTAATCCCATTTTTGTAGCCTGACGGGCATAATAAGTACTCAAATTTTCTACAAATTGTGGATCTTTTTTTGAGTAGAATCCGTCTGCATTTTCATCCGCAATCAGCTGCCTGTTTAATGCGATCAATCCCCGGTGAATGCCTGCCAGGGGTGTTTCAGAATGATCATTTCCGGGCAGAAAAGTTATTTCACAATGGCATCCTGGCAGCGGGTGTTGCTGTAAAAATAATTGCAGCTGCCTGGTGGCCGGATAAAAACGGCTTTCCAGTTTTCCTGCATCGCCATAAGCTATATACAGGAACTTTTGCTGAAACTGGCTGCGATTTTTTGGATCCATCATTTGATGTAAAATTTGCTCGTGGTCATAATATAAATTAGGACTTATAGCAATAACAGCGTTGAATATGTCTGGTGCATGCAGCAGGCTGTAAATAGAAAACGTGGCGCCCAGCGAATGTCCTATGGCAATATTATAATGATTGGTTCTATATCGTTTATTGATTTCCGGCAGTACTTCGTTTCTCAGGTGTGCCACCAGTGTGTCTGCACCACCCAGCTTTACCTTCGGAGAATAATCCTGGTAGGGTTGATCTGTTTTATTCGGGGGTAAAAATTCAAATTGCCGGTTGCGGGCCTTTATCCCTACCAATATATACGGGGATACAAATGTGCTGGAAAGAGAAGACAGGTAATTACTGGTAGCCACCAGGTAATCTACATAGGTACTGTTCTGGGCATCGAATAAATAAAGGACTTTATAAGTTCTGCTGGGGGAAGACTGATAATTTCTGGGTAGAAACACTTTGATTTCCCTTTTGTCATTAAAATATTTTGAGTCGATTGTAAACGTTTCCGGTTGTTCAAACTGCGCAGCCGTATCCAATCCCCATAGAAGAAAAAATGCAGTCAGTATATGCTTCACGGTTGTATTTTAAATTCAATCTACGAAATTATTCGTACAGTGAACAGCATTTATTTTTCCTGATAAGAATATGGCGAAAATCCCTTAACAAAGCAACATCATTAGCATATGCTCATCAATAAATAAAACAGCCGGTCGATACGCGTATTCAATGCGTATTAACTGATTAATTTTAACTCCATTTAAAACCTTAAATTGTATAATTATGTTTGTTGACACAGTATTAAATTTGGCTCTTACAGCGGGGAGCGCGTCCGGGGAGTATTGCCATGTATCCGGATACTATGCGTCCGGAGATGGAGGTGGTGGTACTTTTTATTGGGATCAAAATGCCACTGAGGCACCCAATGGAGGAACTATTGTAGGGACTACGGGTAATCCCGGAAGATGGAAGCGAATAATTTCCAATAATCCTGAAAACTATAAGGTAGATGTAAGGTGGTTTGGCGCCAAAGGAGACGGGGCGAATGATGATACCACCCTTATACAAAAGGCTATTGCTGCTGCTGATGTAGTTGTATTCCCGGCCGGAAGCTACTTAATTAAATCCAGTCTGAATTTCCCGGCAGCTAAAGAATATATTTTTGAAGACGCAGTTATAAAAGGCCATTTCAACGACTTCCTGATCAAACTTTTTTTCGATGGTGGGCAGGTCTTTCATGGCAAACTGACATTAATGGATGATGATGGAAATGTGAAATCTGAAAGCACTACTTTAACGAAAGGCTTAATGATTGGCAATACTTCACAGGCAATTCATAATTTCAATAGCTCCGCCTGCGTTATAACCTGTATAAAATTGAAACAGGCTATATATATTGGGGAATTGAGTTATTCGAATTGCCTTGGATCCATTTTTGCAAAACATTGTGGCCAATCCGATATCTACGCCGTTGAGCTAAGGACTTTAGCTCCTCACGGCAGCGGAGCTAATAATATCCTGATTAATAATCTTCAGATTGAATCTATAGATACGAATGATGGTTACACCTGGAACGGGAAAGGGGCGTTCATTGATTCTTTTGGAATTACCATTAATTCCCTTCATATTGAAAATGTTCACAACACAGATGCACTGGTAATATTAAGTGATGGCTATGCAATAAATGGCGGATACCTGGAGGCCCATGGACAGCCAACATGGAATCAGCTCACATTGAGTGGTACGGGCGTGTTTAATGGTGTGTTGATCAACTGTCCGCTGCTGATTCAGTCAAAAACAACTTTTATCGGTTGCCGGTTTCTGATGAACCCTCCTGTGCTCAATGCTACTTTTATCGGTTGCAGGTTTCCCAATGGTAATTTCTTCATCAATTCTTTATCTGGCGCTACAGCAGTGAACCTTCCGAAATTTGAAGCAGCGAGCAGTAAAGTTGAAGTGGGGAATCCTGGAGTAAATCTTGGTAACCTTCCGATTCCGTATACATTGAAGGAAATCAGCTTCGACTTCTATGGTGGTGCACATCTGATAACTACCAGTAATGATACTTTTCTTCGGAACAGCAGCCTCAGGTTCACTAAAACAACGAATGATCAGTATTCCGGTGGTATTGGCTTTTCGATACCTTCTAAACTTGTTGGTCAAAAAATCAATCCCTGGTTTATTGTAAAAATACCAGCTACTAATGTTGGATTAAAGTCTGTCAAAGTTGGTGCAGGTGGATTTACCGGCTCTGGAAATTATAATGTTGACTCAATTGCGCAGGTTAATATAACAGGAGACTGGGTATTGGTGGTAATGCCTGAAATCACTGCTTTCAGTCAGTACTTATGTATAGAGCCTGGAGATGGCGGTGTGACAGGAGATTATTTTCTGATTGATTCATTTGGATGTGAAACCGGTGGAATATCCTTTATAGATTTACATCCCAATACCAATAAATACATAAGGAATGGAAGGTATGATGGCCTGGGCACAGGAAGTACTGCCGCTTTTTCATTTAGCCATGGATTCGGTGCTACTCCAGGAACTGTAACTGTAAATGCAGGCTCGTCAGCAGCATCGGCGCCCTTTTTTATCACTTCTGACAGTAATAATATAAATGTCACCTTTGGTACTTCTCCTGCAAATGGGGGCAGTATAATACTTTACTGGACGGCCATACTATAGCCTGACCGGTGGGAATAATATCAGGGTATTATCCTGTTGTTGTAACACTAAATGATTATAGAGCGTATGGTTTATAGTCATTTAGTGTTGCCTCTTTCAATTCCAGTTTGTATTTTCCATCACCATAATCCAGCTGGGGGAAAATGCTTTCTTCTTTGTAGGGTGTCTGTTTAACAAGATAAACAGACTAAGAAGCTCTATTATTTTGTTTATCGTATTTAAGCATTTGCTTAAATAATAAAATAATCCTACCTTTGGGCAAAGCTAACGACTATGGAATCAAAAAATACCTGCATAAGGGAACAGGCAAACCCTGTGCAGATCAATGATTGTCGTGAAAAAATCAAGGCCAACGGGAAATCTTTTGATCAGCTATCGGGCATTCTGTCACTCGCGGGTAATGAAGCACGGTTGAAGATCCTTTATCTTTTGGAAGAAGAAAAGGAACTGTGTCCCTGTGATCTCAGCGATATTCTTAATATGAGTATCCCGGCAATATCCCAACATCTGCGTAAAATGAAAGATGGTAATATAGTCACCTCCCGGAAAGTAGGGCAGACCATTTTTTATTCCATCGTACCTGAGCACCTGAAACTGCTCCGGCCATTTTTTAAGATCATCAACCGGTTAAATCTAAACATTGAAACCGCATGAGTAAAACAAAGAATAACCGGCTTCTTTTAGGGTCTGGTTTGTTGTTGGCGCTTACATCTTCCCTTTGCTGTATAGTGCCGGTATTGGCAATAGTAGGGGGAACCGGAGGCGCCGTGTCAGCATTCAGCTGGGCCGCACCGCTCCGGCCTTACCTGCTTGCTGCAACTGTATTGACTCTAGGGGTGGCTTTCTATCAGGCATATAAACCGCAAAGAAAAGATGAATGTGGTTGTGAAGAAAAGAAAGGTTTTATGCAGTCTAAAGCCGTTCTTTGGACTATTGCAGCTATATCCTTCCTGCTGTCGGCCTTCCCATATTACAATACATTTTTCCGGCCTGAATCACCTGAACAAACGGTTGCTGCGGGCAACCAGTCATCCAGCAGACAGGCAACATTACATATCCGGGGTATGAGCTGTGAAGCATGCGAAAGACATGTTAACCATGCCCTTTTGCAAACACCAGGTGTTCAGGCGGCCCAAACCTTCTATGCTAAAGGCATAACAATAGTAAAATTCGACAGCACCCAGACTTCTATTCAGCAATTAGCCGCCAGGGTGGAAGCGGAAACTGGTTACAAGGTCATCCAATAAACAGATATTATCATGGCAAATACAACTATCATTCTAAAGTCGGTCATAACATGTCCGCATTGCGGCTACAAAAAGGAAGAAACTATGCCTACAGATGCATGTCAGTATTTTTATGAATGTACCAGTTGTCATGAGCGGCTGAAACCCCTTGCCGGCGATTGTTGCGTATATTGTAGCTACGGCACTGTAAAATGTCCGCCTATGCAACAGGGTACCTGCCATTGCGGATAGTTATCGTAGTTGCCCCCGTTGCTCCATAGCCATCTTAAATACCCCCTCAAGCGTTCCCTCTACAACAAGGATCTTAGTCTCCAATATCACCTCTTCACCCGGCGACAACGCTGCCTGTGGATCCACATGCTGACAAGTCAGCTCCGGATTGCTCCACACGTTGCCGGTAGTACGGGTGAAACTTGCAATCACCCACCGGCCGTCCCGCGAAAGTGTGGCAATGAAAGGCGCATCAACTGCGCGCGACTTGTTATAATACGTGATACCCCCCCGATGTTCGACACGCTGCGCCGGTATCGGCCAGGTGAACGAGGCGAGGTACCGGGCGGGCAGCCATTGATCGAGCGGCATCGTCAGGCGGGTTGGCGTTTCCGAAGCGAGCAGATCGAAGCCGTCTGCATGATGAACGTACGTCCGTTCCAACCGAACATCGTGGAACTCCGAAGTGAGCCGTGGATCAATTGGCGCCCAGATCAGATCGTACGTCACCCTCGACTGGTTTTTAAGCTTGAAGTGAAAGAGTACCCCATCTTCTTCGAGGGTGGCTCGTGCCAGTACGTGAACGTTGCCTGGCAGGTTTTTCTCATATTCTAATGATCGTCCGGACTGCCGCCATAGCGGCTGCTCGCCGTATCGCCCCGGCTGAAAGAGGTAGAGTTGATTGGCGTCGGCCATCCCGTGTGGTCGTACCGTAACGTGCTCCGGAAACAGGATCTCGATGCTGCGGTCCGAGACCGGCCGGCCTGGCAGAACAACCCGCAGCGTCGGCTGGGTGTTTTCCTCTGCCACCCTGAGCTGCATGCCAGCTTTGTTGCGTACACTTTTTACCTGGCTCAGACAAGGAAATGTAATAAAGAAGGCCAGGATTAAAACGGTTATTCTCATCATGGGAGTTTTATTTAATAGCACTTTTTGTATGGATTCAAAGTTATTCACCGCTGCCGGAACCTGCCTGTTCAAATTGGTTCAAGTTTGTTCAAGTTGTGAATGGGAGGGCGATCGCCTGAGCACTTTGGATTTATAAAATTATTTGGCAGAATAACCAATTTATATTTGCTTTGCCCTACTTTCTGGTCAATGCTGGATATCTACAAAAATATAATCAACCGTCCTTCTTAGCAGGAGCTCCTCCTGCAGGCAGCCTGCTGCTGCAATCTTCCTACTTACTGGTATATCGTTTTTACGTCATCGACAGCAATGTTTATGCGCGTAGCTTCCAACCGTTAATATATTTACCAACATGATTTTTGAGAACAATCAGGCTTTTGCACAAGGCCTGGATCAGCAAGATCCATTACATCAACTGAGAGATGAGTTTCTGTTTCCGCGGCAAAATGATGCTCCCATTATTTATATGTGCGGCAATTCACTGGGATTGCAACCCAGAACATCGCGCAGCTATATTGATCAGCAAATGAATAACTGGGAAAATCTTGCAGTGGAGGGCTGGTTTGATGGAGAAACGCCGTGGATGTACTATCACAAAGAACTGAAAACCCTGATGGCTAACATCGTTGGCGCCAGCGCTCAGGAAGTATGTCCGATGAATACCCTCACCGTGAATTTGCATCTGCTGATGGTGAGCTTCTATCGCCCTGCTGCAGCCAGGTTTAAGATCATAATGGAAGCAGGCGCTTTCCCATCCGACCAATATGCGGTGGAGAGCCAGGTAAGGTTTCATGGCTACGATCCGAAAGACGCCATTATAGAAGTAGCTCCCAGGGCAGGAGAAAACACGCTGAGAACGGAAGATATGCTGGCTGTCATCGCCGATAATAGTGAACATATTGCCCTGGTGCTTTTTGGTGGCATAAATTATTTTACCGGCCAGTGGTTCGATATGCCTGCCATTACAGAAGCAGGCCATGCCGCCGGAGCCGTGGTAGGATTTGATCTGGCACATGCTGCCGGAAATGTGCCATTGAAACTGCATGACTGGAACATTGATTTCGCCTGCTGGTGTTCCTATAAATACCAGAATGGCGGCCCCGGTGGCATCAGTGGGATTTTTGTACACGAAAAACATTTCTCCGGCAAATCGCTCAACCGCTTCGCCGGCTGGTGGGGATACCAGGAGCAACAGCGGTTCAACATGCAAAAAGGGTTTACGCCTGAATCAGGCGCAGATGGCTGGCAGGTAAGCTGCACACAGGTTATCCCGATGGCATTGTATTATGCTTCACTCAAAATTTTTGAGAAAGCCGGCTTCATGGATCCGCTCAGAAAAAAGAGCATACAGCTGACTGCCTATCTATGCTACCTTATTGGTGAAGTGAACAACAGCCTCGGCTTCGAACAATATAAGATCATTACTCCATCAGCGGAAGCCGAAAGAGGCGCCCAGGTATCCATCGTGGCGCAATACAAAGCCAAAGAAATATTTCAGGCGTTGGTGGCCGGCAATATCCTGGGCGACTGGCGGGAGCCTGACGTTATCAGGTTAAGCCCGGTGCCACTCTACAACAGTTTTGAAGATGTTTTTCTGACAGCAGCATGTATGCTGACAATAAGTAAAGAACTGGTTACACAAAAGCAATAACAAGCAACAAATGGAAATAACAGCGGAAATAAAAGACAGACTATCCCGGCTGCACGATAAGTATGCTGTCATGGGGCAGGATATTACTGCATACCTCGATGGGCTGCTGTATGCAGACTACCTGACGTATTGGGATTATATTCATTTGGATACATTGCTGACTCTTCAGCATCCGAAAACTTCCTATCCGGATGAAGAAGTATTCATCATGTATCACCAGATCACTGAACTGTATTTTAAACTGGCGCTGCATGAATGCCGGCAGATAAGTACCAACGCTGCTCTTCATCCTGAGTTCTTTGCCTCAAGGCTTAAAAGGATTAACGCCTATTTTACCGCCCTGGTATCGTCTTTCGATATTATGGTAGATGGAATGGATAAAGAACAATTTCTGAAATTCAGAATGTCGCTGTTGCCGGCAAGTGGCTTTCAATCTGCACAATATCGTATGATTGAAATCTATTCAACAGACCTCATTCAACTGGTAACCGTTCATATGCGCGACGAACTGGCGAATGCTTCACCGGCAGAACAGTTTGAGTACATCTATTGGAAATACGGTGCTTCGGAATTATCGACCGGTAAGCAAACACTTACGCTGCAACAGTTCACAGCGAAGTATGCCGGGCAACTACTGCAGCTGGCGCAAAACAATATCAGCAGCAATTTCTCTGCGTGCTACAAAATGTTGCACCAACGAGGGGAGGATATGAGCACAGTAGCAGAAGAGCTCAGAAAACTGGACCTGTTTGTAAACGTAGAATGGCCACTATCACATTATAAATCTGCCGTTCGCTACCTGGAGCGCGATCCGGTAGACATCGCCGCAACAGGTGGTACCAACTGGCAGAAATATCTGCCGCCAAGATTCCAGAAAAGGATTTTTTACCCATATCTATGGACAAACGAACAGATCGAGCAATGGGGTAAAAGCTGGGTAATGAATGTATTGAAAGCGTATAGAACATAGTGTCATCAGACGAAGATCTTCATGTTGGTGTCGCTCCCAATGATCGCTGCTTGTAATTTTGCCATTTGATCAGTATCTTAATTTATTGAAAATAAAAGAGGTATTGGCTATTTTGATATGTCAACGCCGGGAGGCAGTTTTTTACTATAAAAAAACAACATGAAACAGTTTTTTGTACTTGCTATATTTCTATTCTCAATGCAGCATAGCATAGCCCAGTCTCCCGCTACGCCTGCAATCACCTTCTTTTCCGCTACTGAAATCCGGAACCAGGCGCCGCACAATGCTTTTACAGACCTGCTTGAATACAAAGGATATGTTTATTGCTGTTTCCGGGAGGCTTCCAGCCATATTCCCGGCTCAAACGGGATTACAAAAATTCTGAGAACAAAAGACGGCGCCACCTGGGACGATTTTGCTACCCTGCAACAGGAAGGTATCGACCTGAGAGATCCGAAGCTATCTGTAATGCCCGATGGCGGTGTGCTCTGCCTGATGATCGGTTCCTGGTATGATACAACGCAAAAGCCTTCCCGGTTTTTAGGCATGATGCCCTACGTGGCATTTATGGGATCTTCGAGGCAGTTTACAACGCCGGAGCAACCTGTTATTACTAATAACAACAATGGTAACCACTGTATCTGGAGGCTTACCTGGTATAAGGGTACCGGATATGGAATTGACTACGGCAATGGCGGCACCGTAAAGCTGGTAAAAACAACAGATGGTAAAACCTTTGAAAAAATTACGGCGCTGAATATCGATGGATCTCCCAATGAAGCCACCATCAGGTTCGATGCCAATGGTAAAATGTATATCGTGGTACGCAGAGAGGAAGGCGATACAAATGGGGTGCTTGCTATTGGCGCCGCACCCTTCGATACATTTAGCTACCAGAAGCTGGATTCCCGGCTGGGAGGTCCTGATTTCATTTTTTCGCCGGATGGGCAAAAGCTCCTGATAGGAACCCGCTTATTTTATCCCGACGGACAAAAGACGGGGATCATGGTAACGGATCTTACCGGTAAACGAATAAAGACGATTCTACTGGAACAGGGAGGGAACTGGGATTGCAGTTACCCGGGTATGCTTATTAAGAATAAACAATTGTGGGTAAGCTATTACTCATCTCATACAAAGAAAACAGCTATTTATTTTACTAAAATTCCGCTGGATTTGCTGTTAAATTGAACGGCGACAGGCGCGTAATTTCTTTCATTTAAAATCATTGAAGACCGTATAGCATAGTTTCAATAACCTCATTGCCGCTCGCTCAAACCCTTCCTGATCCGACTAAGCGACTGCGGCGTCATCTCAAGGTAAGATGCAATATCACTGAGCGGCACCCTTAACGCTACTTCCGGTTGCTGCTGCAGGAACAATTGGTAACGCGCTTCCGCACTTTCCCCCGAATAAACATTCTTTAACGCAATCTTATTCAACAGATTTTGCTGGATCATTTCATCGATCAATGGCTTCAGGTAAGGGATCTTACTATACAAATCGTACAACTCCGTTTTGCTGATAGCCAATACGGCAACATCGCACGCAGCCTGTATGCTTTCGGGTGCGGGCTGCTCCTGCAGGAAGCTGGGCATGATGGTACAAAGCTGCCGCTCGCGCAGGAAATAGTATACGCGATCGTCTCCCTTTTTATCTATGGTAAGGATCTTGAGTACGCCATTACTAATAAAGAACAGTTCCCGGCAGATATTGCCTCCATGGAACAGGTAGGTGCCCTCCTTATACAACCTGGGTGTAAACGCATTGCTGATCAGCAACTGATCTTCTTCCGGCAACGCATGACGGGTTTGGAGTACGGATAAAAACGGTCCTTTCATAACACAAATATCGGCACATTTTTCCCCGAATAGCGTTTTTACCATTTGGTAATTGCCAGGTTGCCGCTGTGGAGGACTTTTGCAGTATATAAATCATTCAAGTATGAACAACGTAAATAGTAATCGTGATCTGAATGGTCAACGTGTGATTTTATTAGGAGCCAGTTCGGGGATTGGATTGGCTACGGCTAAAGCCGCTGCGGCAGAGCAGGCGCAGGTAGTTATTGTATCGGGCAATGAGCAACGTATACAGGCTGCTTTGCAGCAATTACCTGAGGGGAGTGAGGGATATGCCGTGGATCTGAGCCGGGAAGAGAATATCCGGTCTTTTTTCGGGACCATTGGCGCGTTTGACCACCTGGTATATACTGCCGGAGAAAACCTGGTCCTGAATACGATGAACCAAACGGAGATCAACGACGCCCGCCGTTTCATGGATATCCGTTTTTGGGGCGCTTTTACAGCGGTGAAGTATGGAGCGCCGCTGATCCGCCAGGGAGGTTCGATAAATCTGATAGGAGGCACTGCCAGTGCACGTCCCGGTAAAGGCTGGGGGGTAGCAGCGGCTATATGCGGCGCTATGGAGGGACTGGTAAGGGCGTTGGCGGTAGAACTGGCTCCTGTAAGAGTAAACAGCATTATGCCCGGTATTGTGGATACACAACTCTGGAAAGGTTTGCCCGAGGCCGATAAGGAAGCGCTGTTTGCAACCTATAACCGCACTTTGCCCACAGGCAGGGTAGGGCTGGCGGAAGATATTGCCCTGGGTTATTTGTACCTGATGAAACAGCAATATGGTACTGGCCGGAACCTGGTGATTGATGGAGGTGGTGTGTTGATTTAGTGTTCCCAAAACAAAGAAAAGCTGCCTCATAGATCAATGAGACAGCTTTTCTTTGTTTAGTTTAACCCCTACTGCTTCGCCACCTTCATCGTCTTACTCTGCCTGCCCTGGCTGATATTAATATAATAAACACCAGGCTGCAGCTGGCGCAAAACAATATCAGGTGTCATTACACAAAGGTTGTCATAAGTTGTATCGTGAGTGAAAGTAACAGGCACAGCAGCATAAGAAATCCAGTCACCACCTTAATCCTGACGAAAGTCAGGTTATATACTAATCCGGGTCATATATTGCTTTGTACCCCGGAGGTATCTTTAGTTAATCATAAATAATATAACTATGGGGAATAATAAAATTTGCCAGAGTTGTAGTATGCCATTGGATAATAGAAACAGCAATTAACCGTTTGCCGCAGTTGAAAAGATGGACAAATAATAATGTGAATACAGCGCTGCATAAACAAGACAGACTGCAATAAGCGAGGGGATTATTACAATTCTGCTAAGTCATCTGTTTAAATAAAAGAATATGAAAAAAGTATTATTGGCGATGGATGGCGCCCATTTTTCCAAAGGTGCATTTGAATTCGTCAGCCAGCTGAATGAGATACAACCTCTATTGCTGATTGGCGCATTTTTACCTAAAATGGATTTTTCTCCCTCCCTGAATGCCTCACTTGGCTCTGCTTTTGAACCCACTTTGGAAAGTTATAGCAACGAACTGGTGCAGGAAAATATAGCGGCCTTTGAGCAGGAATGTGTTCGGAAACATATTGAATATAGGGTGCATAAAATAGCATATTACTCTTCTATGCAGGAGTTAAAAAAGGAAACACGTTTTACTGATCTGTTAATACTGGGAAGCGAAAAATTTTATGAAAACCTGGGCACCGAAGTTCCCAACGAGTATCTGAAAATCGCACTGCATAGTGCGGAGTGCCCTACGCTGCTGATCCCGGAGCATTCATATTTTCCGGAAAATATAGTGCTGGCCTATGATGGAAGTGAACAGTCTGCATTTGCTATTAAATCATTCTGTAGCCTGATGCCGGAGCTTTCTCAGAAAAACGCCATCCTCGTATATGCTACAGATAAAGAGAATGCGGCTATTCCCGATATACAATTGGTGGAAGAGTTAGTGGGAGCACATTTTGCTGACCTCACTATTCATAAGCTGGAAGGAACCGCCAAAAAATATTTCGATACCTGGATGGCGGGAATTGAAAAGCCGATGCTCGTATGCGGATCTTTTGCCCGCTCAGCGCTGTCAGAACTATTCAGGAGAAGTTTTGCCACCGAAATAATAAACGAACACAGGTTGCCGGTTTTTGTTGCACATGAATAAGGATGATACACATCCACCTGTTATTGAAGCAATGGTTGTCTTCAAAAAAGAAAAAGCTGCCTCATTTACTTATGAGACAGCTTTTCTCTTTTTAGTTTAATCCCTACTGCTTCACTACTTTCATCGTTTTACTCTGCGCGCCCTGGCTGATATTAATATAATAAACACCAGGCTTCAAATCCTGACCAAGCTGATAATATTCACCAGCATTGATCCTCGTCGAATAAACCACACTGCCGCTGTTATTCACAATCATCAGCAGCGCCGGCATTTTCGAAGCAGATGTCATTCTTACATTAAACACATCACCGGAAGGATTCGGATATACCGTTGTGGTGAAATCCAGCTTAGGGTGAGTATTTAATTTATTGTCGACCAGTACCATTGTACTGGTACTTTGACTCAGACTTTGCAGCGTATCTCCCGGAGAGGTTGTACGCACCTCAATAGCCGCTATGGAGCCACTGTAAGGATCATACAACCCCTTTTTAGGATAGAAATATACCTGTATCATACCTGCGGTGTCTGTTCTTGCCCGGATGGTTTTTATAACAACGGTATTCAGCTTATTGCCGGCGGCCTGGTATATATTGAAGTCCGTCAGGCTGTCGAGGCTATTGGTGGCTCTTACGCTGAATATCCTATTGCTTTTCTGTGCATCCTGCGGCTCTACGAAGTGCATGCGAATCGCATAAAGGGTATTAGGCGTAAGTCCGCCCAGGTAATAACGCATCTGGGTGATATTGTCTTTGAATACCCGCATGTACTGGTATACCTGCGGAGGAGCGGGGTCTGTTACCTGCGACACGTCTACAGACGAAGGCACGCTTTGTACCCAGGTATAACCGGCATACCATAGTTTACCCGTACCAGTGGGGCCACCGGGGCCTTCAGGAACATATTGTGCAAAAGTGGTGCTGTCATACGGACCAGGAGGCGTGCTGGAGGTACCGGAATTGATACCATAAACCGCCGATTTATTGGTCTTCAAAACCTGGATACAATAATCATCTACCCATACAGTGCCTGGGCCTACCTTAGACACCCAATATGTAAGCCCGGTGGCGGTGTCAGGTACATTGATGGTGTCTCTTATCTGGGCCCAGGTTTCCTGGTACGCTGGCACATTGGTGATCTGTTTTTGATAGGAAGCGTTGCTGCCTGTAACGTTACCCAGGCTATCCACAAAACCAACACCATATCCTCCCCAATACGGGTAACCAGCGGCGTCTTTGTTTATTTTCACCCATTGGCTAAGTACGATGATACTGCCGCCTCTCACGGCTACGGAATCCTTTATGTTCATAGAAATAACTACAGCGCTGCTACCCAGTGCAGCTGCTTTGTCGCCGGAATGGCCTTGCCCGCTAACGGCGGTTACAGCGCCCGGTGTTGCAACACTATTTCTATAGGCTATCCAGTTAACAAGGCCGCTTTCAAAACCATAATTGGGTATACCTCCGCACGAATCATACGGTACCACTGTTACCGGTAAGGTAGCGGACACGCCGGAGCTGTCTTGTGTATTAACGGTGATGGTTACAGTACCATGTTTAATGGCTGAGATAAGACCTGCACTGTCAACGGTATCCAATGTTGGATCGGAACTGCTCCAGGTTACTTTTTTGATGGAAGTATTTGCCGGCAGGAATGTAACGTTTACCCGCAGCGTATCCCGCTCGCCGATGATGGCGGTAGCTGGTTTCAATGTAAGGCCGGTGGCCAGTACATTGGCTACGTGAATACCGGAGGTGGCAGCAATAACCGGGTTATCGACTGACGTAGCGGTTACTATAACATTGCCTTGTTTGATACCGCTGATAAGACCGGCGTTGCTTACTTTGGCCAATGTAGTATCCGATGAAGTCCATACCACTCCTTTATTGCTGGCGTTTGCCGGGCTGATGGTGGTATGGAGCTGCAGCGTGGCGCCTACGAATACATTGGCAGCTGTGCTATCCAGCGTTAAGGCGGTAACGGGTATGTAGATAACCGTATAGGTTTTGGTAGCAACAAAGCCGCTTTCCACAGAAGTAGCGGTGATGGTTACCGTGCCTGCTGCTTTTCCTGTTACCACTCCGTTGAGGTCTACTGTAGCAATACTGTCGTTAGACGACTTGTATACCATATTCCGGTTGGTGGCATTTACCGGCGTGGTGGTCAGTTTCAGCGTGTCTTTGTAGCTTACATACAAATTGCTGCTGTCTGAATTAATGCTGATGGCCTGCAGCGGGATGATCATCGCTTCGAGGGCAGCTACAGACGCCATGTAGGGATCGTAGGTGCCCACTTTAGGAATGAAGACCACTGATAACACACCTGAGTTATCTGTTTTTCCCTGAATGGTGCGTGTAATGACAGCGTTCAGTTTATTGCCCGCCGCCTGGTAAGGGTTGAAGCTGACGAGGCTGTCGATGCCGGTTTTCACGGTAAATACCCGGTTTAGCTTGTCAACATCGCTGGACTCCAGGAAGTGCAGGCGCAGCGAATAGTTGGCATTGGGAATCAGGTTGCGGAAATAATAACGCAGCTGGCCTGAACTATTTTTGGAGATGCGCATATACTCATACACCTGGCGTGGTGCAGGCGTGGTTACCTGGCTCAGGTCCATCGTTGCGGTATTGTGGACATTCCAGGTATATCCTGCATTCCATAGTTTATCGGATCCTGCAGGCCCTTCGGGGATATACTGGCCAAGATTCACCGTCTGATACGGCGTTGCCGGGTTCCCTGTAGTGGCTGTGCTGCCTGCGTTGATAGCTGTCACGGTCGTGTTTATAATCAACTGCACCGTTTTGGTAACACCTCCATCGGCGGTGGAAACAGTAATAGTGGTAGTGCCCTGCTTTAAGCCAATGATCACGCCGCTGGCATCCACTTTGGCGATCGTACTATCCGCTACCGACCAGTTCAGGGTTTTATTGGTGGTATTGGCAGGTACAATAGCCGTGGTAATTTGCTTCGGTGTATTCATGGCGCCATACAGTATACTGTCTATCGTAATGCCCGTGGATATCGTGGGCGGAATGACGACGATCTGTCGCGTGCCTGTTTTCCCGCCATCAACCGACGTGGCCGTGATCGTGACGGTACCTGCACCCACACCGCTAACTTTTCCGTATTGATCCACTTTAGCGATCGTCGTATCCGACGTGCTCCAGGTAACGGTCGGATTAGAAGGGTAGGTGGGCGTAAGCGTCACATTCAGCTTCACGGAGAAGCCTGTTACAATGGTGTCCGACGCGGCATTGGTAACGGTTACCGACTGAACAGGGCCGCCTGCCGGCGCACCGAAAAAGATGCCATTTCCGAGGGCGGAAACAAACATTCTTCCCTTGTTGTCCGCAGTAATATTCGGGGCCACACCTGGTAACCGGTCTGCGATGGTGACCCAGGTACGACCGGTATCATCGGAACGGAAGGCGCCATAGTAAATGCCATTGATAGCGGCGGCCTGGCTGGTGACGTACAATGCCAGGTGCGCATTGGCCGTGGTGTCAGACATGGCGGCAGCTATCCATTTAGGTTTAAAGTTAGCATCACCCACTCTGGTGAATGTTCTGCCGGTGTCCGACGTATGGAAAAGGCCGTTGTATGTTAAATCGTCACTGTAAAATGCAATCCATACATCTCCTGTTTTTCCTGGTGTCGCCTCTACATTGGAGTTGGTGGGATATGCAGAGCCATCGGGAGCGGTGCCGGCATTTGCGGCAAGCCCCTTCGCGGCTGTTTGCTGAAATGATTTTCCACCATCGGCACTTACATAAAAATTGCCGCGATCCCAGATGTAGAAATAATCGCCATTTACCTTATCTGCGACCAGATGATTTTCTCCGGGGAGTATCTGCCACTGGTCGCCCGAATGCAGGATTCCTGGGGTAAGGCCGGTGGATTTTGTCCAGGTACTGCCCAGGTCGGATGACCAATAAACGTTGCCGAGGTTATTGTTATCATTTTGGGTGAGCCAGAGAATGTTCCTGCGATTGGCCGATACGGCTACACGCCCGCGTACACCGGGGACCTTTGCAAAACGGGTGTAGGTATCGCCGCCATCGGTGGAGTAGCCTGCACGTGCTGAGCTGGGATCATTATTACCGGGACCATCGCTGCCCACGCGTACCTGGAAATCAGGATCGGTGTACTGGAATGCCACTGACTGCATTTCAAATGCAGTGAAAATATTGCTGCGCAGGGAGGTATATGAAACTGCACCCTGGTACAATGGGTCGGTAAGAGAGCGATGGCTGGCGCCGCCAACATCTGCAGTAACGGTAAGCAGGAGGCTTTTGCTACTGGGAGGCGCTGTCATGGGGCCTATTACCATGATCTCTTCCAGGCCTGTTACACGGACTTTCCAGTTGCTAATCGGGTCGAAGATGTTATCTGTCGACAATATATCCAGTTGATCATTAATCCATACCCTGTTCGGATAAAACGGATCCCAGGTATACCCAAACGCATTATGTGCGGGATCGCCATAGCTGGCGCCATCATTTGCGGATTGTGGTGCTTCGGAATTATCGCGGGTGTACTTCCCTGCCGTATAAGTACCGCCACCATCTCTTGAAATATAATAAGGATCTTTTTGCCAGTTACCGCGGGTAGTGACAATAATCTCGTTTGAATTGGCGGGGTTTACTGCCACTTTAGAGAATACGATGGTGCTATCATTGGCAGTTAAAACAACCGGAGAGATATTCTGCCAGCTGCCGGTCTTATATTTGAACACCGCCTTTAAGGCAGTACCGTTACCGGCAGACACATACAGGGTGCCATCCGTGTTGATTGTGGCCCGCATCGGCAACAGAGGGCTGTTGCTCATCAGGGTGAATGAAACGCCGCCGTCGTTTGATACCCATACACCCGTAGGGCGGCCAACATAAATCCGGCTGCTCACATTCGCCCCGTTGATAGTAGTAGTGCCAGCGCTTTTGTCGAAAAGAATAAAAGAGCAGATGCCCGATGTAGTGAGGGCGCTTAACTGCGACCAGGTGGCGCCGGCATCATTCGATTGCCAGACGCCATTTTGATCCGTGGCCACCCATACACGGTTACTGTTGGCCGGATCTACCTGTATGCGATCTCCGTAGCCTTGTGTTTCGTTGGGACGTACTATAATCGGCACATGCAGGTCTGTCCAGGAATCTCCCCTGTCGGTACTCTTCAGGATAGTACCCGGATTATGGTTTCCTTTACCAGGCCCCGGACCGGCGGCATATTCTACCGTCGCATACAGTATGTTACCGCTGGCGTCATTGGGGTCTACGCCGAGGCTGCCGCAACGCTCGTTCCCATCCCATGCCCAATAGTTGACAGGGATCTTATTAAATAACATTAAATGCTCCCACTTCAGCAGGTTCTTATTCCACCGGTAAGGAGTGCCCACGTCGGTGGTGATGAAATAAAGATCTGGGACTGCCGGGTGTGCCACAAAAGAGGGCAGCGCACCAGACCCACCTATCCTGACCTGGTTCCAGGTGTACGCCTGCGCGTGTACTTCCCGCGAAACGGTCAGATAGAAAATTGTTAATAGTAAGGCGTAGTAGACCTTTTTCATTTTCATAAGGGAATTGTTAAGGGTTTTTTAGATGCTCCTGGTTTATGCTTTCGTGCTTATGGCCTTTCGTAACAACGTATAGTCATATCCGTAGTAAACAGATTTTGGCAGTATTGAGATGGGTGAGATCCCAAAGAACTAACGCGTTGGCTTTTTAATGGCGCAACGCGTTAGTGGATTATCTTGCTATATTATATTTCTTATCGGTAGTTAATCCGTCCCAATGGTCGGTTCTGAACGGAGTAGCGGGCAAGCCTTCCTTGTTGTATAAATTTGCTTCCATGGCGTCGTCTGTCCATCCATATCGTACGGCTACAGGGGCGGTTACTGTTTCGTTATAAACGATCACGCTATCGCCCTGTAAATCCGCTTTTGCCCATTTAAATTGCTGATCCGCACCTGCTATCTGAAATCCCTGCAGATAGCCATACCTGTTTTGTGCAACTAAGCCGCTTCCTGTATTACTGAAGTGCAGGATAGCTGTTGAATTTTTTATGTAGATGGATTGATAGATTGGTCCACACGGCACTACATTCCTGCCATAGGTTTTTTGTAACGCATTCAGTGCTAACCGCAAACCCACATCCTGTTTGTTGGCAGGATGTACATCGGTTGGATTGCCGATGTCGGTAGTAACGGCCATGCCTGTATTAGGCAGGGAGAGGGTGAGTAACTGCGCTTCTCTCAGCTCCGCCCACCGGCTGCCGGTTAACAGCATCCGGCCACTGGGATTGAAAGAAGATATCTGCACAAAATAAAACGGGAAATCGCCCTCATGCCAATGTTCCCGCCAGTCGTTGATCATCAGTGGAAACGTACGCCGGTATTGAAAAGCACGATCGGCGTTGGCTTCTCCCTGGTACCAGATAGCGCCGCGAATACCGTACGGAATCAGGGGCGACAACATGGCATTGAACAACTGCGAAGGAAAACTATTCGGGGAATTGGATGGAAGGCCAGCTTTTATTTTATCAGCGGTTATTGCCGGGAGTTCTTTGAAGTCAGGATCTGTCGACAACGCGGCTGTGCTGGTCCATGTTTCTACGTTGGTGCCGCCCCAGCTGCTGTGGATGAGGCCTATGGGCACATGTAATTCCTCCTGTAGTTTGCGTGCAAAAAAATAAGCAACCGCACTGAAGGTGCCGGCAGTTTCAGGCGTACATACTTTCCACGATGCCGGCAGAATATCGGGTTGCGGCGTCAGGCTGGTATTTCTTGGTACGGTGAGCTCCCGGATCTGCGGATAATTAGCGGCCTTGATTTCTTCTGCATTGTTTTGCACATTCTTTAAAGCAAACTCCATGTTCGACTGGCCGGAACATATCCATACTTCACCTACCAGCACATTGCGGATCAGCAGATCATTGTCGCCTTTCACATCAAGCTCATAGGGGCCTCCGGCTGCTTCTGCGTTGAGTTGCAGCTGCCAGCGCCCATCTTTTCCGGCTCTGATGGTTTTCACCTGTTTATTAAAACGCACGGTAACCTTTTCGCCGGCAGCGGCCCATCCCCAGATGGGGATAGGCGCGTTCCGCTGCAATACCATATTGTCTGAAAACAATTGTGGTAGTTTTACTTCGGCGTGTGCAGTATAGGAATAGCAGGCCACCGCCATCAGGAGGCCCGTTTTTCTCACAAGGGTATTAATTCCAGCCATTTTTGATGTCTTTGGCAACATTAGGATTGTAATTTTTCTCTACGTCGGGAATAGGAAACAGCAGGTGTTTATCCTCGAAAGGTTGTGTGCCTACACCTGGTTCCGCCGCTTTTTCCGCATTGATGGTTTGTTTGATGATGCCCCATCTCAACAGGTCGAAATACCGGCATTGCTCTCCGCACAATTCCAGCTGACGTTCGCGCATCAGTATTTTCATCGCATTATTTTTATCTCCCAATGTTGTATACAAAACGGCATGGGAACGGGAACGTACGCTGTCGATCAGCGCCAGCGGCGCATTGCCCATATTGTCCTGCTGAATATAAGATTCAGCCAGCATCAGCATCACATCAGCCAGGCGGATCACCTGTCCGTCAATGGGGCTTTTAGGATCGCCATATTTTTCAACGAGATTGTAATACTCATATTTCTTCCAGCGATAGTCGCCCTGTGGATCGGTAGCATCGAAAGGATAGGGCTTTGAGCCTGTAGCGCATTGCTGGCAGTACATGGTTTCGCCGCCTGAAGCTGTAGTGCCATAAAACGTGGATTTAGCGCGGGGATCGGTATACGGTTGACCGCTTACGGGATCGGGATAGGTGAATGCTTTCACGGCGGAGTTGCTGATGTATACGTTCTTCCAGTCGTTCCAGCCATATTCCATAGCGCGGCCGGTATGTGTTTGTTTGCCCACCTGTTCTGCACCATTGCCAAACATATAGTAGGGGGAGCCAATAGCCCAGTCGGTCCATTGCTGGTTCATGATCTGGAAAATGTTTTCTGGCGTGTTCTGATTGGTAGTGCTGAAAACATTATCGAATGAGGTGTCGAGTTTATAGGTATATGGTGCGCCCATCAGTGCCTGGAAGGAAGTTTGTGCCAGCGCCCATTTTTTCTGGTACAGGTAAACCTTCCCCAACAGGGCTATCACGGCGCCTTTGGTGACCCTGCCCAATTCAGCGGCGGGATAAACGGTGGGTAATTCCGCGGTGCCTGCGGCTTCTGTCAGATCTTTTTCTATCTGCTTCCATACATCAGCTGCAGGGCTGCGGGATAAATAGTTATTATGAAGCGTGGTCTGATAGTCGGTATACAGCGGTACATCTCCCCATAAGGTCACTAAATGGAAATACGCATATGCCCGGAGAAACTTAACCTCTGCGAGGTATTGATTCAGTTTGGCACGATCGGCGGTGGCGGTAGGATTCCAGGCCGCTGCACGGTCCATCACCAGGTTGGTGCGGAAGATCATCCGGTAGAGGGAGCCCCATAGGGAATTCAGATCTGCGTTGTTGCTACCAAAGGTATAATCACCCAGTTCCTGTTCCGCCCCCAGCAAAAAGCTGGCGCGCTTGGCTTCATTCCCCATCAGGTCGAAAATAAAATAGTATTCCCTGGCCCACAATCCGGGATGCAGCAGTGTGGCGTAACTGGCAATAGTAGCCTGGTTCAGCGCGCTGATATTGGTGAAATAGGTGTCGTAGGCGTAGGCGCTCTGATCTACCAGGTCGAGGCGCGATTTTTTGCATCCGGTGGAAATGGCCATCAGTCCGGTTATCAGCAGTAGTTGACGTATATACTTCTTCATAAAATCACTTTTTAAAATTAAAACCCTAATTGAATACCTGCCAGGAACGTTCTTGGCTGCGGCACCTGCCCCAGATCAATACCACGTGCAAACAAATAGTCGCCTGCCACTTCCGGATCGTACCCGGTGTACTTCGTGATGGTAAGTAAGTTCTGTGCGGCAACGTAAATGCGGAGCGATTTAAGGGTGTTCCTGGTGATGGTGTTTAACATTGCTACGGGGGCGTTGTATCCAATGGTAATATTCCGCAAACGCAGGTAGCTGCCATCTTCCAGCCACCAGTCGGATGGGCGGAGATTACCATTACCAGTTACGTTCTGACCTATCCGCGGTAAAGCGGCTACATCGCCGGGTTTACGCCACCTGTCGAGAATGTCGGTGCCGGCGTTATGCCCGGTAGACATGAAGTCGGTATTTAATTTCAGGCCATTCAGCAATTTATTTCCGGCAACACCAGACAATACCAGGTTCAGGTCGAAGTTTTTGTAGGTAATACCGGCGTTGATGCCGTACACATATTTTGGGATGGCACTGCCTAATATTTGCTGGTCCTTTGCGGTTACCATACCATCGCCGTCAATATCTTTATAAATAAAATCGCCTGGTAATAAACCATCCTGGTATTTTGCATTCGGGTTGCCTGTTTTTTTAGCGGCTGCCTGGTTGAGGGCATCTATCTCAGCTGCATCTTTGGCCACATGATCCACGCGGTAGCCGTAGAAGGAGCCGATGGCGCTACCTGCAGCGGTGTAAGTAGTGGCAGGTACCGGCATAAAGGCGCCTGCCTGAATAGGTGCGGAAAACTGATCACCTAACGACAACACTTCGTTGTGGTTTACAGATCCGTTGACGCTCACATTGAAGCTGAGGTTGTCGTTGATCTTATCTTTATACCCGATGGCTAACTCAAAACCTCTGTTCCGCGCATTGGCTGCGTTAACAGTTTTCTTGGGCTGCGTGCCGGTAGGGCTTACGCCGATGCTGGCAGGTAGTAAAGTGGTTACCAGCAAGCCTGTACTTTTACGATCGTACCAATCGGCTTCGATGGTGAGGCGGTTCTTTAAGAACGCCAGGTCGATGCCTATATCGGTCTGATTGGTTTGTTCCCATCTTAAATCCGGGTTGCTCAGGGTAGTCAGCGTGGTACCGGATACAAATGTTTTGGTACTGCCGAGAGAGTATACCAGCGCGCCACCGGGAGTACCCTGGTATGTTTTTGCGGTATTCAGGAAGTTGGGAATATTATTATTACCGGTTTGTCCCCAGTTGGCACTCAGCTTTCCCTCTGATAAAACCGGGAGCACATTTTTTATAAATGGCTCTTCTGAAAAGCGCCAGGATAAACCTGCGGCCGCGAAATTGCCGTACCGGTAATTAGGACCAAAGTTAGAGGCGCCATCCCTGCGATAGCTGGAGGTGAATATATACTTATCATTATATGTATAATTTAACCGGCCGTAGTAGGAGATCACAGAAGGGCGTGCATAGTTGGAATAAGTATTGGTGACCGCCTGGGAAGACGCTGCCACCACGTTGATGAGATTATCGTTAGGTTGCCCGGTACCCTTGATGGTAGAACCGTTGGTGATGCCCGGATCAATATAACTCTGCCCGGCGATCAGCGAGAACTGGTGTTTACCGAGTAGTTTGTCGTACGACAGGTAGTTTTCCAGCATATAGTAGGAGCTTTCCGTAAAACTCAGCGTCGACTGGCGCGCCTGGTTCAGGAAATTGGACGACTGGTACTGTTGCTGATAGCTGTTACTCCGGTTGGAGTTTACTTCCGCTGCGAATTGCGAACGGAATTTTAATCCATCGATGATACGCACTTCTCCTGATAGCTGCGGGAAGAAAGCCAGTGATTTGGTAGTCTGGCTTTTCATCGCAATTTCCTGCATTGGATTATCAGCATTGCTGAAGTCATTGATGTTGGAGAGGATAGAATATCCGCCTGAGATAGAAGGATCCAGGATCGGTTTATAGGGAGCGTATTGTATAGCATTGATGATATTGGCATTGTAGCCTTTGCCCACATATTGCCTGACAATAACGTTTTGCGTAAACCGGAACCGGCCCAGGTTTTCTTCGAGGCCTACGCGTGCCTGGAAGCGTTTGTTGGTAGCATTATTTAAGATCGACTGCTGATCGATATAAGTAGCAGATACACTATAGTTTACCTTTTCGCCACCGCCGCTGATATTCAGATCATTTTCTGATACCAGGGCGTTACGGAAGACGGCATCCTGCCAGTTGGTGCTGTCTTGTAAAACCCCGGGGGAGTTGAATTTTGCGGGTAGCACGGTATTCTTGGTAGCGGCAAGATCCTTCAGTGCATCCACATATTGCGCTGTATTGAGCAGGTGCAGTTGTTTCCACGCTTTGGCGACGCCCCACTGAGAGGTAAAGCTGACGCGGGGAGGGCCGGTCTTTCCTTTTTTGGTAGTGATGATCACCACGCCATTGGCTGCTGCGGAGCCATAGATAGCGGTGGAAGCTGCATCTTTCAGAATGGTGATGCTTTCTATATCCTGGGGACTGAGCGTATTGAAAAGACTTTTAGAGCCCTGGATGCCATCTATAACATACAGGGGATTGATATCGGTGAAGCTGCCGGTACCCCTGATGATGATCTGGGCATTTGCGTCGGCAGTGCCGTTGTTTTGCAACACCTGTACGCCGGCGGCTTTACCAATGAGCAGCTGCGCCGGGGTGGTGGCATTTACCGCACCGGCTTCTTTCACCGTTACAACGTTGAAGGCGCCCACCACATTTTTCTTTCTGGCGGTACCGTAACCGATCACCACAATGTCGTTCAGCGCAGATACGGTTTTGACGAGACGTACAGAAAACGTCAGCGTGGCGCCCGATTTCAGTGATACGTTGGTTAGTCGCTGGGTTTCAAAACCTACATAAGAAACGCTGAAGGAGTATTTTCCTTCCGGCGGTAATCCGGAGAAACGGAATACGCCATTGCTGTCAGTAACCACGCCGGCGGTATACTTTGTTTTTTCATTGAGCGCCACCACAGAGGCATTGGGGAGAAGGTCTCCCAGATCGGTATGCACGGTGCCGGTCACCTGCATGCGGTGCTGGGCCTGGGTGCTCATTGAAACGCCTGATATCAACATGACAAGTAACAGGAACAGGCGCCATTTTGGTCGATAGAACATCTTCATAACTGGAACGTGTTTTTAATGTGCAGGGCATAGCAAGCCCCGGGGAGCTCAAAGCGCCCGTTTTTGGTATAGAACTATAATGATGAATTATTTCCTCTTAATTATAAATCCGCTATCATTCCGGATCAGCTTCAGATTATTGGGAAGCGTTAAATCAGTCAGGATTTTCTCCAGCGAGTCTGTTTTTTCAAATTTACCATCGAAATAAATCTCTATAACATCTGAAGGATAATAATAGATGGCTATTCCATAATAATTACTCAACTGATCCAATACCTGCGACATTGGTTGATTATTAAATTTATACCAGTCCGGCTTCGTATACCCGGCGCCGTTATTGCCGGCTTTTACCAGTACGTCGGCACCCCTGGTATTGAAGTCAAACACAACAGCTTTGCCTGTTTTGCGGTAGTAGTTGAGCTCTTTGCCGGGCGTAAGTATTATATCGCTGATGACTTTCTTTTTATTGACGGATCCCTGCACCATTACTTTCCCGCTGTTCAGTCTTACGCTGATCATATCTTCCCCGGGGATGGCTTTCACATGAAAAAAGGTACCCAGTGCGGTGGTATATAGTTCGTCGCTGTACACTACGAAGGGATGTGCTTTATCGGCGGCAACAGTAAAATCGGCTTCTCCTGTCAGGTAAATGCTCCTGTTTTCCCTGAATTGTTTGTTATATACGATCGTGGCTGCCGGCAGCAGCTGTACTACAGAACCATCTGGCAGTACGATTGCCATGGTTTTTTGGCTGGTGTTGGTGGTCAGTTGCTGTTGTTCGGAAGGAATGGTAATTGTTGTTCCCGGATTCACAGCAGCTATTTTTTGATGATTGCGCTGGCGCAGGAACATCGTTCCGCCAATCAGTACGCCGGTGGCGACCGCGGCGATGGCCAGTCGTTTAGTCCATTTCTTCCGGTTATTGGCCGATACGGTTTGTTGATGAATATTTTTTAGCCATTGTTGGGAAACGGTCTCCGGGAAGTGGCCTTCTTCCTGTAATTGCAGGAATTCGGCCTCCGGCAGGTATTTCTCCAGCATATCAGGATGCTCCTGCAGGTAGTTGGCTACGCTGCGGGCCTCTTCCGGTGTGCATTGATTGTTGAAGAACCGTTTCAGTAATTCATCATTTATCATATAATATTATGGCTGATAGATAAGTAATACGTTTGTGCTGCGCGAACTACGTAGTCGAATTCAAAAATATTTCAAAACCGGCCAAAATAGGCCAGGAGAGAGAGTATAAGCCCGAGATAATGTTTTATTTGTTTGATGGCCTGGAAAATATGTGTTTCCACAGTTCTGGACGACAGGGAAAGTTCCTGTGCGATCTGCTGGTAGCTCATGCCTTTAAAGCGGCTCATTTCGAATACCTTACGGCGCATCGGTGGCATTTCTTTCAAGGCATTCGCCAGCTTCACCTGTAGTTCCTTTTCCGCCAGCTTCCCCCAGAGGTCATCTACCGGCAGGGTGTACTTGTCGATGACATGGATCACCTTTTCCTTATAAACGGTTTCTTTGCGGAGAAAGTCGATCAGCGTGGTGCGGGCAATGCGGAACAGCTGTAACTCTATATTAAGGTCGTCCGCGAGATTTTCCCGGTAGTTCCAGCATTTGATGAATGTGAGCTGCGTCACCTCTTCCGCAATGAAGGATGACCTGGTTTTTTGGAGAATAAAATAATAGATCCTTTTGTGCCAGGAATAATAGACTTCATTAAACACTAAAAGGTTACCTTGTTTTAGAGCAGCTATCGTATTCAAAACGTGGCAGTTTACCACAGCAATTTAAATAAATAAATGTGGAAATTCCTAGAGAAGGGGCAGGGAAGGGGAATATAGAAAACATCCCTCGTTATTTCCATACAAAATTGGCGAATTTGAAGATATTGGCGACCTTAGGTATAATTCTGACTTTGTATTGTTAATCAAAAATGTGACGGGAATGAATAACATCACCTCAAAATTCGAAAACCTTATCCAGGCTTCTGACATCTACGGAAAAGTTGACCATCAACCGGATGCCAGTAAAGAAACGCCGAGAAATACACCGGAGAAGTCAATGCCTTTTTCTGATCAGATAGGGAACTATCAACGCAATAAAGGTATCCCGACCAGGTCGTATAAAGATAGCAGGGTGTATATCGTGGGCAGTGGCATTGCAGGGCTATCTGCTGCTTATTACTTTATCCGTGACGGACATTTCACACCGGAAAACATCACCTTCATTGAGCAATTGCACATCGATGGCGGTTCGCTCGACGGTGCGGGCAACCCCCAGGACGGATACATTATCCGCGGAGGACGCGAAATGGATTGCACCTATGAGAATCTTTGGGATATTTTCCAGGATATACCAGCCCTGGAAATGCCGGCTCCCTATAGTGTGCTGGACGAGTATCGCCTTGTAAACGATAACGATTCTAACTATTCCATTGCAAGACTGATCCATGAGCAGGGAAAAGTGAAAGACTTCAGCAAATTTGGATTGAATAAAAAAGATCAGCTGACATTGATAAAACTGCTGCTGAAGAAGAAGGAAGAACTGGATGATATCACCATTGAAGCGTATTTCGGTAAAAGCTTCCTGGAAAGTAACTTCTGGACATTCTGGCGCACCATGTTCGCTTTCGAAAACTGGCACAGTTTGCTGGAGTTTAAGTGTATATGCACCGCTTCCTGCACGCCATCGATGGCCTGCATGATTTGTCGTCACTCATTTTTCCGAAATATAATCAGTATGATTCCTTTGTTACCCCGTTGGGACGGTGGTTGAAGGAAAAAGGGGTAAAGATCCAGTTCAATGCTTTTGTAAAAGATCTGGATATGCGCATCAATGCGGAAGGTAAAGTGGTGAAAGGGATCATTACTGAACAGGAGGGGAAAGAAGTAGTGATTCCGGTTACGGAGAACGACTATGTGATCGTTACTACGGGTTCAATGACCGAAGATACCTCTTACGGTAATAACACCACCGCGCCTGTATCGGTAGTAGACAACAGCACCAGCGGCCAGAGTGCGGGATGGAAATTGTGGAAGAACCTGGCGGCAAAATCTGTAGTGTTCGGTAAACCGGAAAAATTCTGTTCCAGCATTGAAAAGTCATCCTGGGAGTCGGTAACCCTCACCTGCAGGCCTTCTGCGCTGGTAGAAAAACTGAAAACCTATGCCGTCAACGATCCGTATTCCGGCAAAACCGTTACGGGCGGCATTATTACCATCACCGATTCCAACTGGCTGATGAGTTTTACCTGTAATCGCCAGCCGCATTTCCCGACACAGCCGGACGACATTCTTGTATTATGGGTGTACGCGCTGTTTATGGATAAGGAAGGGAACTGCATTAAGAAGACGATGCCGGCTTGTACCGGCAATGAGATCCTTACTGAATTGTGTTACCACCTGGGGATTGCAGATCAGATCGATAACGTAGTGGCAAATACCATTGTACGTACTGCTTACATGCCCTACATTACGTCGATGTTTATGCCCCGGGCTAAAGGAGACCGTCCGAAAGTAGTGCCTGAAGGATGCAGCAATCTTGCTTTGATCGGGCAGTTTGTAGAAACGAATAACGATGTGGTGTTCACGATGGAAAGCTCTGTGCGCACGGCACGTGTTGCGGTGTATACACTGCTGAACCTGAACAAGCAGGTGCCGGATATTAACCCGTTGCAATATGATATCCGCCACTTGTTGAAAGCCACCAAAACACTGAACGACAATCAGCCGTTTATAGGAGAGGGGCTGTTGCGGAGAATATTGAAAGGCACCTATTTCGAGCACATTCTGCCGGAATATGCTGATACACACGCACAAGAGGAAGAGAAAGAATCTTTCCTGGCGGAGCAGTTCGGAAGGTTCAAAGAATGGGTTGGAAGTTTTAGGAGTTAAGCATTTTGGAATGGTCGCAAGGTTCTTATTTAGGGCCATCAGGCGACCATTCCACATTACCGTGGTAACGATACCTGAAAAAATGTGAACCCCAATATACGGTCACTGCTGCGGCACAAAGCAAAAAAAGCATTAGTATTTATTAAAATGATACCAGCCCCAAAATCAGTATTGCTTTAAATTTATCGGTTCATGTAGAAGAGGCATTTCCTGTAACTGAATTCCAGTAGTTATGTACGGTTTTTTATTGGGGTATCTATACTATAGCCGGATATAAGTGTTGAAATTGGATGAGATTGGCTATAAAAATGAACGATGAAGATAGGTTGACGGTCGTTTTAATATCTGATGATTTATTCCTTTATGTCTGAAAAAAGAAATATACTCATTCAAACGGTATATCCGGGTGACGAGCAGGACTTGATTAGTGAAATAATGACCGGAAGCCAACGCGCTTTTGAAGCATTATTTCTTCGACATAAAGACAGGGTTTATGCCATAGCCTTCGCATACACCGAAAGTGAGCCTGATGCGGAAGAAATTGTTCAGGATGTATTCCTGAGAGTATGGAAGAATCGCAGTAAACTGGGAGAAGTCGAAAATTTAGAAGCCTGGCTTTATACGGTTTCGCGGAATTTATCCCTTAGTGTATTAAAGAGAATTGCCAAAGAAGGTAAAAGGAAAGATGATTTGATCCATTTTATGCCCTCAACGGTAACAGATGCTGAATCTCAGTTGCAGGTAAGCGAAATCCAGTCGTTATTACAAAAAGCTTTATTACTGCTCAGTCCTCAGCAACGTAAAGTTTTCGAGTTGTCAAGACTGAAAGGAATGGACCGGGGAATGGTAGCGGAAGCGCTTGGCCTTTCGCCGGCCACCGTTAGCGTACATTTAACTATCGCCCTGAGGATAGTGAGGGCATTCCTGTTGAATCAAAAACAGGATTCAGCAATTATATTACTTCTCAGTTTATACCTGTCAAGACAATTTTTTTAAAAAATATTCCTTCAGACTAATAACACCCCCTGATTGTTGAAGTCTTTATAAACGATGGACAATGAATATTTGAGATTATTGTTTGAAAAGTATATTCAAAAAACTGCAACCGCCGAAGAAAGGGAGGCGTTGTTGCAGCATATAGCTCAATTAGGGGATGATGACGTTATCCTGAAACAAATAAGCGATGAAGTTCATTTGCCGGAACATTTGCCCGGCAGGATGCCTGAAAATGCCTCCCGGCAGGTGCTGGAAGCAATATTCAAATTAGGCGATCAGCCGGCCGCTTTAAAGGGCCGGGTGATAGACATGCAGGCGCTCGCTTTATGGAACCGTAAAGGACTGCGCTACGCAGCGGCAGCGATGCTTATTTTCATGATGATTTCCGCCGGGTGGTACTTCTTCCCGGTTAAGCGAAGCAAAGATGCTCCTGCTATGTTGACGGAAAGTAGGGTAATCAGGGATGCCATGCCCGGGAAAAGTGGGGCTTTACTGACCCTTTCAAATGGAAAATCATTCCTGCTCGACACGCTGGGCGACGGAACTATCACAGGGGGCCTGGTTAAAGCATCGGGAGTAGTAACAGTAAACGGAGCGGAGATCTCCGAAACATATGCAACAGTAAGCACTCCTGCCGGCAGGCAACAGCAATTGCAATTGAGCGATGGTACTAAAGTATGGCTGAATGCAGGTTCTTCTATCCGGTTCCCGGCTGTATTCAGTGAAAAGGAGCGCATAGTGGATGTTACGGGAGAGGTGTATATAGAAGTTGTACACGATGATGCCAAACCATTTATTGTCAAAACAGGTACGGATGAAATCCGTGACATCGGTACGAAATTCAATATTAATGCTTATCGCAACGAGCCGGCAAGCCGGATCACCCTTGTGGAAGGCAGTATTGAAATAAATCGTAAAGTAGTGCTCAAACCAAGTGAACAGTATACCGCGGGCAAAGTGAAAACTGTCAATGCCGATGCAAGTATCGCATGGGTATCGGGATATTTTGATTTTGAGCATGCCGACATACAAACTGTTATGCGACAAATAGCCAGGTGGTATGATGTGGATGTACACTATGCCGGCGAAATTCCCCATAAACAGTTCGAGGGGCAAATACAGCGGAGCCTGAAACTTTCAGAGGTCCTGGAACTGCTTTCCAATGCAGGAATAAAATATTTACTGGATGGGAATAAACTGACCATCAGCCAGTAAAAAAAGAAAACCGGAAGGCAACTGGAGATTGCTATCCGGCGAATATTTGATTAAAGTTGGAAACAGTCCGCGAGACTATATCGTCTTTAGTCAAACGGCACAAAGATAGAAAAAAATAGCATTTATGCTTGCTATACGGGAAATCCTGTTTCCCGATGGTTTTATTTTATCCCTTTGGCAGCAGCCCGCCGCGGCTGAAGATGCCACAACCGGTTCAGTTATTTTAAAGAACAAGAACATCTAAATAAATGAATAAACTTAAACAGACGATGGCATTACTTGTCATCATCTTAGTTCATCCTGCGCTTAAAATCAGCGCACAGGAGTTCAGATCTTATCCGATGTGGAACCCTGAAGGGCTTCCGTATCAGAAATAAAGAGAAAGCCGGAGGCAACTGGAGACTGCCATACGGTGATTATCGGATTCAGATAAAAACAGTCCGCGAGACTATTATTTCTTCAGCCAAACAAAGAAAAGTATGCAAAAAATTGCTTTGCGTAAAGCTAACCGGCAAATTCTGCTTTCAATGAAATTTCTTTTTTTCTTCGTTGTGATTGCCTGCCTGGAGGGAAGTGCCAAGGTAAGTTCTCAATCAATTACCTATTCCGCAAGGAGCGCTCCCCTGGAAAAAGTATTGTATGCCATCAGGAAACAAAGTGGTTATGTTTTTTTTTATGTTGATGGAACAATAGAGAAATCTAAGCCCATTACGATAAATATAAAGAATGCAACACTCGTGGAGGCCCTGGAGACATGCTTTAAGGAGCAGCCACTTACTTATCTTATTAAGGACAAAACTGTTTTGATTAAAGATAAGAATGAAGCTTCCGGCGGTGCGCTTTTATACCCGTTGAATCAGCCATCAGCAAAAGTTACCGGTAAAGTAGTGGATTCGGCGGGGAATCCCGTTTCCGGAGCAAGTGTAATACTCAAGGGAACAGGCATCGGCGTAGCTACGAAAGACGATGGCAGCTTTTCGATTGAATCGGCCAAACCTTCCGGCACACTGGTAGTATCTTCTATTGGATTTGCTACTCAGGAAATTGAGTTTTCGACCGGCGCCAACCTGAGAATAGTACTGAAAACACAGGGGGCGCTCCTGGATGAAGTGGTCATAAATGTTGGTTATGGTACCCAGAAAAAAATACATCTTACAGGTGCTGTTGCTTCTGTTGGGAGTGATAAAATTGCAGACAGGCCTTTGGTTAACCTGGGAGATGGTTTACAGGGACTGATACCTAACCTGAATGTGAACCTTAATAACGGGCAGCCCGGTACCGGAGCTACCTTTAATATCAGGGGCTTGTCGACCCTGAATGGAGCCGGAAGCGGTAGCCCCCTCGTGTTAGTAGATGGGGTAGAACGTAACCCCAACCTGATAGATCCTAATGATGTGGCCGACGTGACCGTACTGAAAGACGCTGCTTCCGCCACCATTTATGGCGGACGGGCAGCGTATGGAGTAATCCTGATCACTACAAAAAAAGGAAAAAATGGCGCGGCCCGGATCGATTATTCAGGTTCCTATACCACTGCAAAAGCGGCTACCCTGCCACAGTACGTCAATTCAAAGGACTACCTGACCATCTTTAATTCTGCCCAGAGAGCCGGTAATGCAACCGGAGGGAAAACCTCCAAGAATCCATTCACTCCTAAGGATTCTGTTATGCTCATGGCCTATTTTAATGATCCTGCACACAATCCCTCTGCCTATCCCGACCCGGGGAACCCCAACCTGTATCGCTATGTTGGTAATACCGACTGGATAAAAGTACTGTATCCAGGCTGGGCGCCGATGCAACAGCACAATGTATCAGTGTCGGGAGGAACGGAGAAACTTTCTTATTTAGCCAGCGTAGGATATTTCAAACAAATGGGTCTTGAAAAGGTGGCCAACCAGATTTATCAGCGATTCACACCTACCATTAAACTAACTTCAAAGGTTAATGATTGGCTTTCACTGGATCTGAATATGTCGCTGACAAGCACAGTCAACGACAAACCATCAAATACGCTTGCCGGGCAGGGTGGCTCCTGGATCCCCAGCGATCTGCGACCTATCATGCCGGTATATAACCCCGACGGGAACTTTTCGGGTCAGGGAAACTACTCGAACCCAGTAGCCATTATGCAGCTTTCAGGACGTGATAAAGATTATCTCAATGATTTCTGGACCACAGCAAGAGCAACTATCACGCCGGTAAAACATGTATCTGTTGTTACAGACTTTACCTGGAACGGCTTCAATGAATATGATAAATCTAATCTTATCCCGTTTAATGAATATGGCGTGAACGGCGTGTTCCTGGATGTCTTCCCGTGGACAAGAATACCCAACGTATCCGAAACATGGAATAAATACAACTATTATTCATTTAACAGTTATGCTACTTATGAAAATACTTTTGCCCGTAAACATTATTTAAAAGCAATGGTCGGTTACAATCAGGAATATAAGCATTTCAGACGAACAACTCCTTCCGCCAATAACATCATCGTCCCTTCTATTCCTGCAATCGGCCTGAATAATGATCCTAAACCTACCATCGGCAGTGTGGAATCAGAATACGCACTAATTGGTACTTTTTTCCGCGTTAATTATGCCTTCAAAAATAAATATCTACTGGAAGCCGACGGCAGGTATGATGGCACTTCCAGGTTCCTTCAGGAGCATCGTTACATATTTTCTCCCTCCGTATCAGCCGGATGGGAGATCGCAAGGGAAGCGTTTATGCAGGGTGCCCGGTGGATTGATCAGCTGAAAATACGGGTTTCCTATGGTAACCTGCCTAATCAGAAAGCACCCAACTCGAGTGACTTTTCAACAAGTGCCCTGTATCCTTTTTATCCTTTACTGAAAAAAGGAACTACCCAGTATTTGTTCGACAATCAAACTGCGCTCACTTTCTCTGCCCCTCCGTTGGTAAGCAATTACCTTACCTGGGAAAAAGTGTCGACTTCCAACCTGGGACTTGATTATTCCTTCTTTAAAAACAGGCTTAGCGGAACATTTGATTACTACATTACCAATGTAAATGGCCTGATCACCGCTGGTCAACAGTTACCGGCACTGCTGGGAACCACCCCGCCGTCTGCCAACACTGCTTCACTGCGTACAAACGGCTGGGAATTTAATGTTACCTGGAAAGACAGGTTGCCTGGCAGCAAGCTGGATTATGCTATTACCGTCGGATTGTCTGACGCCAGCACCACTATCACGTCATATAATCAAAATCCCACCTCCAGTATTGATGACTTCAACGCCGGAAGAAAGATGGGAGAGATCTGGGGGTATACAACCGACGGATTTTATCAGACAGATGCTGCAGCGCAGGCAGTCGACAACAGCAGGCTTGCCGCGTATAAATGGCTGGCCGGCGATATTAAGTATAAAGACCTTAACGGCGATGGAAAGATCAATGATGGTCAGCGTACCCTTACCAATCACGGCGACCTGACAGTAATTGGCAATAGCCAGCCCCGGTACAAATTCGGTGTTAATCTTAACCTGGGATACAAAGGCTTTGATTTTGCGGCTTTCGTGCAGGGACTGCTAAAGCAGGATTTTGATCCGACCGGCTCCATTGTTTTCAATGCATTCGCTGGCAGCGAACATAATCTTCCTTATAAATACGCGATGGATTACTGGACACCCGACAATCCCAATGCCTATTTTGCAAGACCCCGTTTTGCAGGAGCTGGTAATCAGGTGACCCAGACAAAGTACATTCAGAATGTAGCCTATGCAAGACTCAAACAACTAACTCTGGGTTATACATTCGATGCCGCAACACTGGAAAGAATAAAATTGAAGAAGCTAAGATTATACCTGACTGCTGAAAACCTCTTCAAAGTCACCTCCCTGTTCAGAGGATTTGATCCGGATCTGATTGCAGGATACCGTTCTTATCCCGTTAATAAAGCCTTTTCTGCTGGTATACAGGTTGGTTTATAATCCAAAAAATTATCTCATGAAGAAAGCTATCAATTATATAATAATATTTTCTTTTACCCTGTTTTTATTTGCCTGCACAAAGGATTCATTCCTGAACAGGGGCCCCCTGAGTGATATTACAGGAGGTAATTATTTTAATACTGAAAGTGATTTAAGACTTTATTGTAATAGCTATTATAGCATTCTCCCGGTGCAAAGCTTTGCGTACATGGATGCCCAGTCAGATGACATGGCTCCGCTGCCACGAAACCAGTTCCTGACAGGTACCTTTACCATTCCCAATAGTGCTAAGGACGACAATTATCCTGTAAAATGGGATTATAGCCTGATCCGATCCTGTAATTATTTCCTGATTAATTATCAGCAGGCAAAAGAGACGGATTCTGTTAAGAATATTTACGTGGGAGAGACATTGTTTTTTCGTGCCATGCAGTATTTTAACCTGACAAAGGCATTCGGTGATATACCTTATGTAACAAGATATATTACTGATACAAGCACTTCCGTTTTATACGGGCCTAAGCTGGCTCATACGCAGATCATGGATTCAGTGATTAATGATCTGAATACAGCGATAAATTACCTGCCGGTAACTCCTTCACAGGATGGACGGCTAAGCAAAAATCAGGCGCTCGCTTTTAAGGCAAGGGTTTGCCTTTGGGAAGGTACGTACCGCAAGTATTTTGGAACAGGGAGTGGTACCATATATCTGCAACAGGCATCGGCAGCCGCTGAACAAATTATGCAGTCGGGAAATTATAAAATTTATTCGACCGGGAATCCGCAATCAGACTATTACAACCTGTTTATCCAGGAAGAATTGAAAGGCAACCCGGAGGCCATCATGTCGATGCGCTACCTTGCTTCCGCCAATACTTTTAATAGTGTCGACAGAACATTGGGAGAAAATGGTTTTGGATACAGCAAGGATTTTGTACGCTCCTACCTGTGTACCGATGGGCTGCCAACGTCGTTAAGCCCATTGTATAAAGGAGACGATTCCCTGCAGCAGGAAATTATTAACCGCGACCCCAGGCTTAAACAAACAATCGCTACCAGGGGGTTTGTATTTCTCGGACCGGATATCATCACACTTCCGAGAATAGCCACTACGGTTACGTCGTCAGGCTACCAGCTGATCAAGGGAAGATCATCCAGTATGGCTGCGTGGAATGTCAACAATTCAATCTATGATTTTTTTATTTTCAGATATGCTGAAATCTTATTGACTGAAGCTGAAGCGCGCGCTGAACTTGGAACCTGTGGCCAGGATGTATTAGACAAAACGATTAACCTGCTCAGAGACAGGGCCGGCATGCCTCATATGATGATAGCAAATCTGCGGAAAGATCCTGCTTCTTCGTTCCCCGGCTTGCCTGTACTGATAGATGAAATCAGAAGGGAACGCAGGATAGAGCTGGTGGATGAAGGGTTCCGTTTTGATGATTTACACAGGTGGAAAGCCGGAGCACTGATCAGCAACCCGGAAACAATTCTGGGAATGAAATTATTGCCAGGCATGCGTGCACAGTATACTTACGATGTTAGCAGCGTAGTAGTGAACGCAAATTTTTATATCCAGGTTTACCCTAACCTTGTAAGAAAATGGGATGATAAAATGTACCTCTTCCCGATCCCATTACAGGAGCTCAGGTTAAATCCCAACTTGCAGCCTCAGAATCCCGGGTGGCAATGATGAGCTGCTTGTTTGGATAGTTGATAATATCCAAAAGATTTTTCTACTTTAAAAAATATGTTTTTATGTGTATTTCCGCTTCGGGCAGAAAAAGATTGCAAACCGGTGGTAAACTGCTTCGCAATAGCATTAAAAGAATGATCTGTTGCGCTGTTATCGGATCGTTGTCTATGTCTCAGCTGGTAGCACAGGGGAAACACCAGGAGAACTCTGTTAAACCTCCTGCTCCGTATCTGCCCGTGCCAAACCCCGCTCAGCTAAGATGGCACAAGGCTGAATATGAAATGTTCATCCATTTCGGGATGAAAACATTTTACCCAAGCGATAACCACATGGGTAACGGTGGCGAAGATCCAAAGCGGTTTAACCCTGTGCTGTTCAATGCAGACCAGTGGGTGAAAGCTGCCAAAGCCGGCGGATTCAGTGGAATTGTGATCACTGCAAAGCATCACGATGGCTTTTGCAACTGGCAAACGCAAACCACCACGCATAGCGTGGGCTCATCCGGCTGGAGAAATGGTAAGGGCGATGTAATGAAGGACCTGTCTGAAGCTTGTCGCAGAAGCGGAATGGGTTTCGGGATATATGTATCCATTATCGACAAGCATTATGAACGTGCTGGCTCAAAAGAAGATCGTTCTTACGGCGACTATTACTACCGGCAGATCAATGAACTCAGTTCAAACTATGGCAAAGTGGACCACTATTGGTTTGATGGATTTAATGCCGACAGCCTGAAACTCGACTACCCCGCTGTTGCGCGTTTGATAGCGAAGAAACAGCCAGAGGCAGTGGTATATGATTCCCATGTAATGGTAAGCACCATTCCCGACCGCTGTATCGCATGGCCAGGCGGCCACGGTGGCGTTAAGCCCGACCAGGATTACGTTCAGGTAATAGATGGGCAACGTCGGTGGTACCCCAGTGAACCCTCGCTTATTCTGCAGGGAAACTGGTTTCATATTGGCAAGCCATGTGTAAGCCTGGCACAGACGAAGGAATACTATCTTTCAACAGTAGGATATGGCTTAACGCCCCTGATGAATGTGGCGCCTAATATGAAAGGATTGATTGACGATAGTGCTATTATGATGTTGTCGTCATTCAAAAAATGGGTGGATTCTTTACATCAATGTAATGCTGCACGCCATGCCAGGGCCAAAGATGACGGACACAGGGGAAACAGCCCGAAGTTTGATGCCAGTAAAGTGAACGATGGAAATTATGACACTTATTTTGCCACAAACGACGGTGTAACCGACGCAACAATAGAGCTGGACCTGGGCGCTACCCGTAAAATTGACGGATTCATTTTGCAGGAGTACATTCCGTTGGGGCAACGGGTAGATGGATATACGATTGAGTGCCGTGTAAATGGAAAATGGACGGAGGTTTTTTCCGGGAAAAAAATAGGCTACCAACGGATCATTTTTGCGGGGATGGCCTCGGCCAAACAGGTCGGGTTCCCGGATGCCGACGCCGTCAGGCTGAAGATTCGCGATGCCCGCGCTTGTCCGCTGATTAATAATTTTCAGGTGATTAGTTTGAAGTAAAATTGATGCAGGTAGGACTACAAATCCTGCCTGTATTAATCTGGCTTTAACATGGCGTTCAATTTGAAACCAAAGGAATATGTATAAGAGATGTTTTTTAGCGCTGGCAGTTTTGCTACCGGGTTTAAGTGTAAATGGGCAGCAAACGGCAGGAACCTTTTGTAATCCGCTAAATCTGAACTACAGGTTTTCCCGTGGTGGTACACATTTTCGGGAAGCAGCCGATCCGGTTATTCATCTGTTTAAGGGGCATTATTTTCTCTATGCCTCCAAATCAGGAGGTTACTGGTACTCCAATGATCTGCTGCAATGGACCTTCAGGCCTTCCGTTACTTTGCCGGTAGAAGATTACGCCCCTACTGTAGAAACAATGCACGATACTGTATTCTTTATCGCCTCTAACGGAACGCCCCGGATTTATTTTAACCCCGACCCGTTGAAAGACGATTGGAAAGTATACAATCCTCATTTCCCGATTGGCATGACAGATCCTGCATTTTTCAGGGATGATAACGGGCGGTTTTATTTTTACTATGGATGCTCTGCAACCAAACCGATCATGGGAGTAGAGCTGGATACCTCCAACCTGTTAAATCCGGCGGATACACCGCGTGTACTCATTACGCACCACTTCGCCGATCATGGCTGGGAAGAGCACGGAGAGCATAATAATAACGGGAAAGATGGATGGAATGAAGGCAGCTGGATGAATAAACACAACGGAAAGTATTATCTCCAGTATGCCGCTCCCGGAACTGAATTTAAAGTGTATGGAGATGGGGTATACGTAGCTGATCATCCATTAGGGCCATTCCGGTATATGCCCAATAGCCCGTTTTCATATAAGCCGGGAGGCTTTATCAATGGAGCGGGTCATGGCTGTACATTCAAAGACAAATATGGAAACTATTGGCATGTTGCTACCATGACCATTTCAGTTCGCAACATGTTTGAACGGCGCTTAGGGCTGTTCCCTGCTTTCTTTGATAAAGAAGGAGCTTTACACTGTATTACTGCATTTGGAGATTATCCTTTGAAGATGCCCACCCGTAAGATGGATTTTGAAAAGGAATCTCTTTTCACCGGCTGGATGCTATTGTCTTATAATCGCCCGGTTACCGCATCGTCTTCCCTGCCCGGTCATGACCCTGCGCTTGCCAGCGATGAAGATGCCCGTACCTGGTGGAGTGCTGCTTCCGGCGATAGAGGAGAATGGTTGCAGATGGATCTGCAGCAGTTGGCCAATGTACAGGCAATACAGGTTAACTTTGCCGACGAAGGGGCTGCGCCTGGCGCCGGGCAGCCTGTAAAACCATACCGGTACCAGGTGAAAGGTTCAGCCGATGGTATTCACTGGCATATGCTGCTGGACCAGTCTGGCAATAATGCAGACGTTACACATGATTATTCTGTGCTTCCATTAGTTACGAAAGTTCGCTATATCCGCATTAACAATGTACAGGTACCTGATGGCCGGTTCTCCGTTTCTGATCTGAGGATCTTCGGTAAGGGAACCGGAGAAAAGCCAGCGGTCGTCAACTCCTTTACTGTAAAAAGAGATACTTCAGACAGCCGGCGGGCCAGCCTGGAATGGACGCCTGCAAGCCGGAGCGCCGGGTATGTAGTTTGGTTCGGCACCGAAGAAAATAAATGCTACAATTCGGTGATGGTATATGGCAGGCATGATCTTCAGCTGAACGGGCTGAACAAAGACGTTCCATACTATTTCAGGATAGATGCGTTCAATGAAAATGGCATAACCAGGGGAATAAAGATCGTAGCTCATTAATAATGCCACGAAAATATAACAGACCGCCTTTGGTATCACAGGCGGTCTGTTAGCGTTATTTTATGCCATCATGCCTGAATTGGACCGGACTAATACCTGTTTCTTTTTTAAACAATCGGGAGAAATACGGTGGGTTTTCAAAGCCCAATTTATAAGCAATTTCCGAAACTGAGTAGTCTGTTCCTGTCAACAGGTTTTTGGCTTCCGAAATCAGGAATAAATGAATCAGCTCTATGGCCGTTTTCCCCGTTTCCTGTTTCAACAGATCGCTCAGGTATCGTGGCGACAAATTGAGTTCACCCGCCAGGTAATTTACGGTAGGCAGCCCTTTATCCCTCATAAGCCCTCTTTCAAAATAGGAGACCATTAAGTGATTGAATTTTGAAACAGTGGTGCCAGATAACGGTTTCCGGTCAATGAATTGCCTTCCGTAAAAACGCTGTGAATATTTCAGGATAGCATCTATATGGGTGATCATAATTGCTTTGCTGTATTCATCCTGATTATTATGATACTCCGTTTCTATTTTCCGATATAAGTCCCATATGATTTTTTCCTCTGCGGGAGAGAGATGCAACGCTTCATTAGCTTCGTAGTCAAAGAAACCATATTTTTTGATCTCGTCGTGAAGTAAGTTTCCAACCAGGAAGTCCTCATGGAAACAAATAATGAAGCCATTTTCCTCCAACTTAATATCCCTCATGTCTACAATCTGTCGCGGTTTAATAAAAGACATCGTTCCCCGGTCATGATCGTATTTTGTTTTGCCGTACCGTATCACCCCTGATTTCATCTTTTTGAATGCGATCAGATAAAAATCACAGGTATAGCTTATATCATTCTGAAAACTTGTACTGTCGCATGTCATTACGCTGATAAGCGGATTTTCAGGCGGTGCAAATCCTAAAATGCGATGAGCTTCGCTAAGACTTTTAAAGTGATTCATAATAATTGACCTCTGAATAAAGATACTGATTATTTCCCGTGAGCCGCGGCAGACAGGCCCTGCCATTCTTCCCAGGTGGCCATTCGTTGTTCGTAAACTGGTTTAACCCATGGGAGTGCCATTTTCCCCAGGAAAAGACGAAGTGGAGGAGCCGGCATATTTACCAGCTGAATCATGGCGTCTGCGGTGGCTTCAGGTACTCCATAGAAACTATCGGTAAAGCCGGCTCGGGAAGAGGCTTTTAGCGGCTCATATTCTTTCATGGCTTCGCTCACAACAGCGTTCCCTGCCAATGCCGTTTCTGTGGCAAAGGCGTTTGGCTCTACTATAGTCACCTTAATGCCAAAATCTTTCACTTCTGCTGCCAGCGTTTCACTGAGCCCTTCAATAGCAAATTTGGAGGCGTTGTAGAGGCCTGTGAATGGTATTGTTACAAGACCAAGGGTGCTGGATATCTGTATGATATGTCCGCTCATCTGCTTGCGCATAATTGACATCACGGCCTGCGTTACCCATAAAGTTCCGAATAAATTAGTTTCAAACACGGTGCGCGCTTCCCGTTCATTAGTTTCTTCAATGGCGCCATAGACGCCGAGCGCTGCATTGTTGATAAGCACATCAATGGCGCCGAAGTGGAGATGCGCTTGTTTTACCGCTGCGAAGCAGGCTTCCCGGTTATTTACATCTAATGCTACTGGAAGAACTGCGTCGCCATATTGCTGCACTAAATCTTTCAATGAGCTGGTATTCCTTGCCGCCGCAGCTACTTTATAGCCCTGTTTTAAAAATGCTTCTGTCCAGATCCTGCCAAGACCTTTAGAGGCCCCTGTAATAAAAATAATTTTTGTCATCATTAGCTGTTTTAAAATGTATAGCACAAAGCTATGACGATCAATCCCCCACGACATATACAAAAGTGGGGAAGTCAGATACATTTTTACAGTATAGGCTTCTGTTCTCTTGGGGAAATACTAAAATCTGCATCGAAATCACCGCGTTGCCGCCCTGAACAACGGCAACGAACACAGCGCAATAACAAGCCCGGTGATAAAGGCCACCATGCCGCCTGATGCCACCAGCCCCAGGATGGCGATGCCTGCACCTACCACCGCAATAGCCGAGGCAATGACTTTCATTCCGAAGGTATTCTGCGTTCTGGCATCTGCCTCCTGTACATCCGAATGTGTAGCATTCGTCGGCGAAATCTGCAAATTAGCAGTAGCTTCTTTTTTGGTAAGGAAATAGTACACTTCCCAGCACAGCAGTACAAAAACCGGTATGCCTACTCCCAATGCCGTTTCCCACATGCGATCGAGCTTATGTCCTATCAGCACGTTACCGAAGAGCTTTAAGGCAAGACTGATCACCAGCCCGCATAAGGATGCGCTGATCACCGAGGTGGCGGTTTGCCGTTTGGAATACAACGTCCAGATGATGGGCGCAAACAGTGCGCCGCCTGCGATGGAGGCCGTACTCAGCACCATTTCAACAATGCCGCCGATCATGGGTACCATCATAGCAATGACGATCGTGATGCCGCCGAACAGCACGGTGAAAAACCTTGCCGCCTGCACCAGGTTTTTTTCCGTGGCATGCTGGTTAAATGCTTTTTTATATACATCGTGCGCAAACACCACCGCCATGATATTAATAGTAGTATTGGCTTTGCTGGCACTGGCGGAAATCATTCCTGATAAAACCAGTCCTATCAGGCCTGCGGGCAGTACCTGCTGGCAAAGCATCATATAGGCACCTTCGGGCTGCAGGCCGGTGAGCGACGGATTAATAACCCGGTACAGCATAGGCGGTAACATCCATATAAAAGGGCTTATCAGGTAAAGCAGGGTAAACAGCCAGGCTACCTTTTTTGAATTGCGTTCATTCGAAACGCTGGTATACCGCTGCACATACGCCCAGTTGCCGCCAATGTACACCGTTTGGTAGGCAAGGAATGCCAGGAAGAATCCAAATGAATATTCAGTATTAAAGAAGTTGAAGAATCCGGCCGGCGCATTATTTACAAATGAATGTACACCTCCTGCTTCTTTAAATGCCATGGGGATCACGATCATAACAGCTGCCGTAAGAATCACAAACTGTACTACATCTGTTACCAGCACGGCCCAAAGGCCGCCCGCGGAAGTATATAAAACAATAATGCCACCAATGATGAGGATACAGGCGTTCAACGAAAGGGGAGTAGCCACACTCACCATTTTACCAACCGGATATAACACAGAAGCAGTGGTGAAAAGGCCATGCAGCATGATAAGGAAGGTGTAAAATTTCTGCGTGCCTCTTCCCAGCCTTTTTTCAATATATTCTGCGGCAGTTACAGCCCCGGTGCGTTTCCATTTGGCCGCAATAAACAAGGCAACCAGCATACCGCCAAATACCATGGTGAGCTGTATACCATTGGCAACAAATCCGCTTTTATAGGCAATAGACCCCCACACTACAAACGTGCCTGCAGAGAAATAACTGATGAATAGGGAAATGCTGTTAATCCACCACGGCGTGGCGCCACCTGCCTCAAAGAAAGCCGACGAGTTTTTGCTGCCTATGCGCGTGAACATCAGACCAATGCCCAGGATCAGCAACGCGAAAACTCCCATTACAATAAAATCCAGTTGTCCCATTCGAACGATTTAGATTACAATTTAAAAATTATGGACGCCGCTACGGTACATTGCTTAATGTACCATCAATACCCTGATGCCGTAGCCTTCCAGCGCCACCGTTTGCTCACTGCCGGTGCCCAGTTGCCTGTTGGTAATCAGGTCTGTAATGGTGTTACCATCCGTGTTTAATTTAATTTTTCCTTTCAACGGTTCGTTTGTGTCGTTCAGGAGTATTAAGAAGATGTTTTTTCCATGGGTACTCTGTGCCAGGATATATTCGATATTAGGATTGTCGCACGTAACAACTCCCTCACGGTTGATAAGATCAACTTCGTGGCCATAGATATTGCCAGGTGCAAATCCATATGATTCGTGCGGACCAACTTTCGGTGTAATGAAGCCTCTCGGAAAAGTAATCCTGCTGCCTGAACGTAACTGCGCTTCCGACAGGAGGTAGTCGGTGATCCATCCTATCTGCCACCAGGCATGATGCGGGTAAGGGCCGGCGCCCTTGTTCATGGTGGCCCAGTAATAGGAGGCTACACTTGTTTGCGGATCAACAAAGGCGTCTCTCCCGATGGCGGCTGCTCTCGCCATTTCAATGAAAAGAGGGTCGTTGGTAAGCTGAAACATGCGTACAAACATGCCGGCATGACTGCAAAGCATAATCGGGCCTGCACCATTTGCAGAGCCAATGATACCGCCATGCTCAAAGCTCAGGCCCGCCTGCGAAATTTGCCAGTCTTTGCGCTCAATACCATTCACGTGCTTGATTTTTTCAGAGGGTACCGGCTGCGTATAAACAGACGTCAGGTACATGCGCGCTGTGCGGATGGCAGCATCCTGGTATTTTTTATCGTGTGTGAGATCGTACAGGTCCAGCAGTGCCTGGGCCGACTGAGCCGTTGCAAAATCCGGTGCGTAGCGGGCATCACCACACACACCGATGAAGTGTCCCGGATCCACCGCGTTTTGTATAAACCAGTCGGCGCCGCGTTTGGCGGCTGTTAAATATTTTTCGTCTTTCAATATCCGGTAGGCCACCACCAGTCCGTAGAACGTAGGCCGCAGGTCTTTGATGTCTGTGAAGAGCGGCTGCTGCGTGTGCCTGTCGTATGCCACTTCCCAGCTGCCATCGGTTTTTTGCCAATTCATCAGCAGTGATGCGCCCAGCTCCAGCCTTTTTTTCAGCGTATCATTTCCGGGTTCAAATAGCAGTATGTTGCCTATGTCGAGCATAACGTAATAGGTAAGACTGACGGGCTCCACAAAGTCGCCCCATTCTTCCGTGAAGGTTTTGCTGTTGGAAAGATAGTATTGTCCGATGGCGGCGCCCTGAAAGAAACCCGGACCTGTTTGTTGCTGTGCAAGTTTGAAGTTTAACGCCAACGGTAGTACGCTGTCTTTGAGGTACCGATCGCCACTGGTGCTGGCAAGCATCCACATGGCTCCGTAGTCTGCGTTTTTAATGGCGTCGTGATTGGAGCCAACTACACCGCCCAGGTACGATTGGCCGCCGATAGTAAGCCCGTTATAGTGTTCGATATTCCATAAAGAGGTACGTTTGTCGCGCAGGTAGTGATGCATATGTTCTATCCTGCTGGTGAGCGACTGTGTATTTTTCCGCAGGGCGAGCGTCTTTTTAAAATCATATACATCGTTCACCGCATGCGTCAGCAAATGATACCATTCGCCTTTATTAAAGCTGTACCGGAATCCGTAATGGATATCATCACCCTGCTTTTTCAGCGAAAGGGGCTCGCCCAGTACGGGATAGTAAACAGTGGGAGAAAGCTGTGAACGCCTGTTTTTGTGAGACAGGGCAAGCTGCCATTGCTGATGCGTGTTACGGTCATTTTCCCAGGGATCCCTGCCAAGGCCGGCGTCGGGTATGACGGCGAAAGAAATATTTTCTTTGGTAGTAATGATGGGGCAGAAAGAACTGGCACAGCGTTCACGATAAAGCACGGGCAGATCGGGAACTCCCTGGCCATATGCGTAGCTTAACACCACGTCGGGCTGTATTGCTCTGCCCTGGAAATAGCCAGGCATCACGGCCCACGCCATATCCTCCTGGCCAACGGTTGTCACAGAAGGGCTGGAGAGGGAATAGTACCCGTCTTTTTTACATTGCAGCTGCATGGTTACTTTAACATCGCCGGCATATTGTTCATCGAGCTGCCAGGTGGCTGTGATGGTGGCTAACGGCGACGTATATGTGAAAATTACTTTAGCCGGCGATACCTGTTTGGCGCCGGAAGGATAAAAGTACAGGGCATCGCCGGCAGTATTCAGTGCAACTGCTGTGGTGGCCTGTTTCCAGGCATTGATCTGGTAGTGGTAGGAAGTGTCGGGCCAGCTTTTGCCGGTGATGGTTTTAAAATGAATGGCGGTACTGTCTGCCGGTTTTTCAGCAGCATACAGCAGGGTATACTCGCCGGAAGGGTGTGCCACCGGCCGCCATTGTTGGTTGATGAAGAAACGCAGATCCTTGATCTTCCATCCATCCTTCGTTTGCTGCCACTGAATGCGCAGCTGTTTATTGGCCAGCGATATGGTCTGCGCTTTTATGGCTGCCGGCAAAAGTAGCTGGATGCTTGCAATAAGCAGGAATATCCTTTTCATATATTCAACATTAATGACGCCTATTCAAAGCATCGTATTTCAAAAATAGCAGCCGGTGTGCTGGCCGAAGGGTGTGCTGTTCTGATAGTAAGGCCTGACGTAACGAGGGGGCTGGGCCAGTGGATCTCATTCCGCGTCTGGTAGTTCCCTGTTTTTTCATATACCTTATTACCATTGTCGTCAAAGATGGAATAATTACGGAGACAAAAAGGCATTACATTTTCCGGGTGCGACATAAGCACAGATTCCATCGGGTGGTCAAAGTCTGTATCGAAAGAAAAGATCATCTTTTTAATGCGCTTCGGCTCGCCCCAACGCAGCGTAATGCTGGGATCAGGATCGTTCAGATCCGACACCCAGGCATTGGGCTGGGTGGTAGGCCTGGCAACGCCATTGCTGATGTTGGCCGGCCCGAACAGCTGCAGGGGACTGCCAAGCGTGAGCGCAATATTTTGCCCGGCCGGCCTGCGCTGTGCGCACCAAAACTCAAAGCTGTCTATTCCAATGCCGTCGGGGGCGTGCTGTTTACCATAATTTGATACTGCAGGATTAATAGTGTTAAAGACAGAAAGGATACCGGTGATCCTTTTACCCGATCTGCTGATCTTTACCATCGGGTTCTTGTGAAGTACCACAAATACATATTGCGCCTGCTCAATAGTAACATCCGGCATGAGCTGTATGCAGTTCCTGCCGGGTTGAACGTCAAATTCGAAAGTGGCGATCGATGTATCGGGTGTATAGCTGCCTGTGCGTGAACAGATTCTTATTTCAGCGTGAAGCGTGGCGGGCGCGTCTGCGTAGGCATGTAACGCGATTGACGGGATCTTTCCTTTATTAACAGGGAACATTTGGGCTACTGCTATATCAAGCGGAAGTGGCGCGGTATCTTCTTCCAGTTGGGAAAATACCAACTCACTGCTGGCAGTGATAGTCGCCTGTTGCACCAGGTCGTCTTCGTCTTTTAAAGATACGCCGGGGATGAATTGTCCGCTGCGCAGCAGCAGTTGCTGCAACCTGGCGATGCTGCCGTTGTTGTAAAGCGCAGCCGGACTGCATCCCTGCTGTGTGCAAAGCACTGCAGCCAGGGCCGACGCCTGTGCAACATACGCGCTGGTAGCCATTACGCGCGACGAGCCAAACGCCACATGCGACGCACTGATAATGCGTCCTGCCAGCAACAGGTTTTGAATATTCCTGGAATACAGGCTGCGAAAGGGTATCTGGTAAATGCCCTTACTGTGCCATTGGGTACAACCCGGTGCAGCGGAATAAATGCCATCCGACGGGTGCAGGTCGAGGCTCCAGCCACCGAAGGCTACGGCATCGTCGTGCAGGCGTTGCTCAATAACATCCTGCTGTTTTAAAATGTAATCGCCTTCGAAGCGGCGACTTTCCCGCTTTCCGGGAATCATGCCTACCCACTCCAGGGTTAAGGTGGCCGCCTCAGGAAAATTGCCTGAGTTCTTAATATAGTTCCATACACCGTATACTATCTTCCAAAGCTCCCATTTTATTTGCTCCGTATCATGTACCGTGTCCATACGCCCGCCATATTCTATCCACCACAGTTTACAGCCATATTCCTGTGAGTTGAAGCTTCGGAATTTTGGTATCTCTGTAATATCTGTAAGTGCAAAAGATGGAGGAACAAACTGTACTGGTTTGCCGGTATCTTTCGAATAAAAATAAAGAGAATGGCCAAGGAGCTCGCCGTAGGCTTTGGTGGGAGCAAACAGTTCATTAAATTCTTCTTTACTTTCTGCCCCCATTCTGAATGCCGCACCCGACAAAAAGCCTACCACACCATCGCCGGAGGCATCGCAAAACAGTGGCGCCTTTAGTTCATATTCAGTTTGGTTCTGGCTACAATAAGCTTTTAAAGATGCAATGGTAGTACTATCCTGCTTTTCTGCATGGTAAACGGTGGTGTTCAGTAATAACGTGATATTGGGCTCGCTGGCCACTTTATCCAGTAATATAGCATCAAGGATCACCGGATTGCCTTCCGGATTCCGGTACATGTTTTCTACCAGTATTTCGTCTATCACACCGCCTTCTCTTGCCCACCTGTTGTTATTGCCCATGTGAGAGGTGGCGCCCAGTATCCATAAACGTATTTCACTGCTGGCATTGCCCCCCAGCACGCTTCTGTCCTGTACCAGTACTACCTTTAATCCATGCCTGGCAGCAGTTACTGAACAGCAGATGCCCGATAACCCGCCTCCCGTGACAATTAAGTCGGCCGTTAGTTTTATCAATGGAAAAGAACGCTTCTCTATGCTTTCTGATCTTATCATGCTAATAAAGGTTTTTATGGATGATGGTAAAACCGCCGGGCTTTATCAATGCAATTTCCGCTGTATCTCCTGCCAGTGGAATATCCAGCTGTACGCTATCTCCGGGGTTTAATGTTTTCACAGGTATATAGGTTCCGTTATATTTTAACCGGTAACCCTTCAATGTATAAGAAGGAAAATCTTTTCTGGCGGTAATACGGATGGTGGCATGGTCCGCGTTTTTATTCACCAGTTCAATGATAGCAGGCGCAAATTCTTCCTGCATGGCTGTATACATTCCCCGAAGACTTCTGTCTGGCGCTACGATGCCCCAGGGCCTGTATCCGTTGGCGTTGGTGGCAGGAAAGCGGCTGAAATAGTCGTTGAAGGTCCATACGGAAGCGCCGATCAAATAGTCGCACTGCCTGAAATCCTGCATAGCTTTTTTGAGATAGGCGATGCGCTCTTCCTCAGATTTAACCCCGTCTGTTCTTATGCCAAACTCGCTCACGTAAACAGGTTTTGAAGGATACAGCTCATGTATGTGTTGTAGTGTCTTCAAGTGGCCCCAATAAATATTCGCACTTACAAAATCTACATATTGAGAGGCTTCATCTGTTGGCTTTCTGATATCCTCGCGCCCGAGGAGCATGCTCGCAAACGTAATAAGGCGGGAGTTATCGAGCGATTTTACAAAGCTGCTCATATCGCGCACCCAGGCTTTGCCGGATTCGGTCTGCGATTGAAATTCGTTGCCCACACTGTAAGCAATCACGCAGGGATGGTTCCAGTCGCGAGCGATCATTTCACTCATTTGCGACCTGAATTTGTTACGCATCAGGGTGTCGTCCATTTGTTTGGGCGTCATCTGCCAGTTGCCTGCTTCCTCGATGATCAGCAGGCCGTGTTCATCGGCCCAGTCGAGCAGCGACGAAGACACCGGATAATGGCTGATGCGGGAAAGCTCCATGCCACCGCTTTTGATCAGGGTCAGGTCTTTTTCCAGTACTTCTGCAGGGTCCATAGAACCGTAACCGGGATAATCGAGGGGCCGGTTGCATCCACCCATTTTTATCGGCTCACCATTCAGTAATAATCTGGTACCGCTGATTTCAACTTTTCGTATGCCGAATTTTGTTTCTACAGTATCTTTTCCGGCCGTAACCGCTGCTGTATATAACGCCGGAGCATCCGGGCTCCACAAGGCTACTTCAGACGCCGGCAAAGTAGCTGTTAGTTCAACAGGAACAACGCTGCCCGGCTCAACTTTTACCTGCTGTGGTTTAAAACGGATACTGGCTTTTGCGCCGTTGCGGTAGATGCTGACGCCAACGGTGGAAGTGGCGGTGGTTGCGCTGCTATTGCCGACAAGTGCTTTCACACTAACCTGTGCAGTTCCTTTTGAAAGGTCGGGAGTAGCCAATATTTTACTATTGCTGATATATACCGGTGGACGGGTAATAATATGCACCGGCCGGGTAATGCCGCCGTAATTGATCCAGGGATATACCTGGCGCTGACTGGCATTTGAATAAGGCACCTCGGTTTTAGCTCCGGGTATGGTGGTGGTGTCCCAGGAGTTATCGACCTGCACAGCCAGTGTATTCCTGCTTTTGAGCACATGGGTGATGTCGAACTCAAACGGCGTATAGCCGCCTTCGTGAGTACCTATCAATATGCCGTTCAGCCATATTTTAGATTTGTAAAAGACAGCGTCAAATTTCAGGAATACATGATTGTCGCCGGATACCGCCGCCTCAAATTGCCTGAAGTACCATGCGGTGCCTGTGTAAAAAAAATACCGGGGATCTGTAGAAAAACAATGCGGTACTTTCACTTTATCAAAGTTGTTTACCTGGAACGAAGTGTCGTGCCACCGCTCTTTTTCTCCCACCTTCACCGGGTCTGCGGTAAACATCCATTCACTGTTTAAACTGTTGTCAGTGCGGCGTTGTCCGAAGAGTAAGCACGGAATACCAAGTAACAGGCAAATTAATTTTCCTTTCATGTTTACATTTTTTGCTTTAAGAGCAACCTGTTTAGCAACAAGTTAGCAGTTATCAGCCATTTCATTTCCAATCAGGATTTTGTTCCAGTTTCGGGTTCGCATTGATCTCATCGAGCGGAATAGGGAAGTACCGGTTCCGCGGCTGTGGAGCCCTGCCGGGATATACGTTGTTGACCGCTTTGGGAATGACCTGCAGAAAGGTATTCGTTCTGGTCAGGTCATACCAGCGGTCGCCTTCTCCAAAGAGCTCCCAGCTGCGTTCCTGTAATACCGAGTCAACAAAATGTTCCTTGTCGAGCCCGGTGGTTAAACCAGGAAGGCCGGCCCTGTTCCTTACGGCATTGATGTAACCATACGCTTCGCCCGACGGGCCATTCTGGCGTGCAGCGGCTTCTGCAGCTATCAGGTAAACATCTGCCAGCCGCAGGATAGGAATATTGATAGCTCCGCTTCCACCAACGGAATTCGGGTCCATATACTTTTTTACGAGCACGCCCTGGGGGGTAATGGGAGTAATATCTTTCTGATGTACTACCTGCCCGAGTTTGTTGATATAGATGGTGTCGAGCAACAGCCTTCTGCGGTCTGCAGCATTGAACGAATCAAAGAATGACTGGTAGGCAAATGCAGATCCATAAGAGGAGGCTGCATACTGCGGGCCATCGCTGTTTTTAGGACCGTATAACCCGATGATCTGTGTAGAAAAGCCTGGCGACGCGCTTTCACATTCGAAGGCCCACATGTTTTCCTGCCTGGCTGCGTCTTCTTTGGCCACGTTATATACGTCCAGCACATCCGGCATCAGGCTGTACCTGCCGGAGCTCAGCACCTGCTTTGCCTTGTCCAGTGCGGTAGCCCAGTTCTGTGCGTAAAGGGCTGTTTTTGCATATAACGCCATGGCCACTTCTTTTGAGGGCCTGCCTTTCTGGATATTAGCGGAGTAGGAGGGCAATTTGGCAATAGCAAGATCCAGGTCCTGATATATCTGTTTAAAGACATCCGGCTGCATTGTTTTACCCATGATGGCAGTATCAATGCTGGTGCTGGGTGTTGTTTTAACTACGATGTCCCGGAAGTTTTTGGTGAGCATCCACAGATAAAAGGCGCGCAGATAATAGGCTTCTCCGAGAATAACGGTTCTTCTGGCGGTGTCCATATTGGTTTCCGGCACGCGTAATATCACCCAGTTGGCTTTTTCAATGCCCGAGTAGCACGATTGCCAGATCTGCTGAGGCGATTCCATTTGCCTGCTGAAGCTCTTCTGCGTGGTGTAATTCGCATCATAGCTGAATAAGGTGTAGGTGTCTCTGCCTACTACCGGCCGTGGATAGATCTGGTCGGCACTGAAGTCAGATGCCCCGGTGCCGGCAGTATTATATAGCGCCACCATAGGCCCGTAAACGGCTGTTAATGCTGCTTCTGCATCAGAGGCAGTTTTATAAAAGTTGTTGGTAAAGATAGAAGAATAAGGGGTTTCTGTTAGCTTGTTGCAGGATGAATAAACCAGCAGCAGGCATAAACCGCCCAGCAGATATTGTATGTTTTTCCTTGTTTGCATATGGATCTTGTTTTAGAGTCCAACCTGTAAGCCAACGACAAAAGATCTTGCCATGGGATATACCAGGTTATCAATTCCAATGAGTGTATTTGAACCGCCGAAGGAATTTACTTCCGGATCATAGCCGCTGTACTTAGTGATGGTAAAAAGATTGTTGCTGCTGACGTAAAGCCTTGCGTTGGTAACATATTTTATGGCAGGAAGCCTGTAGCCGAGTGTGATATTCTTCATCCGGATAAAGGAACCATCTTCCACAAAGCGGTTTGTTACCGGAATCCTTCCGCCCTGGAAGCCGCTGGCATACTCGTTGTTCGGGTTGGTGGGCGACCACCGGTTGACCATGCCTTCCAGTACATTTCTTCCTCCTAAACCATTTTCAAAAGTGTAGCGGCTCAGGTTAAATATCTTATTACCCTGCACGCCGGAGATAAAGAAAGAAAGGTCGAAATGGCCATAGCTGAAGTTAGACGATAGCCCAAAGATATAGGAGGGGTTGGCATTGCCGGTGATCGTTTGGTCCGCTCCCGTGATCTGTTTATCGTTATCCAGGTCGGCCACCTTTACACCACCGGTTCTGCTGCCACTGCCGGGCAGTACGGTTTCGCCGGTCTGGTAGATGCCATCGAATACATAGGTTTTAAAGATGCCGAGTGGCTGCCCGACTCTGAGCACACTGTAGGGATTCAGTACGTATTCGTTGGTACCACCCTCCAGACTTAACAGCTCGTTGCGGTTCAGAGATACATTGGCGTTGAGATTCCATTTGAATTTCCCTGTCAGTATTCTGGCGTCAGCGGCGATTTCCAGGCCTTTGTTCCGGATACTGGCAAAGTTGCCTGTTATGGAAGTGTAACCAGATGAAAGTGGGAGGTTCTTTACAAATAACAGGTCTTTAGTTTTCTTGTTGTAAAAATCCATTGTAATATTTAACCGGTCGTGTAACAGGCCGATATCAAGGCCGATATTGGCCTGTGTCGATTTTTCCCAGCGTAGGTCTGCATTGGGAATGCCGGTAGGGCTGATACCTGTTGTATAGATGTGGTTAAACTGGTAATTGCTGCCGGAGCTTTCCAGTGCGAGCGACTGATACGGCGCGATGGCGCCTGCGTTGCCCGTCTGCCCATAGCTGGCTCTTAATTTCAGATCGCTGAATACCCCGCTGTTTTTCAGGAATGGTTCTTCAATGATCCGCCAGGCGCCGCCTACAGCCGGGAAGAAGCCCCATTTGTGGTTTTCGCCGAATTTAGAGGCGCCATCGTAACGGGCAGTAATATCAAAGAAGTATTTATTGGCGTAGCCATAGTTGATACGGCCCATGTAGGAACTCAGCGCTTCTTTTGTACGGTTGCTGCTGACGGTTCTGTTTACCGCCAGCTGAACGGCTTCATTGGCAGTTGCATCATTCGGAAAGCCGTTGGCGTAAATGTAGTTGTCGTTGTACAAATTGCTTTGAATAGCATAAACCCCGGTGAACTTGAGCGAATGGTTGCCGAAGTCATGATTATAGGTAAGTATGCTTTCATGCAGCCATGAAGTGGTGTTCACATTCCCTTTGGATGCGGTGCCGGAATTGGCGTTCACCTCGGCCTTGCCAAGAATATAAATGGGCGCGTAATAATCATTCAGGGTATTGCTGACATCCGCATTGAAAGAGGCGCGGTAGCTCAGTCCTTTAATGATCTTTGCTTCGGCATATACGTTGGCAAGTGTACGCTTGATAGTATTACGGTTCAGAATATTGGTCAGCCCAACCGGGTTGGAAATTTCGCGGTACCGGCCATTAAACTGGTCAGCCAAAGGATAAACAGATCCGTCTTCCCGGTAAGGCACGAGCGTAGGTGGCGCCCCTAATGTAGCGCCCACAATGCTTTGGGTTACCAGCGGTCCGTCGATGGAATTGATGCCTGTAGGGATATTGTTGTTGATCGTATAGCTGCTGAGCAGGCTGGTACCCACTTTAAAGCGGCTGCTGATATTATGATCGAGCGTGGCCCGCAGAGAATAGCGCTTGAAATCCGAAGAAATAATAATACCTTCCTGATTGAAGAAGTTGCCGGATAACGAGAACTGGGTTTTTTCCGAGCCGCCGCTTACAGCTGCCTGGTAGTTTTGTATCCCGGCCTGCCGGTAAATAATATCCTGCCAGTTGGTGCCCTTGCCCAGTGATGACGGGTTCGGGTATATCTGCGAATTATAGATATCATTTTCCAGCTGTGCAAACTGTGAGGCATTAAGCATTGAAAGTTCTTTGGTTATATTTTGTATGCCGCGGTAAACATCCAGCTGTACACGTGTAGCGCCGCTTTTCCCTCGCTTGGTGGTGATCAGTACAACACCATTGGCGCCTCTTGCGCCGTAAATGGCGGTAGATGAGGCATCTTTTAAAATTTCCACTGATTCAATATCGTTTGGATTGATGGTAGATAAAGGGCTTACATCACTTACACCGCCGCTGTTGGATATCTGGATGCCGTCGACAATGTAAAGCGGCTCAGAGGAACCATTAATGGAATTGGTACCTCGTATACGTACACTGATATTGCCTCCCGGGGCAGCGTTGTTTTGCGTGATCTGCACACCCGGTACCCGTGCCGCAAGGCCCTGCGCCACATTGGTAACCGGTGTTTGTGTAATGTCGGCCGATTTAACAGACGCAATAGAACCGGTAGATGCCACCTTTCGTTGGGTGCCGTAGCCAACCACTACCACATCGTTCAGTTTACTGATGTCAGTCTTCAGGGTTACTGTCAGGTACGATTGACTGTGAACGGCAACAGTGGTATTTTCATACCCCTGGAACGAGATAAAGAGCGGTGAACCGGACGGTACATCTTTTAATGTAAACACGCCGGTGGTGCTGGTAACAGTGCCTTTTGAAGTACCTTTCACTGCAACAGTGGCGCCTGGCAAGGGCTGTCCTTTTTCATCCACTACTTTCCCTGTAACCGTTGGCAAAACGCTTTGCGCAGCTGCCGGCTGCGGGAAGAATGGAATAAGGACAAACAGGATCATTAAATGACCCATTAAGTCAAGCAGGGAACTTGATTTTTTCATAACGTAAGCATCTTTAGCTTTTAGGAAAACAGTTTGTCATAAAGTGGTACGCAATGTTATAGAAGAATGTCAAACAATGAAAGCATTCACGGGCTTTTGCAGAACAGGATCTATCGGGAACGATACCGCAAACGATACCGGTAGGAGCAGGGAGAAAGAATCTGATGAAAGTGCGTTAAGAAAATGCGTTTTATTTTAGTGTTACTGATCTAAATTGTTTTGTTTTAATGATAAAATGTATCCGGTGTAACCAGGTGCACGCGATTGCAAAATCTGGCATTGTAAGGGGCAAACAGCGTTATTATTGCAAGGATTGTAATTTTCATTTTACGCTTCCGGAGGAAGCTGCCGTGGATATGCCGAAGAACAAAAAGCATATGACCACTATTGTAGACATCGCAAACGCACTGAATATATCTAAGTCCACGGTATCAAGAGCACTGCATGAACACGGGGATATCAACCCGCAAACGAGAGCGGCTGTTTTGAAAATGGCCAGGCAGCTCGACTATCAGCCCAATCTGCTGGCTAAAAGCCTGGTGAAAAGTAAAAGCAATACGATTGGTATTATCGTTCCGGAGTTTCTGACCTATTTTTTCCCGACTATCATCATGGGTGCACAGCAGGTGGCGGCGCAAGCGGGCTATAATGTAGTTATCTGCCAGTCGCAGGAGTCGTATAAAACAGAAGTAGCCAACGCCCATGTATTGCTGTCTAATCGCGTTGATGGCGTATTGATATCCATGACAAGGGAAACTAAAAAATTTGATCATTTTAAAGCATTTGAAAGACATGGTATTCCGGTAGTTTTCTTCAACCGGGTATGTGATGAAATGGATACATCAAAGGTGCTGGTAAATGATTATGAAGGAGCGCTTAAGGCAGTAGAGCATCTTATCAAAAGCGGTTATCGTAATATCGCGCATATTGGCGGTCCGCCGGCATTGCGGATAACGCATAACCGCCTGAAGGGCTACCAGGATGCATTGGCGAAATATGGTCTTCCTTTCAAAAAAGAAATGGTAGTGTATTGCAACCTTTCAAAAAAAGACGCCATTCACTGTGCTGAAAAGCTGCTGGACCTTAAACACAGGCCGGATGCTGTTTTTTGCGTGAACGATCCTGTAGCCATTCAATTGATGCTGGTGGCTAAGAAAAGAAAGATAAAGATACCTTCCGGCCTTGGGATTGTTGGTTTCAGCAACGACCCTATCGCGGAGGTGATTGAACCTGCACTTACAACCGTACAGCAGCCGGTGGCTGATATTGGCCGCTCGGCCATGCATATACTACTGGAGGCTATTAATAAGGGAGATGGTTACGCGCCGGTACTTAAATCGCTTGAAACAACGCTAATTGTCCGGGATTCATCACGGAAGTAATTCCGCTACCTGTTTAACCGGCTTCGCAAGCTGCAACACATGTTTCAGTACCTCCTGGGCCGCCTCGATTTCTTCTTTCTTAATAGAAATACTTTCGATATTAAAGCCAACAGGAATGTTCTTCTGATCCGCATAATTCAGGATATCGCCCGCAATGTTGATACAGTTATCAATAGATGAGGCCAGGATATCCTTCGCATGTTTCAGATCGTTGTACAGCCAGTTGGGTACTTCAATCCCAAGCCACTTCATGAACTGCAGGGTTTTCAGCGAACCGCAGGGCGCCAGTGTAAAGATGATCGGAGCTACGCCGCATGCTCTTTCCCTTGATCCGTAGTAATAATCAGACAACAGGTTTTTGGTATCGTTGATGTTATACACGCATTGTGATACAAAAAAGCTGCAGCCGCTCTCCATTTTCCTGAAAATCCGGTGGTGCTCATCTGCTTTTTTGCTATGCCGCTCCGGAATGGTAACGCCACCCAGCAGGAGATCAGGCATTATATCCCGTTTCAGCTCATAGGCGTCGCCCAGTGAAAAGTTAGAGGCCTCCACCTGTTGGTGCGACGAGGCACCTACGAACACCATGTATTCCTGTTCCTTATTTTGCGTCAGCCAGCGATGGAAGTCGTCTTTCGTTTGATTAGCGATGCTTTTATAGATGATACGGGGCACCGGCAGATCAAGGAGAAAATCTCTGCTGTATATTTCGGGAGCGATGGTAGGAGTAAACGAAAACGTTCTTGTTTCGTCTGTTCGCAAAGATTCATCCTGTATGTCGTACAAAATCAACCCATCGATGTCCAGGTGCCTGAGCTGTGCCGCCTGGTTGGCGGCAATAGTGAGCATCCTTTCGTGCGGTGTGGTGACTTTAGGGGGCGTCAGGCTGTAGAAAACGACCCGGGAACTGCCATCCAGTATCTTGCTTTTTAAACTACTCATGTCGACTTATCATTCAATTAACGTGCAAAATAACAAAAAGGGGCTTATATATCCAATCCCGGTATATTGGATAATATTTACCATGATTCCGATATTACAGCCCTTTTTTTTGCTTTCAGTGGATTGTTCTTTTGTATAGACTAAAAGTCAATAATATGATGGCTAACTTAAATGATACAATTACCATAACTGAAAGCCAGATAGAGGCGTTCCGCAACAATGGCCATGTGCTTACCCGCCACCTGCTGTCGGCCGATGAAGTAGCGGGTTACAGAGATGTAATTAATGCGGCTGCTTACAGGTATAATACGGAGACACGCCCGCTTGCAGAGAGAGATACCTATGGCAGGGCATTTTTGCAGATAATGAACCTCTGGGAAGTAGATGCGGCCGTACGGCAATTCACGCTCGCGAAACGCTTTGCCCACGTGGCTGCCACCTTACTGGGTGTGGAAAATGTCCGTATTTATCACGATCAGGCACTGTATAAGGAGTCCGGCGGAGGAGCAACTCCCTGGCACCAGGATCAGTATTACTGGCCGCTGAATACCAATAACACGGTAACGATGTGGATGCCGTTGATAAACATCTCCGTTGATATGGGTATGTTGACCTTTGCGTCCGGGTCGCATAAGGAGGGCTTTGTGGAAAATATACCTATATCTGATGAGTCGGACGCCATTCTGGAGCATTTTATCAATGACAGAGGGTTTGCCATCAGCCGGCCGGAATATATGCATGCTGGAGATGCTACCTGGCACTACGGATGGACCCTGCACGCTGCGCCCGGTAATAAAGGTGAGGTAACCAGGGAAGTGATGACGATCATCTATTTTGCCGATGGGGCATCCGTAACATCGCCGCAGAATAAACACCAGGAAAATGACAGGAACCGTTGGCTGCAGGGGCTGGAACCAGGCGAGCCGGCAGCTTCGGAACTTAACCCGCTGATCCTCTAAGAAAATCAGTCGCAGCCCGTTTTAAAATTACTGTATGGACCTGAATTGATTTCTATAGCTGAAGGGCGACGTTTTTAAACGTTGCTTAAAAGCCCTGTGAAAATTGGAGATGTCGTTAAATCCGCTCTCAAAGCCGATTTCAGTGATGCTCTTGCTCGTTGATAACAGCTGCTTTTTGGCGTAGTCGATCCTGTAATCATTCACGGCTTCCATAAATGTTTTGCGATTCACCTTTTTGAAATACCTGCAAAATGCATTGGGCGTCATGTTGGCCGTTTGTGCGGCCATATCCAATGAAATTTTATGCTGAAAATTATCTACTATATAACCTATTACATTGCTTAATCGCTCCTTTTCACCGGAAGCCATAGAAAGGTAGGCCGATTGTTCGTCGAGCAGCAGGTATTGGGAGCTGGTCGCCATTTTTTGCAGCAGCTCCAGCAGCATCACCATTCGCTGAAACGCAACGACCTCCTGGTGTATCGCCACCAGGCTTTGCGTGATATCTGCTATGCCGCCGGTGAAATGCAGGCCATAGGCACTTTTCTTTAACAGTGTTGCAATCAGGTGTAATTCGGGCCTGTAGAAAAAATCTTTTCCCATACAATCATCCTTAAAGTGTACTACAATGGCACGCGACATTTCTTCGGCTGCAGATATATCTGTTTTCCAGCAATGAGGCAGGTTGGGGCCCAGCAACACCATGTCGCCCGATGTGTAATCGCCTGCATGATTACCTACATACCGTTTGCCTGTGCCGTTTAGTATTAATGTTAGTTCGTACTCCGGATGAAAATGGTATGGCGCCGGGAATTGTTTTTCTTCAAATTTTCTTACAAAGAATGACTGATCAACAGGAGCGGTAATGGATTCAAACGTGGCCTTCATTACTCGTATATTTTAAACACCCGTAACGAAAGTATTCCTTTTTGAGAATATCTGCAATATCGATCGCGGTTTCAGCGCTAAAAATGGCGGGTATAAATTACCTTTGGAACATATTAAAGACACGTTCGCAAATATGAAGAAATCAATTTTGCCCTTTAACTGGAAAGAAGAGTTGCATAACCTGCAGGCCGACTCAATAGGCAATGATTTATTTCTGATTGATAAACCTTCCATTTTGTCTACATTCGAACATCCGTTCAAGGTAGACGTTACTACTGCTGTTATTTGTCTGAAAGGCACTACCAAAGGGATGATCAATCTAAAACGTATTGAAACCCGGTCTCCCGCCCTGATTATTATTTTACCCGGACAGATATTGCAATATGAACATGTAAGTGAAGATTTTTCGGCACTTTTTATTGTGATGTCGCACCGCTTTACTGAAAGCCTGCATATCGATGAACGCTTTCCGGTTTTTCTGTCAATACAACAGCATCCTTATACACCACTAAACGAGCGTGAGCTGGAGGCAATTTCTGAATACTACTGGATGTTAAAGAAAACCGTTGCGAACAAAGACAATCCATATAGTATCGATATTGTAAAATACCTCACAAAAGCCTTCTTTTATGCTTTCGGTTATGATATACATTTGCGCCGGACGAGTGAAGAACAGCATAAAAGCAAGCCTCAGATCCTGGTGGAGAGATTCCTTAATATGGTACAACTGCATTATATGGAAGAACGCAGCGTAGAATTTTATGCTAATAAATTACACCTGACGCCCAAACACCTTTCCAAAATGGTCAAGGTAAATAGTGGTACGTCTGCCAGCGGGTGGATTGATAACTATGTGATACTGGAAGCCAAGGCGCTGCTTAAAGCTACCGGCTTAACTATACAGCAGGTAAGCGACAAGCTGAATTTTCCTTCACAATCTTTTTTCGGAAAATATTTCAAGCGTATAGAAGGGATATCTCCAAGTGAATACAGAAAGAGTAAATAAAGTATAGCGCCAATCTTCTAAAAGGACTGGCGCTATGGTATCTCACTAAAAAATATAGAAAATACTTGCCTGCACAGTACTATTCCTGAAGTCGCTGTTGATTTTAGAAGAACTGAATTTACCGACGTCTGTAAACCCATAATAATACCTGACCCCTATTCCCAGGCCTTTCACGGGGCCATTCCTGAATTGGTAACCTAATCCGGCAACTGCACCTCCATCAATTTTTTGCGCGAAATCACTGAACCCGGTATTTTTTGCGTCTTCTGCAAGAATATTGGCCTGTCCGCCAATTTCACCATACAGCCCGATTTTTGAATGATACTTTACCAATATCGGAACCGAAAGATAGGAGAGCTTCAGATCCTCGTTTCCTAAAGAGAATCCACTTTTTACTTTTGCTCCCTGGGTGGAGTACAGGAATTCTTCCTGAACAGACCATTTGTCTGTAAATGTATAATTGACAATTAATCCGGCATGAAATCCGGTTAAACCCTCGGTGTCAAAGTTTGCGTTGTTAAAATTGCTGTAATTGGCGCCCGCCTTGAGTCCGAAATGTAAATTTCTGAAAATGCTCTGACCAAATGATGTTTGTACTGTGACAAGAACAACAGCCGCCATTAAGAATACCTTTCTCATTTTTTTGTGTTTAAGATTTGATGCAGCAAAGGTATTGGCGATTGTAATCAGGGATAGGTCATTAGTCTTGCATTGTTGGACTATTTGGCGCTTTTTTGGGAATTGGGGGCCGGGTGCTTTGTGTCTATTTGTAGTAAAAAGATTAATTTGGTTTAGTATTTCGTTATGAGAAACAGATTACAATAAAATATATGAAATGAGAACACCATTGTTATTATCATTACTATTCATCATCCTTGTTAGCTTTCAACAACAAAAGGATCATACCCTTACACACGAATCCATCCAATTAACGACGGATAGCATTTTCAGCAGGTTAGTGAAAGTCAGGAGAGATATCCACGAAAACCCCGAATTGGCAGGCAAAGAAGAGCGGACTCAGCAAGTTATAAAGCAGTATTTGCTCGACTTAGGCCTTCAGGTTAGAACGGATATCTACGGACATAGTGTTTTAGGGATTTTGAACGGAGGTAAAAAAGGCAAAAAAATAGCCTGGCGTGCTGATATGGATGCCATTTCAAATAACTTTCCCGATAAGGTGGATTTCAGATCTAAAGTAAAAGGTGTTCAACATGGCTGCGGTCATGATATACATATAGCGATCGGATTAGGCATAGCTGATGTATTGGCAAAGCATAAAGCATCCGTAAATGGAACCGTATATTTTATATTTCAGCCTGCAGAAGAAACATTTGTAGGTGCAAAAGGGATGGTCGATAGCGGCTTGTTCGACAAAATTAAACCCGACGAAATTTATGGATTACACATAACACCCATGTCTGTTGGGCAAATAACGGTAAAGCCCAATGAAATGTATGCGCATCAAAGAAGAGTGAGGATCAAATTGAAAGATAAATTGTCCGATGAAGAGGTGAAGGCATTGACAGATAAAATTAGTAGTGCAATGGTCCGGGTGCAACCCGGTGGTAAACCCTGGGATCTGAAATATCTCCTCGACCCTCAGGTAGGGCCCGGCAATCCTAATACATTTTTTAAGGATTATTTATTTATGGCCGAAAATTCCACTAAGCATGCCGGCAATGATGAACTTTTCTTAGATGCCAGTTTTTATGAAACGAATCCGGATAATATACAGAACATCATTCCTACAGTGAGGCAGGTAGTGGAACAGAGTGGTTTTGGAGACAAATTGCTGTCGGTGTCAATGATACAGGAAAACCCAACAGTAGCGAATGATGAAAAACTAACTACTGCTGCAATAAACACCATTAAGAGAATCTACGGAAATAATGCTGTCCTTGCTGATTATGGACAAGTACCATATTCTAACGATGATTTTGCCTATTTTCAACAAAAAGTTCCTGGCGTTTATTTCTTTTTGGGTGGTTCTAATTTCGAGAAAGGGATCATCGCCAGAAATCACGCACCGAATTTCCAGGTAGATGAAGAAAGCATCAGGGTAGGTGTTCAGCGTTTTACTTCGTTGGTATTTGAAAGGCTGAAAAACTGACCAACATAATTAATTATAACCCGAATGGACCAACGTAACTGGGATGAATTTAAGTTCAGAGATTATAAAGAGACGAACCACACACCGCCCGTTCGTTATTGGCAGGAATATCTGCAACCCTGTCTGTACCTGACTATTTATTTCCACTATACCGACGATGAGCTGATACTCGACTTTTATCATCGGGCCCTGGAGCTGCTTGGGCCGGTATTCACCTTTCACAATGGTGGCACCACCACCGGTGAAATGCGTATACGAAGTAAGGAGAAAGCGCTGAAACAGTTGCCCGATTTCCTGGCGTCAAAGCAAACGTTCCTGTGGAGAAGACTGGCCAACCGTGGCGACGTGGGAATTAAAGATGATGAAGGGGGTATCGGTGATGCTTCGTTTGAATGCCAGCTCCGTAAGCATCCTGTCTCGCCAAAAAATCTAAAAGCAGATGCAGAACTGGCTGCAGGTTACCGGGCTGAATTAATAGCGGCAGGGAAGGAGCAGCTATACAAGGGTATTACAGTGAGTGAAATGGGTATTTGCATGCCGCCAGGTACTTTTACCAGCGCAGCGGCGCTGCTGGATTGGGTAAAAGGATTCCGCATATTACAAAGCGGCAGTTTTTTTTCCGCAGCTGCAGGTTATGCCATGGTGAAATGGGAAGGTTACAGCAATACAGAGGCGAAACATAAAGTGAATCGACTGCTGGCCGAACATCCCGGATTCGATTTTCGCATCCCAGGTATTGTTGTAATGCTGGGAAGGCGTTTTTCGCTGGAGAAAAACTGTTTTGTTCCTCAACTCAAACGAATTAACTGGCTGAATATCATCAATGACCGGGCGCTGGCATTGCTTGGCGGCGAAGCTGCTTTCAGAGAACAGGCTGCCCGTTATCCCGCGCTTACGCTGCATCAGCTGCCTGATGGCGGATATATTGTTCAGGCCGGAGATACGCCCGGTATCGGCGATGGCGGCAAGGCGCCTGCAGCCTACTATGATGCTGCGGCATTATTACAGCCCCTGTTGCTGGTTCCGAGAACAGAGGATTATTTAGACGCTGATGGCTGGGAATTGCATTTTCAAAAGAAGCCATAATTAAAAGGGGCCGGAGCCCCTTTTGTAAGATGCTATCCACTAGTTATTCAACTGCAGCGAAGCAGGTCCGAATTCTTCAAAATGAATAAACGCTGTATCCACGCCGTTTTCCACCAGGAACCCATAGTGTTTGGCAATAAATGGAGCAGGCCCGCAGATATAATAATCTGCATCCGTCTGTAACACATCTGCTTTGATTTCGGAAAGGTCTACCCAGCCGGTATGCTGCGCGGGGATTTCCGGTTGATCATAGAAAATATGATGGTTGAGATTAGAATAGGAATCAACCAATTTGTTCAGACGGTCTTTGAAGGCATGTACAGCTTCATTGCGGCATCCATGCACCCAGATAATAGGCGTATCTGCCCGTTTGCCGGCGAGATCTTCGAGCATGGCCATCAGTGGTGTTAGTCCTACGCCGCCACTGATAAAAACTTTAGGGCGAACGCTGTTTTCCTTTAGTGTAAACGTGCCGGCAGGCGCTGATAATTCCACTATATCTCCTTCCTGTATATGATCGTGGAGGCGGTTAGAGATCATTCCGTTGGGGTGACTGGCGCCTGCTTCCCTTTTCACCGAGATGCGGTAATATTTATCGTTGGGGGCACAGGAAATGCTGTACTGGCGGGGTTGCAGGAGATTTAGTTCAGGAAGAAACAGTTGTAGGCTGATATATTGGCCCGGCAGGAAATCTGCCACGGCGCCACCATCGGCTGGGTATAGGTAGAAGGAGGTGATCTCCGAGGATTCTTTTACCTTCTGCTTTACAATAAATGGTTTCCAGCCGGTCCATCCGGCAGATTTGCTCACCTGATTAGCATAAATATTTTGCTCATGGCCAGTCATGATGGCCGCCAGCTGTTGATAGGCAGCCGCCCAGGCATCTATCAGCTCCGGAGTGGCCGCATCGCCCAATACTTCAGAGATGGCCGCCAGCAGGTGCTTCCCCACAATAATGTAATGCTCGGGGCGTATATTCAGGCTGGTGTGTTTATGTCCGATGCTGTCTAATACCGGCATCAGTATTGCCGGATTTTCAATGTGTTCTGCATAAGCCAGTACGGCCATTGCCAGGGCAGTCTGTTGCTTGCCATTCTGCTGGTTTCCCATGTTGAATACATGTTTCAGCTCCGGATTATGGGTAAACATGCGATTGTAAAAATGGGTAGTCAGCAATACGCCATGCTCTCTGAGCGCTGGTACGGTGGCTGTTACGAGTTGTTTTTGTTCCGTCGTCATCTTATAATAAACTTTGATAATAAAAGATTTTTTTGTCCTTTATTTATACAAAAAAAACTATTTGTCAATTGCGGCACAAAGATAGGATTGGAATTATAAAAGACAAAAACATCTTTTATTTTCACTGAAAATGATGTTGAAGACCTGCATATTAAGCGTTTCCTTTTATGCGGCATATGCGCCGGTATTACCTCCGGGGAAACCAAGCTTCGTTACAACGTGGCATTTATAGCGGAAAGAGAATACGGGTGGCAATAGTGATATCCTCCGTGCTATTTTTTGCTGAAATCAGATAGCTATCAGACAACGGCACTGCCGTTCTACAGCAGGGGGGATGGTCGATTAGCCAGCTGGCCGTTTACTTATTTTATCAAAAAACAGATGTTTTTTGATTTTTTCCGAATTTTTTTCTGATTTTTTGATGGTTATCTGAAAAATAACAAGTTGAATTGAAAATATTTTACTTTTCAAACTTTTTTATTGAATTTTATCCCGTGAAAAGTACTTTTCAATAAAAATTATTAAATCATACATCAACAAAACAGAAAATCTGTATTTAATTTATGTCTTCCGTTACACAAGCAGCGGCTCAAAGCAGCCTGCTGGCAAAAGAAAAAACCATTGCCTTCATTAAGGATTATTTTTCCACACAGTTATGTAAACAGCTATCGCTGACAAGAGTAGCAGCTCCTTTGTTTGTTAAATCAGGAACAGGTTTGAATGATGATCTCAATGGAATTGAACGGCCAGTAGCCTTTCAGCTGAAAGGCGTAAATGGCGGTGTTGAAATCGTTCAGTCGCTCGCTAAATGGAAAAGAAAACGTTTACATGAGCTGGAAATAACGCCGGGCCACGGCATTATCACCGATATGCGTGCTATCAGACCTGATGAGGTTATTTCGCCCATCCATAGCTTCTTCGTGGATCAATGGGATTGGGAAAAACGTATATCCGTGTCAGATAGAAACACTGCTTATCTGAAGGAAACAGTTCAGGCTATCTATGCCGCACTCCTGGCTACGAACAACAGGCTGAAGGAAGAAGGAATACCCGGGCTGGATTTACCCGAAACCCTTCACTTCATTCACAGCGAGGAGCTGCTGCAACAATATCCGGATTTGTCGCCCAAAGAGCGGGAAAATGCCTGTGCTAAAGCGTTCGGAGCGATCTTCATCATGGGCATCGGTGCCCCACTCAGCAACAGCCAGGTGCACGACGATCGCGCTCCTGACTACGATGACTGGACCACCACTAACGATGACGGCTACACTGGCCTCAACGGCGACCTCATTATCTGGAACCCGGCGCTCAATGCAGCGCTGGAAATATCTTCCATGGGTATCCGTGTAGATGCCGCTGCACTGCGCAGGCAGCTTAAAGAAAAGAACTGTGAACATCGTGCAGAGATGGAGTTCCATAGCAACATACTATCCAGTACCTATCCACTGTCGATGGGGGGCGGTATTGGCCAGTCGAGGCTTTGCATGCTGCTGATGCAGCAAAAGCACATCGCAGATGTACAGGCGAGTGTATGGCCGGAAGCGTAGAGGAATTACGAATAATACCGGGGACCTTAGCAGATAATGGTATTATCTGCTAAGGTCTTTTTTATTTTTGTGTGTTTAGAGATATATCGTAATATTGCGATGTAAAGATGCAGATTTATGGGCGCTACCAAAACAGATTTATTTACCAAACAGCAGAATGAAATCGCCGCTATGGCCAAGGCGTTGGCGCATCCAGCCCGTATTGCCATCCTGCAATACCTGGTTAAAAAAAATGCCTGTGTTTGCGGGGATCTGGTGGAAGAATTAGGTCTGGCTCAGGCCACTACTTCCCAACATCTGAAAGAGCTGAAAACTGCCGGAATCATACAAGGCTCCATTGAAGGTGTCAGCGTATGTTACTGCATTAATCCTAAAGTATGGAAGCAGTATAAAGAGCTTTTTAACACATTTTTTAAAGACGTTGATCCGCGGAATAATTGCTGCTGATATTTTTTTGACCGGTTATATCGTAATATTACAATGGATGCAGGCATTTAATTCAGGCCAGGCATTTGTAGGAGTAATCGGACCATTGGTAGAAGTGCCTGCGCTGATAGCATTGGTGAACTTTGCTTTCCGGCTTTGGAAAAAGTGGTACGGCACGCCGGTTACAACCATAAAAGTATAAATATCTTCATCATTCTATATCTCATATCATATGAAAAAAATACTGGTCCTTTGCACTGGCAACAGCTGCCGCAGCCAGATAGCAGAAGGTTATTTAAGACACTTTGCAGGAGATAAAGCAACCATTTACAGCGCCGGTGTTGAAACTCACGGCGTAAATCCGCGGGCAATAGCTACGATGGCGGAAGATGGTATTGATATATCAGCACATACCTCTAATAATGTTACGGAGTACGAGGATATACCGTTTGATTATGTCATCACAGTTTGCGATAACGCAAAGGAGAGATGCCCTTTTTTCCCTGCCACCGCACAGAAATTCCATGAAAATTTTCCCGACCCTGCTAAGGCAACAGGAACAGAGGAAGAAGTCATGCAACAATTCCGCACAGTCAGGCAGCTGATTAAAGACTATGCAAGATCCTTTGTAGCAGCAAATCTGTAGTTGAAGTCTATTTTCGTGTATGCTTTCCCGTATTACTATTTCGCCTGTAACGCCGTTCCTTCAAAAACAACCCCTGGCCATCCGTGAGTCATGAATTGCCTGATATTCTGATGGTCTTCTCCGTCGGGATGATGTAACACCGACTGGTAATGTTCAGCGAATAAGTAAAGGGTATCTTCCTTTGACAGGTTATTCAGCTGAGCGAAAGAAAAAACTTTAGCACTGCCCTGGTTTTGCGTGGCTTCATTATATGCGTCACCGTTTTTAAAGGCGGTAGGCTGGTGATGATATTTACTTTCGATGAATGCAATGACTTCTTTAAAAGTAATGGTGTTGTCTTTTAATTTTCCGATCAGCGTTGCTAATTGCTCTTTCATGCAGTGTAATATGTTTTGTTTGCAGGTGTAAAAATAGAAATTTCGGGGAAAAGCGAATAATCTTCTAATTGACTGATTTTTAATATTGTATTAGAGCTAGATAGTTGTCTTCACAAAGAAAAAGGTAAAAAACACACTTTTTTTTCATTCCGCATAGGTATGTTCCTTCCTTCAGTATACTTCTATTATCATGGACTTACCAATTCACATCATAGAAAAGTATTTGCGTGGAGAAGCTAACGAGCAGGAAACCCGGCTGGTAAATGACTGGTTCTATTCGTTCGATGAAGAACAGGATATGCCTGATGAAGCACTGGTAGCATTAAGAAGACAGATAGGAGATAGAATACACAGCCGCCTGGATAAGAGCATCGCCTTATCCATCAGGCAGGAGCAAAAAGCTAAACGTATCAGGATACTGAGAGTTGCCGCGGCTGCCGCCGTTATACTGGGCATTGGGATATATGGATGGGTCCAGAGAAACAACGCTGATAAACCGCTACTTGCTGCTAAAACCGTAACAAAGCCGGTAGCAGTTGGAAATAACAGGGCCACGCTCATTCTGGCGGATGGAAAAAAAATTGAGCTGGATAGTACCGCTAATGGCCCCATTGATAACAAGAATGGGATGGAAGTGATAAAATCGGAAGATGGAAAAGTGGCCTATGTTTCTACCGGTCACCAGACCGGATCAGCAGCTGTTACTTATAATACCATTGTTACTCCTAAGAGCGGACAATACAGCGTTACCCTGTCGGACGGAACAAAGGTATGGCTAAATGCAGCCTCATCGCTCCGTTATCCGGTGGCGTTTAACGGGGACCGCAGGGAAGTGGAACTTTCGGGTGAAGGATATTTCGAAGTGGCTACGGCTTTGTCTGAACAAGGCAGTAAAATCCCGTTTATTGTTTCCATCCGTAATGCAGGCACGCCTGATGATATGAAGGTAAGAGTGCTTGGTACCAAATTCAATGTGATGGCGTATAACGACGAGGCTACTATAGAAACTGTTTTACTGGAAGGACGGGTGGAAACTGTTTATTCAGATAAGAATGCTTCGTTGTTGCCGGGCCTGCAGTCGACCTTAGAGAAAACAACTACCCGGTTTAAAGTATCCAAAGCCGATATACAGCGTGCACTTGCCTGGAAGAACGGAGAGTTCCGGTTCAATCGGATGGACATCAAAGGCATTATGCGGCAAATTACCCGTTGGTATGATGTATCGGTGGAGTACAGGGGGAATATGGATAATATCTACCTGTCGGGAGTCTTTTCCAGGAAAAATGAGATCAGTCAAATGCTGTACATCCTGGAAGCCACTGGTACAGCGCATTATCAACTGGAAGGAAATAAAATTATTGTGTCAACCAAATAACAATATTCCCAAAATACATTGCCAATGAATAGCACGTAAAATTCCACGAACACTCAGGTCCCAAAAAAAATCCGGAAGTGCGGTCACACTTCCGGATGGATACATTTGGACCTAAACAGCCTGTAACAATATCATCTTACAACCAATTTATCACCCAAACATCGCAAAGATATGAATCTTATTCCCATTCGGGGCAGATTTAAATATCTGAGGCCCTTTCATGCCCGTTTTTTTCTACTCATGAAGTTAATTATCTGTTTCATTCTCGTTGCCGTTTTTCAGGTGAATGCTACTACCATGGCATAAACGGTAACAATAAGAGGTGCCAACATGCCGCTGTTGAGCATATTTGAAAACATTAAATTGCAAACCGGCTATGCTTTTGTATACCAGGATGACCTGCTAAAAAAAGCGGTACCTGTAACTATTAACGAAGTAAATAAGCCACTGGAAGAAGTGCTGTTGCAGGTCTTCAAAAGCCAGCCGCTTATTTATGAGATAAAGTACAAGACAATTATTATTAAAGGCAAACCGGGGCCCGGTGCTGATGTAAGACAGGGACAAAGTTTTGTGGCCACCGGCACCGTTTATAATAATATCGGGGAACCCCTGGTGGGGGCTGCGGTAATGCTTAAAGGAACGCAGATATCCACTATCACCAACAACGCAGGCAAATTTTCTATCAAGGTGCCTGATGTAGGAGGAACGCTCGTTATAGGTTATACCACTTATATTTCTCAGGAGATCAGTGTACTCAACAGTACCCGCTTTCCCATGGATGTTATTTTGCAGCTGAATGCAAAGAGCATAGAAGAAGTAGTGGTGGTGGGATATGGTACACAGAAACGAAAATACCTGACAGGTTCTATTGCTTCTATTGGACCGAGGGAACTGAGGCAGAGTCCTGTTGCCAATATCAGCAATGCGCTGGCAGGCAGACTGCCGGGGCTGATTACGGTACAAAACAGCGGAGAGCCCGGCGCCGACGGATCCAATCTCTACATCAGAGGATTAAGTACCACAGGGAACAACAGCCCGATTATCCTGGTAGATGGTATTCAACGTTCCTTCGGCGATATTGATCCAAACGAGGTGGCAGATATCAGTATCCTGAAAGATGCTGGTTCAACAGCCATTTATGGTATCAACGGAGCAAACGGTGTAATACTGGTTACTACCAAAAGAGGAACTACCTCCAAGCCGCGTATAAATGTGACCATGCAAAACGGATGGCAGAGCCCAACGAGATTGCCGAAGTACGCCGACTCCTACGACGGGCTCTCCATGTACAGGGAAGGCCTGATGAATGACGGCCTGCCGGTGCCTATACAGTATACCGATTCTGTATTGAAGTATTATCGCGACAGGAGCAAACCGGCTTATCAGTATGTCTACCCGAATGTTAACTGGATGGACGCTATGCTGAAACCTTATTCGCTGATGCAACAGGGAAACATCAACGTTACCGGGGGGAATGAGTTTGCCAAATACTTCGTATCAATGGGGTATTTAAGACAAAACGGACTGTACAGGTATGAAGATCAGATTCAGGGCTATAATATGCAGGCCATTACCAACAAGTATAATTTCAGGTCCAACATCGATCTCCAGATTTCCAAAGATCTCAGTATGGAATTAGGGCTGGGAGCTATTGTACGGGACCGGAATTATCCGGGTGCAAATGCCGGTGATATATTTGGCGCTATCAAAGCAACACCTGCCTGGTGGTACCCGATCACGAATCCTGATGGCAGCCCTGCAGCATTTAATACTGTGCCGGCCTCTCCATATGTACAGTTAACCCAATCCGGCTATCAACGAAACTTCGAAACTAACTTACAGTCGACCGCAGGCTTTAAATGGGATATGCGCTATTTCCTCAAAGGATTAAGCTCCAGAGTAAGGCTCTCCTTTGATAATACTAACTACCGGAATGTGAAACGCGGTCTTTCTAAACGTACTTTTCTTTACAAGTTACTTCCCGGTGTAATAGCGGATACAGTTACCGACCTGGCGCGAAGTGGTACCTACCAGGTTATTGATAACGGGGATGGCACCCTGGGCTATGATGTTAATGCTAACGGTAACAGGCGTACGACTTTGGAAACATACCTTAATTATGATAATACTTTCGGACGGCATACGGTACAAGCCATGGTGCTCTATACGCAGTCATCATTCTTTGATGGAGTAGGAGGAGGGATATCAAATGCCATTCCCGGGCTTCCATATAAAAATCAGGGTGTAGTAGGAAGAGTGATGTATAACTATGATAGCCGCTACACCATACAGTTTTCCGGCGCTTACAATGGTGCTGAAAACTTTCCTGCGGGTAAACGCTTTGGCTTTTTCCCCGCTATTTCCGCAGGCTGGGATATAGCGAAGGAAAGATTTATTACATCCAGCCCAGGGTTGTCATTTATTGATCAGATAAAGATAAGAGGTTCCTATGGCGTGACGGGTACCTACGCTTTGCCGTCCGGAAGATTTTCCTACCTGAGCCAGTGGAATCCGAATGATAATAATGCAGGCTATCAATTTGGTGTGAACAGGGATGGTACAAGCTATAATGGTGCTTATGAACAGCGTCTGCCCAACCCCAATCTGACCTGGGAGAAAGGGTATAAGACGGATGTAGGGCTGGACCTTGCCTTGTGGAAGGGGGGATTGAACCTGACGGTGGAATATTTCAAGGAAAAACGTAAGGACATTCTTATTAACTCTGAACTGGTGCCTGCATCAGTGGGGCTCCTGAATCAACCTGCTTTGAATGCTGCTATTGTCAATAAGCATGGAATAGATTTGTCTGTTGAACACCGGCAGGAATTCAGGAAGCAGGGTTACGCCGTTCGTGTGAATTACTCATATGCAACTAACAGGATTGCCTACTATGCGCAACCGGATTATAAAGGCCGGGAATGGCAGGCAAGGGCCGGTACCGAAGTTGGATCTATATATGGCTATACTGCCATCGGCTTCTTCAAAAACAATGATGATATTGCTAAAAGCCCGTCACAATCGGTGTTTGGAACAGTACAACCGGGCGATATCAAATACAAGGATCTCAATGGAGATGGTATCATCAACTCCCTTGATGCGGGTTACCTGCCAGGAAAGCGCAGTCAACCTACTTCTATTTTGGGGGTAAGTCTTACTTACCACTACGCCGGCTTTGATATCAGCGTCTTATTCCAGGGTGCTTACGGTGGATCTCTATTGGTTAACGGATCAGGTATTTTTCCTTTTTCAAGATTTGCAGGTGTGCTGGCGGAAGTTAAAGATAACCACTGGGTAGCTTCCAATCCTGACGGAAACTATAAATATCCGCGCTTGTCTTCACAGGATAATACTAATAACCAGCAGAATTCCACATTCTGGATTTACTCCAGTAATTATCTCCGCCTGAAAACAGTGGAAATAGGATACAATATCCCCCGATACTGGCTGAATCATATAGGATTCAGCAATGCAAGGGTTTTTGTTAATGGTATTAATCTCATTACCTGGGATAAATTGAAAATTTTTGATCCTGAAATATCCGATGGGGGTACAGGTAGTTATGGTGGTACAGGTACTTATCCCCAGCAGCGGGTAATCAATGCAGGTCTGACTTTTTCATTTTGATAACATGAATGCAATTGGATAATTATACCATTCCCGCACTGGTTATTTGATTAACTTAAAATCAGCGACAAATGATGCGCAAATTATTATTCCACGGACTACTGCTGTTTTGCATAACAGTAATATCCTGTAAGAAATATCTGGATGTTGTACCCAAGGAGGTAGTTACTGAGAAAGATATTTACGACAATATTAACACGGCGGAACGGGCCTGGGCCAATATGTATACGTCATTAAATACAAGTTCCACAAATATTTATACCAACACTACCCTTGCTGCGTGTACGGACGAATGCAAGAACCACTGGGAAAACGTTCCTGAACTGAAGTTTAATTCCGGAGCATGGGGGCCAACAGATAACTCCCTCGATAATTGGGGAAATGCCTGGCAGTTTATCAGGAGGGCTAATATTTTTCTGAAGAATATCGATAAAACTCCTATCCCGCAAGACAGGGCAGATTATTATAGTACCCGGATTCCCCAGTATAAGGCGGAAGTACGTTTTCTCAGAGCCAAATTATATTTTGAGCTGCTCCGTGCCTATGGCCCGGTTCCTTTGCTGGGAGATGATGTTACAGATGTAAGTGCGAAAGTACCTGATGAACTGAACATCAGGAAGCCGGTTGATGATGTTGTAAATTATATAGTAACGGAACTGGACCAGGTAGCACCCACTTTGCCCGTTGACTACACCGATAATCCCGGGGAAACAGGGCGTATTACCCGCGGTGCGGCCATGGCATTAAAGGCTATTACATGGCTATATGCAGCCAGCCCTTTGTTGAATGGCAATACCATGTATGCGGGCATAAAAAATACGGATGGAACACAGCTTTTTCCGCAAGCCTACAACAAAGAAAAATGGAAGAAGGCCGCCGACGCAGCAAAAGCGGTGCTGGATATGAACGTATATACGTTAAATAACCCCAATCCAACGAATCCTATCGACAACTACGCCCGTCTGTTCTTCTCACGGGAGTATAAAGAGACCATTTTGCCCTTGTTACTGGGCTCTACCAGGGATCTGGATCAGGTTGTTCAGCCGAACGGACAGGATGCCCAGTCTGCCGGAGGATATGGTAAATTCAGCGTGTTGCAGGAAATGGTGGATGCGTATGAAATGAAAAACGGATTACCCATTACAGATCCTAATTCCGGCTATGTCAAAGACGGCTTCTGGGATGGCCCGCTATGGGATGGAAAAGCTTTCAGGCAGGCAAAGAGCGTTTCCAATATGTATAAAAACAGGGATCCGCGGTTTTATGCCAGTATCAATTTTCAGTATGCTCTGTGGGATTCTGCCAACCACAGACGGCCGTTAAAATATGCATATTTTGGAAACAATGGAGGCGCTTCCGATGGCTGGCCCAAATCAGGAACCAATTGCGAAACCGGCTATAACATGAGGAAATGGTGTGATCCGGGTGTAAACCTCCGGGGAGCAGGGAACGGTAACAGGAATTTTCCAATCATCCGGCTGGCTGAAATTTATCTTATTTATGCCGAAGCCATGAATGAATACCTGGATGCTCCCAGCCAGGACGTGTATGATGCCATCAATAAGGTAAGAGCCCGTGTATCCATGCCCGCATTGCCAGTGAACGGCACAGACGATAACACCAGGGCCGGAATGCGGAAGCGGATTCAAAATGAGTGGCGCGTGGAATTTGCCTTTGAAGGAAAACGCTTCTGGAATGTGCGCCGCTGGCTGATTGCCAGGAGTGTGGACAATGGAAGTGTACATGGTATGAATGCCCGCCCGACTACAGCTGAGCTACAGGCTACCGGACTTGATCCTAACAGCGAGGCAGCAGGCGTTGCCGTATTTTACAGCCTCACTACTATACAAACCCGTGTATTCCTGGACCGGCATTATCTCATGCCAATTCCCCAGTCAGAAATAGATAAAGGAGGAGGGAAGCTGGTGCAGAATTTAGGGTGGTAGGGATAAAGAATTACGAATTAAAAATTACTGGTGTCCGGTAAAACTTAGGCTTGATCAAAAAGCCTAGGTTTTACGGGCATAAAAGATTCAAAAAAGGGATATTTAAAGTTCCAGGCCCCTATGTGACAAATAGCAAAAGCGGAGAATCTTTAGCTTTATACTGATTGAACCTGTCTAAAAGACTTTTTTCGGCCGCCGTGATAAAGGCTTTAAGGTTCATATAAGTCATCATATGTAGCCTGACCATACTAACCAGATTAGAAAAGGACCATTTGCATTTGTAGTTAGAGCTGATTACTTTAAGAATAAGATCAGCAATCATTACACACCAGATTTGTATTTTAATAGCATTGGGGCTATCTCCCAGAAAGTATCTAAGGGGATAATTTTGCTTTAGCCGCTTAAATAATAATTCAATCTGCCACCTTTTATGATAACAATCAGCTATAGTAGCAGGTTTGAGATGAAAATCATTAGTTATAAATTCAAAGATATGGCCGCTTTTTTTGTCCTTATAAGTAATAAGTCGGGCCTTTACCTTAGCATTTTTTTTATTATGATTATGTCCTAACTCAATTTCCCGGTCAGCTAAAACCCCCTTGTTTACCTGCGACTCACTGATGGGACGATCTTCGATAATTGTATGAATGGAACTATCGATGTTACGGGTTATCCATGTAATGGCTCCTTCATCCAAAGTGTTATAAGCACTATAGTCTCTGTATCCTTTATCAAATACCAGGATTGACCCGGCAGGTAACACCACTTTTTTAAGAAAGGAAACATCAGCTTTGGCAGCAGCGCTGAATCTAACCATACAGGGTACATCCTGATCGCTTCTCATTAAAGTGTGTACTTTAATACCGCCTTTGCGTCTTCCATCCATATCAGATTTACCTGCCCCTTTTAATATCTGCTGAAACAGGCTGATAGTGGTAGAATCAAACAGATAAAGTTTTGATGCCAGTTTTGCCGGCCGGCTGTCCGGTAAAAATTGTCCATACCGCTTTAATAGTTCCAGGTAGATGGCTTCAAAAACTTTTGTACCTCTACGTATACTGGCATCAGAAATAGTACTCCTTCTGGGCGGATGGGTGATGCCCAGATGGGCTAGTCGGTGCTCCCAGGCCAGCATGCCTGTAGTAACCTCCCGCAAGGAGCTACACTGATTAATTATACTGTAAAGTAGCGTCACCAGATGATCATAGGTCTTGAATCGCTTACAGCAACGATCTGCCTGATAGTGAATGGCTAATTTGTTCACCAGCGGTCTGGGAATAAAAGAAAGTAACTGACTAAATATCGGCTGTCCGGTAAAATATATACCTTTACTCATGGTACTTTTTTTAAGTGTGGTAACTTGAAAATACCAAAAAACGGGGACGATTGTCCCCGTTTTTATTCATTGACTTCTTTTTTTCCCCGGACACCAATGATTAAAAATTACGAATTACGAATTAGAGCGAAGACCCAAGCGGATAATATTGAAGTGCCCCCAAAAAGTTAGACACTTTATGGGGGCATTTTTATGGATAAGCGAATCAAATACAGTTTAGCACAAAAGCAAATAGCAGTTAAGTCCGTACTGTCAGGTCATGACACATTTAGCTCAGCTGCCCGCAAGATCGGAGGCACCGATACCACAATTCACCGTTGGGTCAATCTTTATAAGCTTCATGGACAAGCAGGATTACAGCAGCGCCCAGGTAATTATACAGGAACATTTAAATTCCAGGTGCTCCAGTATATGTTTGAAAAGGGGTTATCTTTAATGCAAACAGCCATGATTTTTGGTATTACCCAGGATAATATAGTTGGTCGATGGCTTAAAAAGTATGAACGAGAGGGAGCTGCCGGGTTGTTAAAAGAGACAAGAGGCCGAAAAAGTTCGACGATGACAAAAAAATCGAAAAAGAGTAAAAAACCAGTAACAGATCCAACACAGGCCAAACTAGCGGCTTTAGAGGCAGAGCTGTTGTATTTGCGGGCGGAGAATGCCTACCTAAAAAAGTTGGATGCCTTAATTCAGGAAGAAAAAGCCGCTCAGGATCAAAACAAGCGGCAAGAGCCATCAGAGAATTAAGGCCGCATTATTCATTGGAGTTACTGCTGAAGGTGGCAGGGATGGCTCGAAGTACTTATTATTACTATCTCAAACAAGTGTCAGTACCTGATAAACATGCCATATTAAAAGGAGCAATAACAGCGCTTTACCATCAGCATAAAGGTAGATATGGCTACAGACGCATAACAGCAGCATTGAGGCGATCAGGCAGGGAAATTAATCACAAGACAGTACTGAAAATGATGAGGGCCTGTAATTTGAAAAGCCTGGTCAGGGTAAAAAAATACAGATCTTATAAAGGGCAGCAGGGCAGAATCGCGCCCAATCTGCTAAAGAGGGATTTTAAAGCAGAGAAGCCCTGCCAAAAATGGGTTACAGATGTAACCATGTTTATGGTAGGAGATCAAAAGCTCTATCTTTCTCCTATAATGGATCTGTACAATGGGGAAATAGTAAGTTATAGTCTATCGGAACGCTCCACCTTTCAGCCAATCATTGATATGCTTCAAAATGCCTTCCCCAGGCTGCCTACCGATAGCAAACTGATATTACACTCTGATCAGGGATGGCAATACCAGATGAAACAATATCAAAAGATGCTGATTGACTGCAATATCGAGCAGAGCATGTCTGGAAAAGGTAATTGTTTGGACAATGCTGCTATGGAGAGTTTCTTTAGTGTCCTAAAAACAGAGTTGTTCTATCTTGAAAAATTTGACTCTATTACAGTCTTAAAACAGCAGATTGAAGAATATATTGGCTACTACAATAACGATAGAATCAAACTAAAATTAAATGGCCTGAGCCCTGTAAATTACCGAACTCAGGCCATTTAACTTAATCTCTTTAATTTTAAAAAACGTCTAACCTTTTGGGTTCACTCCATATTGTAGGTAGATATTATCCGCTTGGGTCTTCGCTCTAATTCGTAATTCGTAATTTTTAATTCGTAATTCTTAAGAGTTATCCCAGGAATGTAAACAGCATATGCTTAAGTCTGAACTTTAACCGCTCCAGGGCCTTATGGATCTGGTTATCCACTGTTTTCTTGCTGATTTTCAGTATTTGCGCTATTTCCTTTGAAGTCATTCCTTCTTCCCGGCTGTATTGAAAAATGAGCTTGCATTTTTCCGGTAGCAGGTCTATTTCTTTGTATACAAGTTCCAGTATTTTCCTGTTGTGTACCGCGTTGCTGATTTCGGGCACCAGTTCCGGAGGGTCAGCTATAGCAGCATCCCTGGTATATTTCCGGGCATAAGCTTTCTTCCTGATTTGTGTTAGCACCTGGTATTTGACTGCGGTAACGAGGTAGTTTTCGAATTGATTGATGGCAACTTTCTTCCTGTTGTTCCATAAACTCAGGAATACATCGTGCACCACGTCTTCCGCTGCCACTGCATCTTTCAGATGCTTGTTAGCAACATTGAATAACTTCTCCCAATACCGTTTGTATAAATCGTTAAATAAATCTCTATCGCCCGTGGATAAAAACGCTCCTAGTTCTTCAGAAGTGGACATAAATATAACAACCTATATTGATACGCTAATATAACTAACAAACAATTGGAGTATTAAAAAAGGAATTTCGTAACAATACAAATATAGTGAATAATTAGTCTAAATAGAAGAAAGTGAGGGGCGCCGCGTACTTTTAGTCGCAGCAACCGGGTGCGCAACAAACTATGCCCTGAGGTTTCTCTGCATAAACAGTAATGCTGTAAATGCCTGTATCACCAGATCGGAACCGGTTTATCTCATCTTCCGAAAGATAATTGGCTAATATATCATCTGGTATAACAATCACTTTTTCTTTCTGCAGGGTAATATTAACAAAACCATTGCTGGCAATCAACTGCAGATATTCCTGCTTTTGAATCGCACCGGATACACAACCGGCGTACATTTCCGCGGCCTGCCGGATGATGGTGGGCAGATTACCTTCCAGCACAATATCTGACATACTGAAATGTCCGCCCGCTTTGAGCACACGGAAAATTTCCCTGAAAACTCCGTCCTTGTTTGGTACGAGATTTAATACACAATTACTGACAATTACATCCGCAACGCCGGCCGTTACCGGCATTTTCTCAATATCGCCCTGGCGGAACTCAACATTGTTGTAATGCAGTTTCTCCGCATTAGCCCTGGCTTTTTCAATCATAGCAGGGGTGAAGTCGATACCGATTACTTTCCCTGTATCTCCCGTTTCATGACGGGCCACGAAACAGTCGTTACCGGCGCCGCTGCCTAAATCAATGACAGTATCGCCCTTCCTGATCCGGGCAAATTGTGTTGGCAGCCCGCAACCCAGGCCCAGATCCGCATCGGCATTATACCCTTCGATACTGGCGTAGTCGTCGCTCATGATATTGTACACTTCAGTGGAGCAGCAGCCGGAGCCACAGCAGGATGACTGGTTGTCGGCTTTGTCCTGTAAGGCAATTTCACTGTATTGTTGCCTTACCATATCTTTGATTTGCTGGTCGGTAGACATGATTTTCTTATGATTGTGTTATTGCAATATTGCGATTTATTAGAGCAGAAAATTTTTGACAACAGATTGCTTTCATGTTTCTGTATATATCGCAATATTACGATTGATATCTCCGAATTCCAAATTTTTTTTGCAGATGTCGGGATTATTATTGCCCCGACATCTACAAAAAAAATAATCTACCTCACAACACCATAAAGTTTATTTCATTCGCATCCTCGTAGTCAACCGCACCGTCAGGCGTAATCACCCAGCCTGCAATCTCAAAACTATTTACTGTTCTGCTGATACCAACAAAACAGCAATTGTAAGCTCTGTTGATATACAACGTATCACTGGATACAAACACTTTATAGTTAATATCCTCCATCGGCAACGCGAAAGTAACAAGGTATCTTCCTTTGCTCATTCTTACGATGGACTGGACATTATAAGTGTCTTTTATAGTTACCGTATTAGTTCCGTTAAAACTGCCGTTGGCTTTAGTTCTTGAATTATCTGCCAGCGTGTTTTTACCCAGATTGCTGACAGCAGGAACACCCGGAAAGGGAAGGATCCTCATACTGTTTGCTGTGTTTGTGATGAAATTCCCCCTGGTTTCATCACTGAATTTATATTGATTGCCTGCAATACCCACATCGAAATGAGCCATGTCAAATACATTGTTCGTTCCACCTTCGATCCTGACTCCCGTAGAGACATGGTAGATATCCTCACGATGTTCAATGATGAAATTCTTAAAGTAATTGTTGTCGACATTCGACAGCCCGGTCATTTGTACATCCAGACTGGCATCCGTATGAATGCGAACCGGGGTAATGGTATCATTAATAACGAAGGTGTTGAAGAGGTTTCCGTTGATAAAGTTGGTGTTGTATTTGGATGCTGCAGGAATCTGATCCGGTGGATAGTCTATAATGTTGTTCAACACAACACCGGCATTCAAATAGTACAAAGTGAAATTGGTGAAGTTGGCAAAGTCCAGGTAATATTGTGTGCCTTTCGTACTTTCACTATACACTGTTTCAATCAGCAATCCTGTTCCCTGTCGGGTCTGAGATGGGCTTCCGATAATATCGATATTGTCCAGTCGCATCCAGCTGGTTGTTTTACCAGGTAGTATGCGGATGGCCGCTTTATCTCCAAAATTATCATTTCCATAAAATATCAGCTGGATATTGCTTACCGAAATATTCGCGCTGACAGCGGTAGCAGCAGGAACCTGGAGCATGTCGAACTGCGGCAGAACATATCCGGCAGGGGCATTGGCCGGTTTGGCTGCTCTCAGTCCTGATGTGCCCTTGCTTACACCCGTAAAAGAAGTGCCGCTGTTGCTGGATCGCAATAGTATGGTGTTGGTGATAAGGGATATGCCGTCTATGATCACATCATTACAGGCATTAACGGCATTCTGGATCGCCTGGGTGTCGTCTGTATAAACAATATCACATTTAGCCCCGAACCAGCGAACATTGGCAGCGCCGGTGTAGAGCCGCTTCCACCGGCCAGTTGCACCAGGAACAATGAAAATAGTTCCGCCATTATCCGGACTACTCAGATCGTTGATATCCCAATAAAAATCACCACCGCCGCCATCGCCGGAAACAGAATATCCCAATAACTTTGCATAATAATCGGGGGCTGCGCCTGGAGTAGCTCGCAGGTCACTAATCGTTTTAAATACTTGCATAATTTGTATAGGTTTATGTTGTTAAGAATGCTGAATATTCATTGCATGCTTGCTTTGTGCTGAAGATTTCAGGCGTGTATTTCCTGTATTCCAGGCTTATATTTTGTTTATTAAACCTTATGTAGATGGGGGTCTATAGGGTTTTAGCTATTTGAATAACATTGACAAAATCCTCCGGATAGGAAGGAGCCTCACGTTATTGATCATAAAATATAATGGATATCACGATGACGGATACACGCTACAGGGATGTTATCTTCAACATAGTTAATATTATCAGGTTAAGGGTTAAAAATCAATGTTCCTTTGGGGTTTGAAATAATTAAGATCTGGAATATTGGATATGGCAATATTCCTGTTTTTTGAAATTAAGAAAAGAAAATAAACTGCGGAAAAAAAATTATGCACAGGACAAATTTGTGATTACCCGGGAGATAAAAACAGGTCCCAATTCCCCCTTACTAAAGTCCATTTTCCACCCCCTCACTTACGGATTTGCACCTACCTTTGTACCATACCCAAAAACTCAAATCTTACAACCATGGAAAACCAAATGCTCAATCATCCGGTAGCAACGCGCGACGAATGGCTGGCTGCCCGGCTCGAACTCCTCAACGCTGAGAAAGCGCTTACTCAACGTAGCGATGAGCTTGCACAACGCCGGCAGCAGCTTCCCTGGGTTCGCATCGATAAAGAATATCTCTTCAACACCGATAAGGGTACTGCTACGCTTGCTGATCTCTTCAGAGGCCGCTCCCAGCTCATGATCTATCACTTTATGTTCGGTCCTGATTATACCGCCGGCTGCCCTTCCTGCTCCTTGATAGCCGACGGCTTCAATGGATTCTCAGTACATCTTGCCAACCACGATGTAATGCTCTGGGCTGTTTCAAGAGCACCGCTTGAAAAACTGGACGCTTATAAACAAAGAATGGGCTGGGGTTTTCCCTGGGCTTCGTCGCAGGCAAACGATTTTAATTTCGATTTCAACGTATGGTTCACGGAAGAACAACAGCGTACAAATAAGATTGACTATAACTACAAACGGGAGAAAGAATTCGTGTGGCGGCCCGATCAGGAAGGTGGAGGTAAAGATGCGGAAGCAACATTTGCAGCCATGTGTGGTACTGATACACCTACCTATCACCGCGACAGGCCCGGTATGAGCACGTTTGTATTGGAAGACGGCGTTGTTTATCATACGTATTCTTCGTATGCACGCGGACTGGATAGCCTCTGGGGAGTGTATCAGTGGCTCGATCGCGCGCCTAAGGGACGCAATGAATCGAACGGTGTATGGTGGCGCCGTCATGATGAGTACGACCGGCGATAAGTGGGGGATATGTTTTGAAGCCTTCAGGTCCGGCGATCTGAAGGCTTTTTTATACCACCTAACGTCGATAAGAATCTCAACTTACCTGAAACATTAGTTACTCAGGAATAAATTAAATTATAAACAACTCTAAAACCAAAAACATATATTTGTATGATTCTACGTTGGGTTTTATGAAAAACAGTTGACTTCAGAAGAAGCAGATCAAGGCTTGAACAACAGATGACGTTCCACCAGTCTATTACCACGTATAACGAAAACTGGTGCGGGTCTATATATAATAATAAGAGGGGGAATCTATAAATCTCTATTTGTAGCGATGGGGCATACAAATGAATATACACTCCTGAACGAGTTTCTTGCAGGAAATGAAACGGCTTACGGGCAGATATACAGATTATATTCCAGGGATCTGTATGCATTCGGTCTGTTTCTCCGTGCAAAACCGGCATTGATCGAGGATGCCATCCACGACATATTTACCGAGATCTATGAGAAGAAAGACAAACTGGTGAACGTGCGCAATCTGAAATTGTATCTGATGGGCGCATTCCGGAACAAATTAAACACGCTGTCCAAACAGACCAGCTCCTATACTGCTATTGCGGACAACGAATTGAATGTAGTGGATAACGATATCGACCCCCTGGTGGAAAAAGAAAACACCCGTGAACAGGCATTTCTGGTAGAACAACTGCTGTCCGGTTTACACCCACGGCAACGGGAGGTTATATATTACCGGTTTATGGATGGTCTCTCCCCTGATGAAATCGCCGCCGTAATGGGAATCAATTATCAGTCCGTGAAAAATCTCATTCACAGGGCCGTTAAAAAATTAAGAACAATGTCTGTCATGGGCACTGCAAACACGTTTACACAAAAAAAATTCCCTGATCAACCAGTAATGATAAAGAGCGAACACCTGCAAGATGGCCAGTAAAGAGCACCGCAAGTAATATTTCCTAATCATATTTTCCTAGTCTATTATATTGATTATTAATTTATTTAAAATAATAAATTAAATTATGTGACTTTTTTTAAAAAAAGTTGCCAGAAGATGAGTACCCCAAAACAGTTTTTTATACTATACCATATAACGAACATCACTGTAATGGTTACACGATACAGCTCGTACAAGTCGGATGATTTTTTGACAGACGATTATTTCGTTGAGACCATGCTGCATCCTACCAGGGAAAGCGAAACGTTCTGGTGTGAGCTTATCCGCAATGGATTGGTAGATAAAGCCGAGTTCGAGACTGCACAGAAAGTGCTTGAATTCCTGCACCACAACAGGGAACATGTGTCTGAGCAACGTATAGACGCAGTATGGGAGAGGGTTATGGACACCAATCAGAAAGGCGGCCAGTCAAAGAAAGTACGATTCAGTATCGTTCGTTATGCCGCTGCAGCCAGTATTGCCGCATTCATAGCCACAGCTGTATTTTTCCTGTTAAAGAAGAAGCCGGCAGATCAGATGGCTGTACTACCTCAGCAGCGTTCCTATGAAAAGGTTATTAATCCTGCTCCCGTCTCCAACCATGTACAGTTGATAGCCGATAACGAAGAAATGAACGTAGAGGGGCAGCAAGCGGATATTGAGTATGATAACAACGGACAAATAAGTGTGAACCGGACACCGGTTAAATTTGGTGAAAAAAAACAACCGCGAAACTATGAGCTGCGCGTGCCTTACGGTAAAAGAGCATATCTGAAATTACCGGATGGCACCTCCCTCTGGGTGAACGCTGGCTCTGTAGTGCAATATCCATCTACATTTGCGCCAGACAAGCGCGAAATATTTGTGGAAGGTGAAGTGTATGCGGATGTCCTGCAGGATGCCGCCCGCCCTTTTACTGTAAAAACCACCCGCATGGATGTACATGTATTGGGCACGACATTTAACCTTGCCGCTTATAAAGACGATGGGCAATCTTCTGTAGTGCTGGTTACAGGCGCCGTGAAGGCACAGCCGAAAGGAAGGGAAGGTACCCTGCTGAAACCGGAACAAATGATGACCTATAGCGGCAACACATGTACGTTGGAGAAGAATATCAATACAGAGAACTATACATCCTGGAAAGACGGCCGCTATGTATTCAGGAACGAATCTATTGAGAATATCTTGCGCCGTTTGTCGCGTTACTATAACGTGACCATCAGGCTGACGTCTTCTCCTGCAAACATTACCTGTTCGGGTAAATTGGTATTGAAGGATGATTTCTATCAGCTATTGAACGGATTATCTAAAATCACTCCTATGCATTATGTAGTAAATGAGCGTCATGAATGTCTGATACATTTTGAATAACATGGCGTATTGCAGCATGATATTATAAAAAAAATTCCATGTATATGAAACGTATGATATCACTGGCGGTAGCAACACCGCTACCAGGATAGCTATTGCATAAAAATTCATTTTAAACCGTCATGTTGGATGGATCCGTAAATAAGACCACGTTCACACTTTCAGTACGTACGGATCACCACTAATACAGAATTTCAGGAAATATAAACTACGCTAATTATTATGGCCGGCAAAAAAAACAAATTGCCATCCATGAGGGGATACCATTTTGCCTCTTGGGTGATGATAATAGCAATTCAGCTGATTGCAACTATCGGGTATGCACAGCAGGCAGCAAAGCTAACTATACGGGAGCAGCATAAAACGGTTAAGGAGATCCTTGACATCATTGAGAAGAAAGCCAATATCTTTTTCTTTTATAAAGATGCGGACATTGATCTCGATCGCAAAATATCCGTTCAACTTACAGATCAGCCGCTGGCCAGGATACTGGAAGAAGTATTCAAAAATACTCCCAATACTTTTACTATTGAAGGTACACAGGTATATATTTCCGGAAGATCCGCAACACCCGGCCGGCAAGAGCCGCCTGAAAAGAAAGATAAGATCTCAGGGATTATCACCGGAGAAGATGGCATTCCGATTATAGGTGCAACAGTGGTAGCTGAAGGTACCTCCAAGGGTACTACTACAGACGTCAACGGCTCTTTTTCTCTTGAAGCCGCTCCCGGCGCCCGATTGCGGGTTTCCTATATCGGTTATAATGTCGGGTATATCAATGTGGCCGGGAAGAACGCCTACAGATTAGCGCTCACCCCTAACAACAGGAAGCTGGACGAAGTAGTGGTGGTGGCGTATGGTGCACAGAAAAAGGAATCTGTTACAGGGGCCATCTCCAGCATAAACACAAAAGACCTGAAGAAAAGTTCTTCAGCAAATCTTGTCAACGCGCTGGCTGGCCGCATTTCAGGCCTTTCTATTGTTCAAAGTTCAGGACAGCCGGGACGAGACAATGCGGCTATATACCTGAGAGGCGCTGCTACCACCAATTCAACCACTCCCTTGATATTGATCGATGGCGTTCCACGCGATAACCTGAGTGTACTAAACCCCGACGAGATTGAATCCATATCAGTGCTTAAAGATGCTTCCGCCACTGCCGTGTTCGGCGTCCGGGGAGCAAATGGAGTGATCCTGGTTACTACTAAAAGAGGAGAAGCAGGAAAAATGCAATTGTCACTAAACGCAGAAACATCCTTACAATCCTTTACCAGGAAGCCTAAGCCACTGAGCTCCTGGGATTATATGCGCCTGAAGAACGAAGCAGCTGCTAACGATCATCAGCCCCTGATCTACTCCGACGAAACGATTGCGAAGTATACCAACCCCAACAAAAGTGCATTGGAGCAATACATGTATCCCAACCATTTTTACTACGGAGAACTTATGCGGACATTTGCTCCGCAAACCAGAACCAGCCTGAATATGAGCGGTGGCACAGACAAGATGAAGTATTTCATCAACGGCGCTTATACCCATCAGGGCGGACAATTCAAAACAGAAAGTGGGCTCGGATATAACCCGCAACCACGGCTCGACAGATACAGCTTTCGCGCAAATGTAGACTACAAGCTGGTAGCAGGATTGAAGGCGTTTTTAAATATCGGCAGCTACCTGGAAAAGGTGGCTATGCCAGGCACCACTGACTATAATGGTGATGAGGATGCTATGATGACTGACATTTTCCGCTCGCTGCAATACGAACGGCCGTTTGAGATGGGCCCTGTCACCATAGATGTACCTGACTCCAACGTACCGGCCGGAGAGGTCATTAAGTTTGATAACCTAAACCGTACTGGTTTTCAGATGGTGAACCGCTCAGGTTACCGTAACGATACGCGGATGAACTTCAACGGTTCATACGGAATGGACTGGGACCTGTCTTTTTTAACAAAAGGTTTTTCCGCAAAAGGAATGATCTCCTTTGACAACGTCTCCGCTACTGTACTGGATGCACGGGTGGGGCCACAACAATATAGCGCAAGGATTGTAAATGTTGGCGGAAAGGAGATCCCGGAGTTTACGACCAATCTTGGCAAGGGAACTATGACCATGACAAAGGCCGCTAACTACCGGTATAATGTGAATATGCAGGCATCGCTGAATTATGCGCGCAATTTTAATGGCAGTCATGACGTGGGGGGGCTCGTGCTGTTCCAGCGCGACTACTGGGAATCTACCGCACCCGATATTCCCTACAATGTGATCGGTTTTGCAGGACGTGTTACTTACGCCTATAAACAAAGGTATTTCGCGGAATTAAATGTAGGATATAATGGCTCAGAGCAATTTGCGCCAGGGAACAGGTTTGGCTTTTTTCCGGCAGCTTCCCTCGGATGGATGATCAGCAACGAGGATTTTTTTAAACCGCTGTTGCCAACTGTATCCAGGCTCAAATTGAGAGGTTCATTCGGAAAGGTAGGTAACGATAAAATATCCAGCAGCCGTTTCCTGTATATCGACGAAATGTACTACCTCGACAAGAATGCTAATGGCGCCTACGGCGAGTTCTTTCTCAACAGCCTGAGTAACGGTCATTACATACAGGAAGGTTTAATGGGCAACAAGGATCTGACCTGGGAAGTTGCCACCAAACAGAACTACGGCGTGGAAATTCAGTTATTCAAAAGCCTTGATCTGAGTTTTGATTATTTCTTCGAGAACAGAGATCATATCCTCATCACCCGTTCCATGGTACCCGCATTGCAGGGCGTAGATCTGGGTAATATTCCCAAAGCCAATATGGGCAGGGTGAATAATAAAGGCTTCGAAATAGAGGCTGGCTATAATAAACGCATTACCCCTGATCTGCAGCTTTCACTACGCGGTAATTTTTCCTTCAATAAAAACAAGGTACTGTTCATAGATGAGCCAAGATTAGGCGATGGCTATGTTTATCACTATCGTCAAACCGGCTTCCCGCTGGGTACCATCTTCGGTTATGAGATTGACTACAGTAACGGTAACGGTTACTTTAACAGCCAGGATGAGATCAATAAATATGTGGATAAAAAAGGTAACCGCATCACCTACAACTTTGGCAACTACGGATTGGGCGATTTTAAATATGTTGATAAGAACGGCGATGGCGTAATCGATGAAAAAGATAAGGTACCGCTGGGAAATACCATGATCCCGGAGATATCCTATGGCGTTACATTTGGCGCAAGTTACAAAGGAGTTGATCTGTCTGTGTTTTTCCAGGGCCTGGGGAAAACGAGCATGTGCTATTCCAATGAAGGGGTGTATGAAATACTATATAGCGGTAATTACTTTGATTATCACCGCAATGCCTGGACGCCTGAACGTTATGCCTCAAATGCCAGGATCACTTATCCGGCCTTACACCTGTCTGCCAGCCCCAATCATAACGTGAATAGTTTTTTTGTGATGGACAGATCCTTTGTCCGGCTCAAGAACGCGGAAATAGGTTATACGCTGCCTGCCCGCCTACTGGGCCGGATGAAGATTAACAGTGCCCGCATTTACATCAGTGGTCAAAACCTCATCACCTGGGATAAACTCAGGATGAACACATTGGATCCGGAAGTATATTCCGCTTCTTCGAACCTGAGCGGGATCGTTTATCCTATTACTAAAATGTACAACTTAGGTATCAACCTCACTTTTTAAAATCAGTATAATGAAGGGTATATACAATCTTTTTAGTATAGTGGTCACCGTTATTCTTTTATCCGGTTGCTCCAGGGTATTGAATGTATCGCCTGATGGCACATTGACGCTGGAGCAGATATTTTCGGATAATGAAAAAGTGGCGGCTTATCTCAATACCTGTTACAGTTATGTGCCGGCCAAAGGTAACTGGTACTACTTTGTTACATCAGTGCCCAGTACCTTGTCAGACGAGGCATGGGATGCGGACGACTGCGTAGGGCTGAGGGTCGTGCAATACTACAACGGAAATGTATCGGCTGCCAGCAATCCGCTTTACGAAGATATGCCAGGCGGCAACAAACGCATGGGTACCTACTGGAAGTATTATTGGACAGCCATCCGGAACTGTGCCGAGTTCCTGGCACATATAGATAAAGCATCGGTGAATAGTGAAATTGACCGGGATCGCTGGAGAGCCGAAGCTCATATATTAAGAGCTTATTATTACATGGAACTGCTGAAGTGGTACGGTGCTGCATTGCCGCTCAGCGAAGATCCTTATGTATTAGACCAGGATTTTTCAGGTTTGAAACAGGCCACTTACGGAGAAGTGATAAAATTCATCGTAACGGATTGCGACAAAGCATTGTCGTCTGGTAATCTGCCCTGGCGTATTACTACCGAAGCCGAAAAAATGCGGGTCACAAAGGCCGTGGCAGAAGCCATTAAATCCAAAGCCGTATTGTTCGCAGTAAGCCCCCGTTACGACGACGGTACCTATTCAAAGGAGGATGCCTACGGGATCAACAAACAATCGTTACAGAACCTGAGAAATAACGGCTATGAATTATACAACAAAGATAACAGCGCTACACCGCAGACCGTTTTTACAGACCCTTTCAGGAACGGCGTATTCTCAGGACCTAAGGAACAGGCACTGATAAATGCTGCCGGCGCCTGTAAACAGTACTTCTGTGGCGACATGGAATATTCGGCGAGCCCATGGGATAAGGAAACAATTTGGCAGCATCAGGTAAAACAAGACAGGCAATGGCTGGTAGCCTCCTTCCTGGCACGTTTTAAATGCGGGGCCTGCCCCTCGCAGGAATATGTGGACGCTTTTGAAGCAACAGACGGCATCGTGGCGCATACCGTGCTGGATCCCGTAAGCCCATACGGCGATGAAAAACATTTACAGCCTAACTATAATCCTTCGGTACTCACGTACAATTATAATGGAACGGTCAACAGCAAGCCACTGTACGATAAAAACAATCCCTACAGGAACAGGGATCCCAGGTTCTATGCAACGGTGTATTACAACGGGTCAAAACGGTTCATTGTATCCGACAATGCCTGGATGACTATCTGGACGGATAAGGACGATCCCCGGACAGGTATAAGACCCGGAAACAGTGATGCAAACAGGGCGTATACCAGAACGGGATATTATGCTCAGAAATACCTGCATCCTACCGAAGGACCTCAGGATCTTACGTATTTCGGTGCAGGCTGGCGCTTGTTCCGCTTGGGAGAGATGATCCTCAACACTGCTGAATTAGCAATAGAAGCAGGACATCCTGCTGAAGCTGTAGCACTGGTCAATGAAATAAGACGCCGGTCGGCCATGCCGGAAATAACGCCCGCTAATCCGGGCGATCAGGCGGAGATGCGCAGGATCGTGCGCCAGGAGCGGCGGATTGAAATGGGGTTTGAAGAGGCACGCTACTTCGATATCCGGCGCTGGTTGCCCAAAGGGGGCAGCGCAGATCTCAGGGAAACAGACAGATGGGTTACCGCTATGGAGATTGCCGATATTTCCACTGCAAAGGACCACAGTATGCTTTCCTATACCCGTAGGCCTGTGCGTGATTTGCAAAGAGAATGTTATACCGGCAAATACCTGTTGCAACCACTCCCGTTGGATGAGGCAACCCGGTTAGAAACAATTACCGGCCATAACTGGCAGAATCCCGGATGGTAAACAGTTCGAACCATAAAACGACTAAAGCAAAATGAAGCATATAATAAAAAGGGCCGGATACAATGTTGTGCTGTGCGTGCTTTGCGGAGTAACAACATTGCCCGCACAGGCACAAAAGGTCGATAGCAATGAGCAGATCGATCTTGGGTATTTTTCCCAGTCGCGGTTGTCGCTGACTGGAGCTGTGAGCGCGGTCAGCGGTCGGGAATTGGAGAAGTCTCCGGTAGCAGGCTTATCACAGAAACTCACCGGCCGGTTGCCGGGATTGATCATGATGCAGCAGGGTGGCGAGCTGTCTCATGAAACCTTCGGGACATATATCAGAGGTGTTTCCACCATTAACGGTCAGCAACCGTTGTGTATACTGGATGGCGTGACCTGTTCACTGGAAAGCATCCAATATATCACACCGGAAGAAATTGAATCGGTGGCAGTGCTCAGGGACGCCTCCCTGACGGCCATATACGGTATACAGGGCGCTAACGGCGCTATTGTCATCAATACAAAACGGGGACACGCAGGAAAGCTGAAAGTCACGTTTTCTTATGACCATTCTTTCCAGGAAATGACGAGAAAGCCCCACTTTATTGATGCCGGCCAATACGCGGCCCTCAGGAACCAGGCATGGCAGAACGACGGCGCAGCGGGCGCCCCTCCCTACTCGCAGAAAGATCTGGAAGGCTTTACAAACGGAAGTAACAGGGAGCTGTATCCAAATAATAATTTCTACAGCAAAATGTTCAGACCTTCTACGATGATGGAACGGGCTGCAATCAATGTTGCTGCAGGTAATGAAAAAATACACATGTTCTCCAACGTGAATTTTATGCATCAGGGAGGGCAGTTTATTACAGATCAGACTACTTTCAAAACCGGACAGGTGGTGTATGATTCCAAAGCCGGTAATAATTACTGGTTTAATTACCGCACTAACCTCGACTTTCAGATCAACAGGATACTTAGCGGCTTTATTCGCTTAAATGGTAATGTGACGAAAGAAAGCACCGGTAGTCAGCCTAATAGCGTGATCTATAGCAGCCTGTTTTACCAGCCGCCCACTATGTATGGCCCTTATACACCAATAACTACTGATCCGGCAGACACTAAGAAAAAATTGGGTGGCGAGGTGCTCACAAACGCGTATGTAAACGACCCAGCTTATGGGTTGTTGAACAGGTCGGGGTATGGCCGGTACACCGGTACCCGCGTAATGGCGCAGACAGGACTGGACCTCGATATGGGCTTTTTGACGGATAGCCTCACACTTAGCGGCCGCTTTGCCTATCAGACAAATTCTTCCGGCAATCAGATGACCACGCAGGATTATGAGCGCTGGGTGAGAAGTAATGACCCCGCTACGCTGAGCTTTAACCAGGTAGGGGCAGGCACCTGGACCAATACACCGCTGGCATATTCAAAATATACATTGTTTTCCTATCAGCTGAGCACAGGCGCACAGCTGAATTACAAACGGAGCTTTGGTGCTCATCAGGTATCCGGAATGGGATATGTGTATTATGAGAATCAGGTAAAGGACAGAGCTGACGGGTACTATGTATTTCCATACAACAGGCTGAGCATGGGGCTGACCGCTCTTTGGGGCTACCGGAACAAATATTTCCTGAAAGGAGACCTGGGCTACGCCGGCTCCGAGCAATTTGCCAGGGACCGTCGTTTTACAGCTACTCCTGCGGTGTCAGCAGCATGGGTACTTTCGGGCGAACGATGGCTATCCGGGGTCAGCTGGCTTACAGAACTGAAGCTGCGCGCTGCTGTAGGAATGGCAGCTAACGATCAGTTGGGCGGAAGACGATTTATGTATGTGGATTACCTGGTAAACGGTGGTAACAGGTATATCAACAATCTCAACTACATGATCACGGAATATTACAAAGGAAATCCCCTGGTGGCACCGGAAAAAATATTGCAACAGAATTATGGAATCGATCTGGTGTTATGGAAAGACTTGTCGCTCTCATTCGATTATTTTATCAACCGCAATAACAATATGCTGATCCAGGGTGCAGGCGTAATACCAGCCTTTACCGGACTTACCCCCGCTATTTATCCTCCCGTGAATGAAGGGAAAATGAGAAATGCAGGCTTCGATATGAGTGTGGGCTACATGAAGCAATTGAATAAAAAGCTGTCTGTTTACGCCAATGCCAATTTCCTGTACGCCGCCAACAAAATACTCAATGCTAATGAAACAGTGATGGGCGCCGGGTATGCTTATCAGAAAAGAATGGAAGGGTATTCATTTGGTCAGCAGTTTGGTTATTTGGTGGATAGATCAAATGGCAGCGGCTACTTTACTTCCAGAGAAGAACTGAACAGGGTGCATTATGGTTTCGGCACGCCACGGCTGGGCGACTTTATCTACAAGAATCTCAATGGCGATAAAACCGCCGACGGCAAAGATATCATTGATGAAAAAGACATAGCGCCGGTAGGTAATCCGTTGATCCCGAAAGTAAGCTACGGGATCAGTGTAGGTGTGGTATACAAACAATTTGAACTGAGTTGCCTGGTACAGGGCACAGGGCTTTCTTCCCGGCAATACCAAAGCGCGATTGGTGTGAATGAAAGCCGGTACGGCGGAATATATTCAGATATTCATCAGAATGCCTGGACTCCGGAGCGGGCGGCAAACGGCGCGGGAATCAGCTTCCCTGCACTGTCGCAGCAGGAGTCTGTAAGTTTGCAGCCCAATGATTTCTTTACCATGAATACTTCTTATGTACGTATCAAAAATCTCGAACTCGCCTGGTCGTTTCCGCCTGCTGTGCTGCGGTGTATAAAAGCAGAACAGGCGCGGCTTGTTTTCAACGCGCAAAACCTGTTTACATGGGATTGTCTCAGAACCCGCAGCATTGATCCTGAAATTGCAAGCCTGGATCAATTCCAGATCTACAGGGTATTCAACATCGGTGTTAAGTTGACTTTTTAATGCTTAAAAATGATGAATGTAAATAATAAGAAAATAGCAATCGTGATAATGATGAGCCTCATCGTTACAGCTTGCAACAAATCATTGGATATGCCCCCGGACGGAAGGGTGAGCCTGAACCAGATTTTCAGTGACTACGACCTCTCCAGGGGATATCTGAACAGATGTTATTCATACATGCCTTATGGAGGAACAGTAGGAGATTATGCGATGTCCTACAACGGTACGCTGCTGGCCTCCTTCAGTGATGAAGCAGAGGATGTACAGAACTCTCAGAGTGGCGGTTTGCAGAACTGGTACCTGGGAAATGTGTCGGCCAGCGCATTCCCCATGGCAGATTATTGGTCGCAATATTATGAAGGGATCAGAGCCTGTAATATTTTCCTGAAGGGAATAGAAGATGCCGCATTCGTTAAAAAACGGCCAGCTCTTGCCGGAGAGGTACAGGGCTGGAAAGCGCAGGTGCTGGTACTCCGTGCTTTTTATTACTGGCAGATTTTAAAACGCTACGGACCTGCCCCGGTCATCAGTCAATCATTAGATGATCAACATGATTTTTCGCAGTATAAACGACCGCCCTTTTCCGAATGTGTGGATTCAGTTATTGCCGACTGTGATAAGGCCATTGCTGATGGCCTGATGTGGCAGATAGGGCTGGGGCAGGAGGGAGACCGGGGCAGCATGACCCGTGCAGTGGCCTATGCCATAGAATCGGAAGCCGCATTGTATGCTGCCAGCGACCTGTGGAACACCTCCGCGGCAAAAGACGAACAATGGCGCCGCGCCGCGCTCCTCACCGGCAAAGCCCTGAGCGAATGCCTGGCCAACGGATATCAACTGTTTACAGAAATGCCCTCGGGGGAAGTATTGGCAAGCTCTCAAAGTGCTTATCAAACATTTTTCTTCAGTCATTCCGATCCTGCAAGGATCAGGGATAAAGAAACCATCCTGGAATGTAAGAACCAGCTCACCATCTGGAGAGACGCCGCATTGCCGGTGAATAATGGTGCGGTGAAAGCGGGAGCATGCCCTTCGCAGGAAATAGTAGATGCCTACGAAATGGCTGATGGCCATTCTCCCTTCATGCTGGACAACAACGGCTCCGTGATCTATGATGGAGTGAGCCCCCGCATCAATACTGCCAGTGGCTACGATCCGGATCACCCTTATAACAACCGGGATCCCAGACTTGCCGCCACCATCTATTTTAACGGGGCATTGCTGGATTTTACCAATCCCGGCTCGGCGTTACAAGTCTATAACAATGGGAATTGCGGCGTTTCTTATTCCGATCAGCGGTATACCCGCACGGGCTACTATCTGCGGAAATATCATAATAACAGATCCAACATCAGTAATCAGGCAGATGGCTATATGAAAATATTCCGCCTCGCTGAACTCTATCTAAATTTTGCAGAGGCGGCTAATGAAGCTTATGGCCCCGTAGCAACGGTGCCTGGAATAAGCGGACCGGTAGCAACAGCGCTGGCAGCGGTGAACACCGTCAGAAGCAGAGCAGGTATGCCCGCATTTGATGCGACTGGTAGCCTTACTCAGTCCGGGTTCAGGGCCAGGTACCGGAACGAAAGACGGGTGGAACTCTCATTTGAGCAACACCGGTTCTTCGATGTGAGACGTTGGAAAATACTGGAGAAAACCGACCAGCAGATCACCGGCATGAACATATCCAGGAAACCGGATGGCACATTCAATTATGCGAATGCCCGGTTCTCCGTAGATAGTCGCCGATCCAATGCCACCCGGTTTCTGTTATTCCCGTTGCCATTTGCTGAAGTAAGCAAGATGGAACGATATACGGGGGCGAACTGGCAAAACCCCGGTTGGTAGCGTGTATGAAGAGGCCCTCATCATGCAATGTTGTACTATTTATTGAAAATAAATCCCCTGTTATGAAAAAGATCACTATTACATTACTGATCCCGGCTACCGCCGCAATTGTTGTTTTTCTGACACAATGCCGGCCTGATGTCGCTTTGAAAATTATCAAAAAAAACCTGGATACCGTTGTGAAAACAAACCAGGTAGTAAAGTTTTCCTTCGTTCCCAACCAGATAGCCGCAAACGCCTGGTACAAACCAGGTGGTACGCTGGTCAATGGCCACCTGGATGAAAGTTTCGGGAATCAGAACTGGTGGCCGGTATTGATAAGTAATCTCCAAAGAACCGGAGGCTCCTTTTCGCTGTTTGCAGCAGAAGTAGGGCATATGTCATCAGCAAATGGATTGATCCCGCTGTTGAAAGCAAAAGGAATTCCTGTTTCAGTGGAATTGCCCGGATTTACACAGTGTATAGACGGTACGCCATTAGGACAGGCAGAACTGAACGGACAGCCTGTAAATGGCATGAATATCTTTTCACAGATCTTTGTTATTACCAATACAACCGATAGGATAGATCCTAACAACCGGGGCTGGTTTGTAACAAAAGATACGGTAAACTGGGTGCCCGATGAGATATTATTCGATGAACGCCAACCGAATCTCCTGCCACAGATTGATCCGGATAAGCTTGCTACTACGCCAGGTACCTGGGACGACAGAAAAACAGCTGCGAAGATCAACAACGGCTGCCCGGTTACCATGGGGAATTTTGATGCAGGACTGGAATCACTGAGACAGGACTATGCAAAGTTTCTGAATGTGGCAAAAGCAAAATGGGGCGCAAATATGCCTGCTGCGAGTGTGCACTGGAATGTAAACCCTGGTTGGGAATGGCGCGACCAGAGAGGACTGGATAGTATCAATGCGCACTATCCAACATACTTCTTTACGCCAGCGAACTATTGGGGGATTGTGCAGAACTACCCACAGTACAATTCTGTACAGTATCTGAATAGTTTGGTAGATGTGATGACCACTGCCGGCTTCAAACCAAAAACAGTGCTGATGGATGTTGACTGGAGATACAATGTGCCATACATCACCGAAGTATTAATGCGGCACAAAACAGCACTAAAGGCCAAAGGCGTGCAAATGGGTATTAACATTGTAGACGCCAGCATGACAGACGACCAGGAGCTATATCTGGATGGCGCCACACTCTCCACGCGGACCGTTGCAGGAGCTAATCCCAATGTTCTCTATGAGCACACACTGCTGGCAATCATGCAATTCCTGATAAACAGCGGCATCTATGAAGATGGTATGCAATTGCGCGTAGGCAGCTGGTCGCATCGCCCTTATGAAACAGGAAGTGCTATTGCCGAGAGCAACCCGGGCGCCATGGCGCATGCGGCGAATCAAATCATTCAACTACTGAACTGGTAGCATTGTTTTGTGCCGGCTCATTTCCGGGCCGGCGCAAAATAACTCAGGTATATAACGAGTATAACCCATGACAAATTTTAAGAGATGGATGATCCTGTGCAGCTGGTCGTTGGCGCCGTTGATATCACAGGGAACTGCATTACCCGGCAGTCAATCTGAAAGGGTGGTGAATGCGGCGGATTTTGGTCTGAAGGAAGGTACAGATAACACCCCTGCGCTTACAAAGGCCATCCAGGCATGCAAAACAAGGAAGGCCACCAGGCTGGTGATTCCGAAAGGCATATACGACATCTTTCCCGAAAAGGCGGCAGAAGCCTACCGGAGTATTTCCAACAACGATGCCGGCAAAAAAAGGATTGTCTTCCTGTTGGAAGGCTTTGATCATTTCGAGATAGATGGGTCCGGGAGCAGGTTTATTTGTCATGATCATATGGTCCCTTTTGATGTATCAAATTCAACAAATATCACACTCAGGAATTTTTCCGTGGACTGGGCCGCTCCCTTTTATTTACAGGCGCAGGTATTGGCGGTTCACCCGGAACTGAATGCCTTTGATATCAGGATCTTTGACGAATGCTCTTATGAGATCCAGGGTGCTGATCTCATTTTCTCAAATAAGAAAGCGGGGAAAACAACCGGCTGGTATTCGATGGCTCCCTGCATGCAAAAAGACGTGATCTGGGAGCAGAATATTAACTGGAATATCTGGTATGACCCTGCCACCAAAGCGCCGGCTTACTGCAACGAAAACGACACCCGCGTGAATGCCTGGAATTTTAAGCTGAACAAGCGGGCTATTGCTACGGAGCTGGAGCATCATGTAGTGCGATTGACCAATGCGGCAGATACACTGCCAAAGGTAGGCTGGGTGCTTATTTGTAACGGCATTCTTTCCAAAAACCGGTTATCGCCGGCGATACATATATCGCATTGTAAGCAGGTGCAGATAGAACAGGTAACGGTACATCATGCGGCCGGTATGGCCCTTATTGCAGAACGCTCAGAGAATATTACCCTGCACCGGTATAATGTCACGCTGCCGGAGGGATCTGGTCGTTTCGTTACCTCCACAGCAGATGCTTCTCATTTCGTAGGCTGCGGGGGAACCATCACGCTGGATAGCTGCATATTTGAAAATATGCTGGATGATGGCACTAACGTGCACGGGATATACGCAGAAGTAGAAGAGGCGGTAGATTCCTACACACTGGGAATGACAAGAGGCCATTCCCAACAACAGGGATTTGATTTCGCCCGGGTAGGAGAAAAGGTCAGGCTTGCAGACAGGAATACCCTGAAACCCTATGCTACCCTTACCGTGGCAGCCGTCAGGAACGTGAACGACTTTTATTTTGAAGTGACCTTTAAAGAAAAAGTTACGCCCCTTATCAGGAAAGGATCGGTGGCCGAAAATCGTTCCTGCCAGCCGGATGTTGTAATGCGGCACTGCGAGGTACGGCAGAACAGGGCAAGAGGTATCCTGATCTCCACAGCGGGAAAGGTATTGATAGAAAAAAACCGTTTCCTGAAATGTACATATGCCGGTATACAAACGGCCGGGGATGCTAACTACTGGTTTGAATCCGGACCGGTAGCTGATCTGGTGATCCGTGATAATCTTTTTGAAGACCAGGGGTTAGCAGTTGGCAATGCACCCGCCCTGGTGGTGGTGCCGGAAGTGCACGCCCTGGCGGATAGTGCCTGGTATTACCACCGGAATATTATAATGGAGAATAACACGATCAACACATTCAGCCGTATAATAGTGGAAGCCAGGTCCCTGGAGAATTTTGTATTCAGAGGCAATAGTATCAACAAAAGCACGGATTACCCGGTTGCAGAGGGGAACGGGCCATCATTTGTCTTCTCCGGTTGTAAAAATATCCGTATAGAAAAAAACAAGTACAACCAGGGTGGTATAGCTACGATTGAAGCTGATAACAAATGTGTACAAATCAGATCCGTGAACAACGAAAATATCGAAGAACGTTAATAAACAAAAGCATAATGATCTCATTGAAGCAATTAGCAATAGCAGGGATAATAGGATGTTTCGCCTGGTCTTGCTCAACACCGGATAAACTGCGTGAGCATTTTCTTGATCCGCCCAATGAATACCGTCCGATGCCGTTTTTGCATCTGAACGGGCATCTCACCAAACCGGAAATAGAAAAACAGCTCATTGAAGCGCACAAATATTCGGGCTTTGGCGGCATTGCGCCGCTACCGGTATCGCCGGGGCCGCATTGGCACGATCATCATCTGTGCCCGGGTATGACACCCGATTTTCTCAGCAATGAATATTTCGACATATACCGTCATATGCTGGAGGTATCTGCCAAACAGGGTACTCATATTGTGTTGTATGATGATATTGATTTCCCTTCAGGTTCAGCGGCAGGGCGATTGCTGAAAGAATATCCGCAATACACCCGCAAATACCTGCAGAAGCAGGAGTTTATTGCAGCCGGTGGACATACCGTTACAAAAGCTTATGAGCTGAAGCCCGCGCAATCCTGGATGGCATTGTCCGCAATGGATACTATTACAAGACAAGTCATCAGCCTGCAACCTTTTTTAAAGGGTAACCAGCTGAACTGGAACGCGCCTGCCGGCACCTGGCGGATCATGGCATTTCTGATCGAATATAATGTAGGGCCGCCGCACGGACATCTGGTGGATTATATGGAACCGGCCGCCATAGAAAAGCTCATGGAAATGACTTACGATGAATATGGAAAACGCTTCGGTAACTATCTCGGTAACGTAATCAATAAAACTTTCTTCGATGATGTGGGATTTGTTTTCATGGATCAGACATGGAACAAAGAGATCTCCAATATCTTTCAGAAAAAAACCGGTAAAGACCCGGCGCTGTATTACCCCGCGCTGTACTACGACATTGGTCCTGAAACGCGTGCAGCCAGAGTGGCGTTTTATGATGCCCGTTCTGAGCTGATGGCAGAAGGTTATGTGAAACAGGTGTCTGAATGGGCGGAAAAATATCATGTGAAAAGTATGGGGCATCCGCCGGAAAACTACAGCCCTAATTCGGTAGTTACCTGTGGAGACATACTGAAATTTTATCGCCATGCTGATATCCCATTGCTGGATGTTATCTTTCACTATGGTCGCGGCAGGAATGGATATAAGCAGGTAAGCTCCGCAGCCGATCTGGATGATAAAGGGCTGGTAGGAGCAGAGCTCTGTGGTGCTTTTGCACAGGATATGGACTCAGTTCAATTATATCGTGTTGCCATGGAAACCATGGTAAGAGGTGTGAATTTTATTGTGCCACATGGTTTATGGTATGATGATGATACCGCACATATCCGCATTCCGCCGCTGATCTCTTACAAAAGCACTTATATCGGGAAAGCGGTATCTGATTACAGCGCTTTTACTGCCCGCTCCTGTGTGCTGTTACAGAATGGAAAAAGGGTAGTGGATATTGCTGTGTACTGGCCTATCAATGCTGTGCAGGGAGAAAGCTGGATCGGCCGCGATAACCAGTCTGGGTTGGCGGTCGCACAATGGATTCCACCGGGAGTATTGAATTATCAGCTGAGCGGCGTGCTCACAGATTCCGTTCGCCGCGATTTTACGTACATCCGGCCGGAAGATCTTACCAATGGTAAGGTTACTGCACGAGGCACTGAACTGGTATTGAATAATAAGGTCAATGAACAGCATTTTAAAGTACTGATTATTCCCGGTGGAGATGTGATTTCCGCCGCCTCACTTCATGCCATAAAGGAATATTATCAGCATGGTGGAAAGGTAATAGCAGTAGGCGCGCTGCCCAGGCACGCCGCCGAATTTGGCCGCGATGAGGAAGTGAAAAAGATCATTGCCGATATCTTCAACGGCTTCCCGTCTGAAAGCCTCTTTGTGAAAAATCAGCAGGGTGGACAGTTTGCTTATTTGCCCACTGTAGATAAGCAAAGTATGGCCGCTGCATTGACTACTATGAATATTACTCCAGATGTAGCATTTGACGAAAGATCACTGCCATCGCTGGGAGCAGGTTGTATTAATTACACACATAAACAGAAAGATGGCAGGGATATCTATTATTTCATTAACACTACTGATAATCCGATGGCATCAATGGTGACGCTACGAGGGAAAGTGAAAGACCTGGAGATCTGGGATCCTCATAGGGGCACTACGCAAAAAGCAACAGCAGCGAAACAGGAAACACTGGCCGATGGTACACCTGTAACGGTACTGCCATTGAAACTGGATGCTACGGCCTCTTTGTTCCTGGTGGGCACAAAGTAGTAGTGCATCATGTAAGCAATAAGATATCTCTGATTTACAAAAAGACCTGCATCTGTTGCAGGTCTTTTTGTTTATAACCAATAGCATTCACAGCCGAAATAGTTTATTTTCTCCGGGAAAGCAATGATTCTCAATGATTAACCTTAGTTTTGCAACATGGTTAATTGTAGAAATTAATACAGTTTATACATACAACCACTGGATTTAATATTTTATAAAACATTTCGAGCATGCCCGTGACAGCAATTTTGATCACTGTTAAAAGTTACCCCACTGTATCTTCTCATTATGATGAACAAGTTAGTATAGCTGGTTTCAGAAAAGATGGCAGCTTTATCAGGATATATCCCATTCCGTTTTCAAAAAAAACTTACGAGGAGCAATATCAGCTCTATGATTGGGTAGAGCTGGATCTTGTGCGCAATACCAGGGATTTCAGGCTGGAAAGTTTCAGTCCGGTTACCCCGGATGCCCCGGTAAAAGTAATAGGGCACATGGGCACCGAAGATCATTGGAGCGAGCGGAAAGCAATAGTACTGAAAAATGTATACCGGGATATGTCGAGCCTGATCGTAGAAGCAAAACACGAGGCGTTCTATACTTCGCTGGTCGTGTTTAAACCTTTGCGTATACTCGATTTTATAGCAGAAGAAACTGATCGGGAATGGGATAGTAAGCGCATAGAGAAACTTCAGGAAGAAAAAAGCAGCGGAAGGGTTGTTGAACAATCCGAGGATTCGTTTGCCGTGATGAAGCAGCTTCCATACAAATTTTCTTACCGGTTTATTGATATCAAAAACCAGGAGATGACCCTGCCTGTGGAAGACTGGCAACTGGCATCCCTGTATTGGAAGATGGTAAAAAAGCACAGTGGTGCTCAGAAGGAGCTGAAAGCCGTTAACGAGATAAGAAAGAAATACCTGTATGAATATGCCAGGAACAGCGATCTGCATTTCTTCCTCGGTACCACGCAGCAGGTACATGCCAGCAGCAAACAGCCATTCACGATTGTTGGCCTGTTCCAGCCAACTGTGCCGCCGGCAGTGATACAAGGCAGCTTGTTTTAATTGATTTACTTATATACACTATGAAGAAAATGTTTATTAACCTCCCGGTGGTTTGCGTAGCGATGGCTATATCATGGGTAGCCTGCAATGGTAACAGTAAAAAGCCTGAAAGCGAACAGGCCGTGGTAACCAATGCTGCAGCGGATTCAGGAACTGCAGTGCATAAGCCGGCCGATACATCTGTTGTTTCTACGGAAGCTTATGTTGCCGGCATCATCAGCCGGAGGCAGGCTGTTACCAGTCAGCTACCCGGCGTAAATGCAGAAAAGGCCACTCAGCTGTATCATGCGCTGGTGCTTTATATGGATACTGCCATGGCAGATATCATGGGCAACGAGGCATGGCTGAATGAATATGCCAACTATTATTCCGATGAAAAACACGCCGCAGTTCCGCCTGCTAAAGTACAACGCCGGATTGATCTGCTCGCCACCGCCGGCATTGAACCCTGGAATATAGGAGAGGGCTACACGGAACTGCGTACTGTGCCAGGCTTCTATAAGGACCTGTTCGGGAAATCCCTGCCCGACGACTATAGGGCATATCTGCAACTTAAAGCCGATGAAGATACGGTACTGTATACCGCAGACGCAGGTCTGGTAATTCCATTCAGCCTGGTGGGGAAAAGAGCGCTCAACTGGGAAAAGTTCCTGGACACCTACCCCCGAAGCTACTTCTTTACCACTGCAAAACAACTATACGAGGGCTATTGTCGTGATTACCTGTTTGGAGAAGACAATACGCCGAGTTTTGATGATCACACGAACCCCGGCTCGTTGCTGCCAGAGAACAAAGAAGAATACATCTCCTTTATACAACAACACGGAGATACGAAAACAGGGAAGATCGTAAAATTATTCATGGATAATATGAGTTCCGGAAAGACGGTTGATGAGTTGAGTGAGCTGGTGCGGAAAGCTATCCAAAGATGATGCCCCCCGTCAATTGCAGCTATAAGCTATTCTGTACAAAAGCTTGTTTTTTAATTAGATTTTGTATCTTGGATGACCTATTGATATCTCTTACCTACAATTGTCATCGATGTTTAGAACGTATCTCCTATTTCTGCGTATTATACGCTGGCCTAATCTTTTAGTTATCTTCCTGACACAATTGCTATTCCAGTACTGCATCATTCATCCACTGCTGTCGCATATTAACATATCGCCACAACTTCGTGTCACTGATTTTCTGATGATTGCCGGAGTATATCAGTTAATAGCGGCAGCGGGTTATATCATCAATGATTATTTTGATCTGGCTATTGATGAAATCAATAAACCTGATAAGGTGTATATTGGCCGGGGAATTAGCAAGGAGGGCGCTTTAGCAGTTTATCTTGTCATGAACCTGTTAGCATTGATACTATCAGTTATCGTAAGTTTTAAGCTGGGAAATATCAGTCTTATTATTTGTATCTTCTTAAGCGAAATATTTTTATTCTGCTATTCTGCATTCTTCAAGAAGAAATTCCTTATCGGTAATGTGATCGTAGCGGTTGTTACCGCTTCCGCTATCCCGGTGCTGATCCTTGCAGAGCCATCTATGACCTTTATGCAATACAGTATGGTGATACCATCGGAGTTCCGTTTTATAATAACGGTTACATTGATATATACCTGCTTTGCAATCGTCATCTCATTTGCGCGGGAGTTGATAAAAGATCTGGAAGATGTAAAGGGCGACCGCACATACGGTGGCCGCACGATTCCTATTGTACTTGGCCGGAAGGCGGCACATAGTGTTGTTACATGTAGCCTGCTTGGTGTAGTAGGAGGGCTGGTGTTCATTCAGCCGGTATTATGGCAGAGGAATGTACCCGGGAGCAGGGTGCTGTCTGTTTATTCCATCTTACTTATCATGGTACCGCTTTTATGGATTATCCGGAAGATATTTAATACAAATGCTGCAGAAGAATACCACCGGCTAAGCAGTTATATCAAAGGAGTGATGTTAACAGGCATACTATCTATGATCTTCATTCAATACTTACTTAAATAAGGAGGCATGTATCTTTTGAGTTTTGGGACAGGTATTGCGCAGCGGGTGGTTCAGATAATGGTACGCCGTAAAAAAGAAATGCAATGGGCAGAGACCTGTCTTGCCCGGCTGGAATCAACAGCCGGTACAGTGCTACCGGAAGACGCGCGAAAGAAAGTATTGACTGCCTACAGTATTTATCTTCCGATGGTGATAGATGCCTTTGCAACACTGCGTGGCCGGCCAACCTCGCAGGGCGAAAGAACAAGGATGCTGCAATATTTCATTTGCAGTACCACCTTCGATAATTTTACCGACGATGAAGAACTGACCGTTGCAGAACTGAATGATATTGCGTTTGCTTCTGAAAGCTTTATGGCACGGACGCCGCAGGAGCGCCTGTTTTTACAGTCCCATATGGCACTCAGAGATTTTGTGAAGGATCAGCAACATTACGGTGAAGTGACCCGTTCATTGTTTCAGGCGCAGGTCAACTCTGTGAGGCAAACGGACCCCGGCCTGACCAACGAAGAGCTTTATGGTATTACTGTTGGGAAAGGCGCCTTTGCTGTATTGTTATGTAATTTCTATATGGATGATATGGAGATATCGCACAACTGGCAACAATGCTGGTTTTTGTTAGGCGGCATCATACAACTTACAAACGATCTGTTTGATACCTTTAAAGATCTTCAGGAAGGCATACAAACATTGCCCACAAGAATGAAGGATGCCAATCAGTTATATCAGACATTCAAAAAAATGGTGGATGAGCTGGAAGAAGAGATAGCGGCATTGCCGGTACCGGAAACACGCAGACGGAAATTCCGGTTAAATATGATGGCTATCTGTTCTTTTGGGGATATGGCACTCCGGCAGTTTCGCACTATACAACAGCAGCAGAATGTAATGCCCGACCTTCATACCCTTCCCCGAAAAGCGCTGATTATAGATATGGAGAAACCGGGGAATATCTGGCATTGTATGCGGTTTACATACGGAAGATGCCGTCAGGCAGATCGTATGTGTTAATTTTGTATATTTTTATGTGAATAATGTATAACTCCGTTCTGTTTTAATAATACTTTTTATTCATTTCATCATACTAAATTGACTTACCGCTTCAGAGCCCATTGTATCCATACAAACTTCATTAACTTAGGATTGTGCTCAGTCATTACAATAGTATGCCAGAAGGAGAGTTACTTGCTCAGGTTGCCAATGGTAACGAAAAAGCTTTTGAATGGCTGGTTAACCGGTTTAGTGATATTCTTGGAGCATATATATTCAGGCTCACCCATTCGAGAGAAATAACAGAAGAAATAGTACAGGATGTTTTTTTGAAGATCTGGAATGCCAGGCAAATGCTTCCCGGCGTCGGTAATTTTCATGCATGGTTGTATGTTGTTTCTAAAAATCAGGCTATCTCGGCATTGAGAAAGGCCATCCGGGAAAGGGCCGGAAAGGAATTGATTACGCATAACCTTTGGGATCAGGACGACAATAGCTGGGAGGATGAGAAACTGAGTGCTATAGAGAAGGCGATCGCGCAACTGCCACCACAACAGAAGAAGGTGTTTACGCTGAGCCGTCATGATGGGCTTTCTTATAAGGAGATTGCCGAGCAAATGCATTTATCAACCGAAACCGTTAAGAAGTACCTGCAAATAGCCACCCAGTCTATTATTTCAGAGGTTTCCGGCGTCGCAACAGTTGGGCTTTTCCTCGCCGTTATAAAAAATTTATAAGATTTTTCTTCCCCGATACCCCCTTTTTGAAATTTCCTGCGTCAATTAATTAAAGACAGCCAGTGAGCAGTTGGCCACGTATTGAAAAAACATGTCTTCATGGATCAGTTTTCAAAGCAGCAAAGAATTGAATTACTCTTTCAGCAATGGTGTGATAATACCATTGATGAAAAAGATGTTCGCGAGCTAATGCAGCTACTGCAGGAAGCTGGTATGTATAATGAGCTGGAGAAGCTCTCCCAGGCTGCTTACTTTCAGCAGCCGCCTGCGCCTTTTTTTACCCCGGAGCAGAAAAGAAAATTATTTTTGAACATTGTCAAGCCAGTTGATGTTGTTAGGAAGAGAAGAATGATCTATCTATCCGGCATTGCTGCCGGTATCGCCTTAATGATAGGGGTGAGTTGTTATTGTCTTGTGTATAAAAAGAGTTTATTTCTCCCGGAGAATATCACGGCGGAAAATGATATTGCTGCGCCTACTGAGTCAATAGGGATGCTGAAATCTGAAGACGGTAACAGCATTCGCTTTGAGAATGCCCATTCGGGTATGGTAACAACCCAGGAGAATGTTAAAGTCATCAAGCATACTGATGGTACACTTGCCTTTGAAGGCAGCACCAAAAAGCCGGTATCCAATACGCTCACCGTTCCCAGAGGTAGTAAGCCGATTCATTTATTGCTGGCCGACGGTACGTCTGTACTGCTGAACGCCGCATCCGGTATTACGTTCCCCAATGCCTTCACCGGAAGTGAGCGTACTGTTTCTTTATATGGAGAAGCTTATTTCGAAGTAAAGCATGATCCGGCGCATCCATTCATAGTAAAAGCTGGTAAGAGTAAAGTCAAAGTATTGGGAACACATTTCAATATCCGTTCCTATAACGATGACGCACAAACGAAAGTAACGCTCATAGAAGGGAAGGTGGATGTAAACGATGAACTGATGCTGAAACCAGGTGAACAGGCTGTTGTGGGAAATGGCGTATCCGACCTGCTGCAGCATCCGAATATGGAAGAAGCACTGGCGTGGAAGAACAATGAATTTAATTTCAATGGCTGGGATGTTCCGGCTATATTATCGATGCTATCACAGTGGTATAATTTCACGATTGAATATAAAACCAAAATCCCAACCGGACATTTTTCCGGTTCTATTAAGAGAGATAACAATCTCTCTCAGGTATTGAGAATATTGGAAACAGGAGGACTGCAGTTCAAAATACAGAAGGATAGGCTAATCGTTTTTTAATGTCTGTAATTACAAAGCCGTAAAACAATAATTCCCGGATAAGCATGTGCGGGAAAGGATGCCGGTGGGCCGTTGTTTACCACCGATAAACTTTGAGGGGTGCCTTTACTTCCTCAGCGGGTGTCTGTTTTCTAAAGTATCAAAACCTCCACGAGTATATGATAAAGCTTGCAAACTTTACCTTTTACCAGCGTAAAAGGAAACCAAAATCATGGCTGATTATGAAATTAACCAGTTTATTAATGCTGATTGCCGTCACTCAGTTACATGCGGAAACATGGGCGCAAAAGGTCACCATTTATGGCAAAAATTTGTCGCTTGTTGAAATTTTTCAAATGGTAAAAAAACAGACGGACTACCAGTTTTTTTATCAGGACGAGTTGTTGTCCGACGCGAAAGTAATCCGGGAGATCAATGTGAAAAATGCGCCGCTGAAAGACTTCCTGGATATCTGTTTTAAAGGCCAGCCTTTAACGTATGAGATTATTGAAAAAGCGATTACCATCAAGCGATTGGGAGCTGTTCAGGGGCGGATGGAAATACACGGTCGCGTTACCGACTCAACGGGTGGCGCGTTGCCGGGTGTGTCTATACATATCAAAGGCACCATCAAAGGCGTTATCACCAATGGCGATGGAGCATATAAAATCAATGCCAACCCCGGAGATGTATTGATATTCTCCTTCATTGGTTATGATCAGAAAGAAATAGTGGTGCAGAATGCCAGCACCATCAACGTAGCCCTGGCGCCATCCACCGGTACACTTAGAGAAGTGGTGGTGAATGTGGGATATGGTAGCACGAAGAAAATACACCTTACCGGTGCTGTAGCTTCGGTAGGTGCGGAGAAACTGGCCAGCAGGCCACTGGTGAACCTGGCAGATGGACTACAGGGGCTGGTGCCCGGCCTCAACGTTAGCATGGGCAACGGACAGCCGGGGCAGGGTGCTTCTTTTAATATCCGCGGATTACCTACGATAAATAATCCAGGCCAGGGAAACCCGCTGATACTGGTAGATGGGGTAGAACGTGATCCAAATCTGATAAACCCATCGGACGTAGAGAGTGTTACTGTATTGAAAGATGCGGCCTCCGCTACAATCTATGGTGGCCGTGCTGCTTACGGGGTTATATTAATCACCACAAAAAAAGGAAAAACCGGAGAGCCCACGCTGAATTATTCAGGATCTTACTCTTTCGCCAGGCCGGCCAATCTTCCTAAGTATGTTGACTCCAAAGGATTTCTGACACTTTTTAATCAAGCCCAGTATACCGGTAGCATCACAGGAGGAAATACCTCCACCAGCCCGTTTACAGCAAAAGACTCAGCGATGATCATGGCCTACTATAACGATCCTGCTCATAATCCTGATATGTACCCGGATCCGGGCAATCCTAAACTGTATCGTTATGTTGGCAACAATAACTGGGTGAAGACTTTGTATCCCGGATGGGCGCCGATGCAGCAGCATAATTTATCGCTTTCAGGTGGTACGGAAAAACTGACCTATATGGCAAGTATGGGATACTTTTCACAGGATGGATTACAGAAATCAGCAAACCAGGTTTATCGCCGGTATACTCCCAACCTGAAACTGACCTCTAAGATTACCGACTGGCTGTCGCTGGATCTTAATATGAGCATGACACGCACCACGAACAACAAGCCTGCGCTGTCGCTCATTGGTCAGGGTGGTTCGTGGATACCTGGTGACCTGCGACCGGTGATGCCGGTAAAGCACCCCGACGGGAATTTTTCCGGCCAGGGCAGCTTTACCAACCCAATGGCAATGAACGCCCTGTCTGGCAGGGATGTGGATAATGTAAACGATTACTGGGCCACTGCCAGGGCAACGCTTCAACCGGTGAAGCATCTTACTATCATTACCGACTATACGTGGAACAGTAATACAGACTATGACAAGGCCAATCTGATGCCTTACAATGAATATGGCGTAAACGGGGTCTTCCTTGATGTTTTCCCCTGGACTAAAACCCCGCGTGTAATTGAAACACGGTGGAATAATACCTATTATGCCTTCAATAGCTATGCTACCTATGAAAATACTTTTGGCAGGGATCATTCAGTAAAAGCGATGGTGGGCTATAACCAGGAGTACAAGCACTTTATCAATGTACAGCCAACGGCAATCAATATTATTGTACCCACTATACCAGCTATAGGTCTGAATAATGATCCTAAGCCTTCCATTAGCAGCCTCGATATAGAATATGCCCTGATTGGTACTTTTTTCCGGGCAAACTATGCTTATAAAGATAAATACCTGATTGAAGTGAACGGCAGATATGATGGTACATCCCGGTTTCAGCAGGGGCACCGTTACGTATTTTCCCCTTCAATATCTGCTGGTTGGGACATCTCCCGCGAAGCATTTATGCAGGATGTAAAGCTGATCAGCCAGTTGAAGCTGCGTGCTTCATATGGAAATCTGCCTAATCAGCGCGCATCCACCAGTGCTATCTCTATTGGCAACTTCTATCCTACATTACCTACGATGGGAAATAGTACCACAGGGTACCTTTTTAACAATCAGCCCGGAATAGTAGTAACTCCTTCCGGATTGGTTCGTAGTGATCTGACCTGGGAAAAGATAGCCACATCGAACTTCGGCCTGGATTATTCGCTGTTGAACGACAGATTGAGTGGCAGCTTCGATTATTTTATCACCAATACTTCCGGATTGATCACCGGGGGGCAACAGCTGCCTGCCGTACTCGGAACGGGTGCTCCCAAGCAGAACACAGCGTCGCTTCGTACAAACGGCTGGGAGTTCAACATCGGCTGGAAGGATAAAATAATAAATGATAAACTCCGCTACGCTATTAGCGTTAACCTGTCCGACGCCGTAACTACGGTTACTAAATACAATCAGAATCCTACCCACAGTATTGATGACCTGAATCCAGGTAGGAAAATGGGCGAGATATGGGGCTATATCACGGATGGATTTTATCAGACAGATGCAGAGGCACAGGCCGTGGATAACAGCAGACTGGCGGGGTATAAGTGGCTGGCCGGTGATATAAAGTATAAAGATCTGAATGGCGATAAGAAAATTACTGATGGGAAAAGAACACTGGCGGATCATGGCGACTTATCCGTAATCGGCAATAGCCAGCCGCGTTACAGGTTTGGTATCAATTTAAACCTGGAATATAAAGGATTCGACTTTACCATGTTTGTGCAGGGCCTGCTGAAACAGGATTTCAGTCCAACCGGCAGTAATGTTTTTAACGCCTTCGCTGGTGGTGAATGGAGTATACCCTACGCATATGCGATGGATTACTGGACCCCTGATCATCCCAATGCTTATTTCCCCAGAGTCAGGTTTGGTGGAGGCGGTAACCAGCAAACACAAACCAAATATCTGCAGAGTGTTGCCTACGCAAGATTCAAACAAATAACCCTGGGTTACACTTTCCCTAATTCCGTGTTTGGAAATTCGAAGATCAGAAATGTAAGGGTATATGTAACCGGAGAGAACCTCTTTAAAATTACTTCTTTATTCGGCGGCTTTGACCCGGACCTGATTTCCGGTTATACCAGTTATCCGCTTAATAAAACGTTGTCTGCCGGGGTTCAGATTGGTTTATAAAATTCTTCAAACGTACTATTATGAAAAAGCTGATAGATATTTTTTTTGTGGCAGTGGTAATTTTCTCCATAAGCTCGTGCCGGAAGGATGCATTTCTCGACAGGCAGCCGCTGAGCGCCATTACGCCGCAAACTTTTTTTAATACTGAAAGTGACCTGCAGGTCTATTGCAATCAATATTATAGCTGGCTGCCAACACAATTCCTTGTAAATGCAGACGGGCAGTCGGATGATAAAGTGCCCAAATCGCAGAATACATTGCTGGCGGGAACATATACCATTCCGCAAAGCGATGGTAACTGGAACACACCTTATGCCAATATCAGGGCCTGCAACTTTTTTATGATGAGCTATCAGAAAGCAAATATTCCTGATTCTATAAAAAATATTTATGTAGGGGAAACGCTCTTCTTCAGGGCCATGCAATATTTCAATCTTGTTAAACAATATGGCGATGTACCCTATATCACCAGGTATCTTACAGATACCAGTATCTCTGTATTATATGGTCCTAAAACAACTCATGCAGGGGTGATGGACGCTGTACTGGCCGACTTGAATACTGCCGTAAGTTACCTGCCGGTAGCTCCCTCACAGGATGGAAGGCTTGGCAAATATCAGGCGCTTGCATTTAAAGCAAGGGTATGTTTATGGGAAGGTACTTACCGGAAGTATTTCAGCGCCGGCGATGGTACCGCTTATCTGCAGGCAGCTGCTGATGCGGCTGAACAGATCATTAATTCGAAGAGCTATAGCATCTTTTCAACAGGCAAGCCACAGTCGGACTACTACAATCTCTTTATCCAGGACGAGCTGAAAGGCAACCCGGAAGCGATTATGGCCATGCGTTACATGGCTTCCGCCAATACTTATAACAATGTGGATCGCCAGCTGGGTGAATCCGGCGACGGTTATAGCAAAGATTTTGTACGTACTTACCTGTGTACCGATGGCCTGCCAACCTCGCTCAGCGCGTTGTATAAAGGAGATGATTCATTAGGGATGGAAATCATCAACAGAGATCCCAGGATTAAGCAAACCATCGCCACAAGGGGATTTGATTTCCTGAATGGTGATCTGATCACCTTACCAAGAGTAGGCACCAACGTTACTTCTACCGGGTATCAATGTATCAAGGGCCGTTCTTCCAGCATTACCGCCTGGAACGCGAACAACTCCACCTACGACTTCTTCATATTCCGGTATGCAGAAACACTGCTCATAGATGCAGAGGCCAGAGCCGAGCTGGGCACCTGTACGCAGGATGTGCTGGATAACACCATCAATAAGCTCAGAGACAGGGTAGGAATGCCGCATATGCAACTGACCAGCCTGCAACGGGATCCGCAATCACATTTCCCGAATGTACCTGTGTTAATAGATGAAATAAGAAGAGAACGCAGGGTGGAGCTGGCTACAGAAGGATTCCGTTTCGACGATCTGCACAGATGGCATGCAGGCACCCTGATCAATAACAGCGAAACTATCCTGGGAATGAAATTGCTGCCGGCCATGAGAGCGCAATACACTTATGATGTAAGCAACGTGGTAGTGAATAATAACTACTATGTACAACCGTATGCGATCACAACGCGTACCTGGAATGATAAGATGTATCTGCTGCCTATTCCGTTGCAGGAGCTTAATTTGAATCCGAATCTGGCGCCGCAGAATTTTGGTTGGTGATTATGGTAATTAACATGTAGTCATTAAAAAAGCCCGGCGATTACCGCCGGGCTTTTTATTAAAAGTATGGATCAATTCGTTTTATTCAGCTTCCTGATCAAATCCGTTTCATCTTTACGGTAAGGCGTAAAGTCCTTCCTGTAAATATCATGAAACCATTCATCCGGCTGGCTGCCATCAGGAATAACATGGTTCCACTCATAAATCGTATTCGTTTTCCCTTCTACAAAGCCCCAGTTAATGGCGCCCACATTTTCTTTTTTCAGCATAGGCATGGTATTGGAAAAACGGCTGTTGCGGGTGCGGGCCATATACTCGGTACAGATCACCGGCCGGCCAAAGGCTTTCAGGGTCTGCACCAGCGCTTCGTGCTTACCCGGATCTTCGTAACAGTGATACGTGATAATATCGGAATGCGTAATCTGGAAGGTACTCAGTTGGTCGAGGTCTAATTTCCACACGCCGGAAGTGACCGGCTGATCCGGGTTTACAACTCTTGCCCACGAGAAGATGGCTTCGAGCAGCGGCAACGTGTTGTTTAACTTACCGCTATTGGCGGGCTCATTGTAAAGGTCCCAGCCCAATATGCGTTTATCGTGAGCAAATGTTTTGAGGATATCTTTTACATATTTTTCCAATTCCGGAAAATTGGATTTATCCATGTAAGCCGGATCACCCGGATCCTGTACCCAGCCTGAGTTGTGGACACCTGTTTTAGGCGCCGGCTGCGTACCTGGCTTAGGATCTTTGTTCCAGCAGTCGTCAAAAAAAACAAACAGTGGTTGTATACCATGTTTTGCAGAGATAGATAGAAAGCGGTCGACCCTGTCTTTAAATCCCTTCGGATCCTGTTTCCAGGCAACACTGTGCAGGAACACCCGCATGGTGTTAAAGCCAATATCTTCCGCCAGCGCAAGTTCCTTATCGATCAAATCAGGGCTGAAAGTCGGCGCCTGCCACATCTCCAGTTGATTAATAGCATTGGAGGGAATATAATTAGCACCGCTCAGCCATTTATGACCGGCATACCATTCATTGGCTTTTTCAGCTGACCATTTATTTTGTGAATAGGTAGAAATAAAGAAGAAAAGAAAGACGGGTAGCAATCGCAATCTGCGCGAAATAGTGAATCTGTTTTTTTTCATAGCATGAAATTGGCTGTTGGGGCAAATATCCGGAACAGTGATTTAAAAAAAGTACTGATTCGTATCGATCTTTCCTTTATTTGTCTCAATTAGGTTTTATATAACGAAAATTTATTTATTAATATTTTTCATTTTATGTTTGCTTTCTTTTTTATAAGGGCTGCCGGCCTTTCATAAAAAAGTTGCTGATTGTTTATTATTTATTTTGCTACTTTTAGCTGCGCGATAGTCTGGATTACATACTTATATTAGTCTCTTTACACTATGCAAAGTAACAGGGAGTTGGCATTATTGGTAGCCCAGGATGACCGGCAGGCATACAACCAGCTGTATAGTAATTTCTATAAGCCTGTTTATGCGGTGATGTTACAGTATACAAAGAATGCCGAAGATGCGGAAGATATTCTGCAGCTTACGTTTCTCCGGCTTTGGGAAAAACGGCAGGAGTTACCTGCAGTAAAATCGCTTGAAGACTGGATCTTTATTATTGCCCGAAACGAATTCCTGAATAAATTCCGGAAGAGAAGATCGGAAAGTACTTACCGGCAATATCTGTTACAGGTATTTTCGGAAGAATATCAATCGCCGGAGGAATTGCTGATCACCCGTCAGCGGGAAGAGTTATTGGAAAAGGCTATTGCTTCCCTTCCGGAACGCCAGCGCGAAGCCTTTCTGCTATGCCGCCAGAAAGGATTTACTTACGAGAAAGCAGCTGTAGTAATGAACGTTTCCCGGGAAACGGTAAAGGAACATATGTCCCGGGGCTTAAAGAGCCTCAAAAGCTTTCTGTTGGCCAATTTAGAGAGTATCAGGATGTTCATTTAAATAGTCCCCCAAAAAAATTATTGCCGTTGTCCCCCTTTTTATGCAGATGGCCGTCTTCATATTATAGCACATTTAATTAGCAGCTAAAACCAGACAGCGTTCCATGACAGCAGCAGATTTTATAAAGTTGATAGAAGGGTTTAAAAACCAGTCACTTTCTGCCCGGGAATTAGAAGAATTTCTGGATGCTTCGAAAGATCCGGTTTTTGAACGGCTGCTGGCATCTTCTCTGCAGGACGACCTGAAAAGCGCATGGGCTGCACATCAGCAGGAGAAAGCAATACCACCTGCTGAAACAACGGTAGTGCATATACGCAGATCGTGGCGGGGTGCTGCAGCAGCTGTTGCCATACTGCTGGCCGGAGCATTTTACTTCATTTACCGCCATCAACATTCTGTCAAAGAACCTTTGCTGGCTCATCAGACAGCAGGATCCGGCAGAAGCAATGGTAAAAATGTTATACTGACTATAGGCAACCGCCCACCGATCGTGTTGGATAGCGCCGGCAATGGCCTGGTTACCACGTTGGGAAATACGGTCATTAATAATACAAAAGGACAGCTCGTGTATGAATCGAACGGGGAAAGCATGCCGGTCGATAACCGGGTAGAAACGCCCGCCGGAACCCAGTACAGCGTGGTGCTGCCAGATGGTACCAAAGCCTGGCTGAATGCGGGTTCTTCGCTGACTTTCCCTTCCTCCTTTACGGGCAAAGAGCGCATTGTTTCCATGACAGGCGAAGTATATTTTGAAGTAGCACAAAATGCAGCGATGCCTTTTGGCGTGAATGTCGATAATACCACTCAAATAAAAGTACTGGGCACAAGCTTCAATATAAACGCTTACCGTGAGGAAGGAAATGTCAGCACTACCTTGCTGGAAGGAGCGGTACAGGTCAATAATGGCACAAACTCGCAGCAACTGGCCCCGGGACAGCAGGCGCGTGTCGGCAACGATGGTAAAATAGCGCTGATCCGGCATGTCAATACCGAACAGGTGTTGGGCTGGAAAAACGGATACTTTATCTTTTCCGGTGTTAATATAGAGCACGTCATGAATCAGTTTCACAGATGGTACAATGTGGAAGTGGAGTACAAGGGAAATAAACCAACTGACCTGTTTACGGGAAGCATACCGCTGTCGTCTTCTCTGGAACAGGCATTACAAATCCTGGAGTATAGCAGGGTACATTATCAACTAAGCGGAAATAAGATTGTCATATTACCAACCAACGAAAGGAAGAGTACTACAGAAGAAGCAGGTAAATAATCCTGATATTGTAGCAACCCAAAGATGAGCAAAATATTTTCTGATTACAACGGTAATCCGGAACAGGATGAGTATGCCCTGTGCCTGTGGATAGTTTCCGGGAATACCGATCAGGTGTAGTTATATCAACCAGTAAAACAAATATCATACGGATACAGAAGCGCGCGCGGCTTCTGCAGTTATCCCTATGCTTAATGATCAGTTCACATTATTATTCTCTAAAACAATTGAAACGTTATGAATTTTAGCCCGACTTCAGGATCGTCTTGTTGCACTGGTCGCTGTAGCCTTCTACCCGGTGGGAAGTCGTTCATGCTGCTGTTATTCATTAGCCTGATGATGAGCGTTCAGGCCATAGCGCAGGGAATCACGCTGGATGTAAAACGGCAGCCATTGCCGGTTATACTGGATGCTATCAGTAAGCAAACCGGACTTCGCGTTTTCTACAATGAAAGTATGCTGAAAGATGCTAAGCCGTTGAGCTTATCTGTAAAGAATGCTCCCCTGGAAACGGTATTGGATCGCTGTTTAAAGGATCTGCCTTTAACTTATAAGGTGGTGGATAAAGTGATTGTATTAAAAGACAAAGACGCGCAGGCACAACAAACGGCCCCGGAACAGCAGGTAACTGATGTCAGAGGCCGGGTGCTGATAGAGCGTAACCAACCAGCCATCGGCGCCACCATTACCCTGAAAAATCAAACAGGTCAGGGTAAGGGCGCCGTGGCAAATGTAAACGGTGAATTCAGGATCAGGGCTGCTGCCGGTGATGTATTGATCGTTTCTTTCATGGGCTATGAAACCCGTGAGGTAACGGTAGACTCATCTGCCGCACTCACGATTGTGTTGCAGCCTTCCAGTAAAGTACTGAACCAGGTAGTGGTAACGGCATTGGGTATACGCCAGGAGAACAGGGCGCTCTCCTATAATGTGCAGGAAATTAAAGGAGAGGAAGTTACCAGGGTGCCTAATGCAAGTTTTGTGAATAGCCTGGCAGGAAAGGTTGCCGGTGTCACCATCAACGGGAGCGCGTCGGGGATAGGCGGTTCTACGAGGGTGGTGATGCGTGGCGACAAATCACTCCGGGCAGATGGTAACAACAACGCATTGTACGTACTGGATGGTATTCCTTTACCCAATCTGTTCTCTTCCAATAGTGTAAGATCAAATGGTATTTATGGTGGGAAAGATGGTGGGGATGGTATTTCCTCCATCAACCCGGAAGATATTGCAAGTCTTTCCGTACTAACCGGTGCTGCTTCTTCCGCATTATACGGGGGCATGGCAGCCAACGGCGCCGTACTCATCACCACAAAAAATGGCGCCGCCGGGAAACCACGGGTCAGCTATGCAAACAACACTACTTTTTTCCGACCTTTTGTGTTGCCTGAATTCCAGCAAAATTACGGTGCTTCATCACCCGGAACTTTCGATAGCTGGGGCGATAAGCTGGAAAAGCCTTCCACATTTTCGCCGAAAGATTTCTTTCAGACGGGCAATAACGAAACCAACAGCATCAGCGTATCGTCTGGCGGAGAAAAGAATATCACCTACTTTTCCGCGTCCGCATCCAATGCTAATGGAATTGTCCCCAACAATACGTTCGACAGATACAATCTTACTTTCCGCAACACCTCATACTACCTCGATAACAAACTGAGCCTGGACCTAACGGGAATGTACATACGCACTAAGAATCAGAATATGATTTCTCAGGGGCAGTATTTCAATCCCCTGGTGCCATTGTATCTTTTTCCCCGTGGCGAGGATATGGAAAAATACAAACTGTATGAGCGTTACGATGTAGTGCGTGGTTTCAAAACCCAGTGGTGGCCGTATGGCTCTATGGGCCTCGCGATGCAGAATCCATACTGGACAGTGAACCGTGATTTCAACCGGATGGATAAGGAACGCTACATACTCGGTGCTGCATTAAAGTATAAGGTGTTGGATTGGCTGGATGTAATGGGAAGAGTCAGAACTGATAACAACAATGCGGCCAACCAGGTTACGAACTATGCTTCCACCTTACCATTGCTGGCTTCCAATTCTGACAATGGTTCCTATCTTGACCTCACTACCCGCACCCGGCAAACCTACGCAGATGTGCTGGTGTCTGCGAACAAAACATTCCATTCCTGGGGCCTGATGGCCAATGCCGGCGCCAGTTTGCTCGATAGCCGCATGTCTGTTTCCGGTAATGCGGATGTTGCCAGCAACGGAGCACCGCTGTCGAAAGTGCCGAATCTTTTTACGTCGAGTAACGTCATACCACAGCCTCTTCCGGGAAGTCAGCCGGTGATCAGCCAGATACAATCTGTATACGCCACTGCGCAGCTTAATTATAAAAAGATGCTCTTCCTCGATCTGACAGGCAGAAACGAATGGCCTTCCCAGCTGGCTTACAGCAGTAGTACATCGTTGTTCTATCCCTCCGTTGGATTGTCGGCCGTACTCTCAGATATGTTCAATGTATCACCTGCCGTACTTTCCTATCTGAAGGTAAGAGGATCCTATAGCGAAGTGGGCAATCCTCCGTTGCCATACGATGCACATCCGGGATATACTACCACCGTGGCCGGCCCGGGCCTGAACCGCGACCTTCCCTTCAACCTTGTTCCGGAAAGAACGAAATCCACCGAAGCCGGTATCAACGCCAGTTTCTGGCACGATAAGATCAATCTTACTGTCACTGGTTATAATGCCAATACGTACAATCAGATATTCGTATTCCTGGCGCCGGATGGCAGTGGTTATGCCAATTTCAAAGTAAACGCAGGAAGAGTGAGAAACAGGGGGATCGAGGCATCACTCGGATACAACGGTAATATCGGTCCGGTGAAATGGAATGCAAACGCCACCTTTACCATGAACCGCAATAAGATCATGGAACTGGCTGAAAATGCCGTTAATCCTTTCAATAATCAGAGACTTAAACGGGATACCTTCTATATGGCCGGCATAGGTTCCGCCTCTTCTGCTGCCGTGAAAAACGGATCTATCGGGGATATTTTTGTGAACAGTCTTGTAAGGGATCCGGAAGGATATATCTACCAGGACCCGTCTACCCACGGTTACCGGGTAGATAACACCAATCTTATTTACGCCGGCAATCCCAATCCCCGCTATAACATTGGGTTCAGAAATGGGTTCTCCTATAAGCAATTCAATTTCAGTTTCCTGGTGGATGCAAGAATAGGGGGAGAAGTAGTGTCTGCTACACAGGCGCTGATGGATGGTTTCGGTACCTCCAAAGCCAGCGGGAATGCACGCGACAAGGGAGGCGTCCTCATCAACGGTTATCCTTCCGACGCCAAAACTTATTATCAGGCCGTTGGTTTAGGCACCGGCGTATTGTCGCAATACGTTTACAGCGCCACCAATGTACGGTTGAGAGAAGCTGCCCTGAGTTACACCATCCCGGCCAGGGTATTCGCAGACAAGCTTCGGGATGTTACGGTATCGGTCATAGGGAACAATCTGTTTATGTTCTATAACAAGGCACCTTTCGATCCTGAAAGTACGGCATCTACGGGCACCTATTTCCAGGGAATAGATTATTTCATGATGCCCAGCCTCAGAAGCTTTGGCTTTAGTGTGAAAGTGAATTTATAGTCTACCCATAAACAAGCAACTATGAAGAATATATTTTATCTGCTACTGATATTATTGCTGGGAGCTGGCTGTACAAAGAAATACAAGGATTTTAATACAGACCCCAACAACGCCACTGATGAAGATCTGAAGCACGACAACCTGGGACTGGGATCGTTTCTGCTACAGATGCAAACAAAGATGATTCCCTCGCAGACGGATGGTAATAATGGGGATGTAAATAGCTATCAGCTGATATACAGTCTCATGGGAGATATCTATTCGGGCCAGCAGGGAGCCTCGAATGCTTTTAGCAGCAATGGTATCAATAATACCACTTACGCCATGATACCAGGCTGGTATGGAGCGGCATTTCCATATGCCTATCAGAACGAGATGGGTCCCTGGTACCAGGTAAAAACGCGCGCCGCAACATTGAAAGCATCCACTACCTACGCAATAGCGCAGATACTGAAAGTAATGGCCATGCATCGTATTACGGATACTTATGGGCCGCTACCTTATCTCAATTTTACACCCGGCAGTTCATCCACCCCCTACAATTCGCAACAGGAAATCTATCAGTCGTTCTTCAGGGAACTGGACAGCGCCATCAGCGTATTGACCACGTTTGTCGGCGCTTCCCCTGATGCGCGGCCACTGGCTAAGTATGATCTCATCTACAAAGGTGATTTCAATAAGTGGCTGAAGTTTGCGAATACGCTTAAACTGCGTTTAGCCCTTCACGTAGTTTACGCTGATCCTGCGCTGGCTAAAAAGGCTGCAGAAGAAGCAGTGGCAGCCGGAGTAATGACATCCAACGATGATAACGCATTGCTGGTAGTAGACGGCGTATCTTCTGTAAATCCACTTTACATGATCTGCTATTCGTATGGGGATACCCGTATGGGGGCCAATATGGAATCTTTCCTGAAAGGATATAAAGATCCACGTATCAGCCTGTTGTTTAACAAGGGCACCGGAGCTCTGGCAGACGATTACCATGGGATTCGGCCTGGCAGTATGTTTTCAGGACATAGCTACGATGTGTTTTCTACACTCAACGTTACAGCCGGTACGCCTATTCAATGGTTGGTGGCAGCAGAAGCCTGGTTCCTGCGGGCAGAGGGCGCTGTATGGGGGTGGAATATGAATGGCACAGCGAAGGATTTGTATGAAACCGGGATCAAAACTGCTTTTGCTCAGCCAATTGGCGGTACGCAGAAAGCGGCTGGCGATGCTACGGCTTATCTGAATGATGGTACAAACACGCCCGCGCAATTTGTAGATCCGATAACAGGAAGTAACAGTGTGAAGAACGGTGATAAGATGCTAAGTACGATTACTATAAAATGGAATGACAGCGATAATAATGAACTTAAACAAGAGAGAATCATTACACAGAAATGGCTCGCGATATATCCCGATGGAATGGAAGCATGGACGGAGTTCCGGAGAACAGGTTATCCTAAAATATTTCAAATACCACGGAGTTATGGGATGCCGACCGCTCAGCTGAAGAAAGGTACTATCCGGCGAAGCCCTTTCCCGCAAAACGAATACCTGAACAATAGCGCTAATGTACAGAAAGGAGTATCACTGCTGGGAGGGCCTGATAACATCGCAACTACGCTTTGGTGGGATAAAAAATAAATCTGTTAATTCTAAATAATAAACAATGAAAATAATACTGCGTTTTGCACTTATCCTCTTACTCATACCAGCGGGCGAAGCATGCAAAAAACAGAATGAACCAGCCGCTATCGCGCTGCAACATCCGAAAGTATTGACGGACCAATACCTCGAAGCATTGCGCGCATATAAAAAATCCGATCACCAGGTAGCGTTCGGATGGTTCGGCAACAGCGGCGGCGACGGCAAATCACCGGCAATGAATGTACGCTGGGAAAGCATCCCCGATAGTATGGATATCGTCAGCTTCTGGGGTGGTATGCCGGCAGACAGCAGTCCGCAAATGGCTGCCATGCGCTTTGCCCAGGAAAAGAAAGGCACTAAAATGGTACAGGTGACATTTACCAATGATCCATTCTTTACGCATTACGGTGGGGGCGACTTTCTCAAAAAATACAAGGATCCTGGCGATGAGGCAACACTGATACAGGGCTTTGAACTGGTGGCTAAGGCATTGGCCGACGAAGTGAATAAGAACCGCATGGACGGCATTGATCTGGATCATGAACCACATGTTTGCGGTTGCAGTAACTGGACTACGGTGTACACCCCACGTAATTTCGGATTGTTTCTCAAGGCACTGTCTAAGTACTTTGGACCGAAATCAGGTACCGGGAAACTATTGATCGTAGATGGAGAAATAGATCAGGTACCTGCAGATGCGGGCGCGGGGCTTAGCTATGCCATATCACAGGCTTATGGTACAAGCAGCCCGGGCAGCATCAACGGTCGCTATGGTGCTGTGTCAGGATGGCTGCCCCCGGAAAAGTATATCGTAACGGAAAATTTCGAAGACTTCTGGAAAACCGGCGGCGTGGATTACAATGATCCGGTCAGAGGCAAGATACCTTCATTGCTGGGAATGGCTTACTGGCAGCCGGCTGCAGGCAGAAAAGGTGGAATGGGCGCTTATCATGCGGAGTATGAATATGCCAATCCCACCATGCCATATCTGTATATGCGGCAGGCTATTCAAATCATGAATCCTGCCGTGCGGTAAATACATTTTTCTAACCAGTCTATTTATTTAAAATGAGATATCTCCATTTATTTTTCATGGCTTGTATTGGGCTGATTATAGCCATCTCCTGTAAAAAGGAGCACTACAGTGATGCTATCTATATCACCGGTACAGAGGAGAATGCTACTACTGCACTGAGTATCGATAAAAAACCGGTAAGTACCGCTGTTAGCATCACCGCTTCAGGCTTGGTCGCAAACGATATCACCGTACAACTGAGGGTAGATAACGGCCTGATCGACGCATATAACAAAGCCAATGGTAACAAAAGCTTCAAAGCCCTGCCAGATGGAACCTACAGTCTTTCTGCGGATCAGGTTACCATTAAAGCGGGAACCAATATCTCGAATGCCATCACACTCAATATCACATCGCCCGATAAGATTGCCGATGGTGCCGGATACCTGGTACCGGTGCGGATCAGCAGTGTGAGCGGCAACATGAGAGTGCTGGAATCGTCGAGGGTACTGTATATCCTCGTGCGGAAGGTATTGTATATGACAGTAGCGAGCCTTACGAATAATTATTTTAAAGTCGATTTCTCAAAGAATAACGATGCGCTGAAATCCATGAGTGCCGTGACTTACGAAGCCCGGGTGATGGTAAACAGCTTTCAGTCGTACAGTCCTTTTATCAGTTCGGTGATGGGTATTGAAGAGAATTTCCTGCTGCGTTTCGGAGACGTAACGATCGATAAGAGCCAGCTGCAAATGGCTGGTGGCGGCGCAGCACTGACAATACCAACGCCGTTTTCCACTGGTGTGTGGTATCATGTAGCCGTAACCTTCGATGGCAGTATCGAGAATATGTATGTAAACGGAGCGCTGGTGGCTACCAAGAGCCTCAGCAGAACAGTAGATCTGACCAGCGGCGATTTTTACCTGGGCCGTTCTGCAGGAGGACGCCAGCTCGATGGAGCACTGTCTGAATGCAGGGTATGGTCGCGGGCTTTGTCGAAGGCAGAGATCCTGAATGGCCTTTGTGGAGTAGACCCTGCCAGCAAAGGATTGGAGGCATACTGGAAGTTGAATGAAGGACAGGGTAATGTGGCCAGTGACATCAGTGGAAAAGGCCATAATGCCACGGCAGCAGGACCTGTGAAATGGATCGCCGGCGTCAGGTGCGACCAGTAACAACATCTTCTTACTGGTAATTATAAAATCAATTGTTTTTATGAAGAAAGAAAGATTAAAACATATCAGATCCCTGTTATTGATGGCGGGCTTTTTATGGGGAATGACAGCCTGTAAGAAAGATACTTTCAATACAGATGGATTGTTTGCATATACGCCGGCAGGCACCGTTTCAGCCGATACCTGGAAGCAGGATTACGTGATGGCCCGTTCCGGTATTTTCCCCGTGAACAAAGCTGGTTTCCCGGTATTACTGACGCGGGCATTTAAATCAGATGTACAGGTCACCGCCCGGATAGATACCAGTTTGATTGCAACATACGACAGCATCAATAACATAACATCTGCCAGACCACAACCCGGTACCTTTGTGCTCTCCGGTACAGGATCGGTTACTATAAAAGCCGGGCAAACAACATCTGCAGACTCCATTGTTGTAATGATAACTGATCCCGCGAAAATTGATCCCAGCAGGGTATATACGGTACCTGTAGTATTAAATATACCGGAAGATGGCGTACCGCTGAGCAGCAACAGAAAAACGATGTTCGTCAGGGTTGCCTTTAAAACCATCAATGTTGGTCTTAACGGATATCAGTCCGGCAATACCATTCCATTAACCATAAACCGTACGCCGGCGGGGGATGTATTTACCCCGCAGCAGGCACAATTCGGCGCCACACTCAATACAAAATTTTCTGCTAATCTCAGTGTAGGCGTTACCGTTGATAACACACTGATTGATGCATATAATACATCGAATAAGACAAGTGCAGTGGCATTTCCAGCAGGAACCTATAACCTGTTACAACAATTGGTAAACATCCCCGCCGGAGCAGTAACATCGACAGATACTTTCAACGTAGCGCCTCTCAATTCCGGTGCATTTACTCCCGGAAAAACTTACCTGCTGCCCATCAGGATAAAAGATGAAGGTCCGGTGGCGGCAGATCCTAAGAATAATGCGGTGTATGTTTCACTCACAGTGAAACTCCAGAACATCGATCCGGCAAATGGTAAAGTGACAGGAAATCAGGTCGCCAGAACAGGGTGGAATGCTATCGTCAGCTCTACAGAAAGCTATTATAGCCAGGCTTCCGCAGCTGCCGCATTTGATGGAGATTATGCTACAGGCTGGCAATCGAAAGTATTTGGCGATAACACGCCTGTATTCACACTGGACATGGGCAGCGCGCATAGCGTCAAAGGTTTTTCCTTTACGCCGATGTACTGGAATTTCTATGGGAGTACCTATATCTCGGCGCCTACCACTATGACAGTATACAGCAGCACCGATGGCGTGAACTGGACCGCCCAGGGCGATTTTTCCGGTACAGCCCCCCAGGGTAGTACGACTAATCCTGATTTCCGTTATATAAAATTTTATCAATCTGTTGATGGCAGGTATTTCCGGTTCGTGGTGACGAAATACTCCGGGTACGCCGCAGGTTTAGGGGAACTGCAGGCGTTCGAATAACAAGCGATTTCCTTTAATAAAGGACGGTACAGATGACAAAAGGGAGGTATTTCTACCTCCCTTATTTATTTTTAAAAAAATTTAATTTCATTTTTAGTAGCTTGTAAGCTATATGCAGCCAAAATCATTTGCATGTTAAAATAATCCTTTGAACGCTTCAACTTTACACCATCAATGACCACATTAACAACAACCCCTGCTCAGGCTGGGCAGGCAGCCGTACCTACTGCCGGTGACAGTGAAAAAAAAGGCCGGCTATATTCATTGGATGCTCTTCGCGGATTTGATATGTTCTGGATCATGGGAGGAGGGGGTATCTTTAATGCACTTGATAAGGCCACCGGTTCACCGTTCTGGGGCGCCATAGCCGAACAGCTGGAACACCCTAAGTGGAACGGCTTTCATTTTTATGATCTTATTTTCCCGTTGTTTCTGTTTATGGCCGGCGTATCAACGCCTTATTCGGTAGGCCGTGAACTGGAGAAGGGGAAGAGCCGCAGCCAGCTCCTGGCGCGGGTGATAAAGCGGGGCCTGATGCTGGTATTGCTGGGAATTATCTATAATAACGGCCTGCAGCTGCAGCCGATATCGCAGATACGTTTCTGTAGCGTATTGGGCCGGATCGGACTGGCTTATATGTTTGCCAATATTATTTACCTGTATTCAAAAGAAAGGGCGCTGCTGATCTGGTTTGCAGCGATCCCCGTTGCTTACTGGCTGTTGCTGAAATTTACGGCGGCCCCTGGATTTGCGCCCGGAGATCTGACGATGGAGGGCAACTTCGCATCTTACCTGGATCGTTGTATTGTACCCGGAAAATTGTACCTGGGTATCCATGATCCGGAAGGCGTTGCATCCACTTTCCCGGCTATCAGTACCGCATTGCTGGGAATTATTACCGGCAACCTGCTGCGTAATAATGGGGTGCCTGCTATGAAAAAAGTGGGGATCATGAGCATTGCCGGAGTAGCATTCATTATACTGGCGCAGATATGGAATCTCGATTTTCCTATTAACAAGAACCTGTGGACCAGCTCCTTCGTATTGCAGGTAGGTGGTATCAGCTTGTTGCTGCTGGCATTGTTTTATTACGTCATCGATATTTTGGGGTACCAGCGATGGGCCTTCTTTTTCAGGGTTATCGGGATGAATTCTATCCTGATATACATCTCAGGGCATTTTATAGACTGGGGTTATTCCAATAATGCGTTCTTCAAATGGCTGGAACAGTTGACAGGGGATCCGTTTGGGGCGGTTGGATTAGCCGTGACGCTGGTTTTAGTGAAGTGGGCGTTCTTGTACTTTATGTATAAGAAGAAAGTGTTTTTGAAGGTCTAGGGGAAATATTTATAGAGGCGTGATATGTTCTGTTGAAGGCATATCACGCTTTCAGCACAGGTAGTTTAAGTAATGTAATAATTGATAAAATTTTCTTGATATGTGTTTCCCGAGGACATATTTTTGAAATAATCCAAACAGGATGGTTCATTTCAAGGTACCCTGAATCCGTGATAAAATAGCTCAAATAGCATCTGTCAATGTCTAGTCCGAAATATGCTGTATCTTCGGCGTTTTATTATTAACCCTTTTCATAAACCCTAGACCCGTATGGTAGCAAGTCAGATTCAAATAAAGCATAGACAAGAATACACTGGAACACGCACGCTGAAAACAAAATATATTGCTGAGATTACACATAAAGGCTTGAATGATTACAAAGTATTGTCATCCGATCATCAATTAATTTTACAGAATAAAGTAAATGCCCATATAGCTAAACTCAATGAAAGATGGAGCAAAATAGTTAATAAAGAAAATGTTGTACGTAGTAAGGAGGAAATTTTAAGGGATGCAGACAAACGAAATAAAGAAGCGCGTGATGCCTTGAAGGAAATAGATGATATTTTGATCTATACGTTGGATATTGACGACACTGTTGATTGGGAAATGTTGAAAGATAAGACGAGATTTAGTGTTCCCTATCCGGGTGACGATCTGCCCAGGTTGATTTCAGCAGTGCGCAAGCCATTGGCACCATCGGTGTTATCCTATCCGCAACAGCCTGATATAAATGAGTTCCAGCCTAAGCTTACCTTTTTGGATGGTCTTATAAAGTCAAAGAAGGATGCGAAGTTTCAGCAGGCAGAAGGTCAATATCAGCATGCGCTGGATAAATGGAAACAGATTTGTGAAAGTCTAGATCGTGAGAATAGTGCCATTAAAGAAAAGAATAATAATGATCTTCTTAAATACGATAAAGAAATTGAAAAGATAAAACAACGTAATGCGCAAAAAGTTGAAGAATGGAGCCAGGAGAAGGCCGCATTTCTGAAGCGTCGGGAAGAGGCTAATTATAAAGTCACACTTCTCAAAGAGGGGTATTTTAAAAAAGAGGCAGGTTCTCTGTTGGAATACTGCGATCTTGTATTAAATAACTCCAAATATCCTGAGTCATTCCCCAAAAGTTTCGAACTTGACTATAATCCGGAAACAAAAATATTGGTAATTGACTATGCCCTTCCTAATCAGGAACAATTGCCGAATATAGCAGAAGTTAAAGTAGTAAAAGGTGAGGTTAAAGAGTATCCTGTATCCGAAGTTCAGATACAGAAGATGTTTGATGCCGTGATGTATAAAATTACACTAAGAACTATACATGAAATATTCGAATCCGATGCTGCAAACGCGATTGATGCAGTTTCGTTTAACGGATGGGTCAATGCTGTAAATAGAGCAAATGGAAACAGAGAGAACAATTGTGTTCTTACAATTCAGGTGAAAAAAGACGAGTTTATGCAGATTGATCTTGGGCATGTGGATCCCAAGATCTGTTTTAAAAATCTAAAAGGTGTTGGAAGTAGTAAACTTAGCGGATTAACCCCTGTGCAACCAATACTTCAGATAAGCAGAACTGATGCTCGATTCATTAATTCCTATGATGTTGCAGACTCTCTCGATAGTTCAACCAATTTGGCTTCTATGGATTGGGAAGACTTCGAACATCTCATCCGGGAAGTATTTGGAAAGGAATTTAGCACAAATGGCGGTGAAGTTAAGGTGACGCAGGCAAGTCGCGATGGAGGAGTGGATGCCGTTGCTTTTGATCCGGATCCGATTCGGGGAGGTAAAATCGTTATCCAGGCTAAACGTTATACAAATACAGTAGGTGTTTCCGCCGTAAGAGATCTATATGGAACTGTTATGAATGAAGGTGCTACTAAGGGCATTTTAGTTACCACTGCTGACTTTGGTCCGGATGCGTATGAATTTGTTAAAGGGAAGCCCCTTACGCTGATGAATGGAGCTAATCTTCTTTATTTACTCCAAAAGCATGGTCATAATGCAAGAATAGATCTTAGAGAGGCAAAACAAAGTTCAAAATAATAATCTTAAACATATTTACTCAGATTACAGACTGATTTTGGCGACGTAGATATTATCCTGTTAACATGGGAATTCAGCAGCAAACCTGTGAAGGTTATTGTTAATAGCTGGTTAACAGCTTCGTTTTTTCAGCGTTGCCTTAGCCAATCATCGTGTTTACGAAATCACATTCCGGGATGTAAATCAGAGGTATATCTTTGTATCAGGTTTTTCATAGGATATGGTTAAAATATTGGAGGGCGGTATTCTTACCGCCTTTTTTAATTGGCTTGTTTATCCAAAACAGAAAGATAGTGTCAGGAATGTGACGTGGTAGCGTTTTCTGGTGTATATAAGATACACTACCTATATGAAGCCTAAAGTACAGGAAGAGGTAGGCATTGTTAACCTTATCATTTAATCATGAATAACGAACGAAAAGAAGTCATGCTTACTGATGAGATTCTCATCAGTAAGATTTATTATGTCAGGGGACATAAGATAATGTTAGACCGTGATCTGGCTGAGTTATATGATGTAAAACCTATACGGCTGAGAGAACAGGTTAAACGTAATATGAGTCGGTTCCCTGAGAATTTTATGTTCCAGCTGACAGATGAAGAGGTGGAAAACATGGTATCGCAATTTGCGATACCTTCCAAAAAGCACCTGGGTGGCTATTTCCCATACGTTTTTACTGAACATGGGGTATTGATGTTGGCAAACGTGCTGCGCAGCGATCGGGCCATACAGGTCAGTATCCGCATTATTGAAATTTTCGTGAAGATGCGGGAAATGTTATCGACACATAAGGATGTTTTATTAAAACTGGAACAGTTGGAGAGGAAGTCGACCGACCACGATGCCGAAATACAGCTAATTTTTAAATACCTTAAAGAATTGCTTACTCCACTGCAGGAGCCGCTTAACAAAATTGGTTTTACCCGTCATAACCAATAAATCAACTGATACTGTTAATAGCTGGTTAACAGCCACATTTTTTCAGCGTTGCCTTAACCAATCATCGCGTTTACGAAATCACATTCCGGGATGTAAATCAGGGGTATATCTTTGTATCAGGTTTTTCATAGGATATGGTTAAAATATTGGAGGGCGGTATTCTTACCGCCTTTTTTTATGTCCATATGTGAGTGGAGTTTTTGTGAGAATGCGGATAATTGCCGGAGTTGAACGAAATACTTGTTAATAGCTGGTTAACAGCCTCGCTTTTTCAGCGTTACTTTAGCCGATCATCGCGTTTACGAAATCACATTCCGGGATGTAAATCGGGGGCATATCTTTGTATCAGGTTTTACATATAACATGGTTAAAATATTGGAGGGCGGTATTCTTACCGCCTTTTTTTATGTCCATATGTGAGTGGAGTTTTTGTGAGAATGCGGATAATTGCCGGAGTTGAACGAAATACTTGTTAATAGCTGGTTAACAGCCTCGCTTTTTCAGCGTTACTTTAGCCAATCGTCGCGTTTACGAAATCACATTCCGGGATGTAAATCGGGGGCATATCTTTGTATCAGGTTTTACATATAACATGGTTAAAATATTGGAGGGCGGTATTCTTACCGCCTTTTTTTATGTCCATATGTGAGTGGAGTTTTTGTGAGAATGCGGATAATTGCCGGAGTTGAACGAAATACTTGTTAATAGCTGGTTAACAGCCTCGCTTTTTCAGCGTTACTTTAGCCGATCATCGCGTTTACGAAATCACATTCCGGGATGTAAATCGTGGGCATATCTTTGTATCAGGTTTTACATATAATATGGTTAAAATATTGGAGGGCGGTATTCTTACCGCCTTTTTTATATCCGGATGTTGTCTCTCGTGAGAAGTTATAAAATCTACAACTAATCCCACTCCTTTATACAAGCATTTCCCCTCTTTCACTATCACCCCACTTCCAACGAATACCTAAATTTGAAAAACTACATCATTACTAATATGAACCGTTTTACAAATAAAGTAGCCTTTATTACCGGCGGAAACTCTGGCATTGGAAAAGCAGCCGCCATCTTAATTGCCCGGGAAGGCGCCCGCGTAATGGTCGCAGACGTTAAAGAAAATCAGGAAGCCTTAAACGAAATCCTGAAAGAAGGCACGGATGCCCGGTTTGTGAAATGCGATGTATCCAGGCCCGAAGAAGTGGAGCGGGCAGTTGCTGAAACAGTGGCTGTTTTTGGTTCTCTCGACGTAGCGCTTAACAACGCCGGCGTTGTTGATGCCTCGCTATTGCATGAAAAGACAATCGAAGAATGGCAGCGGGTGCTGAACATCAACCTCAGTGGCGTGTTCTACGGTATGAAATACCAGATTGCTCAAATGCGCAAACAACCGGGTGGCGGCGCTATCGTTAATATGGGCTCAATTATGAGCCAGGTAGGAGAGCAGGGGATTGCCGCTTACGCCTCTTCCAAACACGGTCTTGTTGGCTTAACGAAAGTGGCTGCGCTCGAAAATGCAACCAATAATATTCGTGTAAACGCTATCGGCCCGGGGTATATCGAAACGCCGCTCCTGATGGATAATTCCGCCTCAGGCGCAGAGTACAGAGCCTATATGGAATCAAAACACGCCATGAAAAGGCTCGGAAAACCCGAGGAAATAGCCAAAGTATTTCTTTTCCTGGCATCCGATGATGCCAGTTTCTGTACTGGAGCATACCTGCCGGTCGACGGTGGTTACCTGATACAATAGCATTGAGGATGTTGTTGCTATGATGAAGGTTGCTCCTTAATAAAACGGGCCGGGCTCCTGTCCGGCCTTTTTTGCATTTAAATATTGATTAACTTCGATGTATTAATCTGATATCACCAAAATAATCAGGACATAAACTTAAAACAGGACAAAGATGAAACAGACAATTTTAGGAGCAGGAGGCGCAATCGGAATCGAACTGGCAGCTGAGTTATCAGGTTATACTAAAGATATTCGTCTTGTTGGACGAAATCCCCGGCAAGTAAATCCTTCCGATGAAGTATTCAAGGCCGATTTGTCCGACCGCTGGCAGGTTTTTAAAGCTATTGAAGGTAGCAGCATCGTATACCTCACCGTCGGATTTGAATACAACATCGCCATCTGGCAGGTACAATGGCCCTTGCTGATACGAAATGTAATAGATGCCTGCCTGGAATATGGCGCCAAACTGGTTTTCTTTGACAACGTATATGCTATCGGCGGCGACAATGTTAAACACATCACCGAAGAATCGCCCTTCAGTCCGGTTAGTAAAAAGGGAGAGGTAAGAATGCAGGTAGATCAGACTATCCTCGACAGTATCGGGAACCGGAACCTGGAAGCGATTATCGCCCGTGCCCCGGACTTCTTTAGCGATATCAAAGGCAAAAGCCTGACGATGAATCTCATCTACGACAATCTGCTGAACGATAAAGAAGCTGCCTGGTTGTGCAACGCTGAGGTAATTCACAGTGTTGGCTATACGCCGGAACTGGCAAAAGGAACGGCTATACTCGGAAATACCAACGATGCATACGGACAAATATGGAACCTGCCAACCGATCCTCAGCCGGTTACCGGTGCTGAATGGATCCGCTTATTCGCAGCTGAAATGGGGAAGAGTGATAAATTCCAGCTACTCTCCGCCGACACTATAAAAGAATTGGGTGCGGCCGACCAGATCCTGAAAGAGATTTATGAAATGCTTTATCAGTATGATCGTGACTACTATTTCGACAGCAGTAAATTCAACAAACGATTTAATTATACACCGCTGACGAATGCCCTGGCAGTGAAGCAAACAGTGGAGAGGCTGGCACAATAAATTCCCATCAGATAATAAGAAGCCTGTATAAGCACAATGTTTATACAGGCTATTTTAATTAGTTCAGTTGTGCAATTAATCCCCCAACAGTTAGTATATTATATCCAAATTCTGATGTAGATGCTCGAGCACTTTCCTTTCTATCTTGCCCTGTTACTGGCAATCATATTGCTGATAATGCTGGCGAACCGGATAAAGGTAGCCTATCCTGTATTGCTGGTGATGGCCGGTTTACTGATAAGCCTGATCCCCGGCATTCCCGTATTACATATAGATCCTGAGCTCATTTTCATCATCTTTCTGCCACCATTGTTATATGAAGCGGCATGGGCAATATCCTGGAAGGAATTGTGGCGCTGGCGCCGGATCATCGGCAGCTTTGCATTTGTGGTAGTATTTCTGACCGCATTATCTGTGGCATTTGCTGCCAACTATTTCATTCCCGGTTTCTCACTGGCATTGGGATTTGTGCTGGGTGGTATCGTATCACCTCCTGATGCGGTGAGTGCGGGAGCCATCCTGAAATTTGTGAAGGTACCCAAACGAATGTCGTCGATACTGGAAGGCGAAAGCCTGCTGAATGACGCTTCATCGTTGATCATATTGCGCTTCGCTATGGTAGCCGTTGGCACCGGGCAATTTATCTGGTACCATGCAGCATTGAGTTTTGGCTGGATGCTGATAGGAGGGATTGGCATCGGTATCCTGGTAGGAATCATATTTATGAAATTACACAGGTACCTGCCTACGGATGCCAATATGGACATTATCATGACGATTATTACCCCTTACGTGATGTATATTTTGGCGGAAGAAGTACACAGCTCGGGCGTACTTGCGGTAGTGAGCGGTGGCTTGTTGTTATCCAACAGGCGGCATCATTTTCTGAGTAGCACCTCCCGTTTACGGGGCATCAATTTCTGGGAAAGCGTGATATTCGTATTGAATGGAATCGTTTTCCTGATGATTGGTTTAGACCTGCCGGAAATTACAGCCGGCCTGAAACAGCAGGGGATAAGCTTTTCCGAGGCAATGGGATATGGATTAACGATAACCGCCGTGTTGATTATTGTGAGGATTTTGTCTGCCTATGGCGCAGTGATCGTTACCCTGATCGCCCGCAATTTTATCACGGTAGCGGATACACGAAATCCAGGTTACAAGGTACCCATTATCATGGGATGGACGGGCATGAGAGGCGTGGTGTCGCTGGCTGCTGCCTTGTCGATACCAGTTTATCTGGATAAAGCAGGTACTATCCCATTTCCTCAGCGGAACCTGATCCTGTTCATTACTTTTATTGTTATCCTGGTTACCTTACTGCTACAGGGGCTCACGCTTCCTTTTTTAATCAGAAAGATTACGCTGCCCTCCTTCGATGATTATCTTCCGGAAGAAGAAGCTGAAACTGCCATCCGGAAAGAATTAGCCAAAGATGCCTTGCGCCGCCTTAAGGCGGATTATCATGATCAGCTGGCCACCCACCCAGTGTTGCAACGGTTGGCCGAAAGGTGGACTGACATCAGCGCTCAGGAAGGAACACTTGAAATGACAGCTACAGGCAAGCGCGTGTATCAGGAAATCCTGGGTCATCAGCGGAAATGGCTGGTGAATAAGAATAAGACGGACCCGAGATTTGATGAAGATGTGATCAGGAGATATTTATATCAGATAGACATTGAGGAGGAGAAGCTTAAATATTTGTAGGCAATGGGAATTACCATCCCTATCTCCGCCCCACCTTATCTATCACCTGCTGCAACAACCGGTCAAACTCCTTAGGATCCTCAATCATAGGATAATGCCCCGTAACACCCATCCGGAATAAACTGTAATCAATCTTATTCTTCAGAAATCCACTCGTATCTGTAGGAATATAGTCACTGTTAATCAAATACAGCGTCTTCTTTAACTGCGGAAGTTTTGCGTCAATCGAATACGCATCTGACCCCTCCAGGCAATCTATCGCAATAGTCGGATCAGCACTGTCTATATCGTTCATCACCCTGCGACGAACCAGGCTGTCGGTCGACGATGAGAAAAGTATCGCCGCAAATTTATTTACGGTGTTTTTATAATCCATCCGCGCGGCTTTATAAAAGTCTGCTTTTTCTTTTTCTTCCTGGGCCGTTTCCGCAGTTCCCACGTTTTTGAAATTATCGATACCTACTACTGCTATTACCCGGCCTGTATCCGTTAACGCTGTTTCCAGCGCAATAGCGCCACTCATAGAATGCCCGACCAGGATAACATGCTTCAATGCCAATGCGCCCATCAGGGAATTTACATCCCGGGCGAAATCTGCCACCGTCCAACTTTTCCTGTTCTTCCCCGATTCTCCGAAACCTGGCAGGTCGAGGGTCACTACGCGGTATTTTCCGCTAAAGTGAGCCGCCTGATCTGCCCAGTAACCCCTGTTAATGCCCCAGCCATGGATAAATAACAAGGTGGTGTCTCCTGTCTTGCTATCATCATATACAATGTTTACTCCCTGGTCTGCTACTTTTATTTTTTCTGTTGACAGGGAGGCTGAAGAAATTGTGCTGCGTCCGTTATTGCAGGCCGATAAAATAGCCAGTACGCTTATTAATATAGTTGTTGTTTTCATATAATAGTATCTATATTAGGTTGTGTAGTTTAAAGCTAACTATTTTTTCGTGATTAGATGAAATCATTACCCACGTAGCAATATAATCCGTATATGACAATGTTGTCCGGAAATGAACAGCGCTGTTTCGAAAACGAACACCTGCCGGTACTTGGTATATCAAGCACCCTGATAATCAATATCGTATACCCAACCTGGCTATTGGCATTGTTGCTGCACAATATTAACACCAGTAAATCTATACTATTATGTTCAAAATATATCTCAAGACTGCATGGAGGATGTTCATAAAGAACAGCACATCTTCAGTTATCAATGTCAGTGGACTTGCCCTGGGAATGGCGGTGGTCATCCTTACCGGTCTATGGTTATATGATGAACTGTCGTTTAATAAATACCATGAGAACTACGACCGTATTGCGAAGGTTTCATTAACTGGAGTCATGAAAGAAGGACCGCAGATAAGCTCCACGCTCTCTTATCCACTTGCCGGTGAATTGAAAACTAACTATAGTGACCTGTTTGCCCGTTTAGTCAGGGCATCTTCTGCGCAGGAATGTATCCTTGCTGCAAAAGATAAGAGAATATCCAGCGTTGGCCAGTACATGGATGATCCGGCTCCGGATATGTTCTCCCTGAAAATGATCAGCGGAAGCCGTAATGGCTTGCAGGATCCGCACTCAATACTGCTTGCCGCGTCTACTGCACGGGCATTGTTTGGAAATGCAGATCCTGTGAATCAGATGCTGCTCATCAATAATAAATCAAACGTGAAAGTCACCGGGGTTTATGAAGACCTGCCCCTGAACACGGATCTTGCCCAAACTAAGTTCATCGCACCTTTCCCGCTCTGGGTGAGTGAGAACGACTGGATTGAAAAATGGGCGCAAAGCGATTGGACTAACCACTTCCTGAAGCTCTTTGCTGAAATTAAGCCTGGGAGTACCTTTCAGGCTATTGATAAGCAGATAGCAAATGTTGAAATTGAACATATCAGAAAAATAGATGACGACAATTACCGCCAGCTGCTGAGTTATCAGCCTAAACCAGTGCTGGAGCCTATGAAAGACTGGCACCTTCATAATCACGATAGAAAGAGCGCTACTGCTCAACCGGCACAAATGGTTTGGATGGTGGCATTGATCGGCGTATTTGTACTGCTGCTTGCCTGTATCAATTTCATGAATATCAGCACCGCCCGCAGTAGTAAAAGAGCCCGCGAAGTGGGAATACGCAAAGCAGTTGGGTCCGGAAGAAGGCAACTGATCTGGCAGTTTTTTGCTGAGTCAATCTCCATCACTGCATTGGCATTCCTGTTCGCATTGTTGCTGGCTACTCTTTCGGTCGACTGGTTCAACCAATTGACAGGAAAACAAATGCTGATTCCCTGGAAACAGCCAGCTTTCTGGGGCATTAGCGTGGCGTTTATTATTGTTACCGGACTTATAGCAGGCAGCTATCCCGCAATATTTCTTTCTTCATTCAATCCTGTTAAAGTGTTGAAGGGCTCTTTCCTGCAAGGGCATGGATCAGCTATGCCCCGTAAGGTGCTGGTTGTATTTCAATTTGCCATGTCAATTACATTGGTCAATTGTACCATCATTGTGGCGAGGCAAATAATGCACGCTAAAGAACGGGCTGCCGGATATTCACGGGATGGTTTATTGATGGTGCAAATGAAGTCGGACGACTTTTACGGAAAATATGACCTTCTCAGACATGAACTGCTGGAAACCGGCGTTGTGGCCGGGTTTTCAGAGTCGATGGGAAAGGTAACGGAAATCGCATCCGGTAACGCCGGTTTCCATTGGCCGGGCAATGACCGGGCAGAAGAAGAACAGTTTGGTACATTGGCGGTTTCGCCGGAATATGGTAAAACAATAGGATGGCAGTTCATACAGGGCCGCGACTTCTCCCGGGAATTTGCCAATGATTCAATGGCGATGATTATTAATGAATCGGCAATGAAAGTAATGGGGCTGAAAGATCCGGTAGGAACGGATGTAACCTGGACCTGGTGGGCGAATAAATCGCAGGTGCTCCGTTATAAAATTATCGGTGTTGTGAAAGATATGATTATGGAGTCGCCGTTCGACAACGCCAAGCCAATCGTATTTTATCAGAAAGGACACAATGGCGGAGTCAGTTGGATCCTGATTAAAATCAAGCCCGGTGTGGCATTGAAGCCTGCATTGGCAAAGATTGAAGCCACCATGAAGAAACTGATTCCTGCCGCTCCCTTTGACTATACGTTTGCAGACGACGACTACAATATGAAATTCCTGGCTGAAGAAAGGATCAGTAAACTGGCGGGATTTTTTGCAACGCTTGCCATTGTTGTTTCATGCCTGGGATTGTTCGGACTGGCATCCTATATGGCTGAACAACGAACACGCGAAATCGGTATCCGGAAAGTACTGGGCGCATCTGTGATGAATATATGGAGTATGTTGTCGGGAGAATTTGTACGGCTGGTGTTCATCTCCCTGTTCATCGCTATCCCGGTGGCCTGGTACTTCATGCACCATTGGCTGCAGCATTATAATTACCGGACTGATTTATCGACCTGGATTTTTCTTTTGTCGGGATCCGCAGCCGTATTGGTAGCGTTGCTTACCGTGAGTTTTCAGGCAGTGAAGGCGTCGCTGGCAAATCCGGTGAAGAGTTTACAGACGGAATAAAAAGGTGGGCATAGGGCACCTCTTAATGAATTCTTAACATACCATCTAACCCCAACTATTTTACTTTTGCCCTACTGTCTGCCAATGGAACCTTCAACAAAATACGATACGGCCAACGGGATTTTATTTAAGGAGATTTACCTGGCTTATTGGGATACCCTTTACCGGATTGCCAATAAAAAGATCGGCTATACCCAGGACGCCATGGATATTGTACAGGATACCTTTACTTATGTATGGCAGCAATTCCCGTTCCTTCAGCTGGAGGGCGCAAAAACCAGGTCTTTCCTGATCACCTGCCTCTATTACAGGATCTTCGGTTTCCTGCGCTCAAAAGGACTGAACGAAAAACATTTGCAGCATTTTCAGACTTATCTTGAAAATGAACTGTGTACCGACCCCGGATACAATGCCCGTGATATGGAAGCTGAACTGGAAGCTATTAATATCGCCATCATGGGAGAGCTCGATCGCATGCCGGAACGTATGAAACAGATATTTATCCTGAACCGCTACGAAAACAAGTCCATTGAAGAAATAGCCCACCTCTACGCCATCGCACCCAAAACAGTGAAAAACCAGCTCAGCGACGCTATGCGCCGGCTGAAAGACTTCGCCAATTCCTATCCTGCCACTGCTTTATTGCCACTGATCCTGTGGTTCCTGGAAGATCAGGGTTGATAATAATTTCTTAACGTAAGATACCCGGGACTTTTTCCAGGTTGTGCTCTAACTGTTTGTATGGAGCCAGATAAACAAACACCAGGTGAAATTTTAAACCGCATTTTTAACGGAACTGCCAGCGAAACGGAAAAAGACATGATCCGCCAGTGGATGCTGTCGATGGATGTATCCGACCCGGCAACCGCTTCGGAAGAAGAGCTGCAGACGGCCAAAATCACAATGCTTGCCCGGATTATGGACGCATCTTCCACTCCCGTGCAGCCTTCCCGCAGGAATGCATTGTTAAAAGTCCTGACAATGTGGAAAGCTGCCGCCGCAGTAGTACTGCTGGCCATTGCTTCCTGGTTCTTTATCAACCGTGGCGCCAGAAACCGCCAGCAGAAAGATCCCATCTATACCGCTATTGCTGCCACTGAAAGAGATGCCAAACATATTAAACTGCCTGATGGCTCTGAAGTATGGCTCAATGCACGCTCTAAACTCGAATATGTACAAGACCTGTTCAATAAAGAAAACCGTTGTGTGAGACTCACCGGCGAAGGCTATTTTGAAATCACCAAAGATGATGCACGGCCTTTTATTGTAGCATCGGAGAACATCGAAACTCGCGTACTCGGTACCGCCTTTAATATAGAAACCTACCCGGGTGAAGCTGAAATCAGGGTAGCGCTGGTGCATGGTGCCGTAGCGGTAAAAGATATACATACCAATAACTACACCCTGCTGCACCCCAATGAAATGCTGCGTTATTCAAAAGGAAATAAAAAATGGGGCGTGGTGCCTTTCTCTGCCAACATGGTCCGCAACTGGCTGAACGGACACCTGATCTTCGAAGAACTGCCGCTGTCGGATGTTTTGGACCGCTTCGCCTATAAGTATGGCATCGCCCTGCAATACGATAAGGAGCTGGTAAAACATAAGAGAGTTACGGGCGATTTCAGTCCTGATAAATGGCAAACAGTACTCGACAATATCCTTTTCATACATAAACTAACGTATACCACTAAAAACGGAATTGTATATATAAACAAGCGGTAATCACCACCCTTATTCAACAAGTTTAAAAATGGATCATAAGATTAGAAAGAAATTGGCATATAGCCGGTTCCTTAAGGCCATGCTATTGACCATACTGTTCCTGCAACTGGTACATACCGGTCAGGCGCAATTAGGCAGCCTTAAACAAAAAGTGGATCTCAGGCTGGAAAATACTACCGCCCTGGCAATCATCACTGCGTTGAGTCATCAGTCGGGCTGCTCATTCTACTATACCGCCTCAGAACTCGGCCGGATCAAAGTAGCGGCTTTCCTCGCCAACGGAACACTGGGGCTGGCACTGCAAAAACTCAAGGTGGTGGCGCCGCTCGACTTCAGGGTATCTGGTAACAGTGTGTCCGTACAGGTAACTACTGCGTCAGCACCACTAAACGGAGATACTACGGCGTTACATGTCTTCAAAGGACATATAACAGACGCTAAAACCGGTAAGCCGGTGCCACATGTAGAGGTATATGCCCAGGAAAGCCATGTTTCCGCTTCAACAGATGGCAACGGCGACTTCCAGCTACGCTCAAAAGCTGCGCACGACCTGCTCATCTTTTCCCGCGCAGGCTACGCCAGCCAGGTGATCACCGCTTACCCGCATACTGCGGTAGACCTGAAAATGATAGCAGATAACAGAACATTGTCCGGTGTAACCGTATCTTCCCGCCGCCGTATGAACAGCGAGGCCGCCCTGCTCAATGAACGGCAGCACGCCGCCATTGTATCAGACGGGATCTCGGCCGAAAATATTGCGAAAACGGCCAGCATCACCACTACGCAGGCCCTGCAACGGGTTTCCGGGGTTACCATCACCGACGATAAGTATGTGGCCGTAAGAGGCCTCGGCGATCGTAGTGTGATAGGAGAGCTGAACGGCATCCGCCTGGCTTCTTCCGACCCCGACAGAAGCACCATTCCGCTCGATCTCGTACCAGCCAACCTGCTGGATAATATCGTGGTATACAAAACGGTAACACCCGATAAACCTGCCGATGCTTCCGGTGGAATTGTGGAACTGAAAACACTATCTATTCCCACGAAACAAACGCTGAGCTTCACTGCAGAAACAGGAATGAATTCCAATGTAGGATTCGGTGGTAAGGTGAACAGCTTCTATAACAGCGACATGGGATTCTGGGGTAGCAAAATCAAATCCCACGACCTGCAGCAGAATTTCCTGGACCTCAGTAAACAATATCCTGGCGGGCTTTCACAGATCCAGCAGCTGGCATCAGGAGCTAAAAATGATCCTGCTTTGCTGTCGGAGGTCAACCGCATCAATGGTATCATGCACCAGTTCGATCCGGTACTGACTACCCGCTATAAAAAAGCACCGTTAAACGGCATCTACAACATAACCTATGGCAATTCCTTTTCATTGTTCCGGCAACATAAGCTGGGGCTTATTCTCAGCGGTAGCTATTACAACCGCACTACAGATGTGTCTGATGGTACACTGAATCAATACAGCATCTACCAGGGCGTGATGACCGGCAACCCGTCTATCGACGAGTCGCGTAACATCCCTGCATACATTACGCCCAATACGCCCAACCTGGGGAAGTATGTTGGTTATAGAGAAAATACCGGTACGCAAATGCTGAACTACGGTCTGCTGGGTGGACTGGCCTATCGTTTCAATCCTAATCATGAAATCAGTTTTCAATACATGGGTAGCTGGGGTGGTGAAACGCAGGCTACGAGCCTTACGGGGCAGTATGCCTATGTTACCGGCCTTACTGGTCCGGTGTACAGCAATATCTATTCGCTGAAACAAACTTACCGCACCTTCAATACCTACAATCTCCAGGGTGAGCATAAATTCGGCGACGGAAAATATGCGCCCCGCCTTAGTTACAACGGCGCCTCTTCCCGCTCCGTGCAGGACGATCCGGATTATCGCTTTATCAATCTCGCCGATTACAGGCCCGCCGGTGGCGGTTACTACGGGGTACCCACTCCCGATGTGAATGGTTCACATTATATGGGCGTAACCGACTACTACGCACAGGTATCCGGCTATGTAAACGGCTTTGGCCCCTATGGTAAAATACAGGCCGATCCTAACGGACGCCGTTTTCGGGGGATGACAGAAACGAACTATAACTACAAGGCGGATGTAAGTTTCCCGTTTGGGATACATGGCCTGGACCAGCTGTTTAAAATAGGCGCGAACTATCTGTATCGCGAGCGTAACTTCTCCGAAAACGTATTGTCGTTGCCTGGCTCCAACTTCTCAACACTGAAGCAATACCCCATGTACCTGGTGTACGGCAACCTCGATCGCCTTGTAGGATACGACCAGGTAGGTATTCATCTGCCTACATCCTCCTCACCGGAAGGCATGCCCCTGGCCAGCGGTTTTCTTTATAATATCAGGAAATCACCAAACAACTATACAGGCTTTTATGAGACTAATGCTTTCTATGGTATGCTGGATCTGCATCTCCTCAAAAATCTGCGTCTCACTGGCGGGGTGCGTTTTGAAAAAACCAATATTCAAAGCAAGGTGGATACCTCAGGCATTTACATTGACCCATCGCTCTCGGAAGGCGGAATAAACCTCGTGTATATCGACCCGGTATCTAAATACACCACTAAATACAAACCGTATTATTCTGCAAACCTCACGTACTCCCTGCACGACGACATGAATTTCCGCCTCGCTTACGGTACTTCACTGGCGCGCCCGGAAATACGGGAACTGACCAACGTGTTTGAATTCGATCCTTTCCAGCAGGCACTGGTAGTAGGTAATCCGCGCCTCGTTAATCAGCAGACGAAAAGCTACGACTTCCGCTGGGAGTGGTTTCCCAATAAAGGTGAAGTACTGGCGGCGTCTTTCTTCGCCAAAGAAATCAGCAATCAGCTGGAGAAAGTATTTATACAGAATTCAGACGGGGTGAATGCCCTGTACCCGGAATTCCCTACGGTGGCTTATCAGAACAACCCGAACACGGGGCATGTGTGGGGAATAGAGCTGGAAGTAGTGAAGAACCTCGGTTTGCTGTGGTATCCATTGCGCAATTTTTTCCTGGGCTCCAACCTGATGGTGGCATCCAGCAATGTGCGTAAAAATAATGAACGCCTGGATGCAGCGCGTATCATCGACCGGCAATCGCCCGAGAAAAGTCCGCTCTTCGAGCAGGCGCCTTATTCCATCAATGGCTTCCTGAATTACGCCAACGAAAAACTGGGCACCGATCTGACCGCCACTTTTAACATGGTAGGAGAGCGGTTGATACAGGTGAACATGGATGGTGCACCGGACCTCTACAGCCGGCCTACACCAATACTGGATTTTGTATTCAGCCAGAAAATTGCAAAAAGACTGGTGATAAAAGGATACGCCAAAAACTTACTCAACAGCGCATATGAAGAGGTGTACAGCAACCCGGGTACCGGCGGCAAATACTATGGCACAAAGTATATCAGACGAAGCTACCGCCGTGGTACGGAATATATGCTGGGCCTTACTTACAATCTCTTCTAAAAAATAATTCCTGCAAAATATGAGCATTAGAACTACAAAAGCTTTTTTTCATACTATGTTCGCCGCTGCATTGCTGGTCACCGCCTGCAGCAAAAACAAAACGGACATACGGGCAGGTAATGAACCTGATTACAGCAATATGGCGAAATCGACCGTGAGGTTGGTTACCTTCGATTCCTGGGATGTAATGGTGAATGGTATCAAAGTAACCAACTGGTACTTTACGCTGCCCACAAGCCCGGTACCGAACGTACCATATCCTACACCGTATTTTCCAGCCAATGGTAAATTGAACAGCACCTGGTACCTGCCCCAGCAATTCCTTGACAGTAAGGGACAGGCGGAAATTAAAACGGGCAACCCGGGAGGATCTTCCATGCCCGATTTCCTGGCAGATTCTTTTGTGGTAAAGGACGATTATTACCAGCCTTCCGATTATTACCTGGGAACCAGTGCTGTGGATCATTTAGGAATGTACAGCGCTACCCGTGTACCGCGTACTACGGCACTGCCGGCTGATCCATCGCATATACGTATCCGGCTGGTCAATCTTTGTACAGCGATAGGTAATGGCGGCGCCAATGGACTTACATTGGCCTTTGCAGATGGAACGCCGGTAAGCAGTGTTACTTCAGGTATTACCAATCATACCTGGTCCAACTACGTTGAGTTGCCTTATGGTACTTACCAGTTCAAAGTGCTGATTGACGGCTCGGGCTTGCAAATCCCCGGTAAACCACCTACACCCACAGAGGCTTTTTCGAATGATAATTATTCTCTTGGTGGAACGCAGGTATACTACGGTACTGTACAAACTTTCCAGCCCGGCGGCGTGTATACGATAGCGGTAGCGCGAACTTCAGGATATAAGTATAAAGAATATCCGCTGGCACTCAATACATTTTCCATCATCACCGATATTGACCCGCCGGCAAATGTCACCTATAGCCGTATACAGGTAGTGAATGCTGCTTTTGAAGGAGAAGGCGGATTACATATACAGGTAGATGGAAATAATGCTCCGGCAGTGTCTTATGGGAAAGCCGGGGATTATATAACGCTGGCGGCAGGACGTCACCATATCATCATCACTGACGTCTCCGGAAAAGCAATAATCGAAAAAAATATAGACCTGAAAGGTGGCGATAACCAAACGGTATGGGTGTATCCTACCGGCGACAACGCAGCCGCCCTCACAGTAACGTCCAACAACATGGGCGGTATCAGGGCTATTGGTACCAACGTAGATGGTTCCGACGGGGCCAACAACATATACGATCCGCTTAAATTCGGAATGCTGGTACAAACCAGGTTCCTCAACCTTTGCCCGGAATTGCCCGAAGTAACATTCACGAATGTGAACGGTGCGCTGTTCCAGGAATCGAATTTCTCCGCTGCCGTGGCAGCGCAGCACCTGCAACCCGGGCAGGCGCCGTCTCCTTCCGCCGTGCCGTATCCTTATGTGGATCTGCAAATTGTTACCGGGGGCAATGTGCAGGCTTACCGTTCACAACCCGGTGTGCTGCCGGGCGACAGGCTCACGACTGTTCCTGTGTTAACGGCCGCTGATTTTGTAAAGATGCCATCTGCCTTCTTCCTGAACGGCAACTACGGTGCTGAGCCGGGTGTATATACGGTGGCACTGATCGGGCGTAACAATGCGGGCAGACATCCGCATATGATCGTGATAAAACATAACCAGTAACAAAGACAAGTAACTATACGATGACACATTTCCATATTAACAGGATACCGTTTGTGTTGGGCTGCCTGCTGCTGATAGTGGCCGGTTGTCGCAAAACAACATACAACGTGATCCCGGAAGCAGCCTACCTGCGGGTGTTCAACAGCCTTAACTACGATGTGAACGTAACTTCGAAAGACCAGCCGCCGCCTTTCCTGACGATGGTGATAGACCCGGAGTACGATGCTACCGGCCTGATCACCGGCGGAAAAATAGTAGGCGATCACCTGGATCAACGCAGCGCTTACGCCGCTCCTTATCCGGCTAATGCAGGTAATACCTCTTATCGCAATACGGAATACCCGGGTAGCAAGAAGGTGCTGGTTGGCCCGATCCTGAATGGCATCAATCTCTCCAGCTGGGCACAGATTCCTTCGGGCAGGCACCGGGTGTTATTTTACAGCCGCCCGATCAGCGAAATGCCGTTCTTCAGTTTGCAGGAGCGCGACCGCAAAAGCCTGCTGATAGACAGCACCATTGATTTTACACCGGGAGAGATTTACACCATGGAGGTGTTGCAGAAAACAGTAGCCACGCAATACCCCTTGCCGGTAACGCTGTACCTGCGGCAGGAGCAGTTTGCTAAAGTGCCTTTCTCTGATTCGATGTTGTATGTCAACATCTATAACCTGAGTGCAGCAGGGTATGCTGCCGCCAATCCCGGTGTGGCTCCCCGCGGTCTTGCATTCTATTATAACGCCTATAACAAATGCACCGCTTATGGCGATACGATGAATCTTTATTATTCTCTTTATAAAGATGATTGCTCTTATCCCTATGCCGACGGCTCGCCAACAGGTACTGCTTTAATACCGGGCTACAACAATATCTGGCTGGGTACGGTGATTCGTTCTCTCACCGCAGGTGTAGCCCCTTATTACAGTGTACCCATGTTTGCGGCGCCGGATACTACAGGTGGCATTCTGAGCCGGCAGTGGGAGCTGTTTATTCTCATGCAACCCGGACTGACCCCGATGCCCGGACAGCTGGCCGTAGCCGGAAACTATGGCCTGGGGGCGGCCAATGCGAGATTTGGCGCTATCGGCTGCAGTAACGGCAGCAACGATGGCAAAGGCACTACGTCCCGCGCCGCCATCAGAAGCGTTCCCCGCCTGGGCAATACCCAATGTCTCGCCAGCTGCTGGCTGCCCAACCTGATCAAATACACCGCTTCCGGCCAATATGCCCAGCGCTCTTTTGCCACGATCAGCTCAATCGAGATCATCAATAACCAGGTGTATATGATGAGTGTGCAGCGCAATTATCCACCCCCATCCAATTGATGTATTTATAAATCAGAAAATATAACTTAAATGACTATACGAAAATATTTATGCTGGATCGTACTGCTACTGCTATTGGTGGCTGCCTGTAAAAAACCGGACTTTGAATCGGTGCAACAGGGGCAGGGTACTGGTACTATCACCGGTTATCTCAGTAATAACTTCGATTTCTCTTTGTTTGTCGCCGCTGTACGCAAAGCAGGACTGGCCGACAGCCTGGACAGGGCGGAATCCGCTTTTACAGTACTGGCGCCGGTAAACAGTGCTTTCAATAAAGACGGTATCTACCAGCCGGCCGATTTTGATAAATGGCCGACAGACAGTTTGCGGTATTTTGTGAGAACACATATTCTGCCTGTCAAACTTTTTTACAGTGATATTCCATTGTCGTCAGACAACCGTTATGAAAACCTGAATGGCGCCCGGTTGTACGTGTCTCGCTCTACCGTTGGCACGCCGTTGGCCGTAAATGGTGTGGTGGTGCAGCCACAGCCGGCTCTGGGAAATGCAACTGCTGTGAAATTTGGGATTACGCAGCTGAATGGAGTGATCTATCCACTGATTACTACGCTGAAAGTATTGCCGGTTACTGTGCAGGAGTTCCTGAAGTCGAGACCGCAATATTCCCACCTGGTAGCGGGGTTGACGAAATTCGGATATTGGGATCAGCTGGCCGGTAACGGACCGTTCACCGTTTTTGCACCGCAGGATTCCTGTTTCGAGCACCGTGGTATGACGCTCGACAGCATCAGCCGGATGGCCACCAGCTCTTATGATCCGGTGGTATTTGGTGGTTACTTCCTCACACCCAACCATATCTTTATCCTCGATATGATACAATTGCCGCCACCGTCAGGCGTGTTTTTCCTGGCATTTACCACGCCGTCGCCCCAATATAAAATGATCGTCTGCCAGTCGGCCTTTGGAGCAGGGGTAGGCGTGGTTACCGCGGCATCAGCCTCCATTAACAACCCGGTGGGGACAGGGCCTTATATCACTAATCCCTGGGGCGATCAGGGTACCAATTTCCTGGGAGAATCACGGATTGTTTTGTCTGTGACCACCTTCAAGGGCACTTATATCAACTATGCCTGTACCAATGGTATTGTGCACGCGATGGCAGACATACTGGTAATGCCCGCCAACGTAACAAAATAAGCGACCGTCTATCTAAAATAAAAATCATGAGAACAGATTACCTACGGTTAGGGATATACGTTATTTGCCTGCATTGGCTGATAACCGCAGTATCCTGCACCAAAACAGAAGAGCCGCCAAGACCGGTAGGAACGGAGCTGCCCTATACCAACACGGTTACCCGTAAGTTAGCAGCGCTGCTGGATTCCATCCCGGAAGCATCTATCTACCGCGCAGCTTTCAAACGCACCACCATACAGCGATACATGGACAGCGTGAATGCTATAAATCCTAATACGCCCTATACCTTGTTTGTGCCGGTTAACAAAGCCTGGGAAGCGGCCGGCTATACAATGGACAAAGTCAATGCCATGCCGGCGGCTGTACTGGATACGCTGGTCCGCTATATTACTGTTGTTGGAGGGGTGTCGGCCCGCGCCGATGGTCTGTTGGGTGAAACCAATTATTACCCGTTGACTTATAGAGAAATGCTCACACGCACACAGGTACCTAACCCTTTTAATTTTTATTTTCAGTACTACTACCGGTTATGTGTAGGGCAATCTGCCGGTGTGCTACGCCTCAACGGAAAAGAAGTAAGCCACAAGGCTGGCATTCCTGCTGTCAACGGTACTTTGTTCCTGATCGACAGCCTGGTCACCAAACCGTTCTATGAAAGTTACCAGGTACTGGCAGCGGATACTTCTTTCAGCTTCTATATGGCGGCGCTTAAAAAGAGCAATGCGCTGTACCAGAAAAAGGGAATCCTGGGGTCTTTTACAAACGAGGTCCAGTTTAATGATACTTGCGCCCTGACATTGATGCGAGGGGATCTGACAGCCGGACTGGACCCTGCGGCTATTGTGTTTGCGCCGGATAACAATGCATTCAGAAAAGCCGGTTTCAATTCCATTGCAGACATTAATACTTACATTGATCACTCTGCGCTGGCTGCTGCGCCGTCTTTCACGCGGATGCTCACCAATATGGATTCTATCCTTGTGAACCACCGGCTGTTGATCAATATACAGCGTATTAATTCGGGCTACGCCTACCTGTACACTGCTGGTTTGCGCAGTAATGCTTACGCTACTTCTCTGAACAATAGTACCGCGCTGGGTGCCATTACGTACCGGCAGGAAAATGGCCAGATTGTACTACATCGCCAGGATGCCCCGCAGGGACGTGGCGCCGTTGTAATTGGTCCTTCTGATATCACCACGCTCACCGGCGTCATTCACCGGGTAGATAACCTGTTATTGCCCACACCATAAAAGAAAGTACATATGCACTATAAAAGATTTTTTTTAGGGAGATGGATACTGGCAGGGGTACTGCTGTTAGCGGCCTGCGCGAAGGATCATGTAGAACCGGAGAATATTTATACCAAAAATGGTATCGCAGCAGTGGTGAATGCCAATTTCAGTCTTACACTTTTCAAATACGCGATGGTGGCCACTGCTTACAACGATACGCTAAGTATGCCCGGACCTTATACCTTGTTGGGGCCTTCCAACGATGCATTTATAGCAGCAGGTTTGCCCACCGGCGCCGCTATTATGAGAGCACTGGATTCCATGAAGGCAATGATTCCCTATCATGTCATGAAGGGCGCAGTACGACTGGATTCCCTGCCCATGGCCTTTAACCAGGCATTCGCTACCATGAACGGGCAATCGGTGTATGTAACCCACTGGAGCAACAGTCGGGATACCGCCGTTGTTGTGAACGGCGTGCGCGTGAATACATTCGACAAACCAGCTGCCAACGGATTGGTAAACGTAACGGATGGCTTACTGAGTCCCATCGTCTACAGCAACGTACAGCAGGCTGTTTCCGGAGATCCGGCGCTTTCCCTGTTCAATGCTGCCATCATCCAAAGCGGCCTTGCTGCTGCTTATCAGTCGGGCGGTCCCTATACGGTATTCGCCCCGGTAAATGCAGCCTTTCAGGCCATCGGCATCTCCACCACCGATAGCATCTACAAAATGGATCCTGTTAAACTACAAGGCATCGTGAAGGCACATATTGCCAACGGCAGAAATTTCGTATACGATTATATCCTGAAAGCTGATGTAACAACGAACAACTATACAGAACAACTGCTCGATGGTACAACTGCCACCATTACGCTGATCAATGATCCATTACGTCCTGGCCGCTTTTCCGATATCAATCTGCAAAAGAATGGAACGGGCATGGCCACACTCTCCCGGAAAAATGTACTGGCAGGAAATGGAGTAGTACACAACATTTCCAGGATTTTAACAAAATAAATGAACAGAAATGAATAAATGTATTAAATCCATCTGGATAACGGTAGTGCTTTGTTGCTGCATGATCGCAGGCGCCATGGCGCAACAGACAGACGGCAGCCTCATAGGTAAAGTGACCGACAGCAGCCGGCTGCCACTGGCCGGCGCCACTGTGGTGGCTATACACCAGCCTTCCGGTACTACCTATAGCGCTACCGCCGATAAAACCGGCAGCTTCTTTCTGCCTGGATTGCGTATCGGTGGTCCCTATACCGTTACCGTGAGCATGGTCGGAAAAAAAACTAACAGCATGCAACAGGTGACCGTTCGCCTCGGAGAGCCGCAACAGCTCAATTTCATGCTGGCCGGCGAACAAAAGCAATTGGCGGAAATTGTGATACAATCGGCTCCTGCAACCCGCAGGGCTAATACCTACGGCACCGCCCAGAATATTACCCGCACACAGCTGAACAGCATGCCCACCGTGAACCGCAGCCTGCAGGATATTACCCGGCTCGTGCCACAGGGCTCTAAAGACAATAGCTTTGCCGGTACCAACTTCCGCTACAATAATATCACCGTGGATGGTGCTATCAACAACGACGCCATCGGCTTCAGTCCTTCTGCAGGCGGTATCACAGGTACTTCCGGCGCTCCCGGCTCCAGCACACGTACCAACGCTATTTCGCTGGATGCTATTGAAGATATGCAGGTATACCTCGCTCCCTACGATGTGAAGATCGGTAACTTCACCGGTGGCAGCATCAATGCCGTTACCCGCAGCGGTACCAATACACTCACGGGTTCCGCTTATGTGTTCGGCCGTAATGCCACCATCACCGGAAAGGATAAAACCGGCTCGCTGGGCAAAATGAACAACGATTTTTACGATTATCAGGCCGGTATTCGTTTAGGCTTTCCCATTATTAAGAATAAGCTTTTCTTCTTTACGAACGAAGAAATTACCCGCCGCCAGGATCCGGCACAGTTGATGGCTGGCCAGCCGGAAACCGCGCAGATACTCAGTGCGAAAGACGCAGATGATATCCGCAATTTTACACTTGGCCATTACGGCGCTATCTTCGATCCGGGAACAGCAGGAGCATATAACAGTTACGCCAGGTCGGAGAAATACTTCAACCGGCTCGACTGGAACATCAACGATCGCAATCAGCTATCCATACGCAACAACACAATTCTCTCGCGTTCAGTGAATATGGACCGCGACCAGATGGATTTTCGCTTCAGCGCTATGGCCTATCGCCAAACCAATAACCAGAGCTCTACCGTAGCCGAACTGAAAACAAAATTCAATAACGGCTTTTCCAATAGCCTTATCGTGGGGTATACTTCCATCCACGATTACCGCGATCCGCTCTCTGATCCATCACTCCCCCAGATACAGATCATGGGCCGTACCCCGGGAACTACCATCTACCTGGGCACCGACAGGGAAGCTGCCATCTTTAATATGAAGCAACGGACCTGGGAAATCACTGATAACCTCACCTGGCATAAAGGCAAACATACCCTGCTGTTGGGTACGCACAATGAATTGTATCATATCAGCTATGGATTTGTCAATTCATGGAACGGACGAGTTGATTACCTGAGCATAGAAGACTACCTGCATGGGAATCCATATCGCGTGAGAGGCAATTACAATTACTACAACAATTCAAGGGATTATATTCTCTCACATCCGGAGGCCGTATTTGATGTAGATATGCTGAGCGTATATTTTCAGGATGAGATAAGAATCACTGACCGGTTCCGCATAACACCGGGACTGCGTGCAGATTACAGCATGGTGCCCAATAAGCAGCCACTGAGCGAACAGGTAAAAAATGCTTATACAGACAGCTACTTCGGAAACACTTATACGTATACGCCCATGAACCGGATTACTAACAGCTATCTGAATCATGTACAGATATCGCCGCGTATAGGCTTCCGATACGATATGACCAGCGACGGCCGCCTGGTATTAAGAGGTGGCGCCGGCCTGTTTACAGGGCGGATTCCATTGGCCTGGCTTGGATACGCATTTTATAACACAGGCATCAACTACGGCTCTTATGATCAGAAGGCCGATCAGCAACCTTTTGCAGCCGGATCAGATCCTGTTAAACCGGGCGCTAACGGCATAGCCGATTTCATTGCAAAGAATGGTACCGCCGTGAATAGCCCTCAGGCAGGGAAAACGCAGGTGGATCTGGTAGATAATAACTTTGCCATGCCCAAGGTGTTGCGTACCAGTCTTGCCCTGGACTACACAACACCGGCTGGCTATAAGTTGGGGATGGAAGGCTTGTATACAAAAACGATCCAGGACGTATATTTCCAGCAGATCAATATCAAAGACAATCCACGCTATTATGGCTTCGATACCAACCATGAACTGCCTGTATACAGCGGCGCCATCGATCCCCGTTTTGCCAACGCCTATGAGTTGAGCAATACCAGCCTGGGTTACCGCTACGCAGTAACAGGAACCGTGAGCAGAAGATTCGAAACAGGTTTGAATGCCTCTGTAGCCTATACCTATGGCGGCTCTAAAGACGCATTCAATGGTATCCGGAACTCCATGGAAAGTAACTGGCAGCTGAATCAGGCATTAAATCCCAATAACGCAGGGCTGGCATGGTCCAATTTCGATATCCGTCATCGTATAATCGTTAACGTTGGATACCAGCGCGCCTGGAATGCAAAATGGACCACCAGCATGAACCTCTTTGTGAGCGCGCAATCCGGTAGTCCGTTTACCTACGGTATCGTCAATAACAGCATACAGGGATTGCCCCAGCAGGTAAGCCTGGCCTACATTCCCCAACGGGATGAAGCGATTCGTTTCTTCCAGGATTATTCCGATGCTGCCGGTACAGTAGTAACGGCCGCACAACAGGCAGATGCTTTCAATACCTACATCGATGGTAACAAATACCTCAGCAGCAGGAGAGGAGGCTTTACAGAAAGAAATGCAGGGCGCACTCCCTGGAACACTACTGCCGACCTGCACTTTGCGCAGGAGTTTCACTTTGCTAACAGCAGCCGGTTCATCACATTTACGGTGGATATCATGAACCTGACCAACCTGATCAGCAGCAACTGGGGCCGGGTATATTTCTCTCCGAATACCTTCAACTCCACAGCCAGTGTTGGTTTAACTCCGGACCTGTTCCCTCCGAAACAGAATATGGGCAACTATCCTGTATATAGGTTTGGGGATCCGGGAAAAGCGTATTCGATTGATTATTTCAATTCAAGAGCACAGGGGCAGCTGGGGCTGAGGTACTCATTTTAGAATTAGGAATTAAGAATATAGAATTAGAGCGGAGACCTAAGCGGATAAAAATGTTATCAATCGCTTAGGTCTCCGCTCTGATTCTTCATGCTATATTCTCAATCCCTAATTCTATATTCACCATTCATTAATAACTGAGCTTATGAATCAATACAAGATTATCCTGGTTCACGGATATCTCGCTAACTAGGAGGGAAATAGGTCACCTCACTTTAAAAAATCACGGGAACAAATCCCCCCATTTAACAGCAGGAGTTCCCGCCATGCCCGATTCTCATTAGCCCGATTTTAATACTTGGTTAGCTCATCTGAAAAGCACTACTCGCTTCGTTGATGAAAATAACAAGCCAGGCACAAGTATATTGTGCCCTTCAATTATATGTTTAAAACAATGATCCCTGTACTTCTTTCAGAGGATAGAAAACACCGATTATTACAAATGGGTTTTTAGCTCTGCGCATATGCCATTCTTTTGTGGTGCCCAGAAAGAAATAGATATCATTCTTTATAATGAATTCATCGAAGTATTTTTGTTTGACTTTATCCAAAGCTGTTGATTCGTTGGCTCCATCTTTTTGGCAATTCCAGAATAGTTGCCCTATTTCCCAATCTTCAATCATTAATCTACTCTGTTTACCATCATTATCTAAAAATTTATAGAAAAATTTATACGGAACCTTTGGGATCATTTTAACAGGATCAATATTACCCTGGGCAAATAGATCTGTCTGTTTTCGAATTTCAACCCACTCATTTTTCCAATTACGTTCATCTGTTTCCCATTCGAATCCGATAATTTTTGCAGGTCTGAACGCCGCAAGCGACGTGTTTTTTGGCGCCTTTGAATCATCAATAAGTTGGGTCAGACTGGCATAAACATTCCGAAGACAGAGTTGCTTCCGTTGAAACCAATTCTTGTCGGTCCCCAATCGGGGCTCATGGACTATCAAATCCCGAAAGTCATAATATTTCGGGGAGTAACTCTCAGGACGAAAGTCATCGTGTCGCTTTTCTATATCTAATTCAATCCAGGTATATTTCACACCTTTTTTGAGTCTGCCGGCAAATTTCTCGTCGCTTAAAAAGCTCAAAGGAACAGGATAAATTCTAATCCAGCTTCCATCTTCCAAAAAACCTGCAGTACAGACTAACTCATCATAGCTCCTGGAAGGTAAAGGATAGGTTGTAACGGTTATCAGAATTTTTTTTCTGGGCATTTATAAATGGATTAACTCATAATTCCATTGGGGCAACCGGGTTATTGCTTCTGCCAGATGTTTTCTATGACATTGGCAGATATTTGCTTCAAAGCAGGTAAGAGCAATTCGGGCCTTACTTTTCAGTAGTTGCAGAATTTGTTTTTGTTCAGTTAAAGTACTAGGCAGATTAACCTGACAATATTTAGCAAATAGATTGTCATAATCCTTTTGTGATTTTAACTCTTGCCTTTGTTCTGAAACAATTCCAACCTCCGGGATGTGGATATACTCTATCCCTACACTCCGACAGGAGTTCACTAGCTGGCTTTTACTAAAGCCATATTTCATACTGAGTGGGTTGTTTCTCACGTCCACTAATACTTTAACATCTTTTACGATAAGTTTATTTAAGTATTCTTCCAAAGTAATACCTTCATATCCAATAGTATACAAAATAGTGTGATTACTCTGGGGCCTATGCTGACGAACTATTTTTAAGTCGTCTTCGGTAAGATATCTATCTGCAATTTCACTATTAATTGCGTAAAACGGATATTTGTTATAAGTGTATTTAATTAAATCTTTATAGTTCTTCTTGCCGTGTAACAGGAATAATTGATTTAATGCTTTTTGATCATTCTCCTTTAATTGGATGATATAATCGGCTGTATCAGTTTTTCTTATTCCGTGACTGTCTTGCGCCACCTGCTCATACTTTTCCATAGTGGATATATCAGCCATGGCCTGAAAAGAAAAGCAACCGTATTTATAAGGAACAAAATGGTAATCCGGGCGTTCTTGTTGTTTGGTCAACAGTAGCATAAGCTTTTGAAAGCTGGTTTTGCCTAAAGTACCTCCAAATTTTTGCAATAAAGCCAGTGTTAGTTTCCTTCTATAATACATAGCACAAATATACGATTACTAAGTAAATTAGCATAAATTTCATATTCTCAATTCGCAATACTAAACGCCGCATTATACCTGCTCCTATACTCCAGGGGCGACAATCCCGTGATCTTCCTGAACACTTCCCGGAATGCCTTTACATCTAAATAACCAACATCATACATTACTTCATTAACCGACTTGCGGCTCGTTTCAAATGCTTTTTTGGCGGATTCTATTTTTACCCGCTGCAGATATTCCAGGGGGGTGTTGCCCGTAGCTTTGATGAATCTCCTGTCGAAGTGCCGCCTGCCAATGGCAAACATAGCCGACAACTGTTCAACAGATATTTTTTCATGAAGATTTTGCTCTATATAGGTCTGTGCTTCTTTTACCAGTTCATCGTCGTGTAACTTTTGCCCTTTAAATATGATGAAGGTCGACTGGCTTTGCCGGTCTATTTCGATCTGGAAGATCTTGGAACAATAGATCGCAGTTTGCCGGTCGTATTTTTTCTCTACAAGATAGAGCATCAGGTTCAGAAACGAGTAGCCGCCACCGTTAGTGTAGATCCCGTTTTCATCGGTGATCAGTTTGTCCGGTTGCAGATTCACTTTGGGGAACATACTTCGGAATTTTTCAGTTTCGTTCCAGTGCGTGGAGCAACTTTTTCCGTCCAGTAATCCTGCTGCAGCAAGCAGGTAGGCGCCGGTACAGATACTTGCTATTTCTGCACCGCCCTTATATTGCTTTGCCAGCCATGAAATCAACGCTTTATTTTCCTGGATGCCCAGCTGGTAGTTATGGCTTAGCGATGGAATGACTACCAGGTCGGTTTTCTTGATAGCTGATATGCTGGTATGCGGATGCACGGTAAACAATCCATCACCGTACTCCACATGCTTCGATGTGCCTGCCAGTTCAATCCTGAATAACGCCGTTTTATCTTTACCATTTTGCTTATGGTACTCATTGGCCCGTGTTAGTATCTCGTAAGTACCGCTAATGCTGCTTAAGTTGTTCCTCCCTTCCGGGACAACGATAGTAAGATGTTGCATCGGAGTTTTTTAACCAAAGGTAGATATTTTAACAGGTCCGAAACGCCCCTCTAAAAAGTCTGTTTTACACCCTTTTTATTAATGAGGAGGTCGCTACTTTTGTAATGATATTCATCTGTTTTTAAATTGTTTATAACCATGAATAACCAGGATTTTACTACCACTATTTTAGTGGATCAGACACCCCGGCAGGCATTCGACGCCATTACCAATGTTCGCGGATGGTGGTCTGAAGAAATTGATGGCGGTACCGCGGAACTCAACGATGTGTTCCTGTACCACTATAAAGATGTTCATATCTGTAAAGTGAAACTCGAGGAAGTGGTTCCGGAGGAAAAAGTTACCTGGCGGGTGTTAAATAACTATTTCAGTTTTGTAGAGGATAAAACTGAATGGACGGATACCCGTATCACTTTTGACATCTTCCGGGAAGATAACAAAACGGCCGTCCGTTTTACCCATTGGGGATTGGTGCCGGACTATGAATGCTACCATGTCTGCTTCGACGCCTGGAGCAACTACGTCAACAACAGCCTGCGTAGCCTGATTACTACCGGTAAAGGCACTCCTAATCCTAAAGAAGGAGAAGGTTTCAATGCGCAGATTGTAGAAAAATGGAAGCTGAAATAGCGGGAAAGAGTTACGAATTACGAAATAGAGCGAAGACCTTTCGCTAAGGCCTTCGCTCTATTTCGTAATTCCTAATTCGTAATTCTTTCCTTATGCACCGGATCCACCAGCATCTGATTAAACCAATGTGGGTACGGCGCAGCTATACGGGATATTTCATCCAATGTGGCTACATCTGCGGCAGATAACTCCACATCCGCTGCCTTCAGATTATCTTCGAGCTGATGCATTTTAGAAGCACCGATAATGACACTGGATACAACAGGTTTGCTAAGTAGCCATGCCAGTGATACCTGCGCCACGGTGGCGTTATAGGCAGGTGCTATTTCCCGGATCTTTTCAATGATCCGGAAACCATGTTCCTTATCGGTAGGGATCAAATCGAAACCCGACAGCCGGTTGTTTTCATCTTTCAGATTTTCGCGGGTGTACTTGCCGCTCAGAAAGCCACTGGCTAACGGGCTCCACACGGTCATGCCTAATCCGCCATATTGCATGAACGGTATCAGGTCGTGTTCCGCATCGCGACCTACCAGTGAGTAGTTGAGCTGTGCATTAACGAATGAACTCCAGCCGTTGTGCAGCTGCATCTGATGGGCCACGGCCGCTTTCCAGGCCGACCAGTTCGAGAATCCCACGTATCTTACCTTGCCCGCTTTAACGAGGTCGTCCAGCGCAGCCAGCGTTTCTTCAAGCGGTGTGTAAGGATCTTCCTTGTGCAGGACGTACAGATCAATGTAGTCGGTGCCAAGTCGTTTCAGGCTCTGCTCGCAGGAGTACAATATGTGCCGGCGCGACAGCCCCGCCTGTGTTATCGGCTGTCCCGTCCGGAACCCAACCTTGGTGGTAATAATTACCTCCTGACGCCGTGGCGCCAGCAGTTTGCCCAACATGAGCTCTGATTGCCCGCCGGCATAGCCGTCGGCTGTATCAAAGAAATTAATCCCGCTGTCGAGCGCTTTGCCAACCATCGCGTTGGCGTCGGTTTCCGAAACTTTGTAAACGCTTGGCATGGATGGATCGCTGCCGAAGGTCATGGCGCCAAAGGATAGTTTGGATACGATAAGGCCAGATTTGCCCAGAGTAGTGTATTTCATGAAAATGAGTAAAGATATGAGGACTAAATATACAATTAATCCCATTTTACCCGCAGGAAAAACTATTCATAGCATTATGTCTTACGAGTTTTCTTACAGCAGCTGGTGCAGCGCGTCGGGTGGCAGTAATGTTCGTTCCGAAAAGGCCTGGCTTTCGCCCTGGAGCAGCGCTTCTACGGCTTCTTTCATATTGGTCAGCGCAAGACTGAATAACCTGGGCCCAAAGCTCACCCGGGCTATACCCGCTGCCTCCAGCTTTTTCAGATCAGCTACCGGTGGTATCATTAATACATTCACAGGTAATGAAGTTCGTGTAGTGATGGCCGTTATAGCTTCATACGTATCAATCCTGATGGGAAATACGCCGTCGGCGCCTGCCCCGGCATAGGCGTCCGCCCGCCGGATACTTTCTTCCACCGGATCGCTGACATTAGCCGAAATGAAAGCATCTGTTCTCGCATTGATGAATAACGGTACTCCCATATCCCGGGCCACATCCCGGATGGCAGATATCTTTTCGCATTGTACGGCAACAGGCGTCAGATGCTGATGGCCGGCATCGCTGTCTTCTATATTAATACCTACCGCTCCTGCCGTGATGAGCTGAGCAATGTTGTGCTGCAACTCCGGCAGTGATCCGGCAAATCCCCTTTCAATATCCACTGTCACAGGAAGCTCACCGGCGGCCTGTACGATACTGCGTACTACTTCCAGCAATCGGCCGAACGGTATGGCTTCGCCATCGGGATATCCGTTCGCCAATGCAGTGGCAATACTGGCGGTAGCAATCGCCGGCAGGTTGCAATGGGCCACCAGCCGGGTACTGATGTAATCCCATACATTGGGCAGCAGTAATATTTTCCCTGTATGATGTAATGCCCTGAATTGCTCCGCCTTTTGCTTTTGTACCTGTACGTTCATGTTGTAGCTGGTTTAAATGTGGTAAAGGTAAACCCTTGCCTGGATCCTCCAGGGTGCCAGATTGGATATGGCAGGTAGTCCACTTTAATTGGCGCCTCCACCCACTGCATGATACAATGCAATCACCGCCTGCCATTGCTGTAACTGATCGTTGATCTTACCAATCTGTGCGTTGAGTAGATTTTGTTCTGAGGTCAGTACATCGGTGTAGTTGGTGGTAGAACTGTAGCGCAACAATTCTTTGGTAAAGTCGACCGCCTTCTCCAGTGACGCCAGTTGCTTTTCCCGGTTTTCTTTTTTTTCTGTTACTGATTCGAGAGAATAAAGCGCATCAGATACTTCTTTTCCCGCAGCCAGCATAACTTTACTGAAATTGTACAGGGCTTCCTGTTGTTGGGCCTGCGCGGTTGCAAGACGGGCCTTATTCAATCCCTTGTTGAAAACTGGTTGTGTGATGCCGCCAATGATATTGGCAAACAGTCCGTCGCTGGTGAACCATTTGGCGAAATCGAAGCTCGAAAATCCACCGGAGGCAGTGATGTTCAGGCTGGGATAGAAGGCAGTACGGGCTACGTTGGTCTGTTCAAATGTATTACGGAACAGCAGTTCTGCCGCTTGTACATCGGGCCGCCGGCTAAGGAGTTGGGCGGGTATACCGGTAGATAGATTGCCGGGCAATTGCTGGGCTGGCAGCGCACTGCGCCGGATGGCCCCCGGAGGCAGTGTCAGCAGTATGCTCAGGGCGTTTTCTGTTTCCCTGATTTGCCGCTTTACATCAGGGATAGCCACTGCTGCCGCATATTGATTGGCTTCGCTTTGTACCACAGCAGCGCCATTCACAATACCGGAAGCTTTCAGATCGCGCATACTGTTTACATCTTCGTTCCGGTTGGCGAGGGTTTGTTGCAGTACCCGCAGCTGCTCGTCCAGTGCCAGCAGCGTGTAATACGTTCCGGCGATATCAGCGATCAGACTGCTTTGTACGGCCTGCCTGCCGGCTATTGTACTCAGCAGGGCTGCCTGGGCCGCCTTTTTGCTGCTACGGAGTTTGCCCCATATATCCACTTCCCAGCTGGCAGTTAGTCCGGCGTCGTACTGCGTGGCGGTATTGATCAGTCCGAACCCCTGCGGGAATGCCAATCGTGATTGCTTTACGGAGGCAGTCGCATTCAGGTCCGGAAGAAATGCCTGCCTGCTTTGTCTGAATGCCGCCTGGGCTGCCGCAATGCGTTGCATGGCTATTTTCAGATCCAGGTTTTCGTTGATACCGCGATTTATCAGTTGTTGCAGTAAACTGTCTGTAAAGAAATACTGCCACGGCCGGGTGGCGATGCTGTTGGTATCGTTGCCAACATGATCGCGGTACAATGCCGCCGGCCCGGGATCCGGCTGTTGGTATGGTTGGGTTACCTTACAGGAGACTGCCAGTAATGCGAGTGCCGCCAGCCATTTATATCTGATGTTCATTATTATCTGCTTTGATCATTAAAAATTATATCGCCAGTTCTTCTGTCAGTTCCTCTTCTTCAGCTTTTACGGATTGTTTGCCTACACGTTCCTGTATGGCCTGGAATATGATGAACAGGGTAGGGATGACGAATATCCCGAACACCGTACCTATCAGCATCCCACCTACTGCTGCGGTACCGATAGACCGGTTACTCAGTGCGCCCACGCCGGATGCGAGCATCAGCGGCATCAATCCGAAAATGAATGCAAAGGAGGTCATCAGAATAGGACGCAGGCGGGCTGCGGCTCCTGAGATAGCTGCGCGGAGCAGGCTTAATCCGCTGTGTCGTCGCTGCAACGAAAATTCTACTATCAGAATGGCGTTTTTTGCCAGCAGTCCTATGAGCATGATCAGGCTGATCTGCAGGAAGATATTATTATCCAGCCCGGCGATGCGTGCGAAGATAAAGGCGCCTGCCAGTCCTATCGGCAACGATAACAACACCGCAAGCGGAAGTATATAGCTCTTATATTGTGCGCTCAGAAGGAAGTATACAAACACCAGGCATAGTCCGAAGATGAGCAGAGTTTGATTACCGCTGGAAATCTCCTCGCGGGTAAGCGCGCTGAAATCGAAGCTGGTACCTCTGGGCAGCGTTTGTGCTGCTACCTCGCGAATGGCCCTGATGGCATCGCCGGAACTATAGCCGGCTTTCGGTGCGCCGGTTACCGCCGCAGAGGTATACAGGTTGAACCGGTTGATGAACTCCGGACCGCTGGTTCTCGTTAAGGTGATGAACGCCGATGCCGGCGCCATTTCTCCTTTGTTGTTGCGTACGAAGATTTTATTCAGATCAGCTTCTTCCGATCGGTAATCCGGGTTGGCCTGCAACAGTACTTTATATTGCTTTCCAAACCGGTTGAAATCTGATGCATAGATTCCTCCAAGATATCCCTGCAGGGTACGTAATAAACCATTTACATCTATTCCTGCTTCTTTGGCGCGGGCTGCATCTACTTTTACTTCGTATTGCGGCAGGTTGGTATTGAATGGCGTGGCGGCGTACATAATCTCCGGCCGGCTGTTCAGCTGCACCATGAATTTATTCACGGTAGTGCCGAAATCCTTGTAGCTGCCACCGGTGCGGTCCTGCAGCTGTACTTCAAATCCGCTGCTGTTGCCGAAGCCCTGCAGCGTTGGCGCAGCGAAGAAGATAATATTCGCCCCTTTGATCCCGGCTGTTTGCTGAAATAATTTTCCTACAAGACTGTTGATATCCTGCCCCGGCTTTGTTCTTTCTTTCCAGGGTTTCAACGCAATGAAAATAGCGCCATAGGAGCCTCCCGTACCGCTGATCAGGTTCATACCTGCCAGCCGGGAAGAAACGGCTACTTCGGGCATGGCACGTGCAATACTGTCTACCTGGTCGGCTATCTTCATCGTTTGTTCCAGCGTTGATGCCGGTGGCAATATTATATCGCCGTAAATGGCGCCGGAGTCTTCATTAGGCACAAACCCGGTTGGTGTTGTCTTCATTAAAAATACCAGCACCCCGGTGAACAATGCAATGCTACCCAGCGCCAGCCACTTGCGGGCGGCAAATAATTTAATAATACGTATATACCTTGCCGTTAGTGCGGCGAAACCCGCGTTAAACACGCTATAGAAGCGATGTAATAACGGCTGCCGCCCGGCTTTTTCCTGCGCATTATGTGGTTTCAGCAACAGCGCACACAGTGCAGGGCTAAGCGTGAGCGCATTCACCGCAGAAATGATAATGGCCACTGCCAGCGTCAGACCAAACTGTTTATAAAATACACCTGCCGAACCGGTGATGAATGTTACGGGCACAAATACGGCCGACATGATCAGGGTAATGGAAACGATAGCGGTGCTGATTTCACTCATGGCATGCAGCGTCGCTTTCCTGGCCGATCGTGCGCCCTGATCTATTTTTGCATGTACTGCTTCTACCACCACAATGGCATCGTCGACCACTATCCCGATGGCCAGTACCAACGCAAACAGCGTCAGCAGGTTCAGGGTAAATCCAAATATCTTCAGGAAGAAAAATGTTCCGATAATAGCCACCGGTACGGCAATAGCCGGTATCAGTGTAGAACGGAAATCCTGCAGGAAGATAAATACCACGATAAATACAAGGATAAAGGCTTCGAAGATGGTTTGCACCAGCTTGGCAATGGAAGCATCCAGGAAGCTGTTCACGTTGATAAAGGTGGCCAGCTTTACACCCGGAGGAAAATCGGCTTTCGCTTTCGACAGTACTTTTTCGATCTGTTTGTTAATCTCGTGGGCATTGGAGCCGGCTGTCTGGCTAACTGCGCCTCCTGACGAAGGATAACCCTGTGCAGTAAGATCAGAGGCATAGTTGAATGCGCCCAGCTCTACTTTAGCCACATCTTTGAGGCGAAGCAGCTGCCCGTCGTTCGTAGCCCGGATCACAATATTTTCAAACTGGCCGGGCGTTTCCAGGCGGCCTGTATACTTTAATACATACTGGAATGTTTTCTTACTGTTTTCTCCCAGCTTCCCCGGTGCTGCTTCAATATTCTGCTCTGCGAGCGCAGCTGTCACGTCGTCAGGCACCAGTCCGTGCGAAGCCATGACATCGGGTTTCAGCCAGATGCGCATGGAATAAGCCTGATCACTCCATATCTGCACATCCCCAACGCCGGAAATCCTTTTCAGCTCCGGCACAATGTTGATGCGCATGTAGTTATCAAGAAAGTTTTCGTTGTACGATTTATTTTCACTGTACAACAGGAATCCCAATATCTCGCTGTTCAGCTTTTTGGTAGTAGTGATTCCAGTTTTGATTACTTCCGCCGGCATCAGACCGGTGGCTTTGGATACCCTGTTTTGTACGTTCACGGCGGCAAGGTCGGGGTCTGTTCCCTGCTCGAAGTTCACCGTGATCACAGCAGTACCATCGTTGCTGGCTTTGGAAGTCATATAGGTCATGTGCTCTACACCATTGATCTGCTCTTCCAATGGAATGATCACACTTTTCATCACTACGTCGGCGTTAGCGCCCTGGTAAGCGGCAGCTACTTCTACAGTGGGCGGCGCAATTTCGGGGTATTGTGAAATGGGCAGGGAGAGCAGACCCAGTAGCCCAAGTATGACAATGATGATCGAGATGACGGTAGACAGCACCGGGTTATCGACAAATTTCCTTAGCATATAATTGATTTTAACAAGACAAAGCAGTAGCTACGGTACCAGCGGCTACTGATACCGGCATATTTTTACAGCTGCCCGGAAATGCTTAACGGGCGGCGGTGACTGCGTGTGCTACTGGTTTTATTTTATCTCCTTCTTTGAGTGAGCCAATTCCCTCGGTGATGATTCTGTCGCCGGCTTTTAATCCACTGGTAACAATAAAAGCATCCCCGGCAGGAAGGGCGCCCACCTGTATCTCAGTGACATGGGCTGTTCCCGATGTATCGACGGTGAAAACAAACTTCTTTCCCTGCATCTCGTAAGTTGCTTTTGCCGGTACCATCATCGCATTGCTGACTGGTTGCGTGATGCGGATGGTAGCGCTGCTGCCGCTGTGAATCAGTCCTGCTTTATTGGAGAACGTGGCCCGCATGCTGATAGCGCCGGTACCGGTGTTGATCTGTCCTCCGGTTGCTTCTATTTTCCCTTTCTCCGTATACACGTTACCGTTAGCAAGCACCAATTCCGCCGCAGGCATTTTTTTCAGCGCCTCTTCCGTAGTGGTATGCCCTGCGCTGCTGATCAGTTCCAGGAATTGCTGTTCTGTAAAAGAAAAGTAAGCATGTATATTGGAGATGTCGGAAAGCATGGTGAGTGGCTGGGCACTGCTACTGTTAACAAGACTCCCGATTTTATAAGGCAGACTACCTATTACGCCATCGGCCGGACTGTAAATAGTGGTATACCCCAGGTTCACTCTTGCATTCTGTAAAGCGGCTTTCGCCTGGGCCAACGCTGCTTCCTTCGCCTGGAGTGCCAGTTGTGCAGCTTCCAGATCAAATTCGCTGATGATCTCTTTTTTCACCAGTGGCAGTGTTTTACGCACCTGCATGCTGGCGTTGTTAACGGCAGCTTCTGCACTTTTAATGGCAGCCTGGGCAGTGATTACTTCCTGTTCATATTGGGGCGCGCTGATTTTAAAAAGCAGCTGCCCCTTTTTTACACTGGCGCCTTCATCCACCAGTATCTGCGCTACATAGCCATCTACTTTGGGCCGGATCTCGATATTCTGTTGACCGCGAACGGTGGCGGGATAGTCCATATGCAGCTGTGTTGCTGCAGGCGTCAGCGTAGTAACAGGGTAGGGCTGTGGGGCAGCATTACTTACGGGTTGCTGCTGCCCGCAACTACCCAGTAATGCCAGCCCCAGGCCTGCTGTACTGAAATATATCAGATGTTTCATGGACTAAGCTTTCTTGATATTGGAATAGAGTTGTGCTGCCGCTTCCCAATTCACCAGGTTCCAGAAGGCAGCCAGGTATTCAGCACGCCTGTTCTGATATTTGAGGTAATAAGAATGTTCCCATACATCCACGCCCAGGATAGGCGTACCTTTTATTTCAGCAACATCCATCAGGGGATTATCCTGGTTAGGAGTAGAAGTAATGGCAAGAGCGCCGTCTTTCACTATCAGCCATGCCCAACCCGAGCCGAAGCGGGTTACGCCGGCAGCATTGAACTTTTCTTTGAATGCTTCGAACGAGCCGAATGTAGTGTTGATGGCTGTTGCCAGCTCGCCGGCAGGCGTGCCGCCGGCATTGGGAGAGAGGCTTTTCCAGAAGAAGCTGTGGTTCCAGTGGCCACCTCCGTTGTTGCGTACAGCTACACTAATACTGCCTGCCTGTGCTACCAGTTCGTCTAATGTTTTATTTTCGTGTTCAGTACCGGCTATCGCTTTGTTCAGATTATCCACGTATGCCTGGTGGTGTTTGTCGTGGTGTATCTGCATGGTAGTGGTGTCGAAGTGAGGTTCTAATGCGCTGTATGCATATGGAAGCGCGGGAAGTTGATGTAACATAACTTATAATTGTCTGGTTAATGTTTGATATTTCTAATTATGACCCAAAAGTAATAACTTAGCAATAATAAACCAAATAAACGCTTTGTTTATTATGATTAATAGTTTTCCTGATAACGAAAAGGCCTTGAGGATATTGAAGGCAAATGGGCCACAACCCCTGACAGCATTGGCGAAAGAGTTGAAAGTAACAACAGAGGGCGCCCGTTTCCAATTGTTGAAGTTATCTAATGAAGGGCTGGTAGAGGCAACTACGGAGGTAAAAGGACGTGGCCGTCCTCAGCAGATATGGTCGCTTACCGCGGCGGGGAATTCCCGTTTTCCTGATACCCATGCGGATCTTACGGTGAAGCTGATCCAGAAAACCAGGGAGTTGTTTGGCGAGCAGGGATTGCAGGCCGTGATTGAAGCCAATGCAAAAGATGCGAAGGCGAAGTATCAATTGGCGATGAAGGGAGCAGCTGATCTGGAAGACAAAGTAAAAACACTGGCGGAGCTGAGAAACGGGGAAGGATATATGGCGTATGCTGAAAGTGATGAGGAAGGCTTTTTGCTGATAGAGAACCATTGCCCGATATGTGCCGCGGCTACTGTTTGCCAGGGATTCTGCAAGTCGGAGCTGGAAACGTTCAGGGATGTGCTGGGGCCCGATGCCAGCGTTAAGCGTGTGGATCATCTGATCAGCGGGGCAAGGAGATGCGCGTATAGAATTAAGAATATAGAATGAAGAATGAAGAAACAGAGCGAGGGCCTAAGCGAGTAATTAAATTATTTATTTACTCGCTTAGGCCCTCGCTCTGTTTCTTCATTCTTCATTCCCTATTCCTAATTTCTTCCGGTATTTTCTTACCGTAACATTGATCAATGCCAACCCCACCAGCGTCGGAGCCGTCCATACCACCAGCCCTGGCAGAAAATGCACATTTACGACAAGAAAAGCCGTAATAGTAGCTATATAAGCCCCTCCCATCCCCGTGATATGTGTAAAGTACCAATGTTGTTTTTCTTTCGGAGGAACATAAAATTTACGCACGTCCCTTATGGCGCTCTGAAAACCGATAACTCCAAACGAAATAGCCACATATCCCATAGCGGGGTGCGGTCCGGTGGCCACCAGCACACCCCATACAATGAGCCAGGCATTAAAGATGCCACCCACCCCGTTTATCAGGTAATCCGGCCAGGCCATACGCATCCCCAGGTGTAATTTTTTCAGATACAACACCCGGTAACCTCTCAATAACTGGTGATAACTGAAAAATGCCACCATTAATAAAAAGGTCAGGGATTTGAGTAACGACATCACCACGGCGGTAATAAAAACTATCGTCATCCCGGCGGCGAAGAGTTTGCCATTGAGCCGGTGAGCTTTTCCTCCTTTTTGGGTCAGCGAAGCAAATGAGCCGGTGATCAGCGCCAGGGTGCCGCCGGCAATGTGAAGGATCAGAAAGATCTGAAACAGGTGTTGCATACAGTGAATCGTTTCTGCAAAAGTCGGCCTGCCTGTTGTTTTATTTTTTCAAAAGGGGCCACCATCGGGCCTTAGGGGTGAATGGAAAAGGCAAAAGGGGTGAAGGGGTGAATAGCAAAGCTATCTTAGCCGCTCTGTTAGCTCCCGGTGCAGATTTCGGGAAACAGGTATTTCTATGGGCAGCAGCTTCAGCTGTAGTTTATACCCCGCCGCATTGCCGCTGATCTGTTCTACCTTATCAAGATTTACCAGGTAGGTACGGTGACAGCGGAAAAAAAACGGATGACTGTTCAGACTTTCGACGGCTTTTTTTAACGTACCCCGTAGAAGCACCTGCTTCATGGCACCCTCGCTTTCATAAAATACCCGGATATAATTGTCGGCAGCTTCGATACAGGTCAGCTGATCTGCGGCCAGGGTGAGATCGTCTTTCGCCTGGTCCGCTGTTATGCGGATCTGGTTGCCGGACGTTGGCGCAAGCTGTTCCGGTTCCTGCTGCTTTTTCTCCTGCACATGCATATTGATAAGGGCGGCTTCCCTGTTATATTGCCGCTGCCATTTCAATTGCCGGTACAACACCAGTACCGTTAGCGGGAAGATACCAATGGCGGTAGTAATCACTCCAAAGTACAACATGATCCGGACGCTGAAATCTGCCCGCAGGTATGTGCCTGAATACAGGAAATTACCTATGGTAACAAAGAAGATGGTCAGCAGCATCATGCCTATCTGCCGGCCCACCGTCCAGGTGGATTCATTGAATAACCGCGGTAGCAATGCCGGCACGCCGCTTACACAGGCAAACATCACCGCCAGCGTAACTGCTCCATAACCCAAACAGATAAACGCTAATTTTCCGGCGGGGAAAACAGATAACCCAAATGGCTGGAATGCAAACAGGAAAATAAATACAAAAATACCAAAGCCCAGAGACGATATCAATTTCTGGC